>JAFDWK010000016.1:23086-28602 GCA_018268515.1 Actinomycetota bacterium
GTGAACCACGCGGCCAGGGCGATCAGCCGCAGCAGCTGGCCGAGCGGACCGGGGAGAACCGATGAGACGGCGCCGAGCGCCATCGTGAACCACACGACGGGCAGCAGCGGCGGCGCGGATGCGGTTCGGGCGACGATCACGCCGAGCCCGAAGGGGACGACGATGCACAGTACCGAGACCGCGATGGCGAAGCCGGTCCACGCGGCGGTGCGCAGACCGAGCGAGCCCAGAGCGGCGAAGCCCTCCTCGGAGAGCCGCGGCCAGGAGCAGTGCGGTACGGTGCACGGCGTCTCGATCCCGTCGAGCTGCACGATCCACAGTGCGACCGCGACGATCAGCACGGTGGCTCCGTAGCCCGCGACGGCGGCACGGATCGCCCGTTCGCGGATGTCGTCGGCGCGTAGCCGCGGTGCGGCTGGGCTGCTCATGGCCCGATCATACGGATGCGGCGTCCCGGGACACGAGGGCGGATGTCCCAGCGCCGGTCCGCAGGGCGAGGATCCCGACGACGAGGGCGCACAGAGTCGTGCCGACCATCGAGCGCGAGGGGATGAATCCGGCGACGGCGACGATCATCTCCAGGGGGAACACGATGCCGGGTGCGAGCGCGAGCCAGCCTGCGCGGTCGCCGGCGCGCAGCAGCCGGATCCCGGCGACGATGCTCAGCGCCGACATGAGGAACAGCGTCAGGAACAGCGCCAGGCCGCCGACTCCGGCGAACGCCATATGGGCGGGTTCGTCGAAGACCTCCGCGGTGGGGTGCAGGCCGCCGTGCGCGATCGCGACGACGGTCTCGCCGATCTGGCCGATCGCCGCGAGCGGATAGACCGCGGCGACGATCGTGGCCAGCACCCGGACGACGCCCCGGGCGGTCGCGCGCAGCCGCACGATCGGCCACATCGTGAGCAGGACGAGCGGGATGTAGAGGAGGTGGAACAACACGTGTGGCACCAGCCCATCCGGTCCGCCGGACAGTCCGGCGGCGGACATCGGGATCAGGATGCAGAGCCAGACGAGGGCAAGACGGCGGACGAGCATGGTGGGCCTCCAACGGCTGCGCGGTCGGCGGGAGCCGACGCATCGACGCTAGAAGCGGCTCGTCCCGGTCCGGAACGGCGCGTGTCCCGGTCGGAACGGGAAGTCCGACCGGGACACAGGGCTCATCCCGTCCTTCAGCGCGCGGTCGGCGTGCCCTGCGGGCGCGAGGAGCGGCGGCGACGCCGGCGGGCGGGGGCGGGAGCCGCGACGTCGCCGGATCCGGAGGCGCGCACCGCGTCTCCGATCGTCTGCATCGAGCGCTGGCCCTGACCCTGGCGCGGGCTCTGCGAGCGACCCTGACCGGCACGGCTCTGACCGGCACGGCCCTGGCCCTGGCGCTGCGGGCCCTGGGCGCCTGCGGCCGGCTTCTTCTTCGCGGGCTGCTGCTGCGCCGGCTTCGGCGCGGGCTTCACGTACGCGGCGGTCTCGCCGACGAGCTCGGCCACGGCCGGGGAGGATGCGGAGACCTGTTCGAAGTCGGCCGAAATCTTCGCCTTGCGCAGCAGATCCTTCACGTCGCGGCGCTGCTCGGGCGTCAGCACGGTGACGACGGTGCCCGCCGCGCCCGCACGGGCGGTACGGCCGGAGCGGTGCAGGTATGCCTTGTGCTCTGCCGGCGGATCCACGTGCACGACGAGGTCGACGTCATCCACATGCACGCCGCGCGCGGCCACATCGGTCGCCACGAGCACGCGCACGCCGCCGTCGGCGGGATCGCCCGAGAACGCGGCCAGGTTGCGCTCGCGGGCGCCCTGGGACAGGTTGCCGTGCAGGTCCACGGCCGGGATGCCGGCCGTGGTGAGCACCTTGGCCAGCTTCTTGGCCTGGTGCTTGGTGCGGGTGAACAGGATCCGGCGCCCGAGGCCTGCCGCGAGGGTCTGCACGAGCGCCTTCTTCGCATCGGCATCGGCGACCTCGAGCACGCGGTGGGTCATCTCGCCGACGGGCACGCTCGCCTCGTCGACCTCGTGGCTGACCGGGTTCGGCAGGAAGCGCCGGGCGAGCACGTCGATGCCGTTGTCGAGCGTGGCGCTGAACAGCAGGCGCTGGCCGTCCTTCGGCGTCGCGTTCAGGATGCGCGTCACCCCGGGCAGGAAGCCGAGATCGGCCATGTGGTCGGCCTCGTCGAGCACGGTGATCCGCACCTCGTCGAGACGCACGACGCCCTGCTTCATGAGGTCTTCGAGGCGGCCGGGGCAGGCCACCACGATGTCGACGCCGCGGCGCAGCGCCTCCTCCTGGGGGCGCTGGCTGACGCCGCCGAAGACCGTGGTCACGCGCAGGTGCGCGGCCTTGGCCAGCGGTGCGATGGTCGCGGCGATCTGCGAGGCGAGCTCCCGGGTCGGTGCGAGCACGAGGCCGCGCGGGTGCTGCGGGCGGGCTTTCGCGCCGGTGAGGCGCGCCACCAGGGGGATCGCGAAGGCCAGCGTCTTGCCGCTGCCGGTGCGGCCCCGGCCGAGCAGATCGCGGCCGGCGAGGGAGTCGGGCAGGGTGCCCTGCTGGATGGGGAAGGCTTCGGTCTTGCCGTTGGCGGTGAGCACGGCGGCGAGCTCGGCGGGCACGCCGAGGTCGAGGAAGGAGGGCATGGATTCTCCGTGACCGGACATGCCGGTCGCATACGGGCGTCTGTTCGACGCGAGAGGTCGCCGCTCGAGAACCGGATCACGAGGGGGAGCAGAGCTCCGCTTCCAGGGGACAGAATCCAGAGGATCCGGGATGGCGACGAATGCCGGATGATCCGACATCGGATCCATTCTATCCCGGATCCTCCGGTGCCCGGTTCAGGCGTCGACGAGCTCGGGGAGCGCGGCCGCCGAGGTGGTGACCGCGGGGCGGGTGCGCACGACCCACACGATCGCGCCGGCGAGGAGCGTGGCGATCGCGACGAGCATCCAGGCCGTGGCGAAGCCGGATCCGGTGCCGTGCGGGGCGGCGCCGAACACGATCGCGCCGGTCGCGGCCGAGCCGATCGCGGATCCGATCGTGCGCAGGTTGGCGTTCACGCCGGTCGCGACGCCGGTGACGGCGGCGGGCACGCTCTGCACGACGATGCCGGCGGACGCGGCGTAGGCGAGGCCGCAGCCGATGCCGAACCCGGCGCCGGCGACGGCGAGCTGCCATGGGGCGGAGTGGGCGAGCGCGGCGGCCACGCCGGATGCGCCCATCAGCAGGGAGCCGATCACGAGCAGCGTGCGCAGCGACAGGACGCGGTTCAGCGCGCCGGTCGCGAAGCCCACGCCGCTCATGCCGATGAGCATCGGGACGAGCATGAGCCCGGCATCCCGCACGGTGAGTCCGCTGCCGCCCGCGGAGGCCGACAGCTCGAGGAACTGCGGCAGGTAGCCCCAGAACGCGAACACCCCGGCCCCGATCAGCAGTGAGGCGGCGTTCACCGGCCAGATCGCGGGCGAGGCCAGCAGCCGCAGGTCCACGAGCGGCTCCGCGGATCGGAGCTCGGAGATGATCCAGGCGGCGAAGGCGAGCACCGCGATGCCGAACAGGGCGAGCACGGCGGGGGAGGTCCAGCCCCAGCGGGCGCCGGTGCTGAGCGGCACGAGCAGCGCCACGAGCCAGGCCGACAGCAGCACGGAGGAGCGGGTGTTCACGCGGCCGCGGGCGCGGGTGCCGCTGTCGCGGACCACGGCGAGGGTGAGGAAGGCGCCGAGGGCGGCCACCAGGAACGGCACGGCGAACGTGCCGCGCCAGCCGACGAGGTCGGCGAGGGGGCCGGCGAGCACGGTGCCCGCCGCGCCGCCGATGCCGATCACCGCGCTCACCACGCCGATCGCGCCGGTGACGCGCTCACGGGGGAGGGCGTCGCGCAGCAGGCCGTAGGCGAGGGGGAAGAGCGCCCCGCCGATGCCCTGCAGCACGCGGGCCACGATGAGCACCTCGAGCGTCGGCGCGGCGGCGGCCAGCACATCGCCGGCCGCGGTGACGCCGAGCGTGACGAGGAATGTGGTGCGCCGGCCGCGCAGATCGCCGATCCGGCCGAGGGTGGGCGTGGCGACCGCGGCGGCGATCAGCCATGCGGTCATGGTCCAGCTGGCCGCGTCGGCCGTGACGCCGAACTCGGCCTGCACGAGCGGGACCAGGGGGATGACGAGGTTCTGCAGAAGAGCGATGGAGGAGACCGCGACGGCGATCGCGACCAGGATCGAGGTGGATGAGCGGGACATGAGTTCCCTTCCGGAGCCTGGAGAAGAGGGGTAAAGTGGGAGGAGACCTCCGAACGGAGGATCCCTCCGGATTGAGATTAGCGGAGGGTCCCTCCGTTTAGCAAGGGGTCTTCGGAGACTTTCTCGGAGGACGGTGCGATGGGTGGCGACAACCGGGCGACGGCGACGCTTCAGGAACGGCGACCGCGCCGTGCCGATGCGGCGCGGAACTTCGACGCGCTCGTGGCCGCGGGACGCGAGGCGTTCGCCGAGGACGGGTCCGACGCCTCGCTCGAGGACATCGCCCGTCGTGCCGGCGTGGGCATCGGCACGCTCTACCGCAACTTCCCGACCAGGGACGACCTGATCGAGACGCTCTACCTGCGCGAGGTCGCGGCTCTCGCCGATGCCGCCGACGAGGTGACGGATCTCGAGCCCTGGCCCGCGCTCGAGGCGTGGCTGGACCGCTTCGTGGAGTACGTCGGCACCAAGCACGTGCTGCTGGACGGACTGAACCGGGAGTCCTCGGTGTTCGCGGAGTGCCGCGGCGTGATGATGGGGGCGGGGGAGCCGCTGCTGCGGCGCGCCCAGCAGGACGGCGCGGTCAAGCCGGATCTCGTCATCGCCGACATCGTCAAGCTCATCGCCGGCGTCAGCGCGGTCGCCTATGACGATGAGGAGCAGCGCCGGCGCGTCCTCGGCCTCGCGATCGGATCCCTGCGCTCCTAGCCGCGCGAGAGCCTCGGGCCCCGGGCGTCAGGCGTGCAGCGCCTCGTTGAGCGTGACGCCGACGCCGGCGCGGCGCACGGCCTCGACGGCCCCGGAGAGCGAGTTGCGGCGGAACAGGATCCCGTTCTCGCCGCTGAGGTCCGCGCCCTTGACGACCGGACGCCCGCCATCGGCCAGCGGGGCGCCGTCGGCGAGCACGATCTTCGTGCCCGCGGTGACGTACAGCCCGGCCTCGACGATGCAGTCGTCGCCCAGGGAGATGCCGATCCCCGCGTTGGCGCCGAGCAGGGTGCGTGCGCCGATCGAGACGCGGTGCGTGCCGCCGCCGGAGAGGGTGCCCATGATCGAGGATCCACCGCCGATGTCGGATCCGTCGCCGACGACGACGCCCTGCGAGATCCGGCCCTCGACCATGGAGGCGCCCAGGGTGCCGGCGTTGTAGTTCACGAAGCCCTCGTGCATGACCGTGGTGCCGGGGGCCAGGTGCGCGCCCAGGCGCACCCGGGAGGCGTCGGCGATGCGCACGCCCTCGGGCAGCACGTAGTCGGTGAGCCGCGGGAACTTGTCGACACCGGAGATCTGGATCCCTGC
>JAFDWK010000016.1:28658-32056 GCA_018268515.1 Actinomycetota bacterium
AGGTGCCCGAAGATGCCGTCGAGGTTCACCTCGTTGGGGCGCACCAGCAGATGCGAGAGCGCGTGCAGGCGCAGATAGACGTCGGCGGTGGACGTCGGGGCCGCATCGAGGTCGATCGACAGCTGCACGGTCTCGACGGTGACGTTGCGCCGCTCGTCGGGCCCCGCGAGCGCGTCGCGGGCGCCGTCCCCGACTGCCCCGTCGCCCCGCGCACCCTCGACGATCTCGGCGAACCAGGCGTCCAGGACGGTGCCGTCGGCGGCGATGGTGGTCAGGCCGGAGCCGGTGATGATGCGCGCGTCGGTCATGCCTCCACGCTACCGTCTCCGCCGCTCCCGGGCTTCCGCGGCGTCGCCGCGAGGCCGCCTCCGGCTTCGCCCTCATGACGCGGCGCTAGGGTAGTGACCATGCCGCTCGATCTCACCGCCTCCGCGGCGGACATCACCCGCGCGATCTGCGACATCCCCAGCGTCTCGGGGGAGGAGAAGCCCCTCGCCGATCTCATCGAGGAGGCGGTGCGCGCCTTCGGCCACCTCGAGGTGCTCCGCGACGGCAACACCATCGTCGCCCGCACGAATCTGGGTCGTGCGCAGCGCGTGGCCATCGCCGGGCACATCGACACGGTCCCCATCAACGAGAACGTGCCCACGCGCGACGTGGAGATCGACGGGGAAGCGCTGATCTGGGGGCGCGGCACGGTCGACATGAAGGCCGGCCTCGCCGTGCAGCTCAAGCTCGCAGCCTCGCTCACCGCGCCGATCGTCGACATCACCTGGATGTGGTACGACAACGAGGAGGTCGAGGCCGCCCGCAACGGTCTCAAGCTGCTCGCCGATCACCGGCCTGATCTGTTCCAGGCCGACTTCGCGATCCTCGGCGAGCCCTCGAACGGCGAGGTCGAGGGCGGCTGCAACGGCACCCTGCGCGCGGTCGTGCGCACGAGCGGGGTGCGCGCGCACTCGGCACGGGCCTGGATCGGCGAGAACGCCATCCACAGCGCAGCGCCCGTGCTGACCCGCCTCGCCGAATACCGCCCGCGCGAGGTGACGGTCGACGGGCTCGAATACCGCGAGGGTCTCAACGCGGTGCGGATCAGCGGCGGCATCGCCGGCAACGTCATCCCCGACGCGTGCGAGGTCGAGGTGAACTACCGCTTCGCCCCGAGCAAGTCCGCGGCCGACGCCGAGGCCCACGTGCGCCGCGTGTTCGACGGATTCGCGGTCGAGATCACCGACGTCGCCGAGGGCGCGCGCCCCGGCCTCGACGCGCCGATCGCGCAGGACTTCGTCGCGGCCGTCGGCGCGACCCCGAAGCCGAAATACGGCTGGACCGATGTGGCGCGGTTCTCGGCCCTCGGCATCCCCGCCGTGAACTACGGGCCCGGGGATCCGCATCTCGCGCATCATGACGAGGAGAGGGTGCCGATCGCGCAGATCGAGGCCAGCGAGCGGGGCCTGCGTTCCTGGCTCAGCGGTGTCTGAGCTCATCCGCGCGGAGGGCGCGCACCTCGGGCGTCTCGCCGTCGTGCCCCGGTGGGCGGCGCGGACGTACGCGAGGATGCCGGCGTGGGCCGGGATCCTCGCGATCTACATCGGCGCGCGCGTGGTCACCACGCTGCTGCTGCTCGCGGCCACCGGGCTCTCCAGCGCGCCGCATTCGAGGTTCCATGCGGATCCGTCGCTCGCCGCCTATGTGAGCGGATGGGATGCCCAGTGGTACTGGTACATCTCCGTGTACGGCTACCCCACGACCCTCCCGCTCGGCGCGGATGGTCATGTCACGCAGAACTCGTGGGCGTTCCTTCCGCTGTACTCCTGGGTGTCGCAGGTCGTCGGCCTCCCGTTCGGCGCGGTCGGCTGGCCGGTCGGCGCCGTGCTGGTCTCGCTCGCGGCCGGGTATCTGTGCTGCCTCGTGCTGTTCCGCATGATGCGCGGCCGGATCGGGCGGATGGCCGCGATCTGGACGGTCGTGTTCTTCGCTGCGGGCCCGCTGGGCGCGTTGTTCCAGGTCGGCTACGCCGAGGTGCTGAACATGCTGTTCCTGCTGCTCGCCCTCGACGCCCTGGCGCGCCGCCGGTACGTGCGGCTGTACCCGCTCATCGTGCTGATGGGCTTCACGAGACCGGGGGTGCTGGCGTTCGCGCTCATGCTCGGGCTGATGCTGGTGCTGCGCTGGATCCGCCGCAGGACCGATCCGCTGACCCGGCGGGAGATCCTGCACTATCTCGGACTGGGCGTGCTCGGCGTCGTGGCGGGCTTCGCCTGGCAGGTGATCGCCGGGATCGCCACGGGCGTGCCGAACGCGTACGTGGAGACCGAGCTGAGCTGGCGCGGCTTCTGGATGCCGCAGACCAGCCCTGCGACGTTCTCCCCGTTCGAGGGCTGGCTCACCGCGATGCCTTACTGGGCGAAGCTTCTGGGGCTCCCCGGCTGGCTGGGGCTGGCCCTGCTGGCGGTGATCGTGGTGCTCTTCGCCGCGGTGCTGCTCTTCGGGCCGGGCGTGCGACGGCTGGGCCCGGAGATCCGTCTGTTCAGCGCGAGCTACGCGCTGTATCTGCTTGCCGTGTTCTTCCCGCAGTCCAGCACGCTGCGGCTGCTGTTCCCGCTCGCACCGCTGTGGGGCGCGGTGGGCTGGCGCCGTTCCTGGTGGTTGCGCACGGCCGTGCTGCTGGTCTGCCTCGGACTGCAATGGATGTGGATCGCGAACGTGTACGGGCTGGCGGACACGTTCTGGCGCGTGCCCTGAGCCGCGCCGAACGCGCTGCGCGCCGACCCACGGCGGTAAGCGGTGTCCAGGGACCCACTAATATAGAGGGTGTAGACCACCGAGGAAAGGGAGCACCGCGATGGCAGCGATGAAGCCGAGGACCGGCGACGGACCGATGGAGGCCGTGAAGGAGGGCCGGCTGATCATCGTGCGCGTTCCGCTCGAAGGCGGCGGGCGCCTGGTCGTCTCCGTCAACGACGCCGAGGCGAAGGAGCTTCACGACGTGCTCAGCGCCGTCGTGGCGCCGGCCTGATCGACACACCTCCACAGATTCGCGAAAGGCCCGCCGTGCTCCGGAACGGCGGGCCTTTCGCGCTGCCTCAGGCGGCGACGCTGATCAGCTGCAGCAGGCCTTCGCCGACCGTGTTCAGCGCGGCGAGCACGGCGGGGGACTGCTGGGTCTCCTGGATGAGCGAGCGGTAGCCGACGGTCACATCGTCGCGCTGCACGGGGTCCGCCACGCGGCCGCCGGCGAGCACCCGCGGCACCAGCACCGTTCCGCCCGTGCGCACAAGCCGAAGACCGTGTTCGACGTACTCGATCACGTTCTCCGGATCCGCGTCGACCAGGACGATGTCGTAGGCGGCCTCGTTCATGCGGGGGAGGACGTCCGCGGCCCTGCCCGCGATGAA
>JAFDWK010000016.1:32111-154969 GCA_018268515.1 Actinomycetota bacterium
TTCGGGGCGCCGCGCAGCAGCCACAGGCCGGAGACGCCGGCACCCGTGCCGATCTCGACGATCGAGCGCGCGTCGACGGCGGCCGCGAGCACGGCCATCTGGGCGCCGACGGCGGCGCTGACCGGCTGGGCGCCCAATTCGACGGCGTGCGCACGCGCCCGCGCGATCTCGTCGGGTTCGATGATGGCTTCGCGCACGTACCGTGCGTTGGCGTCCTGCTCGCTCACTGCGTCTCCCTGGCGGTCGCTCAGTGCACCGCATGCCCTCTCAGCTTAGTTCCCGCGTACGCGACGGCCGGGAGCGGCGGTACCCTTGTCACATGTTCTTCGGCATCACCTTCGAGAAGCTGATCGTGATCGGCGTGATCGCGGCCCTTCTCGTCGGCCCCGAGCGACTTCCGCGTTATGCGGAGTCGTTCGCGCGCCTGGTCAAGAAGGCGGGCGACTACATGCGCGGTGCGAAGGATCGCATGCGCGAGGAGGTCGGGCCCGAGATCGACGAGCTGGACTGGCGCAAGCTCGATCCGCGGCAGTACGACCCGCGGCGCATCATCCGCGATGCGCTGATGGACGACACCCCGCTGGCGACGTCACCGCCCGCCCCGACCGAGACCACCGCGACCGAGGCCTCGCCGGCTCCGGCCGCGGGCTCCGCGGCCGCACTGCTCGCCACGGCGACCGCGATGAACGCCGCCTCCGCGGGGGCGGAACAGCCCGCCGCGTCGAAGGCGCCGACGGTGTTCTCTGCCGAGAAGCTGCCGCCGTACGACAGCGAAGCCACCTGATCGGCGGGCGCCCGCTCAGCGCAGGCTGACCGGCAGACGTCGCCCGGACAGGCCTCGGCCCGTCCGATCGATCGCCTCGGCGACCGCGAGGATCGCACGCGCTGCGGGATCCTCCGGATCGGCGAGCACCACAGGCACGCCGGCATCGCCGCCGGTGCGCAGCCGAGGGCTCAGCGGTACGGAGGCGAGGAGCGGAACCGGATCCCCGCCCTGCGAGAGCGCGTCGGCGACGGCCTGCCCGCCGCCGGATCCGAACAGATCGAGCGCGGTGCCGTCGGGCAGGGTCATCGCGGACATGTTCTCCACCACTCCGATCACGCGCTGCCCGGTCTGCCGGGCCACCAGCCCGCTGCGGATCGCCACGTCGGAGGCCGCCTCCTGCGGCGTGGTCACGACGAGCACCTCGGCATGAGGCAGCAACTGGCCGAGGGTGATCGCGATGTCGCCCGTGCCCGGCGGCATGTCGATGAACAGCACGTCCAGGTCGCCGAAGAAGACGTCGGTGAGGAACTGCTGCACGGTGCGGTGCAGCATCGGCCCGCGCCAGGCGACCACGGACTCGCCGTCGCGCAGGAACATGCCGATCGAGACGGCCTTCACGTCGTGCGCGACGGGCGGCAGCATCAGATCGTCGATGCGCGTGGGCTGCGTGCCGGGGGCGATCCCGAGCAGTCCCGGGATCGAGAACCCGTGCACGTCGGCGTCGATGAGGCCGACCCGGCGTCCGCGGGCGGCCAGCGCGACGGCCAGGTTGGCGGTGAGGGACGACTTGCCGACCCCGCCCTTGCCGCTGGTGACGGCGATCACCCGGGTGAGCGAGTCGGGGCCGAACGGCATCTGCCGCGGCGCCCTGCCGTCGCGCAGCCGTTCGGTGAGGGCGCGGCGCTCGTCGGGGGTCATCACGCCGACGGTCACCTCGACCGCGTCGATCCCGGGCACGGCGGCCGCCGCGGCGCGCACGTCGGCCTCGATCCGGGTCGCCGCAGGGCAGCCCACGATCGTCAGCACGATGCCGACGTGCGCCGTCGCCTGCGCGACGGTGATGTCGCGGAGCATGTCGAGGTCGGCCAGCGGCCGGCGCAGCTCCGGATCGGTGACGGCGCCGACCGCGCGGCGGACCGCCTCGGCGAGCTCCGCGGTCACGGGAGCTGCTCCGCCGGATCCTCGTCGCGCAGCTCGGCGAGCATCGCCCTGAGCTCGGCGCGCAGCACCTCGCGGGTCACGCCCTGCGCCGACCGTTCCTCGAGCGCCATCCGCAGCGCCACGATCTCGCGGGCCAGGTACTCGGTGTCGGCGAGGTTGCGCTCGGCGCGCTGGCGATCCTGCTCGATCTGCACGCGGTCCCGGTCGTCCTGACGGTTCTGCGCGAGCAGGATCAGCGGGGCGGCGTACGAGGCCTGCAGCGACAGGATCAGGGTGAGCAGGGTGAAGTTCGTCGCGGCGGGGTCGAACTGCCACTCCTTCGGCATGGCGATGTTCCACCAGAGCCAGATCGTGACGAACACCGACATGCCGATGAGGAATCCGGAGGTGCCCATGGCCCGCGCGAATGCCTCGGAGAAGCGGCCGAACGTGTCGCTGGAGACCGTCGAGGATCCGCGACCGAGCATGCCCGAGCGCCCGCGGGGCAGGTCCAGGCCGCCGCGGCCAGACTTCGCCATCATCGCGCCGCCCCCGGCGTCGCGGCGGCCTGGGCGGATCCGGTCTGCTCGTCGGCGTCGTGCGAGCGCCAGTCGTCGGGCAGCAGATAGTCGAGCACGTCGTCGACGCTGATCGCGCCCACCAGGCGGTGCGCCTGATCGACGACCGGCAGCGAGACGAGGTCGTAGCTGGCGAGCATGCGCGCGACCTCGGCTGCGGACGCGGTGGCGGGGACTGGCTCGAGGGTGTCGTCGACGATCGCGCCGAGCCGTTCATGAGGCGGATACCGCAGCATGCGCTGGAAGTGCACGACGCCGAGCAGGCGCCCGGTGGGAGTCTCGAACGGCGGCAGCGTGATGAACACGGCAGCGGCGAGGGCGGGATGCAGCTCATGCCGACGGATCAGCGCGAGGGCCTCGGCCACCGTGGCGTCGGCGGAGAGGATGATCGGCTCGGGCGTCATCAGACCGCCCGCGGTGTCGGGGCTGTAGCGCAGCAGCATGCGCACGTCCTCCGCCTCCTCGGGCTCCATCAGCTCGAGCAGGTGCTCGAGGCGGCCCTGGGGGAGCTGTGCGAGCAGGTCGGCGGCGTCGTCCGGTTCCATCTGGTCGAGGATGTCGGCGGCGCGCTCGTCGCCGAGCCGGTCCAGGATGTCCATCTGGTCGTCCTCGGGCATCTCCTCGAGGGCGTCGGCGAGCCGTTCGTCTGGCAGCTCCTCCGCGACCTCGATGCGGCGCTGCTGGGGCAGGTCGAGCAGGGTGTTCGCGAGGTCCGCGGGGTGCATCTCGGAGAACGTGGCGACGAGTTGCTCGGCGGATTGCGCCTCACCCGGGCGGTTGTGCTCGTGGACCTGGTTCCAGGTCGCGAAGGTGGTGGGGCCCTTCGCGAACGGCGAGGCGCTGGTCTTCGGCTTGCGCAGGAACAGCTGGCTGACCGACCACTCGCCGAGCCGGTTCGGTTCGATCGCGACGTCCTCGATCACGGCGGTGCCGGAGGCGTCTGCGAAGTCGACGCGGCGCCCGATGAGCTCGGCCATGACGCGCACCTCGCCGTTGCGCGGCTTGAAGCGGCGCACGTTCATGAGCCCGGAGCTGATCACCTGCCCGGTGCTGATCGAGCCGACCCGCCCGATCGACAGGAACACCTGCCGGCGTCCCGGGATCTCGCAGACGAGCCCGATCACGCGCGGGGCAGCCGTACTTCGGTACACCACGACGACATCACGGACTTTCCCGATCCGGTCGCCGGCGGGGTCGAACACGGCGCACCCGGCCAGGCGCGCGACGAAAACCCGCTGTGTGCTCATGCTTCCAGAGTAGTGTCCGGCTCCCTCTGAACGAGGTGCATGGAACAATGGTCCGATGAGCATGCTGAACCCATCGGGTCCTGCCGGCGAGATCGGCGAGACCGTCGCGACGGTCGCCGAATACGAGGCCGCGCAGAAGCTCGTCTCGCAGCTGATCGCCGGGGAGATCCCGGCCAGGGCGATCGCGATCGTCGGCGTCGGCGTGCAGACCGTGGAACGCGTCACGGGGCGACTCGGTTACGCGAACGCGGCCCGCTCGGGGGCGGTCAACGGGGTGCTCATCGGGCTCTTCCTGTCGGCGATCTTCGTGCTGGGCAACCCCGCCGTGCCGATGCAGGCGTTCGTGGGGATCCTGTTCGTGGGCGTGGCGATCGGCATGATCCTGAGCCTCATCACCTACTCGATCGTGCGCCGCCGCCGCGACTATGCGAGCGTGATGCAGCTCAAGGCCGACCACTACGAGGTGACCGTGCTGCCGGACTCGGTCGGCAAGGCGCGTCAGGTGCTCGGACGCGCCGTCACCCCCATCCCGCAGCCGGAGCCCGCAGCAGGCGCCGCCGCAGAGCCGCCGCAGTACGGTGAGCGCGTGGAGGAGCCGCCGCGCTATGGCGAGCGCATCGCACCGGCGCGTCCGCCGATGCCGCCCGCGCCGCCGGCCGTGCCCGCCCCGCCCGCGCCGGAGGAGGCGCCCGCCGCATCGGATGAGGCACCCGCCGTGTCGGGCGAGGCGCCGTCCGTGTCGGGCGAGGCGCCCGCCGTGTCGGGGGAGTCGGCACCGGAGAGGCCCGACGCCGATCGGCCCGCGGCGAGTGAGCCGACGGATGGATCTGCGGAAGGCGAGAAGCCGGCGGACCACGGCGCCGCGCGATGACGGAGCCGGCCGAGGAGCGGTTCCGGATCCCGGTTCCGCTGCCCGCCGGGACGGTCGAGGTGTCCGCCGTCCACGGTGCCGCCGTCGGCGCGGAGCCGGATGACGGCGCACCCCTCGTCGCGATCGCGCACGGCGCCGGGGCAGGGATGGACCACCCGTTCCTGACCGGCTTCTCCGCCGCGCTGCGGGCCACGGGCCTGCAGACGCTGCGGTTCACGTTCCCCTACCTCGAGGCGGGGCGGCGCATGCCGGGACCGGCCGCGCACGCGATCCTCACCTGGCGGGCCGTGGTCTCCGCGGCCCGCGAGCGGGGGAGCGGATCCGTGTTCGCCTGCGGCAAGTCCTACGGGGGCCGGATGGCGTCGATGGCGGCCGCCGAACAGGACGGTCTCGACGTGGCGGGGCTGGTCTACCTGGGGTATCCGCTGCATCCGCCGGGAAGGCCCGACAAGCCCCGCATCGCGCACCTGCCCGCGGTGCCGCAGCCGCAGCTGTTCCTCGTGGGTACGAACGACCCGTTCGTGCAGCCGCTGTCGCAGCTCGAGGAAGCCGTCGCGTCCTGCCGGGACGCGCGCATCGTCTGGGTCGACGGCGGCGGGCACTCCTTCGAGGTGAAGGGGCGCAAGCGCCCCGCGGATGAGGTCGGCGCCGGGCTTGCCGCGCCGGTCGCCGCGTTCGTGGACGAGAGGCAGGGAGACGCATGAGCACGATGGAGGAACTGGACGCGATCGGCGTCGATCGGCTGCGCGAGATCGGCAGCGTGAAGTGGTCGGTGTTCCCCGAGGCGATCGGCGCGTTCGTCGCCGAGATGGACTTCCCGCCCGCACCGGCGATCACCGCGGCGATGAAGGACTCGATCGACGACGGACTGACCGGATACCTGCCCGCGGCCGTGCGGGCCCGGATGACCGAGGCGGCCGCACGCTGGCAGAAGGACCGCTACGGCTGGGACGTTCCGGCGGACCGGATCCGTCCCGTGCCCGACGTGCTGACGGCCTTGCGCGCGACCATCGACTTCTACACCGCGCCGGGGTCGAAGATCGTGCTGCCGACGCCCGCGTACATGCCGTTCCTCACGATCCCGGCGATGCACGACCGCGAGATCATCGAGGTGCCGATGCTCATCGAGGACGGACGCCACGTGTACGACCTCGACGGCATCGATCGTGCGTTCGCCGCGGGCGGCGGCCTGCTGATCCTGTGCAACCCGTACAACCCCCTCGGCCGCGTGTTCGAGCGCGCCGAGCTCGCGGCCGTCGCCGAGGTCGTGGAGCGGCACGGCGCGCGGGTGTTCTCGGATGAGATCCACGCCCCGCTGGTGTTCGCCCCGCACGCGCACGTGCCCTACGCGAGCATCAGCGACGTGACGGCAGGCCACACGATCACCGCGGCCAGCGCATCGAAGGCCTGGAACCTGCCGGGCCTGAAGGCGGCGCAGGTGATCCTGTCGAACGATGCCGATGCGGAGACATGGGCGCGCCCGGAGGTCGCCTGGGCCGAGCACGGCACGGCGAACCTCGGTGTCATCGCGACGACCGCGGCCTTCGACGACGGTCGGGAGTGGCTCGCCGAGACGCTCGACTATCTCGACGGCAACCGTCGCCTGCTCGGCGATCTGCTCGCCGAGCACATCCCCGGCATGGGGTACCGCGCCCCGGAAGGCACCTACATCGCCTGGCTGGACGCGCGCGGGCTCGGCATCGCCGGCTCCCCGGCGGACTTCTTCCGCGAGCATGCCGGCGTCGCCATGACCGACGGGATCGCCTGCGGTGCCGCGGGCGAGGGCTTCCTGCGGTTCATCCTCGCCACGCCCCGCCCGATCATCGAGCAGGCGGTGCGGCAGATGGCCGCCGCGCTCGCCGAGCACGCGGCAGGCTGAGCCCCCGGCCGGGCTGGTCCCGTCTCGGCGTCTTCGGACCCGATGGGCGTGCTCTGGCCGTGATGTTCGTCGATAACGCAGCCATCATCGCGACGAATCTGCGGCGTGGGTATGTGATCGACGAGCAGCCTGCTGCCTGTGTGAGCCGCCCCCGCGACGTGCCGGCCTGATTTCAGATGAACATCACTCGCCGTGGAGGCGGATCCGCGTAGGTGCGACCGGTGGGGCTGATCCACTCGAGGGTGCCGTCGGGGAGCTGCTGAGCATTCCAGCGGTGCAGGTCGTCGAGGTCGGGGTGCTTGAGCGGGTGGTGGGCAGTGCAGAAGCAAGCGAGGTTGGTGATCTCGGTCGGCCCGCCGAGCGCGTAGTCGTGATTGTGATCGATCTGGCAGCGCGCGGCGGGGGTGATGCAGCCGGGGAACCGGCAGTGCTGGTCTCTGGCGCGGAGGAATCGTTTCATGCCGCTGGTGGGGGTGTAGCGGTCGACCTTCGTGATCATCCCCGTGCCGTCGAGGAAGAGCCGATTCCAGCCCGTGGCGTGGCGGGCGAGTTCGCGGGCGATGTCGGGGTGCAGCGGGCCGTGTCCGTCGAGTTCGGCGATGCGGTCGTCCTCGCCGGCGAGTGTGGTCGCGGCGATCGTGACCTGGACGGTGGCGGCGATGTTCTCCAGCCCGGTGCCGAGGGCTTCGGAGGGGGCACCGGCGAGCAACAGGTCGATGAGCACGTCGGCTTCGATCTGGCGGCGGGTGCGCCCGTCGGTGGCGACGAACTCGGGGCCGGTGCGGGGGCCGAGCTTCGCGGCGGGGCAGGTGTCGGTCGCGGGGTCGTGCAGGTCGTGCTCGGGGTCGATCACATACGTGGTGCTGGTGGTGAGCAGGTCGTAAGCGTCCAGCCGGGGGTCGGCGGGGTCCAGGTCGGTCGCGTCGATGTACTCGTCAGGGTCGGCGCCGGCGAACCGATCGGCGACCGGGTCGGTGAACGCGATGCCGAGCTCCTGCTCGATCACGGGGCGGGCACCGGCGGCGATGGCCGTGGCGAGGGCGGTGAGTCGCTCTTTGATCGCGATGGCATAGATCTCGGGAAGCACGATGGTCAGCAGCGCCATGCCGTCTTCGAGGGCTTTCACGGTCACGCTCCGCTCGCCGGCGGCCTGCCGGTGGCGTTCGACGAGGGTCTGCCCGGTGAGGGTCGCGGCGATCTGCCGGGCGTGGACACGGGTGCGCGCGGGGGAGTCCTGCGCGGCGATGACCAGGCACGCCTCCTCATACACGGTGCGGGTCGCAGCGGGCAGGATCCCGTTGCGGACCGCGTCGCGGACGGGTTCGGCGGCGGCGATGACGGCCCGGGCGTGCTGGGCGGTGATGGTCCCGGCGCGGAGTGCGTCGTGCAGGCCGGGGAAGTGCGCGGTCATGACCTCGGCGTCCGCGAATGCAGCGCCCACGGTGCCGCGGCCGATGCGTCCTGCGGCGGCGTACTCGGCGAGCATCGACCGGCGGGCCATGTCACGGTGCCGTGGATGTGCCCGTGCCTCCTCGTCGAACAGGGCCGCCCGGGTTGCGAGCAGGTCTGCGGAGCGCGCCTCGAGGCGCGCGATCTCTGCCCGGGTGCGCACCCACTCGTCCAGCAGCACGCCGCGGTCCGCGACGGGCGTGGGAGTGGGGTTTGACATACTCTTAGTTTAGAACATAAGTACGAGAAACGGAAGGGGGTCGGCGAAGATTCTCGCCCGGATTCGGGCCGTTCACGGGACCTATCCGCTTCACGATCAGTCTCCTCCGGGTCACGGACATCGAGGTGCGGGATGTCTGCGAGGGTCGTCCGATTCCCGGAGGGGCGGCCGGCCCGAAGGATCCGCCGTCCAGCACGCCGGCAAGGCGATGGTCGCTCAAGAGCAGCAGGTGACCGCTGCGGGCGAAGCACTCCGTCCCGCGAGTGCGGGAAAGGCCGCCGCGATCCTCACGGTCGCGGCGGCCTCCTTCACCCCGGAGCTGTCCGGGATGCTCGTCTCCGGTCAGGAGGCGGATCCCTGCACGCGGGCGATCCAGTCCTCGATCTCGGCGGAGGTGCGCGGGATGTCCGCCGAGAGGTTCACGGGGCCGTCGGCGGTGATCAGGATGTCGTCCTCGATGCGCACGCCGATGCCGCGGTACTCCTCGGGCACCGTCACGTCGTCGATCTGGAAGTACAGGCCGGGCTCGATCGTGAACACCATGCCGGGCTCGATCAGTCCGTCGTAGTACATCTCGCGACGTGCCTGGGCGCAGTCGTGCACATCGATGCCGAGGTGATGGCTGGTGCCGTGCACCATGTAGCGGCGGTGCTGGCCGCCTCTGTCGGCATCGAGCGCCTCCTCGGCGGTCACCGGCAGCAGGCCCCACTCGGCCGTGCGGCGGGCGATCACGTCCATCGCGGCGGCATGCACCTCGCGGAACGGCACGCCGACCTTCGCGGCGGCGAAGGCCGCGTCGGCCGCTTCGACCACGGTGTCGTAGATCCGGCGCTGCACGTCGCTGAACGTGCCGCTCACCGGCAGCGTGCGGGTGATGTCGGCGGTGTAGAGGCTGTCGGCCTCGGCGCCGGCGTCGATGAGGATCAGGTCGCCGGGCAGCACCGCGCCGTCGTTGCGGGTCCAGTGCAGGTAGCAGGCGTGCGGGCCGGATGCGGCGATCGTGTCGTATCCCTCCCAGTTGCCGTCGCTGCGGGCGCGCTGATGGAACACGCCCTCGACGATGCGCTCGCCGCGGGGGTGCGCGACCGCGCGGGGCAGGTCGCGGATGATGTCGTCGAAGCCGTGCGCGGTGATCTCCACGGCCCGGCGCATCTCGGCGATCTCGTACTCGTCCTTGACGAGGCGCAGCTCGGAGACGACCTGGGTGAGCTCGGCATTGTCGTCGACGACCAGGTCGTCGTCGCCGGCGGCGAACTCGTCGAGGTGGGCGGTCGCCACACCCAGGTCGGCGGCGACACCGGCCAGCGCCGGACGCGGGCCGATCCAGAACTCGCCGATCGTGGCGTCGGAGTAGAACTCGCTCGTGGTGCGGTCGGCGCGCTCGCGGAAGTAGAGGGTCACGTCGTGGCCGTCGGCGGTGGGCTCGAAGACGAGCAGCGAGTCCGGTTCGGAATCGGCGGCCCAGCCGGTGAGGTGGGCGAACGCCGAGTGCGCGCGGAACGGATAGTCGGTGTCGTTGCTGCGCTGCGCGAGGGAACCGGCCGGGATCACCAGGCGCTTTCCGGGGAAGGCGGCGGAGAGGGCCGCGCGGCGGGCGGCCGCGTACGGCGCCTGTGCGCGCGGTGCCGGCAGGGACTCGGGGCGCTCGGCCCAGCCCGTGGAGATGGTGTCCAGGAAGCCCTGCGGGAAGGGCTGGCGGCGGTTGGTGCTCGTCGAGACGGCCGCGGTGGCGGCGTCGCCCGGCTGCTCGATCGTGTCGTGCTCGGAGGTCATGGATCCATCCTCTCACCGGCTGGCGGGAAGACGGATCCGGACGGGGAAGGGGCCCGGCCCGTCGAGACGACGAGCCGGGCCCCGGTGCCGGGGCGGGTCAGATCACTGCACGGCCTTGAGGGCGTCCACGATGCCGTAGCCGTAGTAGCTGTTCAGCTCGGTCGTCCCCTCGCACGCCGCACCGTTGTTCAGCTGCGGAGCGGAGCACGGCGTCTTGGTGGCGTCCGCGCGGAGCTTGTCCACCATCTGCGCCGGGGTCAGCTCAGGGTGCGCGGACTTCATCAGAGCGAGCACACCGGCGACGTGCGGCGAGGCCATCGAGGTGCCGCTCTTCAGACCGTACTTGCCGTTCGGGATGGTGGAGAGGATCCGGTATCCGGGAGCGGCGACGTCGATGTGGCCGAGGCCGCGGTTCGAGAAGTACGCGAGCTGGCCCGTCTGGGTGATCGCGGACACGTTCACCACGCCGGGGATCTGAGCGGGGATGTCCTTGCAGCCCTCGTTGATCGTGCGCACCGTCGGCTCCGCGGCATCGTTGGGGCTGCCGTCATCGGTCGTGTTCATGGTGAAGTCGATGCCAGAGTTGCCCGCCGCGGCGGCGCTGACGACGCCTCGGGAGCTGGACCAGTTCACCGCGCGGGCGACGGCCTCGCGGACGGCGGCCTGGTCGGGCTGGTCGTCGCACCAGAACTCGAACGGGTCGACGTAGTAGCTGTTGTTCGTGACATCCATCCCGCGCTGCGCCGCCCACATGAAGCCGCAGACCGCGTACTCCGGGTAGATGAACCCGTCGTCGTTGACGACCTTCACCGACGCCAGGCGCACGTTCGGGGCGACGCCGACGATGCCGACGCCGTTGCGTGCGGCCGCGATCGTGCCCGCGACGTGGGTGCCGTGGTCCGAGGTGGTCGGGTACCAGCCGCCCGCGCTCTGGTCGGGGCGGCCGCCGGTCGTGCAGTTCACCGAGTCGGCGACGTCGATATTGGCCTGCAGGTCGGGGTGCGTCGGATCGATGCCGGAGTCGAGCACGCCGACCAGCACGTTGCGGCTGCCGTCGGTGATCGTGTTCGCCTCGGTGGCGTGGATCATCGCCATGTCCCACTGCTGCGATTCCATCGAGTCGGTGCCGTCGGCGGGCACGGGCTCGGTGGGCTCGTCTCCGTTGACGGGCTTGTTCTTGCCCTTGTTCCAGCCCGAGGATCCGGGGCCCCACGGCGCCTGCGGGCCGGTGACCTTGTCCTTGACCTCGACGGTGCGGGTGGCGCCGACGGAGCTGACGACGTTGCGGCCCTTCGCCTTGACGGTGTCGCGGAAGGCGGCGCGATCGGACTGCGCGATGACGACCCCGATCTCGGGCCAGGTCTGCACCACGACGCCGCCGGCGTCGGCGACGGCCTTCTCCGCCTTGCGGGTCTGGCCGGGGTTGGCCTGGCCGATGTTGACCACATAGCTCATCACGGTGCCGTCCGGCGGGTTGACCGGGACGGGCGTGGAGGTCTCCGTCGTCGCCGCGGTGGCGCTGACGGAGCCCGTCAGGACCAATCCCAGCGCCGCGACGGTGCAGGCGATGGTGCGGAACGAGCGGTGGGGGGTTGGCATCCTCATCGGTGAGGGTCCTCTCGTGGGGGTTGGAAACCGACAGAGGGTCGGCGCGGGCGGATAGCCCTGCATCGTTTCTATCGGTCGCTCCCAGCTATTTCAATGCTTGCTGATAGCGGAGTATCAGGGTAGGACGCGGATCCGCATCCGGCGTCACACGACCCATGGTCCGCCGGGCTAGCGTGGAGGGCATGACCGAAGTCGCCCCTGACCGCCGATCCGCCCTGTCCTGGCCCTGGGCGGTGGGGATCGACGTGGTGCTCGTGATCGTGTTCGCCGCGATCGGGCGCGCGAGCCACGAGCATTCCGTGGACCCCCTCGGCGTGCTGGAGACCGCCTGGCCGTTCCTGGTGGGGCTCGCGGCCGGCTGGGCCGTGCTGCGCGCCTGGCGCGCACCGGCCGCGCCGCTGCGCACCGGAGCGCTGCTGGTCGTGATCACCGTGGTGCTCGGGATGATCCTGCGCGTCGTGAGCGGCGGCAGCACGGCGATCGCGTTCATCATCGTCGCCACCGTCACGCTGCTGGTGTTCCTGGTGGGGTGGCGGGCGATCGCGGCCCTGGCCTCCCGGGCGCGCGCTCGGCGCTGAACTGCGGCAGGCGCTGCCGTCAGGAACCCGCCGTCACGAGGTCGCGCGCTCCAGCTGGGTGATCAGGGCGCGATGGTCGCTGCCGCCGGGACCGGCAGGCAGCACGGCGGATCCGCTGGCGCGCCACTGCGCCGTCGCCATCACGTGGTCGATGGGCGCGCCGACGAGGGCCGGCACCGACGTCGGCCAGGTGCCGACCGCTCCGGATCCGGAGCGCGACGCGGCATCGCGGCAGGCACCGAGATCCCCGCCCGCGGTGCCGAGCGCGCCCATGTGGTCGAGGGTCGCGTTGAAGTCGCCCGCGAGGATCACGTTCCTGCCGGCGGGGCACTGGTCCGCGACCCAGCGCAGATCCTCGGACCAGCCCGCCATCTCGTCCTGACGCGGTGCGACGGTGTGCACGGCGACCACGGTGGGGCCCTCGCCGTCCACCGGCATCACCACGGCGCTGGGCACCGAAGAGGTGTTGCTGGATCCGTCGGCGGACGAGGGGATGACGGAGTAGTCGCCGAGCGCGGGGGAGATCAGCACCGTGGTCTGCCAGGAGTCCGGGCCTTTGGTGATCTCGGGACGGTATTGCACGTGATGCACCCACATCGGGTGGCCGGCATCGCGCAGCTTCAGCGCGATGTCCTCGCCCACCGCCTCGGTGGTCTCGGGCAGCGCCACGATGTCCGCCTGCTGCGCGACGATGGTGGTGGCGATCTCGTCGGCGGAGACCGCCTCACCCGCGGTGTTCCAGGCCAGCACCCGCACGCTCGAGGAGCTCTTCTGCGGCAGGGCCTGGGTCATGTCGACGCCGCGCAGCGCGAGGATCGCCGCCGAGGCGCCGCCGCCGAGCAGGGCGACGACCGCGATCGAGGCCGCGAACCCGCGCAGCGGCCGGGCGAACAGCAGCAGCAGCGCCAGCAGCAGGATCGCGCCGTAGGCCAGCACGAGCACGCCGCGGGAGGCCACGATCTGCGTGATCGGGAAGGTCTGCTCGAGGTGGAAGAACTGCGGCCAGGTCACGATCGCGGTGGCGATCGCGAAGAGGACGGTGAGGAGGATCCCGATCAGTCGAAGCATCGCCTTCGAGCCTAGGCGAGCGGATCTGTGAGGGTTCTGGTGCGCGGCTGAGGGTCCGCCCCGGGAACGGCGCGGCGCGGGACGGGCCGCGCACTCGAGGGATCGCTACGCTCAAAGGATGACCGATGCCGATCCGACGTCACGACCCCCGCTCTTCGACGGGCCGATCGATCTGCATCTGCACTCCCACCGCTCCGACGGCACCGAGGACCCGGCGACCCTCGTCGAGCGCGCCGCGCAGGAGGGGCTGCGCACGATCGCGCTGACCGACCACGACACGACCGACGGCTGGGTCGAGGCGGCGGAGGCGGCGACGGCGCACGGGATGACGTTCATCCCCGGCATGGAGCTGTCCTCGAAGGACGGCTGGCGCAGCGTGCACGTGCTCGCCTACCTGTTCGACCCGACGGATCCGGATCTCGTCGCGGAGACCACGCGGATCCGCGACGACCGGATCGGGCGGGCGGAGCGGATCGCGCGCAACATCGCCCGGGACTATCCGCTGCGCTGGGAGGACGTGCTCGCGCAGACCGATCCCGGCGCGACCGTCGGCCGGCCGCACATCGCCGACGCCCTCGTCGCGCGCGGCATCGTGCGCGACCGCGGCGAGGCGTTCGACGGGATCCTGCATCCGCGCCAGGGCTACTACGAGGCGCACTACGCGCCGGATCCGCTCACCGCGATCGAACTGGTCCTCGGCGCGGGGGGAGTGCCCGTCATCGCGCATCCGGCGGGACGCGAACGCATGACGGATCAGACCCTGCGGCGCCTCATCGACGCCGGTCTGGCCGGGCTCGAGATCCACCACCGCGAGAACACCGCCGAAGGGAGGGTCTGGCTGCACCGGATCGCCGCCGAGCACGACCTCATCGTGACCGGCTCCAGCGACTATCACGGCGCCGGCAAGCCCAACGTCCCCGGCGAGAACACCACGGATCCGGCCATGCTGCAGCGCATCATCGACCGCGGATCCGGATCCGCCCCGGTGTACCCGGTCCGGCCCCGGTAGCCGGCCCCGGCGAGGTACCCGCTCCCGGGGCCGGCGAGGTACCCCGCCCCCGGGGCCGGCAAGGTACCCCGCCCCCGGGGCCGGCAAGGTACCCCGCCCCGGGGCCGGCAACCACCCCGCGAGACTGCAAATGGGCGACGAGACTGCACGTTTGGGGTGCAGTCTCGTCGCCCAGATGGAGTCTCGCGGTCAGGGGTGAGCCCGAGGCGGGGCAGGGGAGCGCAGCGGGGTCAGGCCCCGGTCTGCGGCGCGCTGCCGGCGGCCGCACCTCCGGACGGGCGACGGCGGCGCCGGCGGCGGCGCTGCGCCGCGGGCTTGCCGTCGTGGTGCTCCGCGCCCTGGCCGTCGTGCGTGCCGGAGCCCTCGGCGGCGCGTTCGTCGTCATCGGATCCGGCGGTCTTGGCGGCGGGGGTCTCCGCGCCCTCGGCGAACGTGGATCCGACCCCGTCCTCCGCACGGCGACGGCGACGGCGGCGACGCGTGGTGCCCTCGTCCGTGCCCTCGGCGGCGGCATCGGCGGCGCGCTGCGGCTCGCGCTGCTTGCGTGCCGGCTTCTCGGAGACCGGGGCGGTGACCAAGCGGCCCTTGGTGCCGACCGGGATGTTCAGGTCTTCGTACAGATGCGGGCTGGACGAGTACGTCTCGGTCGGCTCGGGCTGGCCGAACTCGAGGGCGCGATTGATGAGGGCCCACTTGTGCAGGTCCTCCCAGTCCACGAACGTCACCGCGATGCCGGTGCGGCCAGCGCGTCCGGTGCGGCCCGCGCGGTGCAGGTACGTCTTGTCCTCGTCCGGGATGGTGTGGTTGATGACGTGCGTGACGTCGTCGACGTCGATGCCGCGGGCGGCCACGTCTGTCGCGACCAGCACGTCCTTCTTCCCCGCCTTGAACGCGGCCATCGAGCGCTCGCGCTGATCCTGGCCCATGTCGCCGTGCACGCCGCCGACGTTGAAGCCGCGATCGCTGAGCTCGTCCACGAGACGTTGCGCGGCGCGCTTGGTGCGCGTGAAGATCACGGTCTTGCCCCGGCCCTCGGCCTGCAGGATGCGCGCGATGACCTCGTCCTTGTCCAGCGAGTGCGCGCGGTAGACGAGGTGGCGGATGTTGGCCTGGGTGAGGCCCTCGTCGGGGTCGTTCGCACGGATGTGGATCGGGTTCGTCATGAACCGGCGGGCGAGCGCGACGATCGGACCGGGCATGGTCGCCGAGAACAGCTGGGTGTGCCGCACGGCCGGGACCTTCGAGAAGATCTTCTCGATGTCGGCGAGGAAGCCGAGGTCGAGCATCTTGTCGGCCTCGTCGAGCACGACCTCGGTCGCGCGGGAGAGGTCGAGCAGACGCTGGTTGGCGAGGTCGATGAGCCGGCCCGGGGTGCCGACGACGATCTGCGCGCCGGCCTTGAGCTGCTCGATCTGCCCCTCGTACGCCTTGCCGCCGTAGATCGCGACGACGCTCGTGGAACGGCCCGAGGTGAGCAGATCCATGTCCTCGTACACCTGCACCGCGAGCTCGCGGGTCGGCACCACGATGAGCGCCTTGACACCGGGCTCGGGGTCGATCCCCAGGCGCTGCACCACGGGGATGCCGAATCCGAAGGTCTTCCCGGTGCCGGTCTTGGCCTGGCCGATGATGTCCTGGCCGGGCAGGCCCAGCGGGATGGTCTGCTCCTGGATGGGGAACGCGTCCACGATGCCCTTGGCCGCGAGCGCGTCCACGATGTCCTGATCGATGCCGAGATCGGCGAAAGAGGTCACAGTCTTTGATTGCCTGTCCGGCGGGCCTGGCGAGGCGCCGCCTCGATTGAGAGGTCCACGCCGGATCCGTATGCACAGGCGCGGGGCTCCGATCCGTCGCCGGAGCAGTATTCAGCCTACCGGAGCACGGATCCGGAACCGGTGCTGAAGTAGGGTGGTGCCGTGGTGAGGTGGTTCTGGCAGCGCGACAAGGCGCCGCGACGCGCGCTGGTGCTCCGTTCCCGGGGAGATCTGGGGGATGCCACCCGCGTCGACTTCGCCGAGCTGGCGCCCGAGCTGAACACCTTCCTCGGTCAGGCCGCGTACCTGCAGCTGGGGTACTTCGAGACGCTCACCCGGCTCATCAGGGCGACCGACGACCTCGCGGAGAAGGAGATCCTGACCCGCGCCGCGGGGGCCGCGCTCGCCAAGCATCACGGCATCGTCGCGATCATCGCCGCGCAGGGCGACGCGCCCACGGAGGTGATGCTGCCGTTCCGCGAGCAGCTCGACGCCTTCCGCCGCAAGACGCTCGGCCCGCGCATCGCGGAGACCATGCTCGCCGTGTACCTGACCGCGGGCATGCTCGACGACTTCTACCTCGCCCTGGCCTCCAGCTACGGCGACACCGGGGCGAAGGTCGCCCGGATCCTCTCCGAGGCCGACGACCGGCACGAGATCATCGGGATCGTGCAGGCCACGATCGCCAGCGACGAGCAGTGGCGCTCACTGCTGTCGATGTGGGGCCGCCGGCTCGTCGGCGACACCATCCTCGTCGCGCGCGCGGCGCTGCGCCCGCACCTTCCGGGTGCGGAGAACGACCGGCTCGAGCCGGTGTTCACCGAGCTCATGGGCGCGCACGCCCGCCGCATGGACGCGATGGGGCTCGCCTCCTAGCGACGGGCGCGGCGCTCCTGCGGCGCGGTCAGGGTACGAGCACGTCGTCGCCGAGCACCGCCCGGGCGGTGAGCATCCCGCCCGAGAGCGAGGCCGAGTCGAATCCCGACTGGGTGAGCAGGCGATGGGCGATGTGCGAGCGCACGCCGGATCCGCACAGCGCCCGTACGGGGCGGCCCGCGGCGGCGGCGCGCACCTCGTCGAGGCGGTCGCGCAGCTCGGTGTGCGGGATGTGCAGGGCGCCGGGAAGATGCCCGGCGGCGTACTCCGCGGCGCTGCGCACATCGAGGATCAGGGCCTGCTGCCGCAGTCGCTCCCAGTCCTGCGCGTACCAGAGGGCGAGCGTGCCGTCGAGGACGTTCGTGCCGACCATGCCGGCGAGGTTCACCGGATCCTTCGCGCTGCCGTAGACGGGGGAGTAGGCGAGATCGAGGTCGATGAGGTCGGCCGCGGTGAGGCCGGTGCGGATGGCGGTGGCCAGGACGTCGATCCTCTTGTCGACGCCGTCGCGGCCGACGGCCTGCGCCCCGAGCAGGAGCCCGTCGCCGCGGCGGATGTGCACGACGAGCGCCATCTGGGTCGCCCCGGGGAAGTACCCGGCGTGCTGCGTGGGGTGCAGGTGAAGGGTGTCCGCCTCGATGCCCGCCTCCCGCAGCGCGGCGCTGTTCGCCCCGGTGAGGGCAGCCGTGATCCCGCCGACGCGGACGATCGCGGTGCCCACGGGGGAAGGCACGGGCCGCGCCGAGGCGGGACGGAGGATGTGGTCCGCGATCGCGCGGCCCGCCCGGTTCGCGGGCCCGGCCAGCGCGACCGGCCTGCGCAGTCCGGTAACGGCGTCGACGGAGAGGACCGCGTCGCCGGCCGCATAGACGTCGGGCAGGTTCGTGCGTCCGTGCCCGTCGACGAGGATCGCCCCGCGCTCGCAGACGACGCCCGCGGCCTCGAAGACGGCGGTGTCGGGCCGCACGCCGACCGAGAGCAGGACGATGTGCGCCTCGAGGCGGCGTCCGTCCGCGAGCACGACGACGTCGTGGCCGTCGAGGTGCTCGACCTCCTGGGCCGCGACACCGGTGTGGACGGTGATCCCCAGCCGGCGCAGCTCGGCGGCGACCGGTGCGGCCATCTCGGTCTCGAGCGGGGGCAGCACGTGGGCGGCGAGCTCGACGAGGTCCACCTCGAGCCCCTGGCGTCGCAGGGCCTCGGCCGCCTCCAGGCCGATGAAGCCCGCGCCGAGCACGACCGCGCGCCGGGCCGGCGCCGCGGTGCGCTCCTCGATGCGCTCACGCAGCCGCACCGCGTCCTCGACGGTGCGCAGGGTGCTGACCCGCGGCGAGTCGAGCCCGGGGAGCGCTGGGCGCATCGCGACCGCGCCGGGGGCGAGGATGAGCGCGTCGTACGACAGCTGCTCCTCGCTCTGCGGGCCACGCACCGTCACCGTCTTGCGGGCGGCGTCGAGGCCCGTGGCCTCGTGATGCACGCGCACGTCCAGGTCGAGCGCGGCGCGCAGGGTCGCCGGTGTCTGCACGAGCAGGCTGTCCTGATCCTGGATCTCGCCGCCGACGTAGTAGGGCAGCCCGCAGTTGGCGAAGGAGACATGCGCCCCGCGCTCGAGTACGATGATCCGGGCGTTCTCGTCCAAGCGGCGGGTGCGTGCTGCGGCGCTCATCCCGGCGGCCACGCCGCCGACGATAACGATCCGGCGCCGTCGATCGTTGCTGGCCACGGTCATCGCCCGAGGATCCTGGCCAGGAGTCCGCCCCGGGCGGGAGTGGCCGCATCGATCTCGGCCTGCGTGTGCCGGCCGCCGCACCACTGGGCGGCCGGAACGGTGCGCTTGACCTCGGACACATGCTGGCCGCACCCGGCCCAGGTCGTCTTCCCACACGTCTTGCACGTCACTGCACGGCACATGCCTGCTCCTCGTCCCGGGAGGTCTCGGATACCCCGGGGAGTATCAATGTAACATACTCCCGGGGGTATACTGAACGGTATGAGCGACATCGACAGGACCCAGGAGATCGCCGCAGAGCGGATGGATGCGGCGGGGCACGACGCGGAGGCGGTGCGCAAGATCGCGAACCGTCTGCGCCGTGCGCACGGTCAGCTGGGGGCTGTGATCGGCGCCGTCGAAGCGGGGGAGGACTGCCGTGTGATCGTGCAGCAGCTCTCGGCGGTCACGAAGGCGCTGGACCGCGCTGGTTTCCTCGTGATCTCCACTGCGCTGCGCGAGTGCCTGACCGCACCCGATGGCGGCGGATCCCCGAGTCCCGAGGAGCTGGAGAAGCTCTTCCTCTCGCTCGCCTGACTCCGCCTGAGGGGCACGCAGGCGGCGCTGCCTGCCGGCCGCCCGCGCGCCGGATCTCGCAGGCGTCGGGTCAGACGCCGAGGGTCGCGCGCTTGTGTGCGTCGGCGGCGCCGCGCACCTGCGTGAGGACCACGGCCGCCACCGCGGAGACCACGACGGCCCCGCCGAGGGCGAGCAGCCACAGCCAGACGCCGGACTCCTTGAGCCCCGCCCACTGCCCGAGCGCGTAGGCCGCCGCGGCCACGGCCGTCGCGATCGCCGGTGCGAGGGCCACGCCGCGCCGGTCACGGTGCGGGATGAGGTAGTGCACGGCCACGCCCAGCGCGCAGGCGGCGATCAGTGCGAGCAGGATGTACATGCGGTGCCCCGGTGTCAGGCGACGAAGCCGACGCGGCGGGACTCTTCGGTCCCGAGCTCCACGTAGCCGAGATTCGCCGTCGGCACGATGTAGGAGTTGCCCTTGGTGTCGTTCAGCGTCACGTGGCTCGCACCCTGGTCGAGGGCGCCGGTGATCTGGGCGCGCACGTCGGAGGCGTCGGCCGAGGTCTCGAAGCTGAGCTCGCGGCCGGTGTTGATGATGCCGATGCGGATCTCCACGGAATGCTCCTTGAAAAGTTGAGGTCCCGTCACTCTATCGCGGAGGTCGAGGGGCGGGACCGCGAGCGCCGCGGTGTTCGCCGAGGGCGTTTGCGAGGCCGGGAGTGTCGATGACGAGCTCTCGCCGCTCTGTGTCGGGAACGTGCCGCCGGCCGACGTCGGCGGCCTCGGGAAAGATGACACTGACAATGCGACGCCGGACGAATCCGACCGGTCCCAGGTCGTCTTCCAATACACGCTGGCGCGGGCGATCCGCAATCGGCTCATGAAGATGGCGGTGACCCCGCACTGAGATCGCGTACACGATTTGCGCGTCGTGCTCGGTGGGGTGAGGTGCAGGATATTCCCAGATCCGGGGATGAAATCGGGTCCGAGTAATATCGAATCTATCTTCGAATCCTGGTAGAATCAGAGCATGACCAGCACCCTTGATCCGCTTCTGGAGGCCACTCGGCTTCTGACGGCGGTGTGGGGTGATGCAGGGTCCGGTTCGGGCCTGTCGAGGGCACAGCTGGTCGCGGTGAACGATGCGATCGGGCAGCTGAGGCGGACCACGGATGCGGTGCATGCGGAAGTCGCGGCGGGCATCGCACACGAGTCGCGGCGAGAGCTCGGGCCGGAGTCCCTCGCCAAACAGCAGGGGTTCCGGGGTGCGGCGCAACTGATCGCGACCACGACCGGGGCCTCGGTCGGCGACGCGGCTCGGCTGGTGAAGGTCGGGGAAGCGACCGCACCGCGAACGAACCTGATCGGTGAGCAATTGCCGGCGAAGTTCCCCGCGATACGGGAGGCGTTGTCGGCGGGGCGGATCGGGGCGGCTGCCGCGAGCGCGCTTATCGGCTTCCTGGATCGGATGATCGTGAAAGTCGGCCATGCGGTCGTCGCGGAGGCAGAGGGGCTGCTGGTCGCGAAGGCGCCCGGGCTGTCACTGGACGAGGTGCGGCGGATGCTCACCCGGATGGAGGCATATCTGGATCCGGACGGTGTCGCACCTCGCGAAGACGAAGCGCGGGCGCGGGCGTCGCTGAGCATGTTCGAGCGGGACGGGATGCTTCACTTGAACGCGATCCTGGATCCGGCCCGGGCGGCGGCGGTGAAGACCGCGATCGAAGGATTCGTGTCCGCACAGTTCGCCGCCCGGCGCGACCGCGGGACGGAGCTGGCGGATGCGGACCGGCGCACGGTCGCCCAGATCCAGGCCGACGCGCTCGCCCACTTCGCCGAGCACGCGCTGACGTGTCTGAAGAATAAGGCGCTGAACGGGGCGACGGTGATCGTCCGCGTGAACGCCACAGAGCTGGCCAACGGGACCGGGTACGGGCTCATCGACGGGCTCGATCAGCCGGTCAGCATCCACACTGCCCGCCGCATCGCCGGCAATGGCATCGTGCAGGACTGGCTCTGCGGACGCAACGGGGAGATCCTGCACTGGGGCCGCCAACGTCGCCTGCTCACCGAGGCCCAGAAACTCGCCCTCCGGGACCGCGACGGCGGATGCGCGTTCTGCGGACTCCCACCCGGGATGACCAAAGCCCACCACATCGCCTGGTGGAAACGCGACCACGGCAGCACAGACCTCGACAATGGAGTGCTGCTGTGTGAGACCTGTCACCACCTCATCCACGACAACGACTGGACCATCCACGTCGACGGGACCGGGCTTCGCGCGAACGTCTGGTTCCTGCCCCCACCCGGAACCGGCGGATCACCCCGCCTCGGCGGAAGAGCACGCACCGAACACATCGCTTGAACGGCCGCAGAGCGTGTGTTTCGTCTCGGTCGCGCTGTGGCGTGTCCTCGCACGGCAGCCTGAGGCGTCGACGCCTCCACGGCAGATGTCGGCCCTGGCCGATAGCGTGGGAGCATGCCCGCACCGCTTGTCCCCACCCCTGCGCAGGCGGCCGTCATCGACGCTCCCCCGACCGCGGTCGGCACCGTGATCGGAGGACCGGGCACGGGCAAGACGCATGCGCTCGTGGAGCGGGTGGCGGAGCTGCTCGAGCGCGGCCTCGCACCGGAGCAGGTGCTCGCGCTCACCCCGAGCAGGCAGGCGGCCACCGCCCTGCGCGACCGGATCGGGGTGCGCGTGCGGGTCGCGACGCCGGGGCCGCTGGCGCGCTCGCTGGGCTCGTTCGCATTCCAGCTGGTGCGCGGCACGATGGTGCACGCCGGTCTCGAGCCGCCCGCGCTGCTCACCGGCGCGGATCAGGACCGGATCATCGCGGATCTGCTCGCCGGCGAGGCCGAGGACGAGCGCGACGGCGCCCGCAGTCGCTGGCCGGAGAACCTGGGTGCCACGGTGCGCTCGTCCCGGGCGTTCCGCTCCGAGCTGCGCGCCTTCCTCGCGGAGTGCACCGAACTGGGGGTGGGTCCCGCCGAGCTGGAGGCCTCCGAGCGCCCTGCATGGAACGCCGTGGGATCCTTCGCGCTGTCCTACCGCGGCGTGCTGGACCGCGCCCGGGCCGCGCACCGGGACGCCGCCGATCTGCTCGCGGAGGCCGCCGCGATCCTGCGCACCGCCGCCCCCGAGGCGCTGGGCCCGCTCGGGGCGCTGCGTGCCGTGCTCATCGACGACGCCCAGGAGCTCACCGCGGGCGGAGTGGCGCTGGTCGCCGCCCTGCGCGCGCGCGGCGTCGCGGTGCTGGCCTTCGGGGATCCGGACATCTCCTCCGGGGCGTTCCGCGGGGCGGGGCCCGAGCTGTTCGCGCGGCTTGCGACCATGCTCGGCGACGTGCACGTGCTCGACGAGCCGCATCGGCAGGATCCGCCGCTCACCGCGCTCACCCGCACGGTCGTGCAGACGATCGGCGTGTCGGGTCGCGTCGAGCACCGCCGTGCGCCGGGGATGGTCGGCGGCGACGGCCCGGGGGACGCCGTTCAGGCGTTCCTCGCACCCTCGCCGCACGAGGAGCACGACCTTATCGCGCGGACGCTGCGCGAGTGGCATCTGCTGCACGGCATCGGCTGGGAGCGGATGGCCGTCATCGCGCACGACACCCGCCAGGTCGCGGCCCTCGAGGCGGAGCTCGCGGCCCGCGAGGTGCCCACCCGCGCCGCAGGCGTGCAGCGCCCGCTCGGCAGCGAGACGGTCGTGCGCGACATCGTCGGAATCGTGCGGCTCGCGCTCACCGACCCGGCGGAGCGCGATCCGCAGCTGCTCGCCGAGGCGCTGCGCACGCCCTTCGGCGGGCTGGACGGGGTGGGCCTGCGGCGGCTGCGCGCGCGCCTGCGGCATCTCGAGCTGGAGGCCGGCGGATCCGCGCCCGCCCGACTGCTGCTCCGCGACGGCATCGCGGAGCCCGCCCGGCTCGCGCGGGTCGACACCGCCGAGGCGCGCACCGCCGACCGGTTCGGCACGGTGCTGCACGAGGTGCGCGAGGGCCGGCAGCGCGGCGAGACGATCCACGAGCTGCTCTGGCGGGTGTGGGACGGCGCCCGCGCCGCCGACGGCCGGCGCCTGTCCGCCGCGTGGCAGGAGGCCGCGGACGCCCCGGGGGGAGCGGAGGCCTCCCGCGCGCTGGACGCCCTCGTGGCGCTGTTCGACGCCGCCAAGCGCTCCGTCGAGCGCGCACCGGAGAAGGGGCCCGAGGCGTTCATCCACGACATCCTCGACAGCGAGGTGCCCGAGGACTCGCTGTCCGCTCCGGAGCGCCCCGCCACCGTCACCCTGATGACCCCCGCGACCGCGCTGGGAACCGAGTTCGACGCCGTCGTGATCGCCGGCGTGCAGGACGGCGTGTGGCCGAATGTGCGGCTGCGCGGCGGGCTCCTGGAGACCTGGCGACTCGGCGAGGCGGTCGCCGCCGCACGCTCGGGCGAACCCGAGCACGAGCACTCCACCCTCGACCGGCGCCGCGCGGCGCTGCACGACGAGCTGCGCCTGTTCGTGCGGGCGATCTCCCGCGCCCGGCACCGGCTCCTGGTCACGGCGGTCGACGACGACGATCAGAGCCCGAGCGCGTTCTTCGGGTTCCTGCCGGATCCGCTGCCGGTGCAGGAGCGGCATGCGCACCCGCTGACGCTGCGCGGACTGGTCGCGCGGCACCGTCGCGTGCTGACCACCTCGACGGATCCGGCAGCGCGCGCCGAGGCGGCGGGCCAACTGCGCCTGCTCGCCGAGGCCGAGGTGCCGGGAGCGGATCCGGACGGCTGGTTCGGGGTGCGCGCGCCGTCGGAGGATCAGCCGCTGCGGGATCTGGAGACCGGATCCGTGTCGGTCTCCCCGTCCCGGCTCGAGGCGTTCGAGGAGTGCGGGGTGAACTGGGCGGTCGCGGCCCTCGGCGGCGACACCGTGGCTCCGCCCTCGGCCGGGATCGGCACGATCGTGCATGCCGCCATGGAGCATGTGCCGGACGGCGACCTCGAGGCGATGCGCCGCGTCCTCGACGAACGCTGGGGCGAGCTCGACTTCGAGACGCCGTGGATCGACGCCAAGGAGCGCCGCCGGGCCGACCTGTACCTGCAGCGCCTGCACGGCTATCTGGCCGAGGTGCGGCGCGAGGGCGGACGCGTGGTCGCGTCCGAGGGCGGGTTCCGCTTCGCCGTCGACCTCGCGTCGGAGCCGGCGGCGCATCCGGTCGATCCGGACGACCTGTCGCAGCAGGCGGTCGTGAGCGGCTACATCGACCGGGTCGAGGCGTATCCGTCCGGCTCGGGGGAACACGAGGCCGCGCGCGGACGCACCTGGCGCACCATGGCGGAGGGCAGTGCCGGCGAGCGCGTCGTCGTGGTGGATCTGAAGACCGGCAAGTACGAGCCGGAGACGGAAGCGAAGGTGGTGGAGCACGCCCAGCTGGCGGCGTATCAGCTCGCGGTCGAGCAGGGCCAGGTGGAGGGCGCGGATCCCGCCGCGCTCGCCGGGGCACGCCTCGTGCTCGTGGCGCAGACGATCGGTCAGAGCCCGTATCGCGTCGCGCATCAGCACCGGCTGGGCGATGACGCACGGGCGGCGTTCCTGGAGCGGGTGGCAGAGGCGGGGCGCGGCATGGCCGCATCCAGCTTCACGGCGCAGGTGGAGGCGCACTGCGCCGACACCCAGGTGCGGATCAGCCCGTGCCGGATCCACACGATCCCGGCGGTGAGCGCGTGAGCGGCACCGCCCTGGTCGCCGGCGACCTCGTCGCCGACGGCTGGGATGACGGTCACGGCATCGCCGCCACCGACATCTCGGCGGCCCTCGGACTGCCCACGCCGACCCTCGCCCAGCAGCGCGTGATCGAGGCGCCGCCGACACCCGCCCTGGTCGTCGCCGGCGCGGGCAGCGGCAAGACCGAGACCATGTCGGGCCGCGTGGTCTGGCTCGTCGCGAACGGCCACGTCGAGCGGGACGAGATCCTCGGCCTCACCTTCACCCGCAAGGCCGCCGGAGAACTCGCCGAGCGGATCGCGCTGCGCCTGGACCGCATCGACGAATACGGCCGCCGCGGCCTGCTGCCCCACCTTCCGGAGATCGTCCGCACTGGCGCGCTGGACCGGGTCCGGGCGGCGACGAGTCCCGCGCAGCGCGCGACGGTGCAGCGCGAGGTGCTGGACGACCTCGCCGTGCGGTTCGGCACCGGCTGGGATCCGACGGCGCCCCGGGACGCGGCGGACCTCATCATCCGGCCGCGCGTGTCGACCTACAACGCCTTCGCGGACGGGATCGTGCGCGAGCATGCGGCGCACATCGGCCGCGACCCCGACTCCGCCATGCTCAGCCAGTCGGCGTCGTGGCTCATCGCCCGCGCGGTGGTTCTGCGTGCGGACATCCCCGGGCTCGACGAGGTGGACCGCTCGCTGAACGGCGTGATCGACGCCGTGCAGCGCCTCGCGGGCGATGTGCTCGACCATCGCGTCGACCTGGATGCGATGGTGCGCATCGCGGTCGGGCAGGCCGACGACTTCGCGCCCTACACGGGCAACGCCGATGTGGCCAAGGCCGTGGCCAATCTGGGCACGATGCCGATCCTCGCGGATCTGGTCCGCGAGTACATCGCCGAGAAGGGCCGCCGCGGGGTGCTCGACTTCGCCGATCAGGTGGGCGGCGCCTTCGACATCGTGCAGGCATCGCCCGAGGTGCGCGCCGAACTGCGCGCGCAGCATCGCGTCGTGCTGCTGGACGAGTACCAGGACACCTCCGTCATCCAGACCCGCTTCCTCGCCGCGCTGTTCCAGGGCGGCGCCGTGATGGCCGTGGGCGATCCGCACCAGTCCATCTACGGCTGGCGCGGCGCGAGCGCCGACAACCTCTATGCGTTCGGGCGCACCTTCGCGGCCGAACCGCAGCGCGCCGAGACCTACAGCCTGATGACGAGCTGGCGCAACGACGAGCGGATCCTCGACGTCGCCAACCGGGTGCTGCAGCCGCTGCAGCGTCCGGGGCTGGATGTGCCGGCGCTCGAGCCGCGCCCCGGATCCGGTCGCGGTGCGGTGGATGTGCGCTTCCGCGAGACCGTCGATGACGAGGCGGCCGCCGTCGCCGAGTGGTTCGCCGAGCGCCGCGCCGCGCACGATGAGGCGGCCGCGGGCGGCCCGCAGGATGCTCGTCGGCACACCGGCGCGATCCTGTTCCGTTCCAAGCGGCATATGCAGACCTTCGCGGGGGCGCTGGCCGCGAGGGGGATCCCGCACCGGATCCTGGGACTGGGCGGACTGCTCGCCACTCCCGAGGTGGTCGACGTGGTCTCGGCGCTGCGGGTCATCCACGACCCCACCGCGGGGTCGGCGCTCATCCGGCTGCTCGTGGGTCCGCGTTTCGCGATCGGCGTGGCCGACATGGCGGCGCTCTACGACCTCGCCCGTGAGCTCGCGGTGCGCGACGGCGCCCTCGTACCGCTGACGGACGAGCTCAAGCAGCGCCTGCGCTCGTCGCGCGGGGCCGACGAGGCGGTGTCGATCGTGGACGCGGTCGACTTCCTCCGCACCGCCCGCGACGACTACCGCCTGCTCGAGCGGATCAGCCCCACCGGACGGGCCCGGCTGCGATCGGCGGGGGAGATGCTGGAGCGGCTGCGCCGGGCGGCCGGGCAGCCGATCCTCGAGCTGATCCGGACCATCGAGGCCGAGCTGCGGCTGGACATCGAGCTCGCCGTGAACGAGACCCGGGGGCCGGCGCGGGTCGCCGCGACCCAGCTGCGCGCTTTCGGCGACGAGGTGCGGGCGTTCCTCGTCGCCGACGACCGCGGCACGATCTCGAGCCTGCTCGCCTGGCTCGACAAGGCGGAGATGACCGACGAGCTCATGCCGCGCACCGAACCGCCGGAGCCCGGGGTGGTGCAGCTGCTCACGATCCACGGCTCCAAGGGACTGGAATGGGACGCCGTCGCCGTGGTGCGCCTTGTGGAGGACGAGCTGCCGGGGCGGATCTCCGATGCGCAGGGCTGGTTCGGCTTCGGGGTGGTGCCGTTCGCACTGCGTGGCGACGCCGATGCGCTGCCGCGCTTCACCTGGGATCCGCACTCCGCCAGGGAAGCGGCGGGAGACGATCCCCGCAAGCGAGAGAAAGCGGCTCTCGACTCGCTCGCGGCGGGCATCACCAAGGCCTACCCCCGGGGCGGAGCGCTGCGGCGGTTCAAGGACGACTACCGCGACTATCAGCGCGCCGAGGAGCGCCGGCTGGCCTACGTCGCGGTCACCCGGGCGCGCACGGATCTGCTGCTGACCGGGTCGCACTGGTCGGGGCAGAAGAGCATGCGCACGCCCAGCCCCTACCTGCTCGAGGCGATCGAGGCGCTGGGCCTCGACCCGCTGCCGGATCCCGAATCCGAGGACAACCCGTACGAGGGAGCCGCGCGTACAAGCATCTGGCCGATGGATCCACTCGGCGGGCGGCGGGAACGCGTCGTCGCCGCCGCAGACGCGGTGCGCCGTGCGATGGCGGATCCGCATCCGCCCGCGCCGAGCGAGGAGCTCGAACGCCTGCTCGCCGAGCGTGCGGCACGCCGGCGCGGCGTGGTCGCCGATGCCCCGACGCGGGTCCCCGCCTCGCGGTTCAAGGACTATGTCACCGACTACGCCGGAACGATCCGCGCGCTGACCCGGCCGATGCCGGAGCGGCCCTACCGGCAGACCCGGCTCGGCACGCTGTTCCACGCCTGGGTCGAGCACCGCTCCGGAACCGTCGGCATGGGCACGTCGCTCGACGATGGGCTGTGGGATCTGGATGATGACCTCGTGGGCCCGGGGACGGGCGGCGCCGCGGCCGGTGACGTCGGAGCGGGTGCCGAGATCGCCCCCGCGGACGCCGAGGATCTCGCGCGCCTGCGGGAGATCTTCGAACGCAGCGAGTGGGCGCCGCTGCGGCCCATCGCCGTGGAGATCGAGATCGACTTCGCGCTGCCGGTCACCGAGGGCGACCTTCGACGGGCTCAGGAACCGGACGCGCGCATCGTGATCTGCAAGCTCGACGCCGTCTACCGCCGCGAGGACCGGGGCGGGCGCATCGAGATCGTGGACTGGAAGACCGGTCGGCCCCCGGCCACGGCGGCCGAGCGCGAGGAGCGCATGCTGCAGCTCGCGCTGTACCGGCTCGCCTATCACCGCCGGTTCGGGGTACCGCTGGATGAGATCGACGTCGCCCTGTTCTACGTCGCCGACGACCTCGTGCTCCGCGGCGACGCGGTCTACTCGGAGGAGGCGCTCGTCCAGCGCTGGATGGCGGCACGCGCGGCGCGGTGAGCCTCGGCGACGTCGGAGTCCGAGCCGGCGATGCCGCCGTCACCCGGTCGGGTCGGATCCGTGCCCGCGTCGTCGTCCTCGTCGGGCAGGCCGCGGCGGGGGCGCGAGCCGCCGTCGCCGAAGGATGCGCGCAGGTCCCCGAGATCCTCGGTGGCGTTCGGATCCGTCACCTCCAGCGCTCCCGTCGCCGTCAGGTCCTCGCCGTCCGTCGATGCCGGATCCGCGCCCTCACGATCGACGCCGTCGGCGGATTCGGGGTCGGGCCCATCGGAGGGCGAGGGCTCATCGTCGTCCGTCGCCGACCGCCAGGGCCCGAACGCGCCGGTGTCGTCCATGGCGATCCCCGCGAATGCGCCCGCGTCATAGGTGTCGGTCTGCATGGACGTGTCGATGCGGTGCGCCCCTGCGGCGGGGACGCGGTCCAGTGCCGACATCGCCTCGTCCACGCCCGCGCCGGCGCTCGCGCGGGGCGCCAGATCGTCGTGGATGCCGTCGGCGAGCGCGTCCAGCAGCTGGGCCGCGTCGTCGACGATGTCGGTGCGGCGGGTGTCGTGCCCGTGCAGCAGCCAGCGGGCCAGTTCCAGCTCGGCGAGCAGACGCGCGCGGACGCCGAGCCCGGCATCGGGCGCGCGCAGCGTCGCGGAGGCGTACGCGTCGAGCACGTCGGTGCGGGCGTCGGCAGCCATGGTCAGCCAGGCGAGGTCGACGGCGGGGTCGCCGATCGACAGCGCATGCCAGCCCAGCACGCCGGTGACGCGTGGTCCGCGTTCGTCGTCGTCGGCGAACAGGAACGACCCGGCCTGGGCGCCGCCCAGCGTCACCGCCGACTCGAACCGCCACAGCTCGTCGGCCTCCACCGCATCGCGCCAGCGCACCGTGAGCCGCGCCGAGACGCGTCCGGTGGACGCCGCGCGGTCGATGAGGGTGCGCACTTCGTCGCGGGCCTCGACCGGCGTGCGCTCGGGGAGCCCGGCACTGCGCACGACGGACGCGGGCAGCGCGTGCAGGCCGGCGATCGCCTTCCCGATCGCGACGGCGGCTCCGGCGCCGGGAGGGATGTCCGCGGCATCGATCTGGAAGCCGGGCAGCAGCGTGGTGACCAGGGCCCGGGCCTCGCCGACGCGGCCGTCGCCCAGGTGCTCGGGCGCGGCGAAGCGCAGCAGGGACCGCGCACCCGGCGTGAGCGCGCGCAGCGCCAGGCTCTCGCCGGCGAGCTCGGACGCGGTGTCGTCGTCGTCGGCGGCGCGGATCACCACCTCGGCGCCGTCGGCGAGCGTGGCCACGGCCGAGTCGAAGCGGGCATCCGCGCCGGAGGTCAGCACGCGCGCGCCGACGACATCGGCTCCGGGCACCGCCGCCGTGACCGCCGCGGCTAGAGTGAAGGGTGAGCGAGCCATGTCACCAGGGTAGGTCGAGCCTCGTCCGCACAGGGCCCGCCACGCCTGTGAGGAGGGGAGCCGATGACCGTGCCGGAGACCGTTCCCGCAGCCTTCGACCGAGCGGCCGACTGGCGCGACGATCCCGCCGCCGTCGATCGGCTGCGCACCGACACCCGCACCGGCGTGCTCGTGGTGCGTGAGCGCCGGGTGCCGATGGACGAGGGACTGATCCTGGTCCCGGCCGGCGATCCGGTGCTCGCCCGCACCCGCGACTGGGCGCTGCTGGGGCGCCGCGCCGACGGATCCGCCCTGCTGCTGGCCGTGCAGGACCCCGAGGACGACACGGACGCGGACGGATCCTGGGCGCCGCGGTGGAACGACCTGCGTGAGGCGATGCCGCTGCTCGACGGCGCAGACGCGGAGCTGGTCGTCACCGCGATCGCCCTGGCCGGATGGCTGCGCGACGCCGGGTTCTGCCCGGCCTGCGGCGGGACGGCGGTGCTGCGTCAGGCGGGCTGGTCGCGGCGCTGCACGGTGTGCGGGCGCGAGCACTTCCCGCGCACGGATCCCGCCGTCATCGTCGCGGTGCAGAGCGCCGATGGCGAGCGGCTGCTGCTCGGCGCCAATGCGCAGTGGAAGGGGCGGATGCACTCCTGCTTCGCAGGCTTCGTGGAGGCGGGGGAGTCGCTCGAGACGACCGTGCAGCGCGAGCTGTTCGAGGAGGCCGCGGTGCACGTGCGCGACGTGACCTACGTCGCGTCGCAGGCCTGGCCGTTCCCGCGTTCGCTCATGCTCGGCTTCCGCGCGACGGCCGTCGACGAGACCGCGGTCCGCGGCGACGGCGAGGAGATCATCGACGTGCGCTGGCTCACCCGCGCGGAGATCGGATCCGCGCTCGAGGGCCGGGGCCCCGTGGGCCTGCCCGGGGAGGCCTCCATCGCACGCCGGCTGATCCTCGACTGGTATCGGCGGTGAGTGCGCTCGACGGACTCGACGAACGCCAGCGCGAGGCCGCCTCCGTGCTGCGCGGCCCCGTCGCGGTCCTCGCCGGCGCCGGCACCGGCAAGACCCGGGTGATCACGCACCGGATCGCACACGGGGTGGAGACCGGCGCCTACACGCCGTCCCGCGTCATGGCGGTGACGTTCACGGCGAAGGCCGCAGGGGAGCTGCGCGGCCGGCTGCGCGCGCTCGGCGTGCAGGGCGTGGCCGCGCGCACGTTCCACGCCGCGGCCCTGTCCCAGCTCGGGTTCTTCTGGCCGCAGCTGGCCGGGGGCCCTGCGCCCGCGATCGTGGACAACAAGGTGCGCCTGCTCGCGCAGGCGGCGGACATGCTGCGGCTCCGCCCCGACACCGCGACCCTGCGCGACCTCGCCTCGGCGATCGAGTGGCGCAAGGTCTCCATGCTGTCGATCGAGGAGGCTGCCAGACTCGGCCGCACGATCGGACGGCTCGACGCGACCCAGGTCGCCGAGCTCTCCGGCGCCTACGAGACGCTCAAGGACGACCGCCATCAGCTCGACTTCGAGGACGTGCTGCTCGCCTGCGCAGGCATGCTGGAGGCGGAGCCGCGCGTGGCCGCCGCGGTGCACGAGCAGTACCGGCACTTCACCGTCGACGAGTTCCAGGACGTGTCGCCGCTGCAGCACCGGCTGCTCGAGCTCTGGCTCGGCGATCGCGGGGACCTGTGCGTGGTCGGCGACGCCTCGCAGACCATCTACTCGTTCGCCGGAGCCGACCAGAGCTACCTGCTCGATTTCGGCCGGCGTCATCCCGATGCGACCGTCGTGCGGCTGGAGACCAACTACCGTTCCGACGCGGCGGTGCTGAACGTCGCGAACGCGCTCATGCGGGGCCGTCCCGGAGCGCTCGAACTCGTGCCGACGGTCGTCGCGGAGCCCCCGCCCGGCGCCCCGGATCCGGCCGAGGTCGTGGCCTTCGACGACGACGCGGACGAGGCGAGGGGGGTCGCCAGGGCGATCGCGGCGCGCATCGCGTCCGGCGTGCCGCCGGAGCAGATCGCGGTGCTGTACCGGGCCCACTCCCAGTCCGGCGCTCTGCTGCAGGCGCTCGCCGCGGCCGGCGTCGCCGCGACCGTGCTCGGGGGCAAGCGCTTCTTCGACCTGCCCGAGGTGCGCCAGGCGGTGCAGGCGCTGCGCGCCGCCGCCGTCGCCCCGCAGCAGCATTCGTTCCTCGGTGCCGTGCGCGATGTGCTGCGCGGGCTCGGCTACACCGACGAGCCGCCGGCGGCGGGCGGTGCCCTGCGCGACGCATGGGAGGCGCGGCACGCCGTGCTGCATCTGGCCGAGGACGCCCCCGTGGGCACGACCATGCGCCTGTTCGCGGACGATCTCTTCGCCCGCGCCAAGGACCAGCACGATCCCGTGCTGCGCACCGTGACGCTCTCCACGCTGCACGCGGCGAAGGGCCTGGAATGGCCGCACGTCTATCTGATCGGCTGCTCCGAAGGGCTGCTGCCGATCTCCTATGCGACCGGCTTCGAACAGGTGGACGAGGAGCGGCGGCTCGCCTACGTCGGGGTCACGCGGGCCGCGCGAACGCTGACGATGACCTGGTCGCGCGATGCGGATCGAGCCGGACGACGTCCGTCGCGCTTCCTCGCGGAGATCGGCAGAGGCAATCTTCGTGAAATCCCACCGTCCGCGATGAGCGGCGCCCGTCGCGGCTGATCCGGATGATCCGCCCGGCGCCGCCGCGTACGTCATCGGCCTGCGCGGCCAGGAGGTCGGCGATGGCGGACGCCGCCGCGGCGATCCCGCCGAGGGGCACGCGACCGGGATCCCGCTCGAGCAGCTGCACGTGCAGGGCAGCCCAGGCGGTGTCGCGGTCACGGTCGTGCGAGTCGCGGCAGGACAGGCAGGGCGTGAGACCCGGCACGACCAGCGGGCCGACGTGCGAGCCCGCGGCGTCGAACGCGAGCGGAAGATGCGGTTGGTCGTCCGCCAGCAGCGCGGCGGCATCCTGGGCGGGCACGGCCCCGTGCCGGACGAGCAGCGCGACCGCGTCCGGGGCGTCGACCACGTCGATCCCCTCGTCGGCCAGCGCCTCCTCGAGGCGCAGCGCCGTGCGCGCGCTCACCACCGGGGACAGCGCCAGCCGAACGGCCCGCGGCGGCGCCTCCTGCACGAGCAGCGGGTCGAGCAGGGCGCGCAGCCGCCGCGCCGCCGGCAGCGACGCGCCGACGCCGTGCGCGATCACCTCGAAGGCGCGTGCGGGGACGCCCCGCACGAGCTCCTGGAGCATGCGGGGCATCCACGGCGCCTCGATGGGGAGGGTCAGCGCCTGATCGATGCCGAGCTGCACGGTGTCGGCGTCGCGCCACAGCACGGGATGCGCGGGATCGAGTCGGATCGTGGACATGCCACGATCATGACCGGATCCGGCGTCGGCGCGGGGCGCGGATGCGCAATCGGTGGAGAACTCGCTCAGACCGGCTTCTCGCCGGACCCATCGTGCTCGTCCGGATCCGGTCCGCCGAAGTCCTCGCCGCGCAGGAGCCGCTCGAGCGCTTCGTCCATCTCGTCTGGTGCCGGCTGCTCGCCGCGGGCGCGCGCCTGCAGGCGCGCCACGAGCGCGGCGGGATCGTCGATGTCGGAGGCGTCGGGCATGAGGTCCGGGTAATCCCACAGGGCGTCCCTCGCCTCCACGCCGACCGCGTCGGTGACCGCGCGCCACATGGCGGCGGCCTCGCGCAGGCGCCGCGGGCGGATCTTCAACCCGACCAGGGCGCCCAGAGCGTCCTCGGCGGGCCCGCCCGCGGCGCGGCGGCGTCGGGCCGCCTCGGCGATGCGGACGCTGTCGGGAAGGCGCGAGGTCGCCTGCGTGGTGACCACGTCCACCCAGCCGTCGATCGTCGCGATGAGGTTCTCCAGTCGCTCCAGCGCCTCGCGCTGCACGTCGGACAGCTCCGGCAGCAGCGCTCCGCCCTCGATCGCCTCGCGGAGCTCCTCCGGGTTGGACGGGTCGAGCCGGCCGGCGACGTCCTCCAGTTTCTCGACGTCGACCGTCACGCCCTTCGCGAACTCGGTGATCTGGGTCATCACGTGCAGGTGCAGCCAGCGCGCGTGCCGGTACAGCCGGGCGTAGGCGATCTCGCGGGCGGCGAGGTAGAGCGCGATCTGGTCCTCCGGGATCTCCAGTCCCTCGCCGAAGGCGGCCAGATTCTGCGGGATGACCGCCGCGGTGCCGGCCGGCAGCACCGGGATCCCGACGTCGCCGCCGGAGACCACCTCGAGCGAGAGGTTGCCGAGCACCTGACCGAACTGCACCGCGAACACCGAGCTGCCGATGCCGCGCATGAGCCTTCCCGCGCCCTCGACCATGCCCTGCATCTCGTCCGGGGACTGTCCCTCCAGCGCGCTCATCAGCGCGTCGGCGATGCTCGTGGACACGGGGGCTGCGACCTCCTTCCACACCGGCAGGGTCTGCTCGACCCACTCTCCGCGGGTGAGCGCACGCGGCGCGGATCCCAGCTCCGAGATCGTCGTCGCCCCGCCGACCCACAGGTCCGCCAGCGCGAACGCGTCGGCGATCGACGAACGCGCCCCGGTTCCGATGCCGAGCCCGTCGCGGTTGGCGATGTGCAGCGCCTGACGCAGCGTGGTCTCCCACGGGTCGCCGTTCATCGCGTGCTGCATCTGCTGCATGATCTGCTGCATCATCGCGGGATCCAGGTTCAGCCCCTGCAAGCCTTCCAGCGAGCGCGGATCGAAACCTTCCATGGATCCGCCGAGCATGCGGCGCAGGAACTCCATGAAGTCCTCGGGGTTCGGGTCGTTCTCAGCCATCGGAAGCCCTCTCAGCACGTGTATAGCCCGTGCTGACTACGCTAGTTGCACGACCAGTAGAGAGCGCTGCGAACCGACCGCCCCGCTGTACGCCGCTCGCGAACGAGCACCGATCCACCGGCCTGGAGGCCCCGTGACGACCAGCCCCGCGCCGAGCGGTCCCACCTCGCCGGGACAGGACCGGCCCGACGTCGTCGGGAACCGTGAGACCGCACGTGCGGCCCGCGGCACCCGGATCGGGCTGATCGCGTTCATCGCATCGCTCGCGGCACTGCTGGTGCTGACCTTCCTGCCGCTGCCGTACGTGATCGAGCAGCCGGGCCCCGTGTTCAACACCCTCGGCGAGGTCAAGGACGCCAAGGGCGCATCGGTGCCCCTGATCTCGGTCACCGGCGCGGCGACGCACCCCACCGCCGGAGCGCTCGATCTCACCACCGTGCAGGTCGTCGGCAACCGGGAGAACCCGCCGTCGTGGATGCAGATCGTGCTGGCCTGGTTCGATCCGTCCAAGGCCGTGGTGCCCGTGGACTCGGTGTTCCTGCAGGGCGTCAGCACCTCGCAGCGCGATCAGGCCAACCAGCTGATGATGGTCGACTCGCAGCAGGAGGCGACCGCGGCGGCGCTCCGGGAGCTCGGACACGACGTGCCGGTCACGATCCAGGTCGCCACCGTCACAGAAGACGGCGCCGCGCACGGGATCCTGAAGGCGGGGGACGCGGTCATCGCCGTGAACGGCGCCAATCCGGCGGACACCGATGCGATGCGCGCCGAGATCCAGCAGGGGGCGGGGTCTCCGGTCACGCTCACGATCGAGCGGGACGGGCAGCGGCAGGACGTGACCGTGACGCCGAAGAAGCAGACGACCGACGGCGCCGGCCGCTGGCTGCTGGGTGTCACGCTGCAGCAGAAGTACACGTTCCCGATCGACGTGAGGCTGCAGCTGGACAACGTCGGCGGTCCGAGCGCCGGCATGATGTTCGCCCTCGGGATCATCGACACGCTCACACCCGGCGAGCTCAACGGCGGCAAGCAGGTGGCGGGAACCGGCACCATCACCGCCGACGGCACGGTCGGTCCGATCGGGGGCATCCGGCAGAAGCTGTACGGAGCGCGTGCGGCCGGGGCCGACTACTTCCTCGCGCCGGGGTCCAACTGCAACGAGGTCTACGGTCACGTCCCCTCAGGGCTCACGGTGGTGCGCACCGACAGCCTGAACCAGTCACTGGACGCGCTGAAGGTCATCGCCGACGGGGGCGACGTGAAGGCGCTGCCGACCTGCACCGCCGCGGATCTGAAGAAGAACTAGCGGATCCGAAGAAGAAGAACTAGCGGATCCGAAGAAGAACGAACCGTGCCGTACCGGTTCCAGAGTCTGAGTGCTGCGGTGCGTTCGGCGTGTGTCACGGCTGCGCTCCGGTCGGGGAAGGAGCGGCACGCCGCCGGAGCTTCGCGGTGGTGAGAGCGACGATGAAGCACGCGCCCACGAGTCCGAGCCCCAGCAGCTGCCAGCCGGAGACGCTCGCCATCGCGCCGGCGCTGAGGGATCCGATGACCTGGAACGTGCCGGTGATCGCTTCTGCGATGGGCTGGACTCGCCCCCGTTCCTCCGCATGGTAGGTGCCGGCGATCATCGCGCTGCCCCCGCTGTAGGTGAGGTTCCAGCCCAGGCCCATCGTCAACATCGCCGTGAGGAACGCCCACTCCGCGGTGCTGAAGGCCGCGACGACGCCGGCGACCAGGATCAGTGCGATCCCGATGAAGGTGATGGCACGGTCACCGATCCTGTCGATGATCCGCGCGACGACGAATCCGGGCGCGAACATGCCGACCATGTGCAGCTGGACGGCGAACGCGGCCGTGGACTCGCTGTGGCCCATCGCCATCCCCGCGATGGGTCCTGCGGTCATCATCGCGTTCATCGCGACCGCAGAGAACGCCGTCGTCGACACCCCCGCCAGCAAGAGGGGTTGTCGCCACAGCGTTCTCCGGGATCGCCCGCCCGAGCTCACCACGGGAACGTCGCCGACGCGCCCGAGTTCCGCAGGGAGCATCGCGTTCCAGAGCGCGGCGATCGCCCCGAATATCGCGACCAGGAGATAGCTGGCCACGTAGGTCACCGGCAGGAGGTTCGCGGTCCAGGTCGCGAGGAACGGCCCGATCAGGGCAGCCGCGAGCCCTCCGGCCAGCACCGTCGTGACAGCAGCCGCGCGCGCCCCGTCCGCCGTATCGGCAGCGGCATAGCGGTAGTACCCCGTCGCCGCGCTGTACAGGCCGACGAGGAACGTGCCCGCACACAACAGCCAGAACGAGCCCCATTGCACCGCCAACGCCGAGATCAGCCCCGAAGCCACCGCGGCACCGGAGAACAGCACGAACGTCTTGCGGTAGCCGAGTCGTGAGATCGTGCGCGAAACGACGAAAGTCGACGCCAATGCGCCCACGGCGATCAAGCTGAACGGAAGCGTCGCGAGAGCATCCGTCGGGGCGAGGTGATGCCCCACAATCCCGGTCAGTGTGAGATCGACGGAGGTCCCGAAGACGGCGAGGGCTTGTGCGGGGGCCAACCGGCGAGCGATCCGAAGGCTCGCATGTCGGGTCGGGAGCGTCGAGGAATCGGTCATGCCATCGATGATGCGGAGCCGGCAGCTGCGCAACCAGTGGCAAGAATGACCATCTTGCTAAGATTTCTGCCATGGTTGCGTCCTTCACGCCCCGCGAGTCTGCCCGCCATCGGATCGCCGTGCTCGCCATGGAACACGTGCAGCCGATGGAGGTGGGCATCCCGTTCCAGATCTTCGACCGCGACGAGCTTCCCTATGACGTGGTGCTCTGCGCCCGCCAGGCCGGGCCGGTCCAGACCCTGAACGGGTGGCAGCTGATCGCCCCCTGGGGCCTTGACGCCCTCGAAACCGCCGACACCGTGATCGTTCCCGCCTTCAGGGAGATCGACTCGATCCCCGAAGACGTGGCACGCGCGCTGCGTCAGGCCCACGCCCGTGGAACCCGGATGGTGTCCATCTGCACGGGGGCGTTCGCTCTCGCCGACGCCGGGGTGCTCGACGGCCGTCGAGCGACCACGCACTGGCTTCACGCCGCGAAACTCGCGCGGCAGTACCCCGGAGTCGTCGTCGATCCGGATGCTCTGTACGTCGACGAGGGGGACATCGTCACCTCGGCGGGAGTCTCCAGCGGGATCGACCTCTGCCTGCATCTGCTGCGCAAGGATCACGGCGCAGCCGTGGCCAATGCGATCGCCCGCGATATCGTCGCCGCGCCACGGCGTGAGGGCGGGCAGGCCCAATTCATACAACGGCCGCCCATCGCCGTGAGCGAACCATCGAATCTCGCTCCGACGCTCGAGTGGGCGCTGACCCGACTCGACCTTCCGCTCACCGTCGCCGACCTCGCACGGCACGCCAGGATGTCGTCCCGCACCTTCGCGCGCATCTTCGCGACCACGACCGGCACGACACCGTTGAAATGGCTGAACATCGCGCGCGTCGACAGAGCACGCGAACTGCTCGAAACCAGCGACATCCCCGTCGACCAGCTCGCACCGCTCTGCGGCCTGGGCACACCGACCAACCTGCGGGATCACTTCCGCCGCGTCACCGGAACAACACCCACCGCATACCGGCGCACCTTCCACGCCACGGCGTAGGCGAACTCCCCAGCGCGCGCTCCGGGCCCGCAATCCCTGCGCCGACACCGTCATGGCCGGCGACGACCAGTCGGGCCGTCGTGTGCCGCGCGGGCGGTCTCCCCGGCCGGTCGGCGCACGAGAGGCGTTCGCCGCGGGCGAAGCGCGCAGCACCGCGGGGCGGGATCCTCGAAAGAGGCCGACCTAGGATGGCAGGGTGACCACCTCTCCTGCACCGGCCGCGCCCCGAACAGCCCGACGCATCGTCCTCGCGACGGTGGTGATCCTCGCCGTGCTCATCGCCGCGTTCTTCGTATTCGCCTCGATGTACACCGACTTCCTCTGGTACGACCAGCTGAACTTCGCGCAGGTGCTCACCACCCGCTGGATCGCGACGGCCGTGATGTTCGTGATCGGGTTCCTCGGCATGGCGGTGCCGATGTTCATCGCCATCCAGCTCGCCTACCGGCTGCGGCCGGTCTATGTGCGGCTGAGCTCGCAGCTGGACCGCTACCAGGAGGTGGTGGAGCCGCTGCGTCGCCTGGCGATGTGGGGGATGCCGGTGTTCTTCGGCCTGTTCGCCGGCTTCGCCGCCGCGGGGCAGTGGGAGACCGTGTGGCAGTGGGCCAACGGGACCGCGACCGGCCAGACCGACGCGCAGTTCCATCTGGACACGGGCTTCTACCTGTTCGATCTGCCGTTCTACTCGGAGCTGCTCGGCTTCATCTCCGCAGTGCTCATCCTGTGCCTGCTGGTGTCGGCGCTGGTGCTCTACCTGTACGGATCCGTGCGGATCGGCCAGGGCGAGCTGCGCATCTCGAAGGCGGCCCGCGTGCAGCTGGCCGTGATCGCCGGCGTGTACCTGCTGGTGCAGGCGGTGAGCCTGTGGCTGGACCGGTACAAGACCCTCACCACCACCGAGGACAAGATCACGGGTGCCGCGTTCACCGGTGTGAACGCGGTGATCCCGGGGCTTGCGATCCTCGCGATCATCGCGGCGCTCGTGGCGGTGCTGTTCTTCGTCACCGCGGTGATCGGGCACTGGCGGTTCCCGCTCGCGGCGACCGCGCTGCTCATCATCGCGGCCCTCGTGCTCGGCGTCGGCTACCCGTGGGCGGTGAACACCTTCCAGGTGAAGCCGAACCAGAACCAGCTGCAGGCGCAGTACTACGAGCGCAACCTCAAGGCGACCAAGGCGGCCTACGGCATCGACGGGGTGGAGACCACCCCGTTCAAGGCGCAGACCACGGCCCAGCCCGGGCAGCTGCGGTCGGACGCGGACACCACCGCGTCGATCCGCATCATGGATCCGAACGTGATCCCCCCGACCTTCCAGCAGCTCGAGCAGTACCGCAGCTACTACAAGTTCGCCGACAAGCTCGACGTCGACCGGTACACCCTCAACGGCAAGACGCAGGACGCCGTGGTGGCCGTGCGCGAGATCGACACGTCGAGCCTGGGCAGCAACCAGACCTGGAACAACAGCACGCTGGTCTACACGCACGGCTACGGCCTCGTCGCGGCGGCGGGCAACCAGCGCACCAGCGACGGCGAGCCGGTCTTCCTCGAGCGCGGCATCCCGACCGCGGGCGTGCTCACCGACACCGACAAGTACGAGCCGCGGGTGTATTTCGGCGAGAAGTCGCCGCAGTACTCGATCGTCGGCGCGCCGAAGGGCACCGCCCCGGTCGAGATCGACTACCCGCGCGGCAAGGACGCGGGGGAGAGCCAGACCAAGACCACGTTCACGGGTGACGGCGGGCCGCGCATCGGCAACTTCTTCACGAAGCTGCTGTACGCGCTGAAGTTCCAGTCCGAGCAGATCCTGTTCTCCGACAGCGTGAACGCGGATTCGCAGATCCTGTACGACCGGGATCCGGCCCTGCGGGTGCAGAAGGCGGCCCCGTACCTGACCCTCGACAGCGACCCGTACCCGAGCATCGTGGACGGCCGCATCGTGTGGATCGTGGACGGCTACACGACCAGCTCGAGCTACCCGTACTCGACCACGGTGAACCTGCCCAAGGCGATCAGCGACTCCGTCAACACGCAGCCCGGCTTCGTGACCGACGACATCAACTACATCCGCAACTCGGTCAAGGCCACGGTCGACGCCTACGACGGCAAGGTCACTCTGTACGCGTGGGATCCGACGGATCCGGTGCTCAAGACCTGGCAGAAGATCTACCCGTCCACGCTCAAGCCGATCAGCGACATGTCGGCGCAGCTGATGAGTCACGTGCGCTACCCGACCGACCTGTTCAAGGTGCAGCGCGCGATGCTCGGCACCTACCACGTCAACGACGCGGCCTCGTTCGCCCGGCAGGACAACCTGTGGGAGACCCCGAACGACCCGCAGAGCGACTCGGCGAACCCCGAGCTGCAGCCGCCGTACTACCTCAGCATGAAGATGCCGGGGCAGGATCAGGCGCAGTTCTCGATGTACACGACGTTCATCCCGGCCTCGCAGGGATCGAACAGCCGCAACGTGCTGTTCGGGTACCTCGCCGTCGATTCGGATGCCGGCTCCACGGCGGGCAAGAAGTCCAGCTCGTACGGGAAGCTGCGCATGCTGGAGATCGATGCGGACACCACGGTGCCCGGCCCCGGCCAGGTGCAGAACTCGTTCGACTCGGATCCGACCGTGGGCCAGCAGCTGAACCTGCTCAAACAGGGGCAGTCGAAGGTGACGCATGGAAACCTGCTCACGCTGCCCGTGGGCGGCGGGTTCCTGTACGTGCAGCCGGTGTTCGTGCAGTCCTCCGGCGGCACCCAGGTGCCGCGCCTGCAGAAGATCCTGGTCGCGTTCGGCGACAAGATCGCGTTCGCGGATACGCTGACCGAGGCGCTGGACCAGCTGTTCGGGGGCGACTCCGGTGCGGCCGGCGGTGACAACAACGTCACCCCGACGCCCATGCCAACGCCGACCCCGGGCACGAACCCGACCCCGCCGTCCGACAACGCGGCGGCGATCCAGGCGGCGCTGAACGATGCCAAGGCCGCGATGCTCGCTCGCGACGCGGCTCTGAAGGCGGGCGACCTCTCGGCGTTCGCCGTTCAGGACCAGAAGCTCACCGACGCGGTGAACCGGCTGATCGCGCTCGAGGGGAGCGGCAGCAGCACCACCAAGTAGCGCTCGATTCGCGCACTGCGAGATCCCGTGTTAGGCTATTCCTTGTGCCGCGGGGTGGAGCAGTTCGGTAGCTCGCCGGGCTCATAACCCGGAGGTCGCAGGTTCAAATCCTGTCCCCGCAACAAATGGAAAAGGCTCGATCCGTCAGGATCGGGCCTTTTTCGTCTGCTGCCGGGATGTCGCTTCGAACCTGCCGGGCCCGCGCGCCCGAGGCTCGCCGCGTCGCGCAGCGGCGTGGTGAGAAGGCGCGTGGTGCTTCAAATCCTGTCCCCGCAACGAGAAAGCGACACAAGAAGGCCCTCTGATCAGGAGAAATCCAGATCAGGGGGCCTTCGTCTTGCCCTCAGCGGGCGCGCATCTGCGCGGCCGCGGCCTCCCGGTCGATGAGGTTCATCACGTCGCCGATCGAGTTCACGAGCGGGGTCGGCGCGATGACGAGGGTGTTCTTGTCCACTCCGATCTCCACGAGCGTCCGCAGGGTGCGCAGCTGCAGCGCCGGCGGATGCGACATCATCGTGTCGGACGCGGTGCCCAGCTGCGCGGCGGCGAGCGCCTCGCCCTCCGCGGCGATGATCTTCGCCCTCTTCTCGCGCTCCGCCTCCGCCTGCTTCGCCATCGCGCGCTTCATGGTGTCCGGCAGCAGGATGTCCTTCAGCTCGACCAGGGTCACCTCCACGCCCCAGTCCACAGTGGTCGACGGTCACGTTGTCCTTGGTGAAGAACACGATGATCGCGAGGATCACGACGACCACCACGATGACGAGCGGGATCACGGGACCGCCTCCTCCGGCTCCGGTGAGTGCCGCGGGCCACTGCATCCATTGTGCTCCCACCCGCCGCCAGGATCGCGGGTTCGGGTCGATACGTGACGTCCGGTCACGGAGGTGCCACGGTGCGGGATGATGGAGCCATGACCGCCGGATCCGTCCCCGTCGCCGTATGCCAGTTCGCGCCCGTCGCGGATCGTGCCGCGAACCGGGAGCGGATCGGCGATCTCGTCGGGCAGGCGGCCGGCCGCGGTGCGCAGGTCATCGTGCTGCCCGAGTACTCCAGCTACTTCGTGGACCCGCTGGACGAGACGCTCGCCGCGAACGCGGAGGAGCTCGACGACGCCTTCACCGCCCGGCTGCGCGTGCTGGCGGCCCGGCACGGCGTGGTGATCGTCGCGGGGCTCGTGGAGCGCGCCGGCGAAGGCCGGATCCGCAATGCGCTCGTCGCCGTGGATGCCACGGGCCTGCTCGCGGTGTATCGCAAGCAGCACCTCTACGACGCGTTCGGGCAGACCGAGTCGCGCTGGATAGAGCCGGGCGGACTGGGCGAGCCTGCGACGTTCGCCGTGGCGGGCCTCACCTTCGGGCTGATGACCTGCTACGACCTGCGTTTCCCCGAGGTGGCGCGCACGCTGGTCGACGCGGGCGCCGACGTGCTCGTGGTGCCGGCGGAATGGGTGCGCGGGCCGCTCAAGGAACAGCACTGGACGACGCTGCTGGCCGCCCGGGCGATCGAGAACACCGCCTACGTCGTCGCGGCCGACCACCCGGTGCCGGTCGGGGTGGGGCATTCCGCGGTCATCGATCCTCAGGGCGTGACCGTGGCCGGCATCGGGACGGGGGAGGGGATCGCGGTCGCCGAGCTCGAGGCGGCCGCCGTCGCCCGCGTGCGCGAGGTCAACCCCGTGCTGCGTCTGCGCCGCTACCGCGTCGTCCCCGGCTGAGCCGGTCAGGCCCCGCCGGCCAGCCCCGCCAGGCGTTCGGAGGCCTCCGCGATGACCTCGGGGCGCTTGCAGGCGGCGAAGCGCACGAGGCCCCGGTAGTCGCCGCGATGCGCGGGCAGCACGAACGCCGTGAGCGGGATCGCCGCGACGCCGATCCGCTCCGGCAGCGCCCGGCAGAAGGCATCGGCGTCCTCCCCGCCGATCGCGGAGGCGTCGGCGACGGTGAAGTAGCCGCCATCGGGGCGATGCACCTGGAACCCCGCCGCGGTGAGCCCCTCGGCCAGCAGGTCGTGCTTCGCACGCAGGCGGGCCGCAGCATCGGCGAAGAACGCATCGGGCAGGCGCAGCCCCCGAGCGACCGCGGGCTGGAACGGCCCGCCGTTGACGTAGGTGAGGAACTGCTTCACGCTCAGCACCGCGGTGATGAGGTCGGCAGGGCCGTGGATCCAGCCGATCTTCCATCCGGTCACCGAGAACGTCTTCCCCGCGGACGAGATGGTGAGCGTCCGCTCCGCGGCGCCCGGAAGCGTCGCGATCGGCACGTGCGGCGCGGCGAACGACAGATGCTCGTACACCTCGTCGGTGATGATGATCGCGTCGTGCGCGTGCGCCAGCCGCACGATCTCGGTCCGGATCGCGTCGCTCAGCACCGCCCCGGTCGGGTTGTGCGGGTCGTTCACCAGGATCACCCGGCAGCGATCCGTGACCGCGGCCGCGAGTTCTTCCGGATCCGGCTGGAGACCGGGCAGACGCAGCGGCACCGTCCGCAGCGTGGCGCCGCTGAGCGCGGCGATGGCGGCGTAGGAGTCGTAGAACGGCTCGAACACCACGATCTCATCCGCAGGCCCCTCCACGAGGGCGAGGAGGGCCGAGGCGATGGCCTCGGTGGCACCCGCTGTCACGAGCAGCTCGCGATCGGGATCCACCTCGAGCCCGTAGAAGCGGCGCTGATGCTCGGAGACCGCCCGCAGTAGATCGGGTACGCCGCGTCCCGGCGGATACTGGTTGGCGCCGTCGAGGATCGCCGCGCGAGCGGCTTCGAGCACGTCTGCCGGGCCGTCCTCATCGGGGAACCCCTGGCCGAGGTTGATCGCGCCGGTGCGCGCCGCGAGTGCGGAGATCTCCGCGAAGATGGTCGGAGCGACCTCTCCGGCTGCGGAGAGCAGACCGGCGCCGGCCGCCGTGCGGCGCCATGCGCCGGGCAGGATTCCCATGCCGCCCAGGGTAACGGCTTAGAGGAATCAGCCGAGGGGCATAAGAAAAACACAGGAACGGCCGTCAGTCTGTAAGGGCAAGGTTCGAAGGAGCAGACATGAACGAGCAGACACCTCACCCCGACGCCGGGCACTCCGTGCCTCCGGCGTTCTCGTCCACCCCGGCCGCAGCACCCGGCGCGCCCGCGCCGGAGGGTGCCACGGCCCCCACCACACCCATCCCGCCGACCGGCGGCTATGCGATCCCGGGACAGGCCCACCCGGCCCAGCCGGTGAACCCCGGGCACCCCGGCGCCGCATTCGGCGCCGCCGCGACCACGACCGCGGCCCCCGAGCGCAAGGCGAAGAGCGGTGTCGGCGGCGGCAAGATCGCGGCCATCATCATCGCGGCGGCCCTCGTCGGCGGCCTCGCCGGGGTCGGCGGTGCCGTCGGCTACGGCTCGCTGACGGCGTCGAGCTCCTCCTCCACGAAGGGCACGAGCGGTCCCAGCACCGTCACCGTGAACAACCCGGAGTCGGTGTCGGAGGCGACCGCGATCGCCGCGAAGGCCGTGCCCTCCGTCGTCACCATCGAGGTGTCCGGATCGAGCGCCGCCGGATCCGGATCCGGCATCGTGCTCGACAAGAGTGGGCACATCCTCACCAACGCCCACGTCGTGACGCTGGACGGCGAGGTCTCCGATCCGACCATCAAGGTCACCACGTCCGACGGGCGCATCCTCGACGCGACCGTGGTCGGGATCGACGCCACCTACGACATGGCCGTGATCCAGGTCAAGGACGGCTCGAGCCTCACCCCGATGGAGTTCGCGGACTCGTCCAAGCTCAACGTGGGCGCGATGACGGTCGCCGTCGGCGCCCCGCTCGGTCTGTCCAACTCGGTCACCACCGGCATCGTCAGCGCGCTCAACCGCAGCATCCAGATCCAGTCCTCCGCGGCGCCGGCCAACCCCGACAAGCAGAGCCCGAACCAGGACGGCTCGCAGCAGCCGTTCCAGTTCGACATCCCCGGTCGCGGATCCGGATCGTCGTCCTCCAGCACCGCCGCGTCGATCTCGATCTCGGTGATCCAGACCGACGCCGCGATCAACCCCGGGAACTCCGGCGGCGCCCTCGTCAACAGCGACGGCAAGCTCATCGGCGTGAACGTCGCGATCGCGAGCGCCGGATCCTCGTCGTCCTCCTCGGGGCAGTCGGGCAACATCGGCGTCGGCTTCGCCATCCCGTCGAACATCGCCAAGCGCATCGCGAACGACATCATCGCGGACGGCAAGGCCACGCACGGCCTGCTCGGCGCGACGGTGCAGGACGCCAGCAGCCAGAAGAACGCCACGGTCGTGGGCGCGCTGATCGCCTCGGTCACCAGCGGCGGCGCGGCGGCGAATGCCGGGATCCAGGCCGGTGACGTGGTCACCGGCTTCGACGGCACCCCGATCACCGACGCCAGCGACCTCACCGCGCAGGTGCGCTCGGTGGCCGGCGGCAGCTCGGCCACCCTCACGGTCGACCGCAACGGCCAGTCGCAGGACATCAAGGTCACCCTGGGCACGCTGTCCCAGTGATCGACTGACCGGCCTGCGGCGCCGCCGCAGGGCTCCCACAACCTGGATCTTGCATCCGAAGGAAGGACGCCACCTTCGCGACCACGTCGCGGGTGGCGTCCTTCTCATCTGGAACCCGCGGATCGGCTTCGTCGGCTCCGCCGACAGGGCGATAGGCTCGCGGGGTGGCGTCCTTCTCCTTCCGCGCGGGCAACGCCGGCAAGCTGCTGAGGATCCCGCTCTACCTCCTGGGGCGTCTGGGCACCCTTCTCGTCCCACGCGGGCGGGACTGGGTTATCGGCTGCGGAGCGGGGATCGGCGACGGCGCGCTCGCACTCTGGCGGGCCGCGAGCGAGGCGGGGCTGGAGCCGCTCTGGCTGACCGGCTCCGATCGCGAGGCCCGCGACGCCGCCGCGCTCGGCATCCGTGCCATCCCGAAGAACGGCCTGCGCGGCTGGTGGGCCACCGCCCGGGCCGGCGTGGTCGTGGTCACCCACGGCTTCGGCGATGCGAACCGCTACGCCACCGCCGGCGCCTTTCTCGTGCAGCTCTGGCACGGCATCCCGCTCAAGCGCATCGGGCTCGACTCCCCGGCCACCGTGCAGAGCGCCTTCCTGCCGGACTTCGTGCCGCTGCAGAAGCTGCTCGGCCGGCTCTATCGCGCCCAGACGCGGCGCATCCACGTGCTCCCGGCCGCGTCGGACCGCTCCCGGGGCCGGCTCGAATCGGCGTTCGGCCTGGGCGTCGGGCAGGTGCTGGTGACCGGAGAGCCGCGCGTCGACGTGCTCTCCGCCGAAGACCCGGTGTCCCGCCGCGCACACGCCGTGGCGCGGCGGGGCGTCGCGGTCGGCCCGATCGGCGACGGCGCCCGCGTGGTGCTGTACGCGCCCACCTGGCGCGACGGTGCGCCCGATCCGGCCGTGCCGAGCGACGCGGAATGGGCGCGGATCCTCGACGTGCTGGAGCGCACCGACAGCGTGCTGCTGGTGCGCTCGCATCCGCTCGGCGAAGGGGAGTACCGCCCGCCCGTGTCCACGGATCGGGTGCGGTCGATCGGATCCGCACTGGTCGCCGACATCACGCCCGTGCTGCCGGCGATCGACGTGCTCGTCACCGACTACTCCTCGATGGCGTACGACGTCGGGCTGCTCGCGATGCCGGTCGTCTATCTCGCGCCCGACCCCGTCGAGTACGCGGCCACCCGCGGCTTCTACGGCTCCTATGCCGAGGTCGCGGGCCCCGACCCCGCGGCCGACTGGTCCGAGGCCGCCGCGCAGCTGGAGGCGACCCTCGCCGCACCGACGGAGTTCGCGCGCCGCGCCGAACTGTCGCGTGGCCTGAGCGCCCGCATGCACGCGCATCGCGACGGCCGCAACACCGCACGGGTCCTCGCTGCGATCCTCGCCCGCACCGGCGGCATCCCGGGTGGCGTCCCGGGCTCCGTCGCGGCGTCCGCCTCCGCGGCGCCGGGATCCGCAGCATCCGCCCCCGCTTCGAAGGGAACCGCATGACGACGCCCCGCGTCACGTCCGTCCGCGTCGACGAGGAGCAGCAGGCGCTGCTGATCGCGGGGGAGGGATCGCGCCCGGCCGGGGTCGAGCTCGTCGGCCGTCGCGCCGTCGCGCCCGCGCGGATCGCCGCGGACGATGAGAGCGGGTGGCGTGCCGTGCTGCCGCTGCGAGTGGCGCGCTGGGGCGGGATCGCGCTGCCGCTGCCGAGCGGGGACTACGCCGTCACGGTCGACGGAGCACCCGTGACGCACCTCGCGATCGACCCGCTGCTGCTGCCGGGGCTCCGCATCGGCGCCGTCGACGGCACGGTCCGGATCGCGCCGCCGATCGACCCGGCGTATGAGACCGCCGAAGGGCGGCTCGCGCTCGAGAGCCGGTACGCGGCGCAGCCCGGCGCGCGCGAGAACGCGGTGTTCTTCGAGTCCTTCTACGGGCAGTCCAGCGGCTGCAACCCCGGGGCCATCGACCGGGAGCTCGCGCGACGCGCACCGGGCGTGACGCGCTACTGGAGCGTCGTGGACCTCTCCGTCCCCGTGCCGGACGGCGCGGTCGCGGTCGTGGAGGGCTCGCCGGAATGGTGGCGGGCGCGCGCCGACGCGCGGCTGCTGATCGTCAACGACTGGCTGCGCCGCCGCTTCGACCGCAAGCCCGGTCAGCGCGTGCTGCAGACCTGGCACGGCACGCCGCTCAAGCGGCTCGCGCTGCATCGCCCCGGACTGCATCCGCGGCGGTGGCTCGCGGTCGTGCGCGAGTCGCGACGCTGGGACGCGCTGCTCGCGCAGAACCCCTACGCGGAGAGGGTGCTGCGCAAGGCCTATGCATTCGGCCGCAAGCCGGTCTGGGTGGACGGCTACCCGCGCAACGACATCCTCACGACGGGCGACGCCGCGCGGATCCGCACCGCGCTCGGGATCGGGGAGGGCGAGCGGGTGCTGCTGTACGCGCCGACCTGGCGCGACGACCGTTCGGAGATGGTCGACTTCGTGGATCCGAACGCGCTCGCCGCAGCCGCCGACGCCGTCGTGCTGGTGCGCGGACACTCGCGCACGATCCGCCCCGGGCGCGATCAGGCCGGATCCCGCGTCATCGACGTGACCGGCTACCCGGACACCGCGGAGCTACTGCTCGTGGCCGACGCGCTGGTCACCGACTACTCCTCCGTGATGTTCGACTTCAGTGCGACCGGCAAACCCATGTACTTCCTGGTGCCGGACCTGGAGCACTACCGCGGCAAGCTGCGGGGTTTCTACTTCGATCTGGCCGCCCGTGCGCCCGGACCGCTGCTGCGCACCCAGGAGGAGCTCGTGGCGGCGCTGTCCGATGTGTCGGCCGTGGCCGCGCACGCCCCGAACTACGTCGCCTGGCAGGCGCAGTTCAACGGGCGCGACGACGGATCCGCATCCGCGCGGGTCGTCGACCGGATCCTCGATCTCGGCTGGCTGGACGCCTGACGCCGTGCCATCGGCCTCGAGGGCGGGTCAGGGCAGCGGGGTGTTGCGCATGCCGAGCCGCGAGGTGTCGACGGTGTCGTGCGCTCCGCGCAGCACGCCCGTCAGGAACCCGAGTCCCCAGGACAGGTGCATGGTCGGAAGTACCGCGAGCGTCCAGAGGCGCTCTCGCGGGCTGCGCGGTGGGTCGGTCGGGCGGCCCGGGGCGAGCGCCATCGCGATCACGAGCGCGGCGTAGGCGACGAGCGGCAGATACACCAGCGAGGCGGCGAGGGATCCGATGCCCGTCAGCACTCCGGTCAACTGCAGCGCCGCGACCACGACCGCGAGCACGAGGATCACGAGCAGGGCGGGCGGGGCGAAGAAGCGCACGCCGTTGCTGCGGCCGTACCGGCGCACCAGCTCGCCGCGCCAGGCCCCGGTCGAGCGGAACTGGCGCGCGAGCCGGATCCAGCTCTCCCGCGGCCAATAGGTGACGGCGAGCTGCGGATCGAACCACACCGTGTGCCCGGCCTGGCGGATCCGCAGGTTCAGCTCCCAGTCCTCGCCGCGGCGGATGGACTCGTCGAACAGCCCGACCTCGTCGAGCACGCTGCGCCGCATCACTCCGAGGTAGGCGGACTCCGCGCTGCCCTCACGGGTGCCGCCGTGGTAGCTGCCGCCGCCGAGACCGACGGGAGAGTTGTAGGCGCGGGCGACCGCGGCCTGGAACGGTGTGCGCCCGTCGGCGCGCATGACGCCGCCCACGTTCGCCGCCCCGGTGCGCTCGAGCGTCTCCAGCGCACGGGCGGCGTAGCCGGGGGACAGCTCGGAATGCGCATCGACGCGGATGATGGTGGGGTGGCGGCTCGCACGGATCGCCGCGTTCAGGCCGACCGGGATGTCGGCCGCGGGGTTGTGCACGATCCGCAGCCGGGGCTCGTCGGCCGCCAGGCTCTCGGCGAGCGCGGTGGTGCCGTCGGAGGAGGGCCCGAGCGCCAGCACGAGTTCGGTGGGACCGTCCACATCCTGCGCGAGCACCGACGCGACGGCGTGCTCGAGGTAGGCGCGCTCGTTCAGCACGGGCATCACGAACGACACGCCCGCGCCGGACAGCGGGGCGCCCGCGTCGGCGGACGGTTCGGGATGACTCACGGATCGATCCTTTCACGTCCGGCCGGTGAGCCCGGCGGATGCGGGCGCCGGGCGCGCCGGGCCGCGCCCTCACGCCGAGTCGCGCCGCGGATCCGCCTGCTCATAGGCGAGCTGCCCGATGAGGCGGATGATCTCCGCGCGGCGGTCCTCGCGACCGAACACGTGGTCCACGATGCGGTTGCCGGTGTCCTGATTCGTGACGATCGCGTCGGTGACGGCTACGGTGAGGTCGGGCGACTCGAGGAACTGCTTCTGCGTGTTCACCTCGGCCTGCGTGCGGATGACCGGATCCTCCAGCAACACGGTCACGACGCCGCGCGACCAGGATTCGATCCCCGATTCGGTGAAGTCCTCGCCGGCGAACAAGTCGTTGATCCGCTGCAGGATCTCGGCGAGCCGCGCGAGCCTCGGATCCCGGGCCTGGCCGGATCCGCCTTCTCCCGCGGGCATGAGCAGGTCGGCCTCGCCGCGGTCGAGGTCGAGGTCGTGGTCGCCGCTGCGCGTCTGCTTGATGCGGGTCAGCTCGACGTCCGTGAGGTCGAAGTTCTCGGGCGCGCGCCGGTCCGCGAGGCGGGGCAGCAGCAGGCGCAGATACAGTGCGCGCTTCTCCAGTCCGGTGTCCTCGTAGTTCACGATCTGGGAGAGGAAGTCGTATTGCCGCACGAACGTTCCGACGTCCTTGCGGAACAGGTCCAGTTCCTGGCGCGCGAGTTCGTCGCCGTCTGCGACGGCAGCCGCGTAGCGGGCCGAGAACCGGTCGGCGGCGGCCTTGAGCGGGCCGGTGTGGGCGCCATGCCGACGTTCGCCCGGACGCGCGGTCATCGTGGCGGCGATGAACGCCTCGACCTCGGCGTCCGTGTAGATGCCTGCCGCGTCGAGCTTGGCCTGCACATCGTGGATCCGGTCCACATCGCTGACCTCGCCGAGCGTGGCTGTGCGGTAGTAGATCTGGAAGGTCTTCAGGATCTCCTGCGGGTCGTTGACGAAGTCGAGCACGTACGTCGTGTCCTTGCCGCCCGCCGCGTAGGTGCGGTTCAAGCGCGAGAGGGTCTGCACCGCGGTGACGCCGTCGAGGCGCTTGTCGACGTACATCGCGCACAGGAGCGGCTGATCGAAGCCGGTCTGGTACTTGTTCGCGACGATGAGGATCTGGAAGTCGTCAGAGGCGAACGCGGCGGGGATGCTGCGGCCACGCAGCCCGGAGTTGAGGTTCGATTCCGAGTACGGCGGCTCGACTCCCGGGAACACCGCGCCGGGCACCTGCTCGGCCGTCATCGTCCCGGAGAAGGCGACGAGCGTCGCCATCCGGTATCCGCGCTGCGCGATGTAGGCGTCGATGGCCTGCTTGTAGCGGATGGCGTGCTCGCGCGAGGCCGTGACGACCATCGCCTTCGCATGTCCGTCGAGCAGGCGCTGCACGTTCTCGCGGAAGTGCTCGACGATGATCGTGACCTTCTGCGCGATGTTCGTCGGATGCAGGGAAACCCACCGCATCAACCGCTTCGTCGCCTCCGCCTCATCCACCTCGTCCACGATCTGCAGGCGCGCGCGTGAACGCTCGGCGAGCTGGAACGCGGTGTCGTACGTCGTGTAGTTGCGCAGCACGTCGAGGATGTAGCCCTCCTCGATCGCCTGCCGCATCGAATAGACGTGGAAGGCCTCCGGGATGCCGTCGGCCGGGGCATCGTCGGGGCGGCGGCCGAACAGCTCGAGCGTCTTCGGCTTGGGCGTCGCCGTGAACGCGAAGAACGAGAGGTGCGGGGAGTCCGCCCGGGCGGCCATCTGGGCCGCGAGCACGGCTTCCGCGTCGAAGCCGCCGCCGTCGTCGAGATCTGCGAGCTCGGTGGCGGTGAGCACCTCGCGCAGCTTCTGCGCGGCGCTGCCGGTCTGCGACGAGTGCGCCTCATCAACGACGATCGCGAAGTTCTTGCCGACGAGGCCCTTCTGGTTCTGGATCGCGTCGAGCGCGAAGGGGAAGGTCTGCAGCGTGACGATGATGATCAGCTTGCCGCCCAGCAGCGCCTGAGCGAGAAGCGTCGACTTCGATCCTTCGCCGGCCTTGCGCACCTCGTCGGCGGAGATCGTAGCGACCGTGCCGTCGACGCCCTCGATCTGCTTGATCGCTCTCTGCAGCTGATCATCCAGCACGGTGCGATCGGTGACGACGATGACCGAGTCGAACACCTTGTGGTTCTCGTCATCATGCAGGCTGCTCAGGCCGTGCGCGAGCCAGGCGATCGAGTTGGTCTTGCCGGATCCGGCGGAGTGCTGCACGAGGTAGCGGTGCCCCGGGCCCTCGGCACGAGCCGTCGCGAGGAGCTCCGTGACGAGCTCCCACTGATGGAAACGCGGGAACAGCAGTGTCGTGCTGCGGGTCACCACGCCGGTGATCGGATCCGTGGACTGACTCCTCTCCAGGTGCAGCAGGCGTCCGACGATGTTCAGCCATGCGTCGCGCTGCAGCACACGCTCCCACAGGTACGCCGTCGCGCTCTCACCCTCCACGACCGGATTGCCTGCGCCCTGGTCGTTGCCGAGGTTGAAGGGCAGGAACCTGGTGCTCTTGCCGCTGAGCCGGGTGGTCATCCAGACCTCGTCGGTCGAGACCGCGAAGTGCACGAACGCTCGGTTTGCGAAGCCGAGCAGCGGCTCGCCGTGTGGCGCGCGGTCGTTGCGATATTGCGCGATCGCATCGCCGATGGACTGCGTGTCCTCGGTCTTCAGCTCGATCGTGGCGACCGGGAGGCCGTTCACGAACAGCACCAGGTCGATGGATCCGTTGTGCTTCGTCGAGTAGTAGACCTGCCGCACGACCCGAAGGCGCACGGCGTCATAGCGGCGCAGAGCGGTCTCATTGAGCGTCGTCGCGGGCCGGAATGCACACATCTGGAAGGATGCCGGCGTTTTCTTGAAGCCGCGGCGCAGCACGTTGAGCGTGCCGCCGCCGGCGTCCAGCGGTGCATCGAGCGTCTTGACGAGACGATCGAGGAGCTGATCCTCGGCCTTGATCCGGTCGGTCGGCGTGAGCGCGGGCTTGACGGCCTTGGCGTACTCGTCGGGCTGCGTGTCCTGCAACCACGCCAGCACGTCCTCGCGGAAGAGCGCGCGCACGCGGTCGTATCCCCCGGTCTTCTCCGCCTCGTAGATCCATCCATGGGCGCCGAGATACGCGCAGATCTCGTCCTCGAACGCTTTCTCGTGATGGATCGCCATGCATTGCTCCTTCGGGCTCAGTGCTCATAAGCATCATGCATGAACGCTGGTTCTCTGACGCAGGGTTGATGCCCGCCGAGGTGGCCTGATGTCGCCGCCGTGACCGTGGCGGGTGGCTGCGGCGGTGAGGCGTCTCTCTACGAGTCGTCCCGGTCGGCGTACGACATGGCGTCCGCTGACCGGGAGGAGACGAAGTTGTGCTGGGCTTCGATGCGGGTGGCTTGGAGGGAGTGGGAGCAGGAGCAGGGGCACTATTCGAACTGCGGCGATGTGCAGGGATTTACCAGGTCCGGAGGCGAAATAGGGTGTGGATGGGTATGGAACATATCTTCGATAGTTGGTAGAATCGGGGCATGACCAGCACCCTCGACCCGCTCCTGGAAGCCACCCGGCTTCTGGCCGCGGCGTGGGGTGATGTCGAATCCGGATCCGGCCTGTCCCGGGAGCAGCTCGTGGCCGTGAATGACGCGATCGGGGCGGCGAGGCGGTGTCTGGATGGTGCGCATGCGGAGGTCGCCGCGGGCATCGCGCACGAGTCGCGGCGGGAACTCGGCCCTGAGTCGCTGGCGAAGCAGCGCGGGTACCGGTCGGCGGCGCAGCTGATCGCGACGACCACGGGGATATCGACGGGGGATGCGGCTCGTCTGGTGAAGGTCGGGGAAGCGACCGCACCGCGGTCGAACCTGATCGGGGAGCAGTTGCCGGCGAAGTTCCCCGCGATCCGGGACGCCCTCGGGGCGGGGCGGATTGGCGCCGCCGCGGCGGGGCTGCTGGTGAGTTTTCTGGACCGGATGATCGTGAAGGTCGGGCGTGGGCGGGTCGCGGAGGCGGAGTCGCTGTTGGTGGGGATGGCGCCGGGGTTGTCGTTGGATGAGGTGCGGCGGATGATCACCCGGATGGAGGCACACCTGGACCCGGACGGGGTCGCACCGCGGGAAGACGAACTCCGCGCTCGAGCGTCCCTGTCGATGTTCGAACGGGATGGGATGCTGCATCTGAACGCGGTCCTGGATCCGGAACGGGCCGCGGCGGTGAAGACCGCGATCGAAGGATACGTGTCCGCACAGTTCGCCGCCCGCCGGGCCCGGGACGACCGGAACCCGGAACTGGCCGGCGAGGACCGGCGCACGGTGGGGCAGATCCAGGCCGACGCGCTCGTCCACTTCGCGGAGCATGCGCTGACGTGCCCGAAGAACAAGACGTTGAACGGGGCGACGGTGATCGTCCGGGTCGACGCGACCGACCTCGCCAACAGCACCGGGTACGGGTTGATCGATGGGCTCGCCCAGCCGGTCAGCATCGGCACGATCCGGCGGATGGGTGCCGGTGGTGTCGTGCAGGACTGGCTCTGCGGGCGCAACGGGGAGATCCTGCACTGGGGACGCGAGAAGCGGCTGTTCACCGAGGCCCAGAAATTCGCCCTGCGGGAGAGGGACGGCGGGTGCGCGTTCTGCGGGCTCCCACCCGCGATGACCAAAGCCCACCACATCGCCTGGTGGGCCCGAGACCGCGGCACCACCGACCTGAACAACGGCATCCTTCTCTGCGAGACCTGCCACCACCTCATCCACGACAACGGCTGGACCATCCGCATCGACGGCGCCGGGCTCCACGCGAAAGTCTGGTTCCTGCCACCACCCGGCACTGGCGACCCACCCCGCCTCGGCGGACGAGCGCGCACCGAATTCGTCGCCTGAAGACAGCCCTTCTGGAACCCAGGAGGGCGAAGGGCCCGTGTGCTACGATGTGCTACATGTCAACCATCAGCCACCGTGAGATGCGCAACAACAGCGCGGAGGTGTTGCGTCGTGTCGAAGCGGGCGAGACGATCACCGTCACGAACCATGGTCGTGACGTGGCGCAGATCACTCCGATCCGCCGTACGGCCTTCGATGAGGCTGTCGCGCAGGGGCAGGTGCGCAGGGCAACGCATGACCCGAGCATTTTGAAGGACATCAAGCGGGTTCGGCTTGAGTCCGGCGAGACGACGGCTGACATCATTGCTGACGTCAGGGGCTACGACCGGGGATATTGATGATCCTCAGTTACGTGGACACTTCGGCGGCGATGAAGCTCGTCTTCGAAGAGCCCGACTCGGATGCCGCTGCTGGCTATTTCATGGATCGTTCCGGTCGGACCTTGATCGCATCTTGGCTTCTGCATACCGAGCTGCATTGTGCGGCAGGACGCCGTACTGGGAGCAGGGCGTCAGCGCTCGGGAAAGTCTTGGGAATGATCGATCTCGTGGAGATGATCCGTGGCGACTTCATCGCCGCAGGAGCACTCGCACCCCTTCGTGCGCAGGATGCGCTGCATCTGGCGGTCGCGATGCGCCTTGGTGCGGACGAGATCGTGACCTACGACCATGAACTCGGAGCCGCAGCGGAGCGCGCCGGCCTTCGCGTCGTGTCGCCGGGGTCTACGCTGCCGGAATCTCCAGCGCTCCCGTGACCGCAGCGGTGATCAGAGCCGCCCGTCGCTCCTTCGACAGCGCGATGAACCGCTCCGCCTTGGTGATGAGCGCATCGATCTTCGCGGTCTGCTCGTCGAGTTCTTGTGCGCGCCTGCGCTGTTCGATCGGCGAGACAACGGGGATCCGAAGTGCGCGAAGCTTCTCGGCTGTAAGGTGCGCGATCGTCGAACCGTCGCAGATCAGATCGATGACGCCGGTGTCGCGGTAGGAGCGAATCACGTACCCGAGCCACGCTGTCGATGCCTCGGCCCGGGCGCGGACGCGATTTACCGTCTTCTGGAATGACCAACCCGGCATCGCGTCTCGGAGCAGAACGCTTGTGCCGACGGCTCCGCCTTCGACGACGAGCAGATCGTTCTTCTGCAGACTCAATCGTTCGACTTCGCGAGGCGAATACCACATGTGGTTCACATCATCCAGATCGAGTCCCGGATCCTGGATATTGGCGGCGCGTATGTATGGAAGGCGAACGTCGTCCGGGGTCGGTTCCTTCTTCGCGTCGAGCATCTTGCCGAGCGTGATCTCGAATTCCACACCCATGCCAGGACCAGAGCAGTTCTCGTCGATCGGGTTGAAGCCGGCGAGCGCGGTCTCGGAGACTGCAGCGATGCGCCGCTCGCGAAGCCTAGCGATGAGCTGCTCCTGCTTCGCGATAAGCGTGTCGATCCGAGCGGTTTCCCGATCGAGGTAGTCGGCAATCTGGGTCTGCTCATCCGAAGGCGGAAGCCAGAGTTCATGACTTGCGAGGTCAGACTGGGTCATGCTGGGAACAGCGGTGTTCGTCCGGTAGAAGCCATAGGGGAACGTCAGGGCTGAGTAGTGCAGGAAACGCGGTTCGACGGCGGGCGAAAGCACCGTGTAGAACATTGTGTCGACGGTCCAGAATTGGCCGTCAACAAGGAGCGGTTTGTCTACAGTTCCTTTTCTGCCGAAAAGCACGCTTGGTCCGTCATGCAGGTATCGGGTCGCTCGTCGGAATTCGCCTCCTGAACCGTATACGGGGTAGGCGCCATCGGCAGACTCGATGTTCTTGTAGTCGGATCCGTTGCGAATCGTTGCCACACGCCGCAACTGAACGCGAGACCAACCACCCTGCGACGGCGGAACGTGCTGGTCTCCGCTGTCCATCACTGCTCCACCTCGCGGAGCAGCTCCATGATCTCGGCGACAAGCTCGTTCAGCTCGGCGTCGATCACTTCGAGCGGACGCGGCGGCACGTATTCGTAGAAGTGCCGCGTGAAGGGGATCTCATAGCCGACCTTCGTCTTGGCTTCGTCGATCCAGGCGTCCGGCACGTGCGGCAGCACCTCGTTGTCGACGTACTTCCGGATGACCTCATCGCGCCAGTCGGCGCCCGCGATGTTCCCGCCCCATGTGAACGGGATGTTCTCGGTGTCACGCAGTTTCGCATCGGGTTTCGGCTTGCCCTTGCGGTCGGTCACGATGTCGCCGTTCTCATCGCGCAGGGGCCGCTCGACCGTGATCGTCCAGTAGCCGAAGGCACTGGTCGGGAAGATCTTGGAGTGCTTCGCCTCGGCGTGCGCGTCGTAGAGACGGACGATCTCGGCGCGATCCTCGGCGGAGACCTCGCGGTTCTTCTGACCGAGGTTCTTGCGCATCTTGGTCCAGAAACCGGACGCGTCGATGAGCTGCACGGTGCCGATGCGCTCGGCCGGCTTCGCGTTGTCGAGCAGCCAGACGTACGTGGCGATCCCCGTGTTGTAGAACATGTTCGTCGGCAGGGCGACGATTGCGTCGACCAGATCGTTCTCCAGCAGCCAGCGACGGATCTCGCTCGGGCCCGACTCCGCTGCCCCGGTGAACAGCGGCGAGCCGTTCAGCACGATCCCGGCGCGCCCGCCGCCGTCCTGCACCGGGCGCATCTTCGTAGCCAGGTGCTGCAAGAACAGCATCTGACCGTCGCTGATCGGCGGCAGCCCGCCAGGGAACCGGCTGCGATCGCCCGCATCCTGCACGTGCTGCTTGATCGCCGCCTGCGACGCCTTCCAGTCCACGCCGTACGGCGGGTTCGACAGGCAGTAGTCGAAGGTCTGACCGGCGAACAGGTCTTTCGACAGCGTGTCGCCGAGTCGGATGTTGGTCGCGTCCTGCCCCTTCGCGATCATGTCGCTCTTGCAGATGGCGTAGGACTGCGGGTTGATCTCCTGGCCGTACAGCTTCAGGCTCGCCGCAGGGTTGAGTCCCGGGTGTTCCGGCGTTCCCTTCAGGTGCTCGTCAGCGACCGACAGCATCCCACCTGTGCCTGCCGTGGGGTCGTAGACCGAGCGCACCGTGCCGGGCACAGCGAGTGCCTTGTCGTCGCCGGCGAACAGCAGGTCGACGATGAGGCGGATGGCGTCGCGCGGCGTGAAGTGCTCGCCGGCCGTCTCGTTGGAGGCCTCCGCGAACTTGCGGATGAGCTCTTCGAACAGGTCGCCCATCTTCGCGTTCGGCAGGGCGGCGGGGGAGAGGTCCACCTCCGCGAAGCGCTGCACGACCAGCAGCAGGCGGTTGCTCTCGTCCATCGCCGCGACCTGCTCCTCGAACTTGAATCGCTCGAAGACGTCGATCGCGCGCGAGAAGCCGGCGATGTAGTCGATCAGGTTCGCCTTCAGTCCCTGCGGATCCGCAACCAGACGCGAGAACGTCCACGCGGTGGAGTTGTGGAAGCCGAGCCCTGTGCGTTGGCGGATCCTCACGTCGCGCAGCTCCGCATTATCCGTCGAGTCGACGATCTCTGCGATCGCATCGCGATGCGGCTCCAGAATCCCATCGAGGCGCCGCAGGATCGTCATCGGCAGGATCACATCGCCGTACTGATGGGGCTTGAACGGCCCTCGGAGCTGATCCGCGATCTGCCAGACGAACGATCCCAGACTGCTCAACGAAGCTCCTCCCACGCGGATGCCGCGGCGCACAACACGCGTGCGACAGACGGCAGGAGGGTTAACCATCGCATGAAAGCAGTGGTCATTCAAACCATGGCATTGATGATGGGATCTGCTGTGCGTGATGCAGGTAGTCAAGAGGGATGGACACCCCGCGCTCCCGAGCCTCTGCGCACGTCGGAGATCTCGTTCGGAAGCTACGGGCAGACGCGACGATCAGCCGCGCGAAGCTGGCGGACCGCGCGGATATGGACGTCACCCACCTGGCGCGTATCGAAGCCGGTCTCGGCAACCCGACCCTGTTCGTTCTGATCCAACTGGCAACCGCCCTCGAAGTGGAGCCGACGGTGTTCGTTCAGGGCTTGACCGCGAAGGACCTGCCCGATGAGGTGAAGCCGTATTCCGAGGCAGATTTCCGGCGGGAGCTGCGGGCCCGTCGGACGCGCTGAGACGGATCGGAATCGCCCTGACGACGCCGGATTGTGAGGCGCGCATCCAGCTATCGCGCTCGAAGAAGCCGAGGCGCGTCGGCGCGTGCCGGCCGACGGAATCCGGTGGCTAGCATGATGAGGATCACGTCGTCGCCTGGGGGAGCTCGTACATGGATAGCGCCGCACAGATCCTCGCGGAGATCGCGGGCGAGTTGCAGCGCGCGACGGAGCTGTCTTCCGTCGCGGGGCAGCTCGCGGATGAACTGGCGCAGCTGCGCGGGATCGGTGTCAGCGACGACGAGTCAGCGCGTGTGACCGTGGACCGGAACGGCATCGTGATCGACGTCGCCCTGACCGACAAGGCACTCGCCCACGGCGGAGAGCATGCCTCGGCGCTCGTGCGGGAGGCGACCTCGCGGGCCATCGAGCATGTGCAGATCCAAGCGCAGCCGATCCGCGATGCCATCCTGCAGCCCCACCTGACGGCTCCGCGCGCCGATCTCGGCGGCAAGCTGGCGCAGCGCGAGGCGGAGTACGCGCAGGCGACCGCTCGCGGCCGCGCCGCGCAGCGGCTGAAGGAGCGCATGGACGCGGGCGGCGTGAGGGTGTCTTCGGCGCGCAATGAGGTGACCGTCACGCTCGCCGCGTCCGGCCTGCTGCAGGAACTGCGCATCTCCGACCGTGGCACGGCGCTCGGCGGAGCGGGGCTCTCGCGCATGATCAACGCGACGCTGCGGCAGGAATCCCGCATGCAGCAGATCGATTGCGAACGCGGGGATGAATCCCTCGACCGCCCATCGCCCGGCGGGCCCCAGCGGGGGAAGGGACAAGCCGAGGTCGGGTCCGGGGGAGGTGGAATCTACGAGACGGAGCTCGGGCAGCGCATCGGGCAGCGGCATCCAGACCGCATTGGTCTGCACTCGATCTGCGTACGGGTTCATGTCGGGCATCTGGAAGGCGTAGCCCACGAGCCGTCCGGCGTGGAACTCGTGCGCGCCCGCCGACCCATCGATGGCGTCGGCGACGCCGATCGGCCAGATCGGGTGGCTGTTCCGGTCTCGCAGCGCGGCTTCGCAGATCTCCTGAGCCGGTGGCGGGGTCGCGTCGCTCCAGGTCCAGCCGGCGCTCTCGACGTCCGCCTGCAGTGCGCGGCGCTGTTCCTCTGCCGCTTCGCGCTTGCGTCTGCCGAACATCACGACGGCAAGCCTAACCCGCGCTGACGTGGGATCCGGATCCGCTCAGAGCGAGGCCGCCAGGCGCTTCTCCAGGTCGGAGAACGCCGTCCCGCTGTCCAGCAAGACTCCGGAGTAGTCGTCGAGGGCCTGGTTCAGCTCGCGCATCTGCAGCTCCCATTGCGTGCGTGCGGTGCGGTAGGCCTGGAACGCCTCGCATGCGACGGATCCATCCGACGGGCCGGGTGAGATCGTGGACGCGACCGTCGGGATGCCCGAGCCCGGCACGGATCCGATGCTCAGCGATCCGATGGACAACCGCAGGCTGAGCGAGGCTGGGGCGGAGGAATCCGCGGCAGGCTTCAGCATCGCGTACTGCTCCTTGCAGGTCATCACGATGCTGGCCGGCGCCTCGTCGATGTCCTGCCATGTCGCGTGGGCAGCAAGGCCCATGCCGTTCCAGTCGGGGCGGACGATCCGGTCGGCGAGCGCCAGGCGTGCACCGTCTCGCATGTTGTACGGGAACACGCCGGGTTCCTGCGACGAGCGCGTCGGCGCGGCCCCAGGCGGCCCGGGGCACAGCCTCTATCAGCCGCGACAGCACGGCGACTGTCGCGGTCAGCGTGGCGACATCGAACGCCGACAGACCGTAGACGAGGAGGACGCCTGCACGCAGCACGACGGCGTGCACCGGGGGGCATGCCCTCCAACGCTGTGAGGAAGGCAGGCTGCAGGAGGTCACCGGCGAATGCGGGTATGAAGCCCTCTGCGCGCCATCGGTCCGCCGGACCCAGGGGAGGCAGGCTCAGGCCGAGATCGTGGCGCGGGCCGGTCGTGTCGACGAGGCGGAGCTCTGGGAGCGCGTCCGGTAGCGGCATCCATACCGCAGGGGTCTCGACGCGGTCTCCGTAGGGGATGCCGCCGTTGGTGGTGCTGTACGCATACCCCACGAGACGACCGGCGTGGAACGCGCGTCCTTCGACGGAGCCGGCGAAAGCGTCCGCCAGGCCGATGGGCCAGATGGGCGAGTACTCCCTGGCCTCCCGCAGCGCGGCCTCGCAGATCTCCTGGGCGGGGGCCGGAGCTGCGCCGTGCCAGGTCCAGCCCTGGGCCTCGACCTCTGCCTGCAGGGCGCGCCGACGCGCTTCAGCCTCTTCACGTCTGCGCTTGCCGAACACCACGGCTCGAGCATATCGACGGTCCGATGCCGCCGGATCGCCGATCAGACCACGAACCGCCAGATGTACTCCTGTCCGTCTTCGGGGCGGAACCAGGCGAGCGTGACGACGACGTCGTCCACATCCGTGTCGCAGAGGCACACCTCCATCTGATCGCCGTGCTTGACGTGCCCCCACATCAGGGTGCGGCCCGGATCGTGCGAGGTACGGGCGAAGGCCCGGGCGAACTGCACCGTCGCGCCCAGATTCGTCACCATCGGATGCGTGCGGTCACGACGATCGACATCCCAGGGTACGGGGTATGAGAGCTCCGGGTATCGGGGAGCAGGAGGGTCTGCGGAGCGGGTCATGGGGTCACGCTAGGAGCGGGCTCCGACGAACGCGCCGCGTCTCGCATGGCGATCACGAGGACGGTGCAGAACTCGTCCGTGCGCGCGATTGTGCGGACCGATCAGAGATCGTGCGGACCGTTCAGAACTCGCGGTCGGGATCCACCGGGTGCAGGTCCGGGCCCGGCGCCTCGGGCGCGGAGATCGGGGCCGGCTTGCGGCGCACCACCTCAGCGGCCTTCCGGCCGACGAGCCCGACTCCTCGGGCCGCGCTGCCGGCGGCTCCGGCCACGGCGCTACCGGCCAACTGCGCGCCGCGGGCGATCCGGCTCTCGATGCGCTGCGCGCCGGCCACGGGCTCGAGCTCCGCCGGCAGCAGCTGCGGAGGGACGCCGAACGCGCGGTGCGAGCTGGTCAGCACCCTCCGTCCGAGCACGTGGTTGCCGGCGCCGCCGATGACGGCGCCCACACCGAACGGCAGTGCCTTGCCCAGGAACGAGGCTCCGCCGACGCCCGCGAACTGCCTGATGAGCATGCTCTTCAGCCGATCGGCGAGAGGGCCCACGGCGGCGCGCGGCAGCGATTTCGTCACCAGTTCGCCCCAGTAGGCGGGCCGGCCGGCGCCCTTCCCGCTCGCCTGGCCCGCGAGCTGGCGGATCAGATCCACCCCCTCCGCGCCCAGCATGAGCGTCATCACGAGCGCTCGCGCGCGATCGGGGTTCGCCACCGTGATGCCGTGCACCTCTGCGATCGACTGAGCGAACAGCGCCGTGGTCTCGACGAAGCCGGCCGTCTCCACACCGGACAGGGCGAGCGTCACGCCGGTGCCGATACCGGGGATCACCGCCGTGGCGCCGACCGCCGCACCGCCGGTGGTGACCGCGGCGAGATAGCGCCGCTCCAGCAGGGTGATGATCTGCGCAGGCGTCGCGTCGGGGTGGCGCAGCCGGATGCTGCGGATGTGCGCGAGCACGAGAGGGCGCTGCACGGCGAGCACGCGGTCGAGGCCGCGGATGTGCATCGGATGCTCGGAGGACCCGGCCGGGGGCAGTCCGCCGGCCCAGGGGGCGTCATCGGGCAGGGAATGGATCCGGTGGACCGTCGTGTCCTGGCCGCGCCCCGTGCGTTCTTTTCGCCCCATGCCGCAGAGCCTATGTCGATCGCCCCTGCGAGAACGCCCGCAATGCGAGAGCCCGTGCACGCGGGAGACGCGGCACGGGCTCTGGCGCGAAGCGGAGGATCAGACGAACAGGTTCGCGCGCTCCAGGTCCTCGGCGAAGTCGACCTCGACCGCGTACAGGTCGGAGATGTCCATCGGCTCCAGCAGCAGACCGTTCTCGACGATCGCGAGCTCGAGACCGCGCTCGAAGTAGTCCTGGTCGTCCACGCGCTGCAGCTGGCGCATGAACGACTGCTTGTCCCGCGAGGAGATGTAGTTGATGCCGACGGCCTCACCGATGCCGCCCTTGACGGTCTTGGAGAGCTCCTTGATGTAGCCTTCGGCGTCGACCGTGTACTTGACCTCTTCATCGCTCACCTTGGCGGTGTTCACGGTGACGAAGGACTGGTCGCGCTCGATGTACGCGATGGCACGGCCCAGGATCCGCGGGTCGAAGACGACGTCGCCGTTCATCCAGAGCACACCCTTGCGCCCGGTTGCGTTGAGTCCGCGCAGCAGGCTCTTCGACGTGTTCGTCTGGTCGTAGCGCTCGTTGTGCACGTAGTTCACATCGGGGAAGGCCTCGATGATCGTCTCGGCGCGGTAGCCGACGATCGAGGTGATGCGCACGTCGTCGCCGAACGCGGCATGGATGTTGTCGTGCTGCTGCTGCATGATCGAACGCCCGTCGCCGAGCTCGGTCAGCGGCTTCGGGAGGGAGCGCCCGAGGCGCGAACCCATCCCGGCAGCGAGAATGATGGTCTGAAGAGTCACAGAACTGCTCCTGTTACGTGTGTTCACGGTTACGTCACCGATGGGACACTTCCTCGTGCCAACCGCTATGGTATCGACAGCACCTGGGCGCGGCACGGGGAGAGCGGCCGCGATGCCATTCCGTTATCGAGTGCTCGGCTCACTCTCAGCTTAGGGAGGGGACGGATCTCTCCGCCGGAACCGTATCCTCCCGTGTCGTCAGCCCGGTTCCTGCGCTCTCCGGTTGGTACCGTGATGGGATGACCGGAGCTGCCAACGATCCCACCGCACCCAAGGATTCCTCACCACCGACATCCACCGCGAAGAACCGCCGCCCCGCATCGGGCGGGGCGCGGGCATCCGCGGCGCAGACGGCGCGCGTGAAAGCGGAGACGCAGGCTGCGGCTGTTCGGTCGGCGGCGGCCAAGCGCACAGCGGCTCGAACGAGTGCCGCGCGCACCGCCGCGGCGAAGGCGGCGACGGAGAGGGCTGGTGCGGCGCGGGCCGAGGCGGCCGCGGAGACGGCCAAGGAATCCGCGGCCAAGGTCGCCGCGGTCAAGGCGACGGCTCCGCGCACCGCACGCGCACCGCGTGCGAAGGCCAAGACGGAGGGCGCCGAGACGGACGGCGCCAAGACGGGGAGCACCGCGAAGACGGGGAGCGCTGCGAAGGGGCGGACGTCGGCTGCGTCGTCGAGGACGACCGCGGCGAAGCGCGCACCGAGGGTGACGAAGACCGCTGCGGCCACCGCGGCGCAGAGCGCTGCGGCCACGGCGGAGCTTGTGAACGCGCCCGCAGCCGGATCGCCGGCCGGGACGGCCACGGAGGGGTCGGCCGTCGTGGACGTGCCCGCGGAGCTGGTCGATCGGGCCGCTTCCGATGTGCCCGCAGAGATGGTCGTTGAGGTTGCTTCCGACGTGCCCGCCGAGATGGTCGCTGAGGCCGCTTCCGATGCGCCTGCGGAGCTCGTCGCCACCGCGGAGGGCCCCGGCACCGGATCCGGCGATGCCGCCCCGGTCATGGAGGGGTCACCGGCTGCGGACGAGTTCTCGGCTGCGGGGGAGGCCTCGGAGGCGGTCAGCGACATCGCGGACCCGATCGGAGAGGAGCCGGATCCCGCCGAAGGGTCCGCCCTCTCGTCGCGGGACCCCGGCACGGGGCATGATGCTCCTGTGGACGGTGAGACGGGGGCGGATGCGCTGACCGAGGCGCCCGCCGGCGATGCGGACGGGGACGGTGCGGTGCCGGCCGTGCCCGACACCACGTCAGCGCCGATCCCGGTGCTCGCGACGAGCGAGCGGGCAGACGTCGCGGAGGCCGACGGCCAGGCGCTCGTCGTGCGCGGGCTGGTGAAGCGATTCGGCGACTCCGTCGCCGTGGGCGGCATCGACCTGACGGTGCCCGCCGGGTCCTTCTACGGGATCGTCGGACCGAACGGCGCGGGCAAGACCACGACGCTGTCGATCATCGCGGGGCTGCTGCGCCCCGACGCGGGGACGGTGCTGATCAGCGGCATCGATCAGGCGGCCTCGCCGCGCGCCGCGAAGAAGGCGCTCGGCGTGCTGCCGGACCGGTTGCGCACCTTCGACCGGCTCACCGGCCGCCAGCTGCTGCACTACTACGGCCTGCTGCGCGGGCTTCCCGCCGACGTCGTGGAGAAGCGCGTCGCCGACCTCGCCCGCGCGTTCGACCTGTCCGGAGCGCTCAGCCGCGTGGTCTCCGACTACTCGGCGGGCATGACGAAGAAGATCATGCTCGCCGGAGCCATGATCCACTCCCCGCGCGTGCTGGTGCTCGACGAGCCGTTCGAGTCGGTGGATCCGGTCTCCTCGGGCGTGATCCTCGACATCCTCCGCGCCTATGTCGCGCATGGCGGCACGGTCGTCCTGTCCAGCCACGGCATGGATCTGGTCGAGCAGGTGTGCGCGCGCATCGCGATCATCGTGGGCGGCGAGGTGCTCGCGGAGGGCACCGTCGACGAGGTGCGTGCCGGGCAGACGCTCGCGCAGCGGTTCGTGGAGCTGTCCGGCGCGGCCTCCGAGGTGGAGGGGCTGGAGTGGCTGCACTCGTTCTCCGACTGAGGCTGACGCTCGCCCTGGGCGCCCTGCGCGGCGACCGCAGCCGCGTGGCGCGCACCGTGATCGCGCTGCTGCTGACGGCGGCGGCGGCGACCGTCGCCGTCATCGCGATCCGCAGTCTCTCGCACACCTCCGAGGCAGCGGCGCACACGGTGATCGTGCTGGGGAGCTCGGCCGTCGTCCTGGGGTTCTTCGTCGCGCCTATCCTGGCCGGGGCGACGGACCAGCTGGATCCGCGTCGCTTCATCGTCTTCGGTCTGGATGAGCGCCGGCTGCCGGTGGTTCTGGCGCTGGCTGCTTTCGTGAGCGTGCCGAGCCTGGCTCTTCTGGCGGTACAGGTCGCGGTCGTGTTCGTCGCGATCTCGTTCGGCGCGCCGTGGGTGCTCGCCGTGCTCTCCGGCCTGCTGACGCTCGTGACCGCGGTGCTGGCCGCGCGTGCGGGGATGGCGCTGAGCGCGCGCCTGCTGCCGGAGCGGCGTTCGCGGGAGCTCACCTCGCTGTTCGCGCTCGCGGTGATCGTGGTCGCCGTGCCGGTGTGCGTGTTCGTGGCCTCGCTGGGCTGGGCCGGAGCGGTGCCCCCGGTGCTGCACGGCGTGGCCGACGCGCTCGCGCTGACGCCGCTCGGCGCGTCCGCGGCGCTGCCGTTCCTGGCGGTCGACGGACAGACCGGCACGACCTGGATCTCCGCGATCATCGCCCTGGTGACCGCGGCCGGTGTCGCGGCCGGCTGGCTGGCGCTCGCGCGGCGCGCGCTGAGCACGACCGAGCGACCCACTGCGGTGCGGGAGCGCCCGGGCCTCGGCTGGTTCGCGCTGCTGCCGTCGACCGCGTTCGGCGCCGTGGCCGCGCGCAGCCTGGTGTACTGGCTGCGCGACCGCCGCTACATCATGAACTTCGTGATCGTTCCGATCGCGGGCGTGCTCACGATCGTCCCGCTCCTGGTCGCCGGGGTGCCGGTCGGGATCGCGGCCGCGCTGCCGGTCGCCGTGATGGCGCTGTTCTTCGGATGGCTGCCGCACAACGACGTCGCCTACGACTCGACCGCCTTCTGGATCCACGTCGCGAGCGGCGTGAGAGGGATCCCGGACCGGCTCGGACGGCTGATCCCGGTCCTGCTGATCGCCATCCCGACACTCGCCATCGCGATCCCGATCACGCTCGCCGTGATCGGGCGCTGGTCGCTGCTTCCGATGTTCGTCGGGGTGGTCGTCAACCTGCTGCTCACGGGTCTCGGCCTGTCCAGCATCCTCTCGGTCATCGCGCCCTATGCGGTCTCGCGCCCGGGGGACAGTCCGTTCCAGCAGCCGCAGCGCGCCCGTGGCGGGGCACTCGGACAGGCCGGAACGCTCCTCGGCGCCGTCGTGCTCAGCCTGCCGACGCTGCTGCTGGCCTGGCCCGCGCTGGCCTCGGACGGAGTGTCGGCGGCGCCGGCGCTGTGGATGGGCGTGGGCACCGGGGTGGTCGTGCTCGGGGCGGGGGTTCTGCTCGGCGGGCGGACCTTCGAGCATCGCGGTGCTCAGCTGATGGAGTTCGTGGAGACGGTCTGAGCGGATCGTGCGATCGCGGCGCCGAGCCGGTCGCGCACGATTAGACTCGCGGTCATGAGTACCCCGCTGGATGCCCCGGATCAGGGCGGTGTCGCCACCCTCGATCGCGAACTCGAGCAGCTCCTCAACGAAGAGCTCCAGGAGCCGGGAGACCACGAGCGGTTCTCCCACTACGTGAAGAAGGAGAAGATCCTCGAATCGGCGCTCACCGGCAAGCCTGTGCGCGCCCTGTGCGGCAAGAAGTGGACGCCGGGTCGCGACCCGGAGAAGTTCCCGGTGTGCCCCACGTGCAAGGAGATCTACGAGTCGATGGTCGGCTGACCTCAGCGCTCAGCGCTCAGCGCTCGCTGCGCCGCCGGCGGAGGCTAACGGACGTCCTCGAAAACGGTGGGGATCGCCGGATCCGACTTGCTGAGCGCGAGGGCGCGCACCGGCAGCTCCTCGCGCACCTTGAGGTGGTGCTCCCGCGCGGCGACGGTGCCGGCCGGCCCCTCGAAGGCGGCGTCGATCTCGCCGCCGTCGACGAGGGTGACCTGCAGTGCGCGCCCGTCGGGATGCTCCTGCACATCGAGCTCTTCGAACCCGTCGGCGACGAGCACGTGCTCGGACTGCGCGACGCCGTCCGCGACGATCCGGAACGCCGCCTTGCGGCCGCCCTTGGACGCCTTGTCGGCCGAGGCCTTGGCGACGGCGACCCAGCCGCCGTCGGATCCCTGCCGGGCCACGAGCTTGTAGACCATGCTCGCGGTGGGGTAGCCGGATCCGGTGACCACCGAGGTGCCGACCCCGTACGCGTCGACCGGCGAGGCGGCGAGGGCGGCGATCGCGTACTCGTCCAAGTCGCTGGTCACCGTGATCCTGGTCGCGGTCGCGCCGAGCTCGTCGAGCTGTGCACGCACCTCGGCAGCCATGATCGGGAGGTCGCCGGAGTCGATGCGCACCCCGCCCAGCTCCGTGCCCGCCACCCGGATCGCCGTCTCCACACCGCGGCGGATGTCGTAGGTGTCCACGAGCAGGGTGGTACCGGTGCCGAGCGCGTCGATCTGGGCGCGGAACGCGTCCTCCTCGCTGTCGTGCAGGAGAGTCCAGGAGTGCGCGGCGGTGCCCATCGTCGGCAGCCCCCAGGTGCGACCCGCCTCGAGGTTGCTGGTGGCGCCGAAGCCGGCGATGAAAGCCGCGCGGGCGGCGGCGACGGCGGAGTCCTCCGCGGCGCGGCGCGACCCCATCTCGGCGAGCGGGCGCTCCCCGGCCGCGATGCTCATGCGGCTCGCGGCGGTCGCGATCGCGGAATCGTGGTTGAGCACGCTGAGCGCCAGGGTCTCCAGGATCACGGCGTCGCCGAACGTGCCCTCGACCGTGAGGATGGGGGATCCGGGGAAGTACAGCTCGCCCTCGCGATACCCGCGGATCGTGCCGGAGAAGCGGTATCGCTCCAGATAGCGGAGCGTGGCGGCGTCGACGACCTTCTCATCGCGCAGGTAGCGCAGCTCGTCGTCGCCGAACCGGAACTCACGCAGCAGCGAGAGCAGGCGCCCGGTGCCGGCCACGACACCGAATCGGCGCCCCCCGGACAGGCGTCGGGAGAACAGCTCGAACACGCTCCTGCGCGCCGCGGTGCCGTCGCGCAGCGCGGCCTCCAGCATCGTGAGCTCGTAGCGATCGGTCTTCAGGGCGCTGGACGCGGTCATGGCGATCAGCATACGGGCGTCGGCTCGTCCGGAGCGCGCGGGCGCGTGCGCCGACTAGGCTGGAGCATCATGAACGACGCGCCGATCGGGATCTTCGACTCCGGTGTCGGCGGGCTCACGGTCGCCCGGGCGATCAGGGCGCAGCTGCCCAGGGAGTCGTTCGTCTACATCGGCGACACCGCGCACTCGCCCTATGGTCCGAAGCCGATCGCCGACGTGCGCCGCTATTCTCTCGAGGTGCTCGACACGCTCGTCGACCAGGGTGTGAAGATGCTCGTGATCGCCTGCAACACGGCGTCCTCCGCGATGCTGCGCGACGCGCGCGAGCGCTACGACGTGCCCGTCGTCGAGGTGATCGGCCCCGCTGTGCGCCGGGCGATCTCGACCACCCGCAACGGCCGGATCGGCGTGATCGGCACGGTCGGCACGATCGGATCCCGCGCCTATCAGGACATGCTCGAGGTGAACGAGAACCTCGCCGTGTTCACGGCGGCGTGCCCGCGCTTCGTCGAGTTCGTGGAGGCCGGCATCACCGACACCCCCGAGGTGCTCCGGGTCGCCGAGGAGTACCTGGCGCCGCTGCGCGACGCCGACGTCGACACCCTCGTGCTGGGGTGCACGCACTACCCGTTCCTGCGTGGCGCGATCGGCTATGTCATGGGGGAGGGCGTCTCGCTCGTCTCCAGCGACGACGAGACCGCGGGCGACGTCTACCGTCAGCTCGTGCGCGGCGACCTGCTCGCGCCGGCCGATGCCCGCCCCCGCTACGTCTACGAGGCGACCGGGGCGTCCGCGGACGACTTCACGGGCCTCGCCAACCGCCTGATGGGCCAGGAGGTGCGAGGCGTCCGGCTCGTGCAGACCGGCGTCATCGACCTTCCCCACCTCAAGGAGATCTCATGACCCCCGACGCCACCAACAACGACACCATCCGCAAGGATGGCCGCACGGTCGATCAGCTCCGGCCCATCACGATCGAACGCGGCTGGAGCGCCCAGGCCGAGGGATCCGCGCTGATCAGCTTCGGGAACACGAAGGTGCTGTGCACCGCGTCGTTCACGAACGGCGTGCCGCGCTGGCTCACCGGCAAGGGCAAGGGCTGGGTCACCGCGGAATACGCGATGCTGCCGCGGGCGACGAACGAGCGCAACGACCGGGAGAGCGTGAAGGGCCGCATCGGCGGGCGCACGCACGAGATCTCCCGCCTGATCGGCCGCGCCCTCCGTGCGGTCGTCGACACCAAGGCGCTCGGCGAGAACACGATCGTGATCGACTGCGACGTGCTGCAGGCCGACGGCGGCACCCGCACCGCGGCGATCACGGGGGCGTACATCGCCCTGGCCGACGCGATCGAGTGGGGCCGGCGCAAGAAGTTCATCGGGCAGAAGGCGCAGGTGCTCCACGACTCCGTGGCCGCCGTGTCGGTCGGCATCATCGACGGCGAGCCCATGCTCGACCTGGCCTATGTCGAGGACGTGCGCGCCGAGACCGACATGAACGTCGTGGTGACCGGCCGCGGGCTGTTCGTCGAGGTGCAGGGCACCGCCGAGGGGGCGCCCTTCGACAAGCGCGAGCTCGACGCCCTGCTCGAGCTGGGCGTGAACGGCTGCGCCGATCTGCGCGACCGGCAGACGGCGGCGCTCGCCGAGGAGCAGGCGTGAGGATCGTCCTCGCGACGCACAACGCGCACAAGGTCGCCGAGTTCGGGCAGATCGTGGCGGCGACCCGCCCCGATCTCGAGGTCGTCGGCTACGACGGGCCGGAGCCGGTCGAAGACGGCGTGACCTTCGAGGAGAACGCGCTGATCAAGGCGCGCGCCGCGGCCGCGCACACCGGCCTCGCCGCCCTCGCCGACGACTCCGGCATCGCGGTGGACGTGCTGGGCGGTTCTCCCGGGGTCTTCTCCGCCTACTGGGCGGGGCAGCGCAAGGACGACGTCGCGAACCGCGAGCTGCTGCTGGACCAGCTGCGCGATGTCGCGGATCCGCATCGCGCGGCGCACTATGTCAGCGTCATCGCGCTCGTGCTGCCGGACGGGCGCGAGTGGACGGTCCGCGGCGAGTGGCCGGGCCGCCTCGCGCACGCCGCCGTCGGCGACGGCGGCTTCGGCTACGACCCCGTGTTCGTGCCGGAAGGACAGACCGGCGCCGAGCGCACGGTGGGGGAGTTCGCGGCCGCGGAGAAGCAGGCCCAGTCGCATCGGGCTCGCGCCTTCGTGGCGCTGGTGCCCCTGCTCGCCGAGCTCTGACGTGCGTCGGTGGATCCGGCTCAGCGGATCATCCGCGGCACGAACCGCACCATCGGGACCATGATCGGCAGCTCCGGAAATCGCGCAGCGATGCGGAGATGCTCCGGAAATCGGCACGCCGAGGAAGGTCGCGCAGAGCAGCACACCGAGCACCGGCATCGCGAACGGGCGCAGCGCGGTGCCGCCGGACGGCGCCAGGATCCCCGCGACGGCGCCGAGCGCGATGGCCACGAGGTACAGCGCCACCTGATGCCGCTCCGCCCAGGCCGTGATCCGCTGCACGACTCCGGCTTGTCCGGTCGCGGGCCGGCGACGCGAACCGGCCGGCTGCATCGCAACTGAGAATCATCCCCATTCCCGACTGGGCGAAAACGGCTCCGACCGGGGGATCCCGGCTCTACCCTGGAGGCATGCACGATCACGCGCCCGCCACCGGGATCCGCTCCGCCGGCCACCGCCGGCTGCTCGCGATCTCCCTCTCGCTGACCTGCGTCATCATGCTCGTGCAGGTCGTGGGAGCGATCCTCAGCGGATCCCTCGCCCTGCTCGCGGATGCGGCGCACATGTTCACGGACGCATCCGCGCTGGTCATCGCCCTCATCGCGAGCGCCGTCGCCGCACGCCCCGCCGACGATCGGCGCACCTTCGGCTATCAGCGCGCCGAGGTTTTCGGCGCCCTCATCAACGCAATCATCCTGATCCTGCTCTCGGCCTGGGTGGCCTTCGAGGGGATCACCCGGCTGATCCACCCGGCCGAGGTCGAGGTCGCGGGCACCCTCATGCTGATCGTCGCCGCGGTCGGACTCGTCGCGAACGCGATCTCGATGTGGCTGCTCAGCGCGGCGCAGCGGGAGAGCATCAATGTGCGCGGCGCGTATCTGGAGGTCATGGGCGATCTGATCGGATCCGCGATGGTGATCGTCGCGGCGATCGTCATCATCACCACCGGCTGGATGCCGGCCGACGCGATCGCGTCGCTCGTGATCGCCGCGATGATCATCCCGCGGGCGATCGCGCTGCTGCGCGAGGTGTTCTCGGTGCTCGCCGAGTCGGCGCCCAAGGGCACCGCGGTCAGCGAGATCCGCCGGCACCTGCTCGACTATCCGGGTGTGACCGGGGTGCACGATGTGCACGTGTGGCAGCTCACCCGAGGGGCCCCGGTGTTCACCGCGCACGTCTCGGTGCAGCCGGCGGTGCTGGCCGACGGGGGCGCGTCGGCGCTCCTCGTCCAGATGCAGACCTGCCTCGAGGAGCACTTCGACGTGGAGCACTCCACGTTCCAGATCGAGCCCGATGCGAGCGGATCCGGCAGCGCCGGCGACTGCGAGGCCGTGCACGCCTGAGGCCGCACGCCTGAGCCCGTGCGGGTCAGGACTCGACGACGACCTGGTCCGGTCGCTTGTCGGGACGGAGCCCCCGCCACCGGGAGTGCCGCAGCACGCCGTCCTCGGTCCAATTCGCGAACTCCACCTCGCCGACCAGCTCCGGGCGCACCCAGAGCGCGTCGGAGGCGTCCGCGACGGGAACGCCGTCCACAGCGGGCGCGGCCGCGCGCAGCGGCTCCAGCCGCGTACCGAGATCCTGCAGCACCCGGTCGGTGAATCCGGTGCCCACCCGGCCGACATAGCGAAGCCCGGACGGCTGGGCGGATTCCGGGATCGCGAGCAGCAGCGATCCGATGCGCCCGGTGCGGTCGCCCTTGCCAGGGCGGATGCCGACGATCACGACCTCCTGCGCCCGGGTGAGCTTGATCTTCAGCCAGCGCGGGGAGCGCGCGCCCGGCGCGTAGCCCGACGCTGGATCCTTCACGACGACCCCCTCCAGGTCGAGTGCGGCGCTCGTGGCGAGCGCCGCGTCCACGTCGTCGAACACGGGCGGCACGAGCACCGGCGCGGGCAGGTCGGCGGCGACCTGCTCCAGGAGCTCGCGGCGGTCGCGCAGCGGCAGCGCGGTGAGGTCGTGGCCTTCGAGGTGCAGCAGATCGAACAGGTGGTAGCGCACCGGGGTGCGGACGACCTCGCGCTCGATCTCGCGCGCCCGGGTGAGGTGCATCCGGTCCTGCAGACGGTGGAAGCTCGGCCGGCCCGCCGCGTCCAGCGCCACGATCTCCCCGTCGACCACGGCCTCGCCGACGGGGAAGCCGGGGGCGCCGTCCGCAGTGAGCTCGGGGTAGCGGTCGGTGATGTCGGTGCCGCTGCGCGCGCGCAGCCGGAACCGGCCGTCCGACCACGTGCCGATCGCGCGGATCCCGTCCCACTTGATCTCGGCCCAGCCGAGGCCGCGCGCCGTCCCCGGCGTCCCGTGCTCGGCCAGCATGGGGGAGTACGCGGGGATCGGGGACGCGGGGATCGGGGACGTGGCCTCGATGGCCGAGGACGCCGGGTCCGTCGGCGTCCTCGGGGGCGTCCCGGAGCCCGGGGCCCCCGCCGCCACGACCCGCGATCGGGAGCTGTCCGCCGCCGCAGCGCCCGACCCGCGGACCCCGGGCTCCGCGCCCCCAGGGCCAGGAGCGGCGTCGATGCGGGCGGGCGCGGCCGTGATCGCCGCGAACGGATCCAGCCCGCTCTCGGCGCGCTCCAGCACCTCGTCGAACCGCAGCTGACGCAGCGCGGGATCCTCCAGCTCCGCCCAGGTGCGCGGGGCGGCGACCCACGGTTCGGGGCGCCCGCGCAGCGAGTACGGCGCGATCGTGGTCTTCTTGCCGTTGTTCTGGCTCCAGTCGAGGAAGACCTTCCCGGCGCGCAGGGTCTTCGTCATGACGCTCGTCACGAGGTCGGGACGATCCGCCTCGATCGCGCGGGCGAGGGCGTGCGCGAACGCGGAGATCTCGTCGCTCGTGCGATCGCCGGGGAGATGCGCGTACAGGTGGATCCCCTTGCTCCCGCTCGTGACCGGGACCGGATCCATGCCCATGTCTGCGAGGATGCCGCGGGCGAGGAACGCCACCTCGGCGCAGTGGGCGAGCGACACACCGGGGCCCGGGTCCAGGTCGAGCACCAGCCGATCGGGGGTGCCGCGGCCGCCGTCCGGGGCGAAGCGCCACTGCGGGATGTGCAGCTCGATCGCGGCGACCTGCGCCATCCAGACGAGCGTCGCGACCTCGTCCACGAGCGGGTAGGCCTTGGCGCCGCCGGAATGCGGGATCTCCTGGCGCGGGATCCATCCGGGAGCGCCCGGTTCGAGCTGCTTCGCGAAGAAGGAACCCTGCGGATCCGCGGCGGTGCCCACGCCCTCGACCCAGCGCTTGCGCGTGACCGGGCGCCCGGCGAGGACCGGCAGCAGCTGCGGGGCGATCCGCGCGTAGTAGTCGATCACCTCGCCTTTGGTGGTGCCGGTGGCGGGGAACACCACCTTGTCGAGGTTCGTCACGCGCAGCCGCCGCTCGCCGATGCGCACGAACTGCGGGCCCTCTGCCATGCGGCCAGGCTATCCCGCGGCTGCGCCTGTGGTGTGTACTGGTGCCATGAGGACGATCTGGAAGGGCTCGCTCACCTTCGGTCTGGTCAACGTGCCGGTCAAGGTGTACTCGGCGACGGAGGACCATGACGTCCCGCTGCACCAGGTGCACGACGCGGACGGCGGGCAGATCCGGTACAAGAGGGTGTGCGAGATCTGCGGTGAGACCGTCGCCTACTCCGAGATCGACCGTGCCTACCAGGATGAGGCGCAGACCGTCGTGCTGACCAAGGAGGACCTGGAGTCGCTGCCTGCCGAACGCAGCCGTGAGATCGACGTCGTCGAGTTCGTGCCTTCGGACCAGGTGGATCTGCTGACCCTCGACAAGGCGTACTACCTGGAGCCCGACTCCGCCTCGCCCAAGGCGTACGTGCTGCTGCGCAAGACGCTGGAGGCCACCGACCGCACCGCGATCGTGCGGTTCACGTTGCGGCAGAAGACGCGGCTCGCGGCTCTGCGGGTGCGCGGCGACGTGCTGGTGCTGCAGACCCTGCTCTGGGCCGACGAGGTGCGCGAGGCCGACTTCCCGGCTCTGCAGGAGGAGGTCTCGGTTTCCGACAAGGAGCTGGAGCTGTCCGCCTCGCTCGTGGAGGGCTTCTCCGCGGACTTCGATCCGAGCGCGTTCGTCGACGAGTATCAGGTCGAGCTGCGCACGCTCATCGACGCCAAGATCTCCAAAGGCGAGGCCTTCGAGGCCGAGGAGACGTTCGCGTCGGCCGAGAAGGGCGGCGAGGTCATCGACCTCATGGAGGCCCTGCGGGCGAGCGTCGAGAAGTCGCGCGCCGCACGCGCGGCAGCCTCCGAGCAGGGCGACGCGGCGACCGATCGACGCGACGTGGGCTGAGCCCCGCGGTCAGATCTCCGGCTCGACCGCCGGGGCTCCGGCAGCCGTCTCCTTCTTCGCCTTGCGGCGCTCATTGAGGTAGTGCCACGCGGTGACGGCGAGGGTGAGCGCGACGACGCCGAGCAGGATGACGTCGATGTACTTGGTCACGAGGTCGGCGATCCACGGGATGTACGCGATCAGGTAGCCGACATAGGTGAGACCGAAGCCCCAGATCAGCGCGCCGATGAGGTTGTACAGGCTGTACTTGCGCCACGGCATGTGCCCGACACCCGCCGCGACCGGCGCGAAGGTGCGCACGACCGGCACGAAGCGCGCGAGGATCACGGTGAGCCCGCCGAAGCGCTCGAAGAAGTGGTTGGTGCGTTCCACGTTCTTCCGGCTGAACAGGCCGGACTCCTTGCGTTCGAAGACCGCGGGGCCGCCCTTGTGTCCGATCAGATAGCCGACCTCGCCGCCGAGGAACGCGGCCAGGGCGATCAGCAGGCCGACCACCCAGACGTCCACGCCGAACACGCGGTTGGTGTGGGTGAGCAGGCCGGAGATGATCAGCAGCGTGTCGCCAGGGAGCAGGAACCCGATGAGCAGGCCCGTCTCGGCGAAGATGATGAACAGCACCACGGCCAGCGCCCAGGGGCCGGCGCCGTTGATGATGACATTCGGGTCGAGCCAGGGGATGAGGGCGGCGTGGTGCACAGGTGGGTCCCGTCCGTGGAGTCGTCGCTGGAGTGGATGCCGAGATCTCGGCTCCCTGAATTCTAGAGCGGACCCGGCTTGCGGCGCCTGGGAGGGTGCCCGACGCGACGCGGGCGACAGGTCCGCCGAGACGAGACGCGTGAGGGGCGGCCGAGCGGCCGCCCCTCAGACGTTCGTGCGGAAGGTGGGACTTGAACCCACACGCCCGGAGGCACAGGAACCTAAATCCTGCGTGTCTGCCAATTTCACCACTCCCGCGAGTGCGATCAGTCTACCGAGGGTCGCGAGCACGCTCGCGGGGCTCCGGGAGGAGGAGCTGTGGATAACTTCCGAGGCGGATCCGCGGATCCTGCGACGATGCCGTGGTGAGCCTGTCCACCGCCGCTGTGACCGAGAGAGTGCGTGCACGTCTGCGCGCCGAGCGGACGGATCCGTCGGTGCATCCCGAACAGGCGCGGCGCATCGCGCAGTTCGAGGTGCGCCGCCACAACGACCAGGCGCTCGCCCGCGGCACCGCGACGATCGATGACGAGGCCGCCTGCGTCCGGGACATCCTCGCCGGCGTCGCCGGGTACGGCCCGCTGCAGCCCCTGCTCGAGGACGACACGATCGAGGAGATCTGGCTCAACGGGCCCTCGCAGGTCTTCATCGCCCGGGACGGGCGCAGCGAGCGCATGCCCATCACGCTGACGGAGGCTCAGCTCCGCGATGTCGTCGAGCGGATGCTCCACTCCACGGGGCGCCGGGTGGACATCGGGCAACCGTTCGTGGACGCGTCCCTGCCCGACGGCTCCCGCCTGCATGTCGCGATCGCGGATGTGGTGCACGGCGGCTGGGCCGTCAACATCAGGAAGTTCCTGCCGCGGTATCGGAGCCTGGGTTCGCTCGCCGCACAGGGCATGGTCCCTGCCGACGTCGCCACGATGCTGTCCGCCGCGATGCGCACCGGGCGCAGCGTCATCATCTCGGGACCGACCCACGCCGGCAAGACCACCCTGCTCGCGGCACTGGTCGCCGAGTGCGTCGAGCAGCGCGTGATCACGGTCGAGGAGACCTTCGAGCTCGGCGTGCAGGCCCCGGATCTCGTCGCCCTGCAGGGCAGGCAGGCGAGTCTCGAGGGCACCGGCGAGATCACCCTGCGCCGGCTCGTGAAGGAGGCCCTGCGCATGCGGCCCGACCGGCTCGTCGTGGGCGAGGTGCGCGATGCCGAGGCACTCGATCTGGTGCTCGCGCTGAACACCGGCATTCCCGGGGCGGCGACGGTGCATGCGAATTCCGCGTCGGAGGCGCTGGACAAGCTGACCATGCTGCCGCTGCTGGCCGGTCGCAACATCGACCGCGCCTTCATCGCACCGGCGCTCGCCGCGTCGGTGGACCTGGTCGTGCACTGCCACAGGGAGCCCGACGGCACCCGCCGCATCGCAGAGGTGATCGAGCCCTACGGCGTGGATGCCGGCGGGCGCATCACGCATCGCGTCCTGCATGCGGGCGTCGAATCGTATGCCGAGATGAGCATGTTCGGCGACGGTGCCGCATGACGCTGCTCGTGGGAGCGCTGCTCGCCGCCGGGATCGTCCTGGCGGCATCGCCCTGGCTGTGGCCGGCGACCGAGCGCACCGTGCGGCAACCCCGGGCGGGCGCAGCGACGCGGCTGCTGCGCGAGGCGGGATTCCGCTCCGATCCGCGCGTGCTCGTGGTGAGCATCATCGCGGGCGCTCTGGTGGCGGGCTCGGCGGCCTGGCTGATGACGGGAACAGCGGCGTTCGCCCTCGTGCTCGCGGTGGCGGGAGCGGCGGCGCCGGTGGTGTTCCTGCGCTCACGCCGGCATCGCCTGCTGCGCCTGCGCCGCGGACTGTGGCCCGATGTGTGCGACCTGCTGATCGCGTCGATCCGGGTCGGCATGCCGCTGCCCGATGCCGTGGCGGCGCTCGAGGAGGCGGCGCCGGGCCCGCTGCGCCCCGCGTTCGCGGCGTTCTCCCGGGATCTGCACGCGACCGGGAGGTTCGACGCGGCCTCCGTCAAGCTCAAGGAGGCGCTCGCGGATCCGGTCGCGGATCGGATCGTGGAGACCCTGCGCATGGCGCGCGAGGTCGGCGGAACCGAACTCAGCACCGTGCTGCGCGCACTGTCGAGCTCGGTCCGCGCCGAAGCGGCACTGCGCGCGGAGGTCGAAGCGCGCCAGTCCTGGATCCGCGGCGCCGCGGTGCTCGGCGCGATCGCTCCCTGGGTGATCCTGGTGCTGCTCCTGCTGCGACCCGAAGGCGCCGAGGCGTACACGAGCCCCGAAGGCGTCGCGCTCATCATCGGCGGGGCGGCGGTGTCGTTCGTGGCCTTCCGGATCATGCTGCGCATCGGCCGGCTGCCGGAGCCGCGGAGGTGGTTCCGGTGATCGCGCTGTCGGACATCGCCGTGGCGGTGCTGCTCGGCGGCCTGCTCGCGACCGGGCTGCTGCTCATGCTGGCCGCCTTCCCGCGCTGGCGCTGGGCGAACCTCAGCACCCGGATCGCGCCGCACCTGCGCGACGTCGCCGACCTCACGGATCCGACCGAACGCCTGCCGTGGCGGATGCCGGCCGGAGGGTCCTGGGCGACGCGGATCAAGGGCGCGTTCGGGCTTCTCGGCGGGGGAGACGCCGGCGTGGCCCTGCGCATGACGCAGGCGGGGATACCGGGCGGTCCGGGTGCGTTCCGCAGCCGTCAGCTGGTGTGGGTGCTGGTCGGGCTCGGCATCGGCGCGGCGGCCGCGGTGGTCCTCGTGCTCGCCGGGCGGATGTCCGCGCCGGTCGTGCTGCTGCCGGTACTGGCGGCGATCACGGCGGGTGTCGCCTGCGATGTGCTGCTCGGCGCCCGGGCGAAGGCCCGTGTGGGACGGCTCACGGAGGAGCTGCCGACCGTGCTCGAGTTCCTCGCGCTGTGCCTGTCGGCCGGGGAAGGCCTGCCGGATGCGCTCCGCCGGGTGGGGCAGGCCGGATCCGGTGAGCTCAGCGGGGAGCTCCGCGAGGTGATCCTCGCGGTCAACACCGGTTCGTCACTCGCCGATGCGCTGGGCGAGTGCGCGCAGCGGCTGCAGATCCCATCGCTGACCCGCGCCGTGGATCAGATCGTCGCCGCGCTGGAACGCGGGGCGCCGCTCGCGTCCGTCCTGCAGGCGCAGGCATCGGACGCGCGCGAGGAGACCAAGCGCGGGCTCATCGAGCAGGCGGGCCGCAAGGAGATCCTGATGCTCCTGCCGCTGGTCTTCCTGATCCTGCCGTTGAGCGTCCTCTTCGCCGTGTTCCCCGGCGTCTTCATCCTGCGGCTCGGCATCGGCTGAGACCGCTCACGACCTCCGCCTCCACGAAAGGAATCCCCTCATGTTCACAGATCACGCGTCCGTCTCCCTCGACCCGCCGTGCGGCGACACGGTCGACGATCCGGAGCGCGGCGACGTGCCCGGATGGGTGCTGATCACGCTCATGACCGCAGGCCTCGTGGTGCTGATCTGGGCCGTCGCGGGCCCCGCGCTGACGAACCTGTTCGAGCAGGCGATCGCGCGCGTGAGCGGACTCTGACCGCGACATGCGCAGCATACGGCGGTGGGGCGACGCGCTCGACGACGACCGGGGTTCCAGCCCGGTCGAGTTCGTGCTCGTCGGGGCGCTGCTGACGGCGCTGACCCTGGGCGTGCTGCAGTTCGCACTCGCCGTGTATGTCCGCAACGTCGTGCACGACGCCGCCGTCGAGGGCGCGCACATCGCCGCCCTCGCCGACACCGAACCCGGAGAGGGCGTGCAGCGCACCGTGCTCGTGATCGGCCGGGCCGTCGGCGCCGACTACGCCCGGGACGTGAGCGTCCGCGAGACGTCCGCGCTGGGGGTGCCGACCATGGAGATCACGGTGCGCACGACTCTGCCGCTGATCGGCCTGCTCGGGGTCCCGTCGGGATGGGAGGTGACCGGCCGTGCTCCCGTGGAGTCGCTCACCGAGGGTGGATGACGCGCGCGGCCGCCACGGATGCGGCGGCACGATGTCCGGCGAGGCCGGATCCGCGGCCCTGGAGTTCATCGGGCTCGGCGTCATCCTGCTCGTGCCGCTGGTGTACCTGGTGCTCGCTCTGGGCGCGATCCAGGGGCAGATGCTGGGCGCCGAGTCCGCGGCACGGCACATGGCCCGCTCGATGAGCGCCGCCGCGGACGGCGACGACGCGTCCGCCCGCGCGGATGCCGCAGTGCGGTCGGCGATCGAGGAGTACGGGATGGATCCGGCTGCCGTCGATGTCGCCGTCCAGTGCGCGCCGCTCGGTGCCGAATGCCCGTCTGCCGGGGCGACGGTCGTCGTGACCGTCACGGCGAGGGTCGCGCTGCCGTTCGTACCGCCCGTGTTCGGGCTGGACCGCGTCGGCAGCGTGCCCGTGCAGGCGTCGTCGGCGTACAAGGTCTCCCGCACCTGGACGGGCGGATGAGCGCGGTGCACGACAGGGATCCCGGCGAACGCACCGGGTCGCTGCTGGCCGATGAGCGCGGCAGCACGATGCCGCTCATCCTCGGCTACCTCGTGCTCGCGATCGCCCTGATCTATGTGTGCGTCTGTGCGACGGACCTGTACATCGCCCAGAAGCGGCTCGACTCGGTGGCCGATGCGGCCGCGCTCGCCGGAGCCGACGGATTCCGGCTGCAGGTCGATGGCGAGACGATCCGCGCGCAGCTCGATGACGGACAGATCGCGGATCAGGCCCGCGCGGTGGTCGGCGTCATCGACGACGGCGCCGAACTGATCTCGGCCGGCAGCCCCGACGGGCTTTCGGCGCGGGTCACCGTGCGCGCATCCTGGGCGCCGCCCCTGCTCAGCGACTTCGTGCCGGTGATGCTCACGATCCAGGCCACAGGCACGAGTCGCACGGCCCTGGGATGACCGGGACCGACCGCGGCACGGGGCGCGGCCACGGCACCGGAACGAGTGGCGGCAACGCCGCTCAGGCGTCCTCCACTGCGCGTCGCGGCACGAACCGGGGGATCCAGCGCAGGAACCCGATCGCACCGAGCACGCCGATCACTCCCATGGCGGCGGCGCCCATCGCGAGCGAGCCGATCGCCGCGATCCCGGAGAACAGCAGCGGGGCGACCGCGCCGCCGGCATCGGTCAGGGTGCGCCACGACCCGAGGAACGCCGCCGGCTCCGACTGCGGGGCGACGTCCGCGCCGAGCGTGAGCAGGATGCCGCTGCTCAGCCCGTTGCCGACTCCGAGCACGGCCGCGATCATCCCGAACCACAGCACCCTCGTGCCGGCGTCGTGCGTGAGCGACAGCGTGAGGAACCCCAGACCCATCAGCACCATCGCGGGCAGGGCCGCCCACAGCCGCCCGAACCGGTCCATGACCTGCCCGCTCGCATAGAACAGGGCGAAGTCGATCGCGCCGGAGACGCCGACGACGAGCGCGATCGACGAGGCGTCCAGCCCGATCGAGACGCCCCACAGCGGCAGCACCACCTGGCGGGCCGAGCGGACCGCCGACAGGCTCGCAGCGGCGAGCCCCAGGCGGGACAGCACCCCGCGGTTGCGCCACATGGTGCGGAAGACCCCGGCGCGTTCGATCGCGGGAATGGATCCGCTCACGGCCTCCCCTGTGTCCTCGACTGCCACCGACTCACGCTCCGCCGCGGCCGCCTGCGCCTCCGGATCCGGGCCGAACAGCACGAGCAGGACCAGGGCGACGAGGCACACGCAGAAGAACCACAGCGCCGCGTTCTCGGTGTGGAAGAGCGCCAGCAGCGCCGCGGCGAGGAACGGGCCGACGAACATCCCGGCGCGGAAGGATCCGCCGAGCAGGGACAGCGCCCGGGCGCGGAACTCGAGCGGCACCCGCGTGGTCATGAACGCATGCCGGGCGAGTCCGAACGCGGCCGCCGCCATGCCGACCACGAACACCGCGATCGTGAACACGACGAGGCTCGGCGCGAGCACGGTCACCACGATGCCGAGCAGCGACACCGTGCCCGCGATCACCATCGTGTACCGCTCGCCGAGCTTCGCGACCAGCCATCCGGCCGGGATGTTGCCGCACAGCTGGCCGACCACGAGCGCCGACGCGATGAGGCCGGCGGAGGCGAGCGACGCTCCCCGGTTCGCGGCGATCACCGGGACGAGCGGGACGACCGCCCCCTCGCCGAGCGAGAACAGCAGCGTGGGCAGGTACACCATAGGACCGAACTTCCACAGCACTGAGATCGCCCGTTCCGCCACGCTCCCACGGTAGTCCCGTGTCGCCCCGCGGCGCGCAGAAGCGGATCTCCGCCGGTGCGTACGATGCCGGGCGGTTCGTCAGGGCATCGCTGCGCGCGATACTCTGAGGTGCCATGCTCGAACTTGACCTCTCCGCCGAAATCGCGGCCCTCCGTCAGACCTTCGGCGACATCCGCGAGGTCGCCGACGTCGAGGGGCTTCGCGCCGATATCGAACGCCTCAGCGAGGAGGCCGGCGCCCCCGACCTCTGGGACGATCCCGAGAAGGCCCAGAAGGTGACGAGCGCGCTCAGCCACCGTCAGGCCGACCTCAAGCGCGTGACCGAGGTCGAGCAGCGTCTCGACGACCTCGAGGTGCTCGTCGAGCTCGCCAACGAGATGGAGGACGAGGACTCCGCCGCCGAGGCGCGCGTTGAGCTCGCCTCGCTCACCGACACGGTGAACCAGCTCGAAGTGCAGACCCTGCTCGACGGCGAATACGACGAGCGCGCCGCGATCATCACGATCCGCTCGGGCGCGGGTGGCGACGACGCCACCGACTTCGCCGAGATGCTGCTGCGCATGTACCTGCGCTATGCCGAGCGTCATAAGTTCCCGGTCAAGGTCATGGACACGTCGTACGCAGAGGGCGCGGGCATCAAGTCCACGACCTTCGAGGTCGACGCGCCCTACGCCTTCGGCACGCTCTCGGTCGAGGCCGGCACGCACCGCCTCGCCCGGATCAGCCCGTTCGGATCCGCCGACAAGCGCCAGACGTCGTTCGCGGCCGTCGAGGTCATCCCGCTCATGGAGGAGGCGACCGAGGTCGACATCCCCGAGGGCGACATCCGCGTCGACGTGTTCCGCTCGTCCGGCCCCGGAGGCCAGTCGGTCAACACCACAGACTCCGCGGTGCGGCTCACGCACCTCCCGACCGGCATCGTCGTCTCGATGCAGAACGAGAAGTCGCAGATCCAGAACCGCGCCGCCGCGATGCGCGTGCTGCAGACCCGGCTGCTGCTGCTGCAGAAGGAGGAGGAGGCCGCGAAGAAGAAGGAGCTCGCCGGCAACATCACCGCGAGCTGGGGAGACCAGATGCGCTCCTACTTCCTCTACGGACAGCAGCTCGTGAAGGACCTCCGTACCGGCCACGAGTCGGGCAACCCCGCGAACGTGTTCGACGGCGACCTGGACGGCTTCATCTCGGCGGGCATCCGCTGGCGCAAGCGCAAGGACGACGACGACTGATCCCCGGGGCTCGACCGTTCAGAAGCTTCCCAGTGACGGCGGTCCGGTTTCCCCGTAGGGTGGTGTCCCGATGACTGTGACACGGAGAATCCCGATGACTGTGACACGGAAGACGGCGGCCGGCTGTGCGATCGCGGCCCTGATCGTCCCGCTCGCGGCGACCGCTGCCTTCGCGTTCTCACCCGCGGGGACGTCGACGTCGCCGCGCACGGTGTCGCTCGTCGCGGCACCGCAGACCTACACGGTCGCCGCCGGTGCGCAGGAGCCGACGTCGACCCGCGCGGTCTTCGATGTGCTGTACACGCCCCCGGCCCCTGCTCCCGTCGCGGATCCGGCGCCGGCATCCTCCAGCACCCCGGCGGCCGTCCCGCAGGCGTACTCGGGCGAGGCCGTCGTCGCCTACGCCGAGACCTTCGTGGGTGTCGTGCCCTACGGCTGGGGCGCCGATCCCAGCGACTCCTTCGGCTGCGACGGGCTCGTGCAGTACGTGTTCGGGCACTTCGGGATCAGCCTGCCCCGCGGCGCGGACAACCAGGCGGCGCTCGGCACGGTGATCTCCGCCGACCAGGCGCGCGCCGGAGACCTGGTGTGGTGGCCCGGCCGGCACATCGGCATCTGGGACGGCGCGGGCGGGATCATCGACTCGCCCGACTGGGGGCGCTACGTCGAGCACCACGCCCCGTGGGCGAGCTCCGGACCCCCGATCTTCATCCGGCTCTGATGGCCGGCACCCGGTGACCGGCCGCCTCGCCGCGGTAGAATGGTGGGCTTCGAAGCACCCCGAGGAGGTGAGTGCGGTGAGCGCGACCAGGACCTGGCGGGCCGTCGGCGCGACCGCGGCGGGATTGGCGCTGTTCGGTCTCGTCGTGACGTTCCTCGCGATCGTGATCGGCATCGAACCCTCCTGATGATCCGGGCACCTCATAGCCGGGAACCGGCCGCGGTGGGGGTGTCGCTCGCGGACCGCGCGCGTCGCGCGCTTAGGCTCGATGAGCCATGATCCGATTCGAGAACGTCACCAAGCGCTATCGCGGCACCAAGCGTCCCGCGTTGTCCGGGGTCGATTTCGAGGTGCAGCGAGGCGAGTTCGTCTTCCTCGTCGGCGCGTCGGGATCCGGGAAGAGCTCCTGCCTGCAGCTGATCCTCCGCGAGGAGTCGCCCACGTCCGGCCGCGTCGCCGTGCTCGGGCGCGACCTGCGCTCCATCGCGAACCGCAAGGTCCCCTACTTCCGCCGCAGCATCGGATCCGTCTTCCAGGACTTCCGGCTGCTGCCCTCCAAGACCGTCTACCAGAACGTCGCGTTCACCCTGCAGGTGACCGGCGCCTCCCGTGGGTTCATCCAGCAGGCGGTGCCGGAGGCGCTCGCCCTCGTCGGCCTGAGCGGCAAGGAGAAGCGCCTGCCGCACGAGCTCTCCGGCGGTGAGCAGCAGCGCGTGGCGATCGCCCGCGCGATCGTGAATCGTCCGCAGATCGTGCTCGCCGACGAGCCGACCGGAAACCTCGACCCCGGCACCTCGGTCGACATCATGCAGCTGCTCGCCCGGATCAACGCCGGTGGCACGACCGTGCTGATGGCCACCCACGAGGCGGCGTTCGTCGACCAGATGCAGCGCCGCGTGATCGAGCTGCGCGACGGCGAGATGGTGCGCGACGAGGTCGGCGGCGGCTACGGCGACACCTCCAACGTGCCGCGCCTGGAGCCCGAAGCGATCCGCGGCGCCGCGGCGACCGCCGCGTTGCAGACCGTGCGCGAGGTGCACCGGCAGACCGAGGCGGCGATCGCGGATCCGGTTCCGGCACCCGCCGAGGATCGTGTCCTCGCGCAGACGCAGACGGCCGCCCCGCAGCAGCCGACGGTCAAGCCCGCTGACGACGTGCGACCGGCGACGCACCCGATCACGATCCCGGCCGTCGACCTCGCCGAACTGGGCGTGGCCGACCGGCTGGGACTCGATACCGGCGACGATGAGGAAGTGGGACCGGTGTCATGAGGTTCGGACTCATCCTCGGCGAGGCGCTCACGGGCCTGCGCCGCAACGCCTCCATGGTCATCTCCGTCGTGCTGGTCACGTTCGTCTCGCTCACCTTCGTGGGCGCGGCGATCCTGATGCAGGCGCAGATCGGCACCATGCGGGCCTACTGGCAGGATCGCGCGCAGGTCGCGATCTACATGTGCTCCTCGGTGTCGACGTCGCCGGGCTGCGTGGGCGGGATCGCGTCGGAGGACCAGATCAAGGCCGTGCAGGCAGAGCTCGACGGCGCCACGCTCAAGCCGCTGATCGCCAAGACCAGCTTCCAGACCGCGGATCAGGCCTACCAGGAGACCCTGAAGCTCGTCGGCAAGGACTACGCCGGCGTGCTCACCGCCGATCAGGTCAACGCCGTGTTCAAGGTCAACCTCAAGGATCAGACCCAGTCCGCGGTGATCGCCGAGGCCTTCAGCGGCTTCAAGGGCGTGGACGAGGTGAAGGACCAGCTGGAGTACCTGGATCCGCTCTTCAACGCGCTCACGGTCGCCACCTACATCGCGGTCGGGATCGCCGTGCTGATGCTCATCGCCGCGGTGCTGCTGATCGGCACCACGATCCGATTGTCGGCGTATGCGCGACGGCGGGAGATCGGGATCATGCGCCTCGTCGGCGCTTCGAACCGGTTCATCCAGACGCCCTTCGTGCTCGAGGGCGTGTTCGCCGCGGTGATCGGATCCGTGCTCGCGAGCGCTGCCGTGCTGCTGGGCGTGCACTTCGGGGTGCAGGATTACCTCACGAAACGGGTCTCGTTCATCACGACCTGGGTGGGCATGAACGAGGCGCTGATCGTGGTGCCGGTGCTCGTCGGCATCGGCGTGCTCCTCGCCGCGCTCAGTGCCGGGTTCGCGATCCGCCGCTGGCTGCGCGCCTGAGCCGCGCCACTGCGCGGCCCTGACCCGCGACGCTGTGTAGACTGGCGGGCTGGCCGTCCTCGGCCGCCGACCATCCACGACAACACACGCAGGAGAAGACAATGCCCAGGGAACGCGGGGAGAAGGTCATCGCGACCAATCGTCGCGCACGTCACGACTACAACCTGGAGAAGTCGTACGAGGCGGGACTCGTGCTCACCGGCACCGAGGTGAAGTCGCTGCGCCAGGGACGAGCGAACCTGACGGACGGCTACGCGTTCATCAAGGGCAACGAGGCGTTCCTCGACGCCGTGCACATCCCGGAGTGCTCCCAGGGGCACTGGACGAACCACTCGGCCAAGCGGATCCGCAAGCTCCTGCTGCACAAGGAGGAGATCGCGAAGCTCTCGCACGCGGTCTCGGCCGGCGGCTACACCCTGATCCCGCTGCGGCTGTACTTCTCCGACGGGCGCGCCAAGGTCGAGATCGCCCTGGCGAAGGGCAAGCGCGAGTACGACAAGCGCCAGGCGCTGCGCGAGCGTCAGGACTCCCGTGAGGCCGAGCGCGCCATGCGCACGCGCAACCGCCTGGGGGAGTGACCCGCCGGGTTCCTCGGACGATGCGGGGCTGAGCCCCGCCGGTCACGGTGCCGGGTCGAACCCGAACACGCCGCCGAGGAAGCGCAGCTCCGCCTCCGCGGCGGCGCTGATCGTGTCCGCCTGCCGGAAGCCGTGGCCCTCGCCGTCGAACAGCAGGTACTCGTGCGGCACACCGCGCGCGGCGAGCGCGTCGCGGATCGCCTCCGACTGCGACGGCGGCACCACGGCATCGTCCGCGCCCTGCAGGATCAGCACGGGCACGTCGATCCGTGAGGCCGAGGTGAGCGGGGAGCGGTCGATGTAGGTCTGCTCGGCGTCCGGCAACGGGCCGATGAGGCCGTCGAGGTAGTGCCGCTCGAAATCGTGCGTGTCCTCCGCGAGCAGGCGCGCATCGGCGACGCCGTAGCGGTCGATGCCCGCCGCGAACGCGCCGCCGCGGACGAGGGCCGACAGCACGGTCCACCCGCCGGCCGACCCGCCGCGAACGGCGATGCGGACGGGATCCGCGATGCCGGCGTCGGCGAGCCCCCGGGCGGCGGCGAGCACGTCGTCCACATCGACGACGCCCCACTGACCGTCGAGCCGCGTGCGGTAGTCACGGCCGTAGCCGGTGGAACCGCCGTAGTTCACTTCGAGCACGCCGATGCCGCGGCTGGTGAAGTACGTGATCCATCCGGCTTGTGCCCCCGTCGCATGCGCGGTCGGGCCGCCGTGCACCTGCACGATGTACGGCGGCAGGACGGTCGGATCCGCGGTGACATCGGGGTTCGCGGGTGCATGGTCGAAGGCGTGCACCGGGCCGCGCGGTCCGTCGAACGTCACCGGACGCGCGCCCGGCACCCATGCGGGATCCGCCGGCTCGCCGCCGCGGATCGCGCGTGTCGTCCCGGCGTCGACGTCCAGCTCCCAGATCCCCGGTGCCACCCGCGCGCCCTGCCCGGTGATCAGGACCAGGGATCCGCGCGAGTCCTCCAGGCTCAGGTCGCCGTCGAACGGCACGTCGAACTCGTGCAGGAGCGCGCCTGCGGCGTCGAGCAGCACGACCGAGTCGGATCCGTTCGTGCGGACGGCCAGGATCCGGCCGTCCTCGAGGATGCGGAACCAGCGCTGGCCGAGCACCCACAGGCCGCCGCCGGTGTCGGCGTCGGCCGGGGCGAAGAAGTCCTCCCGGATCGCCGGACGGAACTGGTCCGGGGGTGCGGGCCGATCATCGAGGCGTGCGCGGTGAAGGTTCCATCGCCCGGTCGCGTCGTCGGCGAACAGCACCTCGTCGTCCGTGATCCATTCCGGCTGCAGCGCCGCCCGGGCCGGGATCGTGCGGCGCCCGGGGCCGTCGAAGTCCGCGATGACCGCGATCGCGGTGTCCCAGGGCATGCGGGCTTCGGTCCATTCGACGAAGGCGAGCCGGGAACCATCGGGGGACAGCGCCGGATGGGCGAAGAACCCGGAGGAGCTGAGGATCCTGATGTCGCGGGAGCCGTCCGCCGCGGATCCGTCCCACGGGATCTCGACGATCGCGCGCTCATGCTGCTCAGGACGCAGATCCTCCTGCACGGCGAACAGCCGCCCCTGCTGCAGCCGGAGCCCGCCGTAGCGCGGCCCCGGTGCCGTGAGCGGGACCGGGGTGTCGGATCCCGGATCCAGACGGTGCACGCGCTGGTCGCCGCCGTCGACGAACAGCAGCGTGCCGTCCTCGGCGACCGTCCACGCGCCGCCGCCGTACTCGTGCACGCGTGAGCGCGCGCTCCACGGGGCCGGCAGTACCTCGAGGATCGCACCGTCGGGGTCCTGCCGCAGCACGCGCATGCGCCCGCGCTCGGTGGGCACGGACTCGCTCCACCAGATCCCGCCGTCCCCGTACCGGGCGCCGTCGATCTTCGCGCCGGCGGCGGCGAGGCCTGCGGCGGACATCGGGGAAGGCCAGGATCCGTACGGGGTGCTCGACGCTGTCTCCACCTGTCCGAGTGTGTCATGCCCGAGCACACGCTTTCGCCCGCTCAGGGGACGGACATAGTCTCGGCACAGGGTTGCCCGCGTAGCGTTCCCGGCATGAACCGGTTCGTGAAGGTCACATCGTGGAGCGCCAGCGTCGTGCTGGGACTGAGCATCGTCCTCTCGGCGGCGCCGGCATTCGCGGCCACCCCGGACGTCGTGCCGCACGTGACGAATGCCTCCGCCGCGGGACCGGCGGTCGTGGCGATCGGCGACTCCATCATGGAGGGGCATGGTCTGGCCCCGGCCCAGGCCTGGCCCGCGCTGCTCGCCCAGCGGTACGGATGGCGGCTGACGAACCTGGCCAGCGACGGCTCCGGATTCGCCACGGCCGGGGACAACGGCGACACCTTCGCCGACCAGGTGGCGGTCGCGCTCACCCTGCACCCGTCGATCGTGATCATCTCCGGCAGCAGCAACGACCTGGATCGCACGCCGTCGACGCTCACCGCAGACACGGAGCAGACGCTGCGGGCGCTGCGCGCCGGGCTGCCGGACGCGCAGATCCTGGTGGTCAGCCCTGTGTGGTCGGACACCCCGGAACCGGATCGACTGGCGTCGATCGACGCCCAGACGGCGGCGGACGCGCTGGCCGTGGGAGCCCAGGTGATCGACATCGGGCAGCCGCTGAGCGGACGCGCGGACCTGGTGCTACCCGATCAGGTGCATCCCACAGCCCAGGGACAGCAGGTCATCGCGCGGGCGGTGGCCCGGGCGCTGGCGGTGCGGAGCTCGCTGCGCGGATGATCGTCGCGGCGCTGATGACACATGGTGAAACACTGCACGCGGGGCGTCGCCGGCGCACATAGCGTAGAGGTTCGATCCCGCCCCAACACTGGAGACAGATGTCCTTCGACGCGCCGCCGTTCGCCCCGACCGGGGTCGTACCGCCGCGCGTGCCGGTCTCCTTCGAGCTGTATCCGCCGCGCACCACGGCGCCCATCGAGGCCCTGCACGAGACGATCCAGCAGCTCGCGACCGCGTCACCGCGGTTCATCTCCGTCACCTACGGCGCGGGCGGATCCGTCGGCGGGCGCTCGCTCGATGTGCTGCGCTACATCCGCGAGCACACCACGGTCGAGCCGCTCGCGCACCTCACCTGCGTGGGCAGCACCTACGCGGGAGCCTCGCGCCTGATCCGGGAGTTCCTCGACGCCGGGATCCTCAGCTTCCTCGCCCTCCGCGGCGATCCGCCGCTCGGCGAGAACGAGCCGTTCCTCGGGGATCTGGAGAGCTCGGCGCAGCTCGTGCAGCTCATCGACCGGGCACAGGCGGAGCGCGCGCCGTATCAGGAACGGCCCATCCCGGGCGTTCCGGGGGCGGTTCAGGTCACGCCGCGCCGCAAGGTGAACATCGCCGTCGCCGCCTACCCGAACGGGCACCCTCGGTCGACGTATCGCCACCAGGACATCGACGCGCTGCTGGCCAAGCAGGCCGCGGGGGCGACCCTCGCGATCACGCAGCTGTTCTTCCACCCGGACGACTACTTCGCCTTCGTCGAGCGTGCTCGTCGCGCGGGGGTGACGATCCCGATCCTGCCGGGCATCATGCCGATCACCTCGCCCGCACGCCTGCGCCGCGTGCTCGAGCTCAGCGGCGAAGAGCTTCCCGCCGAGCTGTCCATCGCGCTCGAGGTCGAGCCGACCGCCGAGGGGCGCACCGAGATCGGCGTCGCCCAGGCGGCGGCACTCGTGCGCGAACTCGTGGACGGCGGCGCTCCCGGTGTGCACCTGTACGCCTTCAACCAGCACCGCACCGTGCTCGACGTGCTCGAGGGAGCCGGTGTGCTCCAGTCCGTCGGCGCGCCCTGAACCGCATTCTTCCCCCTTCCGTCAGAGAGGAACGACCAATGACCGCATTCCCCGAGGGCACCGTCCTGGGCTACCCGCGCATCGGCCGCCGGCGCGAGCTGAAGAAGGCCGTCGAGGCGTTCTGGGCAGGACGGATCGACGAGGCCGAGCTCGAGCGCATCGCCGCCGGGCTGCGTGCGGCCACCCGCGAGCGTCTCGCCGCGCAGGGGCTGGGCCGGAACGACTCCGCGATCCCGGAGTCGTTCTCGTTCTACGACCAGGTGCTCGACGCCGCCGTGACGGTGGGCGCCATCCCCGCCCGCTTCGAGGATCTGCGTGCCGCCGACGGCACGATCGGCCTGCCCGCGTACTTCACCGTCGCCCGCGGCGAGGGCGACCGCGCGCCGCTGGAGATGACCAAGTGGTTCGACACGAACTACCACTACCTCGTCCCCGAGATCGGGCCGGACACGGTCTTCTCGCTGTCCAGCGACCGCATCGTGCGCCAGGTGCAGGAGGCGGCCGAGGCCGGCTTCCGCACCCGTCCCGTGATCGTCGGGCCGGTCACGTTCCTCGCGCTGGCCAAGGCCGCCGACGAGGCGCCGGAGGGCTTCGACCCGCTGTCCCGCCTCGATGACCTCGTCCCGGTCTACGCCGAGCTGCTCGGCGCGCTCAAGGCCGCCGGCGCGGAGTGGGTGCAGCTGGACGAGCCCGCGCTCGTGAGCGAGTCGTTGCCGGCCTCGGCCGCCGTGCTCGGCGCCGCCGCGGAGCGGGCGTACGCGGTCCTCGGCGGGCTCGCCGAGCGTCCGGCGATCTTCGTGGCCGCACCCTACGCGGCCCTCGACGCCAACCTCGCGGTCCTCGCCGCGGCCCCCATCGAGGCGATCGGCCTCGACCTCGTGCGCGGCACCGTGCCCGCATCCGTTCCCGGCCTCGCCGACAAGGTGCTCGTCGGCGGCGTGATCGACGGCCACAACATCTGGCGCGGCGACCTCTCCGCGGCCTTCGACGCGCTCGAGGCCCTGCGCGGGCTCGGCGCCGCCGGCGTGGCGGCCGCGACCTCCACCTCGCTGCAGCACGTGCCGCACGACGTCGAGGACGAGTCCAAGCTCGACGCGCGCCTGGTGAGCTGGCTCGCCTTCGCCGACCAGAAGGTCGCGCAGGTCACGACCCTCGCCCGCGGCCTCGCCGCCGGACGCGCCGCGATCACCGCCGAGCTCGATGCCGCGTCCGCAGCTCTGGCGGACCGGCTCAGCGCTCCGGGCGTGCGCGTGGACGCGGTGCGCGCCCGCACCGCGGCGCTCACCGGCGCCGACTTCGACCGGGGCGACTACGATGCGCGCGTGGCCGCGCAGTCGATCGCGCTGGATCTGCCGGCGCTGCCGCTGACGACGATCGGGTCGTTCCCGCAGACCGGCGACATCCGCCGCGCCCGCGCGCAGTTCACCAAGGGCGAGATCACCGCGGACGAGTACGACGGGTTCCTGCGCGCCGAGATCGGCCGCGTGGTGGCGCTGCAGGAGGAGCTGGGCCTGGACGTGCTGGTGCACGGCGAGCCCGAGCGCAACGACATGGTGCAGTACTTCGCCGAGAACCTCGACGGCTTCGACGTCACGGAGAACGGCTGGGTGCAGTCGTACGGATCCCGGGCCACCCGCCCGTCGATCCTGTGGGGCGACGTCTCGCGTCCGGCGCCGATCACGGTCGCCTGGTCGCAGTACGCGCAGTCGCTCACCGCGAAGCCGATGAAGGGCATGCTGACCGGTCCGGTCACGATCCTCGCCTGGTCGTTCGTGCGCGACGACCAGCCCCTCGCCGAGACCGCCAACCAGGTGGCCCTCGCGCTGCGCGACGAGATCGCGGATCTGGAGGCGGCCGGCATCGGCGTCATCCAGGTGGACGAGCCGGCGCTGCGCGAGCTGCTGCCGCTGAAGAAGGCCGACCAGCCGGCGTACCTGGACTGGTCCGTCGCGTCGTTCCGCCTCTCCACCGCGGGTGCGGTCACCGCCACCCAGGTGCACACCCACCTGTGCTATTCGGAGTTCGGCGTCGTCATCGACGCGATCCGTGCGCTCGACGCCGACGTCACCTCGATCGAGGCCGCCCGCAGCCGCATGGACGTCGTCACCGACATCGCCGCCTCCGGCTTCGACCACGGCATCGGCCCGGGCGTCTACGACATCCACTCGCCGCGCGTGCCGCAGACCGCCGAGATCGAGGCGCTGCTGCGCCGCGCGGTCGGGGAGATCCCGACGCGTCAGCTCTGGGTCAACCCGGACTGCGGCCTGAAGACCCGCGGCTACGAGGAGACCAACGCCTCGCTGCGCAACATCGTCGAGGCCACCCGTCGGATCCGCGAGGACGTGTCCGCCGCAGTCTGACCTGCGATCCTGACATGCCGATGCCCTCCCGGATCCGTCCGGGAGGGCATCGTCGATTCGAGAGCGGTCAGACGGCGCGGAGCACCGCCACGACCTTGCCGAGCACCACGGCGTCGTCCCCGAGGATCGGCTCGAACGCGCTGTTGCGGGGGAGCAGCCAGACATGGCCGTCGCGGCGTCGGAACGTCTTCACCGTGGCCTCGCCGTCGAGCATGGCCGCCACGATCTCGCCGTTCTCCGCGGTGCCCTGCGAGCGCACGACGACCCAGTCGCCGTCGCAGATCGCGGCGTCGATCATCGACTCGCCCGAGACCTTCAGCATGAACAGGTCGCCCTTGCCGACGAGCTGACGGGGCAGCGGGAAGATCTCCTCGACCTGCTGCTCCGCCGTGATCGGCACTCCTGCCGCGATCCGGCCGACGAGCGGCACGAGCGCGGCATCGCCGACGGACGGCGCGGCGTCGGCGGGGTTCTCGGTGGACAGGCCCGGCAGATCGATGAGGACCTCCATCGCGCGGGTCTTGCCGGCATCGCGGCGCAGGTAGCCGCTGAGCTCGAGCTGACCGAGCTGATGCGTCACGCTGCTGAGCGACTTGAGCCCCACGGCGTCGCCGATCTCGCGCATGCTCGGCGGGTAGCCGTGCCGGGCGATCGAGGTCTGGATGACCTCGAGGATCGCCATCTGCTTCGCACTGAGGCTCCTGCGGCGCCGCGTCCGCGGGGCCTCGGAGCCGGGGGTCGCACCGTCGCTCATGCCATCTCCTTCGTGTGCATCCTGCCCTCCCGGATCCGTGAGACCGGCACAGATTCGCGGGCGGCGATTCGAATGTCGGTGGTCCGTGATGGGGTCTTCGTATCGAAACCGTATCCGAGATCGGCGCGGAATCGATAGATCTGTTCGAGCGTGTCGTCGATTCTCCGGAACCGATATTCGAAGAATGCTTGACAGATGTTCGAACTCGAAAGTAGTTTCGGTACGTAGGTTCGCCTCTCCAGAGGCCCGGATTCGAAGATCCTCCGCAGAGGATCCCGATCCGGGGAGAGGCGGACCGGCACAGACACTGAGGAGAAGCACCATGAGCAGCATCACCTTCGCCGGCCCGGTCCCCGTCACCCGCCTGCGGATCACCGCGCGCGGCCGGCGCGTGCTCGCCGGACTGGTCGCGCTCCCGGTGGCCGGAGCGATCGCGTTCGCGGCGCTGAGCGGGGGATCCGCGCTCGCGTCCGGAGCGCAGACCACCGGGAACTCGTTCGCGACCGTCACGGTGCAGCCGGGCGACACACTGTGGTCGATCGCCGGCGAGGTCGCGCCGAATGCGGATCCGCGCGACGTGGTCGCCGAGATCTCGAAGCTGAACCTCGTCGACGGCGGTGTGATCGCCGTCGGGCAGCACCTCGCCATCCCGGCGCAGTACGGCGCGACCGGGCGCTGATCCCGTCATGCGGCCTCGACCCCATAGCCGGGCCGCCTAGCATGGCAGGGTGACTGTCTCGCTCGACGACTTACCCCTTCGCGACGACCTGCGCGGCCTGCGGCCGTACGGCGCCCCCCAGGCCCCGCTGCCTGTGGCGCTGAACGTGAACGAGAACACGCATCCGGTGCCCGAGCGCGTCGCGAGCGACATCCTCGACGACATCGCCGTCGCCCTGCGCGACGTCAACCGCTACCCGGACCGTGAGTTCACCGAGCTCCGTGAGGCGTTCGCCGGCTACCTCGGCCACGACCTCGCCGCCGCGAACATCTGGGCGGGCAACGGCTCCAACGAGGTGCTGCAGCACATCCTGCAGGCCTTCGCAGGCCCCGGCCGCACGGTGTTCGGGTTCGCGCCGACCTACTCCATGTACCCGCTGCTCACCCAGGGCACCGGCGCGACGTGGATCGCCGGCACCCGGCACCCCGACTACGAGCTCACCGTCGACGAGGCGGTCGCGCAGGTGGTGGAGCACGACCCCGACGTGATCCTGCTCTGCGCGCCGAACAACCCCACGGGAACGCCGCTCACCCTCGATGTGATCGAGGCCGTCTACGAGGCCGCGCGGGGCATCGTGATCGTCGACGAGGCGTACCAGGAGTTCGCCCCGAAGGACTCTCCGTCCGCGCTGACCCTGCTGGAGGGCCGGCCGCGGCTCGCGGTCTCGCGCACGATGAGCAAGGCCTTCGCCTTCGCCGGGGCGCGCGTCGGCTACCTCGCCGCGGATCCGGCGTTCATCGACGCGCTGCGTCTCGTGCGCCTGCCCTACCACCTGAGCGCGCTGACCCAGGCGGCCGCGATCGCGGCGCTGCGCAACGCGCCGATCATGCTCGCGATGGTCGATGAGATCGTCGCGCAGCGCGACCGGATCTCGGCGACGCTGGAGGCGCTCGGCTACACGCCGCACCCGTCCTGGTCGAATTTCGTGCTGTTCGGCGGGGTCGCCGATCCCGCCGCGACCTGGCGCGCCCTGTACGACAAGGGGGTGCTGATCCGCGACGTCGGGATCCCGCATCACCTGCGCGTCACAGCCGGCACGGAGGCCGAGACCACCGCGTTCCTGGACGCCCTCGCATCGATAGGATCGGCCTCATGACCGCTGAGACCCCCGCTGCGGCCCGGACCGCGCGCCGCACCCGCTCCACGTCCGAGTCGACGATCGAGCTCGAGCTCGATCTCGACGGCACGGGGCAGAGCCGCATCGACACATCGGTGCCGTTCTTCGACCACCTGCTGACGGCCTTCGCGAAGCACTCGCTGACGGACCTCACCGTCCGCGCCTCGGGGGACACCCACATCGACGCGCACCACACGGTGGAGGATGTGGCGATCGTCCTCGGGCAGGCGATCCGCGAGGCTCTCGGCGACAAGAGCGGCATCTCCCGCTACGGCGACGCACTGGTCCCGCTGGACGAGGCGCTCGTGCAGGCGGTCGTGGACATCTCCGGGCGGCCCTACCTCGTGCACGAGGGGGAGCCGGCGGGGTATGAGCACCACCTGATCGGGGGCCACTTCACCGGATCCCTGGTCCGTCACGTGTTCGAGGCCATCGCGTACAACGCCGCGCTCACCGTGCACGTCCGCGTGATCAGCGGCCGGGATCCGCATCACATCGCGGAGGCCGAATTCAAGGCGTTCGCGCGCGCGTTCCGCCAGGCCAAGGCCCTCGACCCGCAGGTGGTCGGCGTGCCCTCCACCAAGGGCGCCCTGTGAGCAAGCAGGCCGAGGCGCGCCGCCCCACCGTCGCGGTCTTCGACTACGGCTCCGGCAACGTGCACTCGGCCGTCAAGGCCCTCATCCGCGCCGGCGCCGACGCGGAGCTCACCGGCGATCGCACCGCAGCGCTCGAAGCCGACGGGCTCGTGGTGCCCGGCGTCGGCGCGTTCGCCGCCGTCCGCGAGGCGCTGGCCGCGCACCGCGGAGACGAGATCATCGAGCGGCGCCTGGCCGGCGGCCGCCCCGTGCTGGGCATCTGCGTCGGCATGCAGGTGCTGTTCGCCGGCGGCGTCGAGCGCGGCGCCGAGGTCGACGGGCTCGGCGAGTGGCCGGGCGTCGTGACCGAGCTCGACGCACCGGTGCTTCCGCACATGGGCTGGAACACCGTGGATCCCGATCCGGAGAGCGTCCTGTTCCGCGGCATCGAGCAGGAGCGCTTCTACTTCGTGCACTCCTTCGCCGCGCAGACCTGGGAGCTCGGGGTCATGCCGCCGTTCCCGCAGCCGCGACTCACCTGGGCCGAGCACGGCTCGCGGTTCCTCGCCGCGGTCGAGAACGGGCCGCTGTCCGCGACCCAGTTCCACCCCGAGAAGTCCGGCGAGGCGGGCATCCAGCTGCTGCGCAACTGGATCTCCACGCTCTGATGCGAAAGTCTCCGCGGGGCGTCGAATTTCGCTTCCTTTCGATCTGTCCTCTGGCAGAGGCCAGCTGACCCGTCCGCGCCCCGTGACGGCGGGGGATTGGTGCCCCGCCCGCACCCGGACTACTCTCTTCTCTCGTGCCGTGCCCGCACCCGGCACCGCCCCGTGACCCGAAGGACGACATGAACGAGTTCGCACAGGCCCCCTCCCTGACCCTGCTCCCGGCGGTCGACGTCGCCGGCGGGCAGGCGGTGCGCCTCACCCAGGGCGAAGCGGGCAGCGAGACCAGCTACGGCGACCCGATCGACGCGGCCGCCGAGTGGGCCGACCAGGGGGCGGAATGGATCCACCTCGTCGACCTCGATGCCGCATTCGGCCGGGGCAGCAACGCCGGGATCCTGCGCCGCGTCATCAAGCAGTTCCGCAGCGTCAACGTCGAGCTCTCCGGCGGCATCCGCGACGACGCGAGCCTCGAGGCCGCGATGGAATCGGGCGCGGCCCGCATCAACCTCGGCACCGCGGCGCTGGAGAACCCGGAGTGGGCTGCCGACGTCATCGCCCGCTACGGCGACGCCGTGGCTGTGGGCCTGGACGTGCGCGGCACGACCCTCGCGGCCCGCGGCTGGACCAAGGAGGGCGGCGACCTCTGGACCGTGCTCGACCGCCTCGAGGACGCCGGCTGCAGCCGCTACGTCGTGACCGACGTCACCAAGGACGGCACGCTCAAGGGACCGAACCTCGAGCTGCTCCGCGAGATCACCGCGCGCACGCCGAAGCCCGTCGTGGCCTCGGGCGGCATCGCGAACCTCGACGACATCGCGGCGCTGCGCGAGCTCGTGCCGCTGGGCGTCGAGGGCGCGATCGTCGGCAAGGCGCTCTACGCCGGCGCGTTCACCCTGGCCGAGGCGCTGGATGTCGCCGGAGACTGACGATGCCGCGTCCGGGGCCTGCGACCACGATCACGGTCCGCGCGGCGCTCATGCCCTCGCGGGCGACTCCGCCGGCGTCCCCTGGGCGGGACGCTCGTTCCAGCAGAACGCCCGGGCCGGAGACGACGGATCCGCGGATCCGGCGCTGTGGGATGCCCTGACGCGCTTCCGCGCCGGGGCGGGCTCCGAGGCCGAGGTCGTGGACGCGTTCCGCGCGGCGCGCGTGCTCGTACCGCTCGTCGCGGAGAAGGGCGATGTGGGCGTCGCCCCCTCGGGACTCGCCGTGGACAAGACCCAGGAGCTCTCGCTCGTCACGGTCGCCGCGCCCGACGGCCGCACCGTGCAGCCGGCCTTCACGAGTGTCGACTCCATGCGCGCCTGGGATCCGATCGCGCGACCGATCCCCGTCGAGGCCGCGCGGGTCGCCCTGTCCGCCTCCTCGGGCGATGCGGAGCTGATCGTGATCGATCCCGGATCCGCGACGGAGTTCGTGCTGCGCCGCCCTGCGGTGTGGGCGATCGCGCAGGGGCAGAGCTGGGAGCCGAGCTTCCTCTCACCCGAGGTCTTCGTCGCGCTGCAGGAGAGCGTCGGCAACGAGCTCGCCGTGATCGACATCGCCGTCTCCGCCGGAGACCCCGACGCGCGCCTGCGCGGCCCCGAGCTCGTCGTCACGCTCGAGCTCGTCGCCGGGCTGGACCGGTCCACGCTCGACGCGGTACTCGCCCGCCTCGCGCAGCGCTGGGCGGCGGATGACCGCATCGCCGTGCTGGTCGACTCGCTCACCGTACGCCTGCGCGCCAGCGCCTGACGCCCCCGCCGGTGCAGGGCGACGGGGGCGAGCCGGGCTCAGTTGACGGGGCCGGTCCACTTCTCGCCGGGGCCCTGCCCGATCGGGTCGGGGATGACGGACGCCTCGCGGAACGCGAGCTGCACCGAGCGCAGACCGTCGCGCAGAGAGCGCGCGTGCATGTCGCTGATCTCGGGGGCGGCGGCCGTGATCAGCCCGGCCAGGGCGTTGATGAGCTTGCGCGCCTCGTCCAGGTCCTTCTGCGTCTCCGGATCGTCCGCGAGGCCCACCTTGACCGCGGCCGCGCTGAGCAGGTGCACGGCGGCGGTGGTGATCACCTCGACGGCGGCGACGTCGGCGATGTCGCGGGCGGCGCCCGATGCGGTGTCGTCGATCGCGGAGGAGGTGGGGGAGACGTGCTCGTGGCCGTCGGGCGCGGGAGTGCTCACTGTGCCGGCTTTCCGAAGGTCTTGCCTTCTGATAGACTTCTGCGGGCTCCGGGGCTTAGGTCCCGGCACGAAAGAGGATTCACTTCCCACCCGCGCTTGCCGCTCAAGGCTACCGGGTCCAGCACTCCGCCGATTCACCTCGGTAGTCCGATTCATTTCGGGAGACATCGCGCAGCGAAGGCTGTGCCGTCGTCAGGGTGCCGCCGGCGTCTGACTGCCGGCGGGTGGGACGATTCCGCTTTCGCCCGTGATCCGTCCGGATCATGGTGGCCGAAACCATCGTCTAAGGAGTCCGCATCAGCGATCCCCGCACCAATGAGCGCATCCGCGTCCCCGAGGTCCGCCTCGTCGGCCCCGCGGGTGAGCAGATCGGCGTCGTCCGCATCGAGGCGGCGCTGCGTCTTGCGCAGGAAGCCGACCTCGATCTCGTCGAGGTCGCCCCGAACTCGAAGCCTCCCGTGGTCAAGATCATGGACTACGGCAAGTTCAAGTACGAGGCTGCGCAGAAGGCGAAGGAAGCCCGCCGCAACCAGGCGAACACCATCCTGAAGGAGGTGCGCTTCCGTCTGAAGATCGAGGCGCACGACTACACGACCAAGCTCAAGCGCGCCGAGGGCTTCCTCAAGGCGGGCGACAAGGTCAAGGCGATGATCCTGTTCCGCGGTCGCGAGCAGTCCCGTCCCGAGCAGGGCGTGCGGCTGCTCCGCAAGTTCGCCGAGGACGTCGCCGAGTTCGGCACGGTGGAGTCCAACCCCACCATCGACGGACGCAACATGGTCATGGTGGTCGCCCCGCTGAAGAACAAGTCCGAGGCGAAGGCGGAGCAGAACGCCGTGCGCGCGGCCAACAAGCAGGCCGCTCGCGACGCCAAGGCGCCGGGCGCACCCGCGGAGCCGACCGCTCCGGCGGAGTGATCCGTCCGGATCCGAGACCCACACAGACCTCCCGCACTGCGCGGGCAGAACCCTGTCGCCCAGCTGGGCGCCATACGAAGGAAGAGAAGATGCCGAAGCAGAAGACCCACTCGGGTGCCAAGAAGCGCTTCAAGATCACCGGCAGCGGAAAGCTGAAGAAGCAGCAGGCCGGGATGCGCCACAACCTCGAGCTGAAGTCGAGCCGTCGCACCCGTCGCCTCAACCAGGACCAGGTGCTGTCGAAGGCAGACGCCAAGGTCGCCAAGAAGCTCCTCGGTCGCTGACGCGCCGATCGCACGATAGGAATACACGAAAATGGCTAGAGTCAAGCGCGCCGTCAACGCTCAGAAGAAGCGCCGCGTCATCCTCGAGCGCGCCTCGGGTTACCGTGGCCAGCGCTCGCGCCTGTACCGCAAGGCGAAGGAGCAGGTCACCCACTCCCTCGTCTACGCGTACCGCGACCGTCGCAAGCGCAAGGGCGACTTCCGCCGTCTGTGGATCCAGCGCATCAACGCCGCTGCCCGGCAGAACGGCATCACGTACAACCGCTTCATCCAGGGCCTCGGTCTCGCCGGCGTCCAGGTCGACCGCCGCATGCTCGCCGAGCTCGCGGTGAACGAGCCGGCGACCTTCGCCGCGCTGGTCGAGACGGCCCGCAAGGCTCTGCCGGCGGACGTCAACGCGCCCAAGTCGGCCGCGTAAGCATCGCCCATCCGGTTGCTGAGCCCGTCGAAGCACAGCGACCGATTGTCGTCGAAGGGGCGTCGTCCGTGAGGGCGGCGCCCCTTCGGTGTCCCTAGACTGTGATCGTGCTGGAGAATCCCCGATCCCCGCGCGTGCGGGCCGTCGCCAAGCTCACCAAGCGCAGTGCCCGCACCGAGACCGGTCTGTTCCTGCTGGAGGGACCGCAGGCGGTGCGCGAGGCGCTGTCGTACCGGCCGGACGCCATCGTCGAGCTCTTCGCGACGCCGACCGCGTGGGACAAGCATGCGGATCTGCGTCAGGCGGCGGCCGAGGCGGACGTGCGCTTCGAGTACGTGACCGAGTTCGTGCTCTCGGCGATGGCCGACACCGTCACCCCGCAGGGCGTGGTGGCGGTCGCCCGGCAGACACCGACCTCGGTGCGCGACATCTTCGCCGCCTCGCCGCGTCTCGTCGCGATCTGCCAGGAGGTGCGCGACCCCGGCAACCTGGGGACGATCATCCGCGCCGCCGATGCCACGGGCGCGGACGCGGTCGTCCTCACCGGCCGCACCGTCGACCTGTACAACCCGAAGGTCGTGCGCTCGACCACCGGATCCCTGTTCCACCTGCCGGTATCGGTCGGCGGAGACCTCGGCGACGTGGTCGCCCGCGCGCACGCGGCGGGCCTTCAGGTCGTCGCGGCGGATGTGAAGGGCGACGACCTCCTCGCCGCCCGCGCCGAGGGGGTGCTCGCGCGGCCCACCGCCTGGCTGTTCGGCAATGAGGCGCGGGGGCTGGAGGGGGAGGCGCTGGATCTTGCCGACCGGGCGCTGCGACTGCCCATCTTCGGTCGGGCCGAGTCGTTGAACCTCGCCACCGCGGCGAGCGTCTGCCTGTACGAGAGCGCGTTCTCGCAACGGGCGTGATCATCCGGACCCTGTCGTGAAGATCCTCATCGTCGAAGACGACGAACGCGTGGCCGACGCCCTCGCCGGCTTCCTCGGCCGTGCCGGGTACGCGGTCGAGCGCGCCGGCGACGGGCACGGCGCGCTGGAGATGCTCGGCACGGACACCGAGGCGGTCATCCTCGATCTCGGTCTCCCCGACATCGACGGCATCGAGCTGTGCCGGCGGATCCGCGCGATCAGCGGCGTCCCGATCCTGATCGCCACTGCACGCAGCCAGGTGCATGAGCGCATCCGGGGGCTCCGGGCCGGCGCCGACGATTTCCTCGTCAAGCCCTATGACGTGCAGGAGCTGCTCGCGCGCATCGAGGCGGTGACCCGCCGCGCCCAGGCGATTCCGGGCGAGATCGGACCGGTGGGCATCGACATCGACGGCGTGCGGATCGACCTCGTCGCGCGGCGCGTCCTGGTCGACGGGGAGTCGGTGGAGCTGACCCGCAAGGAGTTCGACATCGTCGCGGTGCTGGCCCGCTATCCCGGCGTGGCCGTGCCCCGGGAACGGCTCATCCGCGAGGTGTGGAACACCGATTGGCAGAGCTTCGCCCGCTCGCTCGAGGTGCACGTCGCCTCGATCCGGCGCAAGATCGGCCGTCCCGCGCTGATCGAGACCGTGCGCGGCGTCGGCTACCGGCTGACGGGCCTGTGAGACGTGCGTCAGCGTCTGTTCGTCGTCTTCCTGGTGCCGCTGGCCGCGGTGCTGCTGCTGCTCGGTGGTGCGTACGGCTGGGCGGCGTCGCGCAGCGTGCAGCAGTCGTTCTACACGCAGCAGGTCGGCGACATCGGCACGTTCGTGACGAGTGCGCGCCAGGCGCTGCTCTCCGGCAGCGCGGAGGTGCTGGACGGCGAACTGCGTCGCTACCGCGAGCTGTACGGAACCCGGGTGATCGTCGTGGACCGCTCGGGCCGGCCCTGGTCCCCGGCATCGGGCGAGCGCGCCGTGGTGCTCGACGACGCGACCACGGCGAAGGTGCAGCTCGCGCTCTCCGGCCGGCGCGGCGACCTGCCCGAACCGGTCCTTCTGCCCTGGCAGTTCGCGGAGCAGTCGCTCGTGGAGCCCATCTTCGATCAGGGTGACGTGATCGGCGCCGTGATCATGTCGGCGAGCGTGGACGCGCCGCGCGCGGAGATCGTGCGGCAGTGGATCCTGCTCGCCATCGTGAGCGTGATCGCGATCGGGATCGGCCTGCTCGTGGTGCTCGGACTCGCGCGCTGGGTGCTGAGGCCCGTCCACCGCGTGGACGAGGCCATGGAGGCGATCGAGCGCGGAGACATGGACGCGCGGATCGCCGATGACACCGGCCCGCCCGAGCTGCATCGCATGATCCTGCTGTTCAACCGGATGGCCGGGGAGATCGAGCGCGTGGTCTCTCGTCAGCAGGAGTTCGCCCTGAATGCCTCGCACGAGCTGCGCAATCCGCTGAGCGCACTGCTGCTGCGGGTCGAGTCGCTGGCCACCGGCCTGGACCGCAGCTGGGACGGCGACGTCGAGGCGACCCGGGAGGAAGGGCGGCGGATGACCAGGATCCTGGACACGCTGCTCTCCTTCGCCCGGGGAACGGAACCCGCCCCGCTGCGGGACCGGGTCGATCTCACCGGCCTCGCCGAGCGCCGGGTGGCGGCCTGGACGGATGCGGCGGCCGCCAAGGGCATCTCCCTGGTCCTGCGGGTCGACGGCCCCGTGCTGTCCGCGACCGACGAGACCATCGCCGAGAGCGCACTGGACGCGGTGATCGACAACGCGGTGAAGTATTCGCCGGCGGGTACCCGCGTCGAGGTGGCGGCGGCGCGCACCCCGGACGGATGCGAGCTCACGGTGCGCGATCACGGCCCCGGTCTGCCGGCGGAGGAGCTCGCGCACGCCACCGACCGATACTGGCGCAGCACCCGCACCCGCGCGACCCCGGGCTCGGGGCTCGGACTCGCGATCGCGACGGATCTGCTGGCCACGGTCGATGCGGGGGTGCGGGTCGAGACGGCGGACGGCGGCGGGCTCCGCGTGGTGCTGGTGCTGCCCGCGGCGGAGGCGCGATGAGCGGGCGGATCCGGGCCATGATGCGGCGAGGGCGTGCGCTGCTCGCACTTCTGCTGTGCGTGCTGAGCGCCACGGGCCTCGCCGCCTGCGCCCCGGCGGATCGGAGCTGGGCCGACCGCCCGCAGGCGATCGCCGGCGGGGGAGCGACCGGCGTCTACTACGCCTACGGACAGCAGTTCGCGACGGCGCTGACCAGCCGCCTCGGCGTCCGGTTCAGCGCGCAGCAGACCAATGGATCCGTCGACAACCTGGAGCGCGTCGGATCCGGCAGGGCGGTGCTCGGCTTCGCGCAGGGCGACGCGGTCGCGGACGCGGTGGCGGGCACGGGCGCCTTCCCCGAGGCGATCCCGGTGGTCGCCGTCGCACGACTGTACGACGAGTACGTGCACATCGTGGTCCGGGCCGGATCCGACGTGCACGACCTCGCCGATCTCGCCGGACGCGCGATCTCCCTCGGCGCGCGCGGATCGGGCGTGGAGCTCGTCGCCCGCCGCATCCTCGCAGCCGCCGACGTGGACGTCTCCTCGATGCGCAACTCCGAGCAGGGTCTGGAGGGCTCGATCGCGGCTCTGCGGAAGGGGGAGATCGACGGCTTCTTCTGGGTGGGCGGACTGCCCACGCCGGGCATCGCGACCCTCGCGGCCGACACCCCGATCCGGCTGCTGTCCATCCCGCCGGCCGTCGTCGACGCCGTCAACGCGGCGCACGCCGGCGCCTACCGGCAGGCGGACTTCCCGATCGGCGGCTACGGCATCGACACGTCGACGGTGACCATGACCGTGCCGAACTACCTGGTCACCCGTGCGGATGCGCCGGAGGAGCTCATCCACGACGCGACGGCCGTGCTGTTCGACGAACGGGCCACGATCGCGAAGCGCGTGCCGGCGGCGGCGCTCCTGGATCGCCGGCAGGCGATCTTCACGGCCCCGATCCCGCTGCACACGGGTGCCGTGCGGTACTACCGCGAGACGCACGACTGACCGACGCGCGGCGGACGCCGTCGATTCTGCACCCGCCTCAAGAAAGGCTCAAGGAACCACACGGCGACGCCCGCGGTGATTAGCCTCAGCAGGTCGGAGCCCGTACGGCTCCGTCACCGCCCGAGCCATCCGGCCATTCGATTCAACGGAGAGTCAGCCATGACCGACGTCACCCCTGCCGCGCGTCCCGATCCTGCCGCAGCGCTGGGCGCCCCCCTCGTCGTCGTGCAGAACGTGCAGAAGCACTACGGCGAGTTCCAGGCGCTGACCGATATCGACCTCACCGTGCGCAAGGGCGAGGTGGTCGTCATCATCGGGCCGTCCGGATCCGGCAAGTCCACCCTCTGCCGCACGATCAACCGCCTGGAGACCATCACCAGCGGCTCGATCACGATCGACGGCGAGAAGCTCCCCGCGGAGGGCAAGGGCCTGGCCCAGCTGCGTGCCGACGTGGGCATGGTGTTCCAGTCGTTCAACCTGTTCGCCCACCTGACGATCCTCGAGAACGTCACGCTCGGGCCGATCAAGGTGCGGGGCCTCAAGAAGGCGGATGCCGAGAAGGAGGCGATGCAGCTCCTCGAGCGCGTCGGCGTCGCCGCTCAGGCCGCGAAGCTTCCCGCGCAGCTCAGCGGCGGGCAGCAGCAGCGCGTCGCGATCGCACGTGCCCTCGCCATGCACCCCAAGGTGATGCTCTTCGACGAGCCCACCAGTGCCCTGGACCCGGAGATGATCACCGAGGTCCTCGACGTCATGATCGAGCTGGCCGCGAGCGGGATGACGATGATCGTCGTCACCCACGAGATGGGTTTCGCCCGCAAGGCGGCGAACCGCGTCGTGTTCATGGCCGACGGCCGGATCCTCGAGGAGGCCGAACCCGAGGAGTTCTTCACCCATCCGCGGTCCGACCGGGCCAAGGACTTCCTCTCCAAGCTCCTCACCCACTGACCTGAGCTCGATCCGAGCTCTCCGAACCCTGGCACCACAGCACCTGCACCGAAGGAGAAGCACATGCGAAAGTCACGGATCCTCACCGGCATCGGCATCGCCGCCGTCGCCCTGATCGCCCTCACCGGCTGCAACAGCGGCAGCCCCACCAGCCCCGGATCCACCGGGGAGGGGGTCGCCCCGACCAGCGACAAGCCGCTGTTCGAGGTCGCCAAGGACGTCAAGCTCACCGGCAGCCCGACATTCGACCGGATCACCAAGAACGGCAAGATCACGATCGGCGTCAAGGAGGACCAGCCCGGTCTCGGCTACAAGGACGCGACCACCGGCAAGCGCACCGGGTTCGATGTCGACATCGCCCGCTGGATCGCCGCTTCGCTCGGCTACGGCGAGGACAAGATCGAGTTCAAGGCGATCCCCTCCGCGAACCGCGAGCAGGCGATCGTCAACGGCGACGTCGACTACTACGTCGGCACCTATTCGATCACCGACAAGCGCAAGGCCGTCATCGACTTCGCCGGCCCCTACTTCGTCACCGGACAGGGTCTGCTGGTCCGCAAGAGCGAGGACACGATCAAGAGCGAGAAGGACCTGGCGGGCAAGACCGTCTGCTCGGCGACCGGATCCACCCCGCTGCAGAACATCCAGCAGAACTTCCCCGACACGAAGGCCGTCGGCCTCGACGTCTACTCCGCCTGCGTGGAACAGCTCATCAACAAGCAGGTCGACGCGGTCACCACCGACCAGGCGATCCTGATCGGCTACGCAGCGCAGGACCCGTCCGAGCTCAAGGTCGTCGGCGAGCCGTTCACGACCGAGAAGTACGGCGTGGGCCTGACCAAGGGCGACACCGCGCTGCAGACGTTCATCAACACGATGTTCACCGACGGCGGTTCCACCTGGAAGGCGATCTTCGAGAAGAACCTGGGCGCGAGCGGCATGAAGGTCACTCAGCCCGCGATCGAGAAGTGATCCCGAAGCGGCCGACGGGGGCGAACCCGTCGGCCGCTTCCCTCCCCTTTTGACCCTGAAGTCCTCGAACTCGAAGGAGAGATGCGTGGACGCACTCCTGGGCAACCTCGACCTGTGGGGCAACGCGACCCTGAACACGGTCCTGCTCTTCCTCGGCGGCGGCGCGCTGGCGCTCGTGCTGGGCACCATCGTCGGCGCCATGCGGGTCTCGCCCGTGCCGATCGCCCGCGGCGTCGGCGCGGCGTACGTGAACCTGATCCGCAACACCCCGCTCACCCTGGTGTTCTTCTTCTTCGTGTTCGGCTACCCGAAGCTCGACCTGCCGGACATCCCGTACATGTGGCTCGCGATCCTCGCACTCGGCATCTACACCGCCACCTACGTCGCCGAGGTGCTGCGCGCCGGCATCAACACGGTGCCGGTGGGGCAGGCGGAGGCCGCCCGCGCGATCGGGCTGTCGTTCGGTCAGGTGATGGCGCTCGTCGTCATGCCGCAGGCGTTCCGCTCGGTGGTGCCGCCCATGATGAGCGTGTTCATCGCGCTGCTGAAGAACACCACCGTCGCCGCCGGATTCTCGATCGTCGAGCTCGCCGCGCTCCGGGCCGAGGTCGCCGACTCCTACAACCGGCCCGGCACCGTCATGGAGATCCTGCTCTGGGTCGCCGTCATCTTCATCGTGCTGGTGTTCCTGCTGAGCCTTGTGCAACGGCACTTCGAGAAGAAGTGGAGGATCGTCCGATGAGCGGCGCATCCGTTCTCTACGACGTCCCCGGCCCCCGGGCGGTCCGCCGGAACCTCATCCTCGGCGTCGTGACCGTTCTGGTCGTGCTCGCGGTGATCGGCTTCGTCGTCTACCGCTTCGCCGTGACCGGGCAGTTCGACGCCTCGCGCTGGAACCTGTTCACCTACACCCTCGTGTGGCAGGGGATGGCGCAGGCGCTGTGGGCCACGGTCAGCGCCTTCCTCGCCGCCGCGGTCGGCAGCCTCGTCCTCGGCTTCGTGCTCGCGATCGGCCGTGTCTCCGAGCACGCCTGGGTGCGGGTGCCGGTGACCGTGGTCATCGAGCTGCTGCGCGCGGTGCCGGTGCTGGTGATGATGATGATCTTCTACTACGGCATCAACTCCATCCCGGGCTCCACGTTCCGGATGACGCCGTATGTCGCGGTCGTGATCGGACTCGTGCTCTACAACGGATCCGTGCTCGCGGAGGCGCTGCGCGCCGGCATCGAGGCGCTGCCGAAGGGGCAGAAGGAGGCCGGCTACGCGATCGGGCTCCGCAAATCCGGCGTGATGGCGTTCATCCTGCTGCCGCAGGCCCTGCGGGCCATGCTGCCGATCATCGTGTCCCAGCTCGTGGTCACCTTGAAGGACACCGCGCTCGGCTTCATCATCACCTACCCCGAGCTGATCTACTACGCCAAGTACCTGAGCGGTCAGCCGGGCCGCCCGCTGCTGCAGGCCGGCCTCATCGTCGCGGTCATCTACATCTCGATGTGCCTGATCCTGTCCGGGGTCGCGAAGTGGCTCGAGGTGCGCACCCGGCGCTCGCCGAAGGTGCAGACCGGGCACGGCGGCAATGCCGCGGCGGACGACGAGGCGACGCTCACTGAGGCCATCGCACTGCAGCGCGGAATGGGCAAGCGCGACAGCACGAGCTTCTGAAGGCTCCGGCGCGCTCAGAGGGGGCTGAGCGCGCCGGTAGACTCGGTTCTCGTGTCCGACAATGCACAGAACACATCCGAGATCACGCCCGAGGCGGTGGAGACCGCGGTCGAGGCTGCGCTCGCCGCGATCGGATCCGCGGCCGACACCGCCCAGCTGAAGGCCGCACGCGCGGCGCACGTCGCGGAGGGATCGCCGCTCGCGATCCTGAACGCCTCGATGCGCAAGGTCGCCCCCGAGCACAAGGCCGCCTTCGGCAAGCTCATCGGCCAGGGCCGCGGGCGCGTCACGCAGGCGCTCGCCGCGAAGGAGGCGGAGCTGGCCGAGGCCGAGACCGCCGCGCGGCTCGAGGCCGAGCGGGTCGACATCACCGCGGTCGCGTCGCGCAGCCGCGTCGGCGCGCGGCATCCGCTCACGCTGCTGCAGGAGCAGATCTGCGATGTCTTCGTCGGCATGGGCTGGGAGATCGCCGAGGGACCCGAGCTCGAGCACGAGTGGTTCAACTTCGACGCCCTGAACATCGACGTCGATCACCCCGCGCGTCAGGAGCAGGACACGTTCTACGTGGATCCCCCCTCCCGACACCTGGTGATGCGCACGCACACCAGCCCGGTGCAGGTGCGCTCGATGCTCGACCGCGAGGTGCCGATCTACGTGCTCTGCCCCGGCCGGGTGTACCGCACCGACGAGTTCGATGCCACCCACCTGCCGGTGTTCACCCAGTTCGAGGGCCTCGTGATCGACAAGGGCATCTCGATGGCGCACCTCAAGGGCACGCTCGACCACGTCGCGCGCCAGCTCTTCGGCCCGGAGGCGAAGACCCGCTTCCGCACGAACTTCTTCCCCTTCACGGAGCCCTCCGCCGAGCTCGACCTCTGGCACCCGACCTTCAAGGGCGGCGCACGCTGGATCGAGTGGGGCGGCTGCGGCATGGTCAACCCCAACGTGCTGCGCGCGGCGGGGATCGACCCCGAGGTGTACAGCGGCTTCGCCTTCGGCATGGGCGTCGAGCGCGCGCTCATGTTCCGCAGCGACGTGCAGGACATGCGCGACATGGCCGAGGGCGATGTCCGTTTCAGCGAGCAGTTCGGGATGGTGGTGTGATGCGCGTCCCGCTTTCGTGGCTGCGTGAGTACGTGGATGTGGCCGAGACGGCCACGCCCGACGACGTCTTCGCGGCGCTCGTCTCCGTGGGCTTCGAGGAGGAGGAGCTGCACGGCTTCGACATCTCGGGTCCGGTCGTGGTCGGACAGGTTCTCTCCTTCGAGGAGGAGCCCCAGTCCAACGGCAAGACGATCCGCTGGTGCCAGGTCGACGTCGGCGAGGCCGAGCCCCGCGGGATCGTCTGCGGTGCGAGCAACTTCGCCGCAGGGGACAAGGTCGTGGTGACCCTGCCCGGCGCGGTGCTGCCCGGGCCGTTCCCGATCGCCGCGCGCAAGACCTACGGGCACGTGTCCGACGGCATGATCGCCTCGGCCCGTGAGCTGGGCCTCGGCGACGAGCACAACGGGATCCTGATCCTCTCCGAGCTCGGCATCGACGCCCCCGTCGGCACCGACGCGATCGCGCTGCTGGGCCTGGACGACGTCGCGGTCGAGGTGAACGTCACGCCCGACCGCGGCTACGCGTTCTCGCTCCGCGGCATCGCCCGCGAGTACGCGCACGCGACGGGGGCGGTCTTCCGCGACCCCGCCGATCGCGACTTCGCCGAGCTGCAGCCCGGTACCGGCCGTACCGCCGTGGTCGAGGACGCGGCCCCCATCCGGGGCGCTGCCGGGGCGACCGAGTTCGTCACCCGCGTGGTGCGCGACGTGGATCCGTCCCGTCCCACCCCGCCCTGGATGATCGCGCGCCTCACGCTCGCGGGCATGCGCTCGCTCGGCGTGCTCATCGACATCACGAACTACGTGATGCTCGAGCTCGGCAACCCCGTGCACGGCTACGACCTGGACAAGCTCGACGGGAACATCGTGATCCGCCGCGCCGCGCAGGGCGAGAAGATGGTCACCCTCGACGGCCAGGAGCGGATCCTGCACGCCGAGGACCTCCTCATCACCGACGGATCGGGCCCCATCGGGCTCGCCGGCGTCATGGGCGGCGGCACGACCGAGATGAGCGGGACCACGCGCAACGTGCTGATCGAGGCGGCGACCTTCGACCCGATCACGATCGCGCGCTCCGCCCGCCGGCACAAGCTGCCCAGCGAGGCGTCCAAGCGCTTCGAGCGCGGCGTCGATCCGCTCATCCCGTTCGCGGCCGCGCGTCGCGTCGCCGACCTCATGGTCGACCTCGCCGGCGGCACGCTCACCGAGGAGGGCGGCGCGCTGTTCGCCGAGGTCTTCATCTCGGGCATCGACCTGCCGGCCGGCTTCGTGCAGGGGCTCATCGGCGTCGACTACACCGACGACGAGGTGACGGGCGCGCTCGAGACGATCGGCGCCGAGGCGACCACTGTGGACGGCGGCTGGACTGTGATCCCGCCGAGCTGGCGCCCCGACCTCACCGACAAGTGGTCGCTGGCCGAAGAGGTCGCGCGCATCCACGGCCTGGACCGGATCCCGTCCGTGCTGCCGACCCCGCCGTCCGGCCGCGGCCTCACCGACCTGCAGCAGGGCCGGCGTCGCGTCGCGAACGCCCTCGCCGCCGCAGGGGTCGTGGAGACCCCGGCGTTCCCGTTCACCACGCAGGAGCAGAACGACCTGCACGGCTCGGCCTCGGGCCAGAGCCTCCCCGGCGTGCGCCTGGCGAACCCGCTCGACGGGCAGGCGCCGTACCTGCGCCGTTCGCTGCTCCCCGGCCTGCTGCGGATCGCGCACCGCAACATCGCGCGCGGCCTCGTGGATCTCGCGATCTTCGAGACCGGCGTCGTGTTCCTGCCCGAACCCGGCGTCGTCTACGGCACCGACGAGGTGCCGCCGCTCGGCGTCAAGCCCTCGGACGAGACGCTCGCGGCCCTCGACGCCTCGATCCCGCCGCAGGCCCGTCTCGTCGCGGCGCTGTTCACCGGTCACGTCACCCCCCGCCAGCCGGGACGGGCGGCCGAGGAGTACGGCCTCAGCGAGGCGCTCGATGCGGTGCGCGTGATCGCGGATGCCGCCGGCGTCGAGATCGATGTCGTGCAGGGCAGCCGCACCGCGCTGCACCCGGGACGCACCGGCGTGCTGCAGGTGCGCGATGCCGCAGGCTCCGCGATCGAGGTCGGCTACGTCGGCGAGCTGCACCCGCAGGTCTCGGCCGACGCCGACCTGCCCGGACGCGCGGTGGTGCTCGAGCTCGACCTGGACGGCGTCCTGGCACTCGCGGGGGATCGCGTGGTCGCAGCGTCGCTGTCGACCTACCCCGCCGCGACGCAGGACGTGTCGCTCGTGGTCGATGCCGGGATCCCCGCCGCAGAGGTGAGTGCGGCCCTGTCCGAGGGCGCGGGCGCGCTCCTCGAGTCGGTCCGCCTCGTCGACGACTACCGCGGCGAGGGCGTTGCGGACGGCTCCAAGAGCCTGAGCTTCGCGCTGCGCTTCCGTGCCGACGACCGCACGCTGACCGCCGCCGAGGCGACCGAGGCGAAGCTCGCGGGCGTGGCGGTGACGACCGAGCGGTTCGGGGCCCGGATCCGCGACTGAGACGCTGAACGGATCCCGTCGGGATCCGCCTCATCCGACATCGAGACGCCTCGGCCCGCCATGGACCGGGGCGTCTCGCTAGACTGGCCCGCAGTGACACGGGGTGCCGCATCCGCGGCTGAGAACACACCCGTCGAACCTGATCTAGGTCGTACTAGCGAAGGGATGTCGCGATGAGCGCGCGTCTGGAAACATCGTCCGAGTCCGTGTTGGGATCCGCCGCAGACCTTCTCACCCGGCTGCGGGCGGAGCCCCCGCTCGTGTACTGCATCACGAACGCGGTGGTCACCGGGTTCACCGCCAACGTGCTGCTGGCGCTGGGGGCCGCCCCCGCGATGGTGGACATCACGGGCGAGGCCGGCATGTTCGCCGCCCTCTCCTCCGGGCTGCTGGTGAACCTCGGAACCCCCACACCCGAACAGCGCGCCGCGAGCCTCGAGGCCGTCGGCGGGGCCCGCACCGCCGGCACCCCGTGGGTGCTCGACCCCGTCGCCGTCGGCGCGCTGCCGGTGCGCACGGCGCTCGCGCAGGATCTGCTCGCGCTGCGCCCCACGGTCATCCGCGGCAACGCCTCCGAGATCCTCGCGCTCGCCGGACGCAGCCAGGGCGGACGCGGCGTGGATGCGCTGGACGCCACAGAGGCCGCGGCCGATGCCGCCCGCGAGCTGGCCCGCAGCACCGGGGGAGCGGTGGCCGTTTCGGGGCCCGTCGACCTCCTCGTCGACGCCGACCACGAGATCCGCATCGCGAACGGCCACGTCCTGCTCACACGTGTCACGGGCGGCGGATGCGCGCTCGGCGCGGTGATGGCCGCGTTCCTCGGCGCCGCCCGACGGAGCGGGGACAGCCCGCTCCTCGCCGCGTCCGCCGCCACGCTCGTCTACACCGTCGCCGCCGAGGACGCCGCGGCACGGTCGGAAGGCCCGGGTTCCTTCGCCGTCGCTCTGCTCGACGCCCTCGACGCGATCCGGCCGGAGACCCTTGCGGCACGGGCCAGGGTCACCACGGCCGCGGCGACGGGCGTCGCGGCATGAGCGTCGCCGACGTCTCCGCCGCACCGGGCCTCCCGCGCGATCCCGCCGCCCGGCGGAGGCTGACGAGGGACGACCTCGCCCTCTACCTCGTCACGGATCGCGCGCTCAGCGGCACGCGGGGCGTGCCCGCGGTCGTGGACGCGGCCGTAGCCGGAGGGGTGCGGATCGTGCAGCTGCGCGACAAGGACGCCGACGATGTGTCGATCGTGGAGCAGCTCGTGGAGCTCTCCGACGTGATCGACGGGAGGGCGCTTCTGGTGGTCGACGACCGCCTCGACGCGGTCCTGGAGGCGCGACGCCGCGGTGCGCGCGTGGACGGCATCCACATCGGCCAATCCGACGTCTCGCCGCTCGTCGCCCGTGCCACGCTCGGCCCCGACGCGATCATCGGCCTCACCGCCAACCGGCCCGAGCACCTGGATGCCGTCCGCGCCCTGCCGGCCGGCACCGTGGACTACCTCGGCGTGGGGGTGATCCGCCCGACGAGCACCAAACCCGACCACCCGGCACCGCTCGGCGTGGCCGGGTTCGCGGCCTTCGCGGCCGCGAGCCCGCTGCCGTGCGTCGCGATCGGCGGCATCGACCGCACCGACGTGGCCGCGCTCCGCGCCGCGGGAGCGGCCGGAGTCGCCGTGGTCTCGGCGCTGTGCGCGGCGGCGGACCCGCGGATCGCGGCGCGCAAGCTGCTGCGGGCCTGGGGTGCGGGCGGCGTTCCGCGCGTGCTCTCGATCGCCGGCAGCGACCCGTCCGGCGGGGCGGGGATCCAGGCAGACCTCAAGGCCATCGCGGCGAACGGCGGCTACGGCATGGCGGCGATCACGGCGCTGACCGCGCAGAACACCCGGGGCGTCAGGGACGTGCACGTGCCGCCCGCCGCCTTCCTGCGCGCGCAGCTCGATGCGCTCAGCGACGATGTGCGCATCGATGCCGTGAAGATCGGGATGCTCGCCGGATCCGCCGTGATCGCCGAGGTCGGATCCTGGCTGCGTGCGCATCGTCCGCCGACGGTCGTGCTGGACCCGGTCATGGTCGCGACCTCCGGCGACCGGCTGCTGGACGCCGAGGCCGAGCACGCCCTGGGCGAGCTGCTGTCGCTCGCCGATCTCGTCACACCGAACCTGCCGGAGCTCGCGGTTCTCGTGCGCGAACCCGAGGCGACGAGCTGGGCCGGTGCCCTCGGGCAGGCGCGGCGGCTCTCGGCCGCGTCCGGCGCCCTGATCCTGGTCAAGGGCGGTCACCTCGGCGGCGACGAGGCACCCGACGCCCTCGTCGGGCCGTCGGGGGTCGTGCGGGAGTATCCCGGTGCGCGCATCCGCACCCGCAGCACCCACGGCACCGGATGCTCGCTCTCGGCGGCGCTCGCCGCCCGCCGCGCCACGGACCACGACTGGCGCGACGCGGTCGGCGAGGTGCGGGCCTGGCTGCGCGAATCGATCGCCGCCGGCGCGGCGCTGCAGGTCGGATCCGGTCACGGTCCGGTCAGCCACTTCGCCGGCCTGTGGCAGCGCGGGGGGCTGGATCTCGCACCGGATCCGGAGACGATCGCCGCCGAGTGGTGGTTCGCGACCGCCCCGGTCCGCCGTGCGATCGACGAGCTGCCCTTCCTGCGCCGCCTCGCCGACGGCACCCTGCCGCCGTCCGCGTTCCGCTGGTACCTCGCCCAGGACGCCCTGTATCTGCGCGAGTATGCGCGCACCCTGGCGGAGGCTGCGCGGCGCGCCCCGAGTCCCGCGGAGCAGGCGTTCTGGGCCCACTCGGCCGAACAGGCCGTGGTCGTCGAACTGCAGCTGCACGCGAGCCTGCTGTCGCCCGAGGGGGTCGGCGCCGGGACGTTCGAGGCGCTTCCCGCCCCCGCCACGGTCGCCTACCTCGATCATCTGCGCGGGACCGCGTTCGACGGCGACTACGGAACCCTGGTCGCCGCGCTGCTGCCGTGCTTCTGGATCTACGCCGACGTCGGCACCCGGCTGCACGCCGAAGCGGGCGGGGACGCGTCGCACCCCTTCGCCGCCTGGCTCGACGAGTATGCGGATCCGGCGTTCGCCGAGGCGACCGCGGAGGCGATCCGGATCGTCACCGCCCACGCGGCCGCCGCGGATCCCCGCACCCGCGAGCGGATGCGGGACGCGTTCCTGCGCTCCAGCGCACACGAACGCGCCTTCTTCGCCGCCGCGGATCTGGACGACTGAGCGCAGCGGCAGACGCACGACGACGCGGGGAGGCGGCCTCGATTTGGACGAGGGCGACTCCCCGCGATATCGTCACCGCATGCTTCCGGCTCCGCACGCGACCACCCCGACGGGTGCTGTCGTTGTGCTGAGTTCCGCCGCTTCACGGGGCGGGCGTCGACGCCGTTCGGGCGACCGCCGACTCTAGGCGACCCTGCGTTCCCGCGTCGAAGGCGGTCGAGCGCCGGTGTCGCCGCCTCCGGCCCGCAACGCACTCCTGCCGCACGCCGTCTTCATGAGCGTCGTCGGCAGACCCGACCGTTAAGGTGGAAGCATGACGTATTCCGTCGCCGTCTCCGGCGCATCCGGTTATGCGGGCGGCGAGATCCTTCGCCTGCTCGCGAACCATCCCGACATCGAGATCCGCACCGTCACGGCGCACTCGAACGCCGGCCAGAAGCTCTCCGAGCACCAGCCGCACCTGCGCTCCCTGGCGCACCTCACCCTGCAGGACACGACGCCGGAGATCCTCGCCGGTCACGACATCGTGTTCCTCGCGCTGCCGCACGGCCAGTCCGGCCAGTACACCGATGCGCTCGGCGACGTCCCGCTCGTGATCGACGCAGGAGCGGATCACCGGCTCACCTCGCAGACCGCGTGGGACGCGTTCTACGGCGGTGCATTCCACGAGCCGTGGACGTACGGCGTCCCCGAGCTCCTGGTCGGGGACGCATCCCGCAGCTCCGTGAAGCAGCGCGAGCACCTCCGTGGCGCGACCCGGATCGCGGCCCCCGGCTGCAACGCGTCCACCGTGAGCCTGAGCCTCGCGCCGGGCATCGCGGCGGGCGTCATCGACCCCTCCGACGTCGTGACGGTCCTCGCCGTCGGCCCCTCCGGCGCTGGCAAGAGCGCGAAGACCCACCTCCTCGCGAGCGAGATCCTCGGATCCGCCAACCCGTACGCGGTCGGCGGCACGCATCGGCACATCCCCGAGATCCGGCAGGCCCTCGCGGCCGCGTCCGGTCCTTCCACCGCCGCGGGAACCGTGGATCCCGAGGGGATCCGGATCTCGTTCACGCCCGTGATCGTGCCGATGGCGCGCGGGATCCTCGCGACCTCGACCGCCCCCATCGTCCCCGGCGCGACCGACACCCAGATCCGCGACGCGTGGCAGGCCGCCTACGGCGACGAGACCTTCGTGCAGCTGCTGCCGGAGGGATCCGTCCCGCGCACCGCCGACGTGCTGGGCGCCAACACCGCTCTCCTCGGCCTGGCGATCGACCGCGCCGCGAACCGCGTGGTCGTCGTCACCGCCGTCGACAACCTCGTCAAGGGCACGGCGGGTGCCGCCATCCAGTCCATGAACATCGCGCTCGGTCTCGCCGAGACCACGGCGCTCAGCATCAACGGAGTCGCCCCATGAGCGTGACCGCACCCCAGGGTTTCGAGGCGGCCGGCGTCGCCGCAGGCCTCAAGTCCACCGGCAAGCCCGACGTGGCGGTGGTGGTGAACCGCGGTCCGCGCAAGGTCGGTGTCGCGGTGTTCACCAGCAACCGCGCCAAGGCCAACCCGATCATCTGGTCGCAGGAGGTCGTGAAGGACGGCGTCGTCGAGGCGGTCGTGCTGAACTCCGGCGGGGCGAACTGCTTCACCGGTCCGTTCGGCTTCCAGACCAGCCACCTCACCGCCGAGCGCACAGGGGAGCTCCTGGGCGTGAGCGCCGGCGACGTGGTGGTCTGCTCCACGGGGCTCATCGGCTCGGGCGACGAGGTGTTCCGCGGCAAGGTGCTCGCGGGCGTCGAGGCCGGCGTCGCGCAACTGAGCACGGAGGGCGGCCAGGCCGCGGCCGAGGCGATCATGACCACCGACACGGTCGCGAAGACCGTCGTGGTGAACCGTGACGGCTGGACCATCGGCGGCATGGCCAAGGGTGCGGGCATGCTCGCCCCGGGACTTGCCACCATGCTCGTGGTGCTGACCACCGACGCCGACCTGGATGCGGCCGAGGCGGACGCCGCACTGCGCCGGGCCACCGGCACCACGTTCGACCGGCTCGACTCCGACGGGTGCATGTCGACGAACGACCAGGTCACGTTGCTCGCCAACGGCGCGAGCGGGATCCGCCCCGATCTCGACGACTTCGCCGCCGCGCTGACCGAGGTGTCCGACGAACTGGCCCGCAAGCTGCAGGACGACGCCGAAGGCGCCGGCCACGCGATCTCGATCGAGGTCGTGCACGCGGTCGATGAGCGGGACGCCGTCGAGGTGGGACGTGCGGTCGCGCGCAACAACCTGTTCAAGGCGGCGATCTTCGGCAACGACCCGAACTGGGGGCGGGTGCTCGCCGCGATCGGCACCACGTCGGCCGCATTCGACCCCTACGACGTGGACGTGTGGATGAACGGCGTGCGCGTGTGCACCGCGGGCGGCCCCGACCGGCCGCGCGAGGAGGTCGATCTGACGCCGCGGGCGACGCACGTGCTGATCGACCTCAAGTCGGGCGAGGCCGCGGCCACGATCCGCACGAACGACCTCACCCACGATTACGTGCACGAGAACAGCGCGTACTCCTCATGAGCGGTCTTCAGGACACGGCGCCCGAGGAAGCGGCGATCAAGGCGCAGACGCTCATCGAGTCGCTGCCCTGGCTGAAGAGATACCGGGACCAGATCGTGGTCGTGAAGTACGGCGGCAACGCGATGATCAGCGATGAGCTGCAGGAGGCGTTCGCGCAGGACATCGCGTACCTGCGCTACGTGGGCGTGCAGCCCGTCGTGGTGCACGGCGGCGGACCGCAGATCTCGGACATGCTGGAGCGGCTCGAGATCCCGAGCGAGTTCAAGGGCGGCTACCGGGTCACCAACACCGAGGCGATCAGCGTCGTGCGGATGGTGCTCACCGGTCAGGTGAACCCGCAGCTCGTCTCCAAGATCAACTCGCACGGCCCGATCGCGACCGGCCTGAGCGGGGAGGACGCCGGACTCTTCGGCGGTCGTCGCCGGGGAGTCGTCATCGACGGGGAAGAGGTCGACCTCGGACGCGTCGGGGATGTGGTGCAAGTGGATCCGACGCCGGTCCACGACCATCTCGCCGCCGGGCGGGTCCCGGTCGTGTCCAGCATCGCGCCGGACCTCGATCATCCCGGTCAGTCCCTGAACGTGAACGCGGACGCGGCGGCGGCGGCTCTGGCCACCGCACTCGGCGCGGTCAAGCTCGTGATCCTGACGGACGTCGCCGGGCTCTACGCGGACTGGCCGAACCGGGATTCGCTGGTCTCGCATCTGACCACGACGGAACTGAAGGCGATGCTCCCGTCTCTCGAATCGGGGATGATCCCGAAGATGACCGCGTGCCTGGAAGCCGTGGAATCGGGTGTGCACGCGGCGGCCATCATCGACGGACGGGTGCCGCACTCGGTGCTCGTCGAACTGTTCACCAGCAAGGGAATCGGAACGGAGGTGGTGGCGGGATGACCGGGCAGGCCACCGACACCAGGCAGCTCGAGCAGGAGTGGCAGCAGAGCGCCACCCGCGACCTGATGAGCCTCGGCGGGCGGCTCGCGCTGCTCGTCCGCGGCGAGGGGTCCTCGGTGTGGGATGCCGACGGCAACCGCTACCTGGACTTCCTGGGCGGCATCGCGGTGAACAGCCTGGGGCACGCGCACCCGGTGTTCGTGACCGCGGTCTCGCGACAGGCCGCCACGCTCGCGCACGTCTCGAACTACTTCGCCAGCCCCGCCCAGCTCGAGCTCGCGGCCCGGCTGAAGCGGCTCGCCGGCACGGGGGAGACCGGCCGCGTCTTCCTCGCCAACTCCGGCGGCGAGGCCAACGAGATGGCCATCAAGCTGTCCCGGCTGCACGGCAACCGGCCCCGCCCCGACGGCTCCGTGCGCACGACCGTGCTCGTGGTCGAGGGCGCCTTCCACGGCCGCACCATGGGCGCGCTCTCCCTGACGCCGAAGCCGGCGTACCGCGATCCGTTCCAGCCCGTGCTGCCCGGCGTGCGCACGGTGCAGCGGTCGATCTCCAGCCTCGAGAGCGCCTTCGACGACACGGTCGCCGCGCTCATCGTCGAGCCGATCCAGGGCGAGGCCGGGGTCGTGGAGCTTCCCGAGGGATTCCTCCGTCGCGCCCGTGAGCTGGCGACCGCGCATGACGCGCTGCTCATCCTCGATGAGGTGCAGACCGGATCCGGGCGCACCGGCGAATGGTTCGCCTTCCAGCGCGAGGGCATCGTGCCCGATGCGGTGACGGTCGCCAAGAGCATCGCCGCGGGATTCCCGCTCGGCGCGCTCATCACGTTCGGGGCGGCCAGCGACCTGTTCTACCCCGGCACGCACAACTCCACCTTCGGCGGCAACCCGCTCGCGAGCGCGGTGGCCAACGCCGTGCTCGGCTTCGTCGAGGAGGAGGGGCTCCTGGCGAACGTCGTGGCGCGCGGCGAGCAGCTCCGCGCGGGGGTGGCCGAGATGCCTCTGGTCACGGGCACCCGCGGCGCCGGCCTGCTCATCGGCATCACGCTTGCGGCTCCGGTCGCCGGCGCGGTCCGCGAAGCCGCACAGGCGCGCGGGCTCATCGTCAACGCGCCGACCGACGACGTCATCCGGATCGCGCCGGCGTTCACGATCGGGGATCCGGAGGTCGCCGAGTTCCTGGAGCTGTTCGGGGCCGCGCTGGCCGAGGTCGCCGAGAAGACCGCTCCCGTCTCCAGGAACACCACCGACGCACCGAGCGAGAGGACCGAGAAGAAGTGACCCGCCACCTGCTGCGCGACGATGACCTGACCACCGCCGAGCAGACCGAGATCCTCGATCTCGCGCTCGAGCTGAAGAAGGACCGCTGGGCGGACAAGACGCTCGCCGGCCCGCAGACCGTCGCGGTGATCTTCGACAAGTCCTCCACCCGCACCCGCGTCTCGTTCGCGGTGGGCATCGCGGACCTCGGCGGATCCCCGCTGATCATCTCGACCGCCAACAGCCAGCTGGGCGGCAAGGAGACTCCGGCCGACACGGCCCGGGTGCTCGAGCGCCAGGTCGCGGCGATCGTGTGGCGCACCTACGCGCAGGCGGGGCTCGAGGAGATGGCTGCGGGCACCCGCGTGCCCGTGATCAACGCGCTGTCCGACGACTTCCACCCCTGCCAGCTGCTCGCCGATCTGCTCACGATCCGCGAGCACAAGGGAGATCTGAAGGGCCTCACGCTTTCGTTCTTCGGTGACGGGCGCAGCAACATGGCGCACTCCTACGTGCTCGCGGGCGTCACCGCCGGGATGCACGTGCGGGTCGCGTCGCCCGCGGACTACGCCCCGCGCGCGGACGTCGTGGCCGATGCGCACCGTCGCGCTGCCGAGACCGGCGGATCCCTGACCCTGGTCTCGGATCCGGACGAGGCCGCGGCGGGCGCCGATGTGATCGTCACCGACACCTGGGTGTCGATGGGCAAAGAGGAGGAGAAGGCGCAGCGCCTGCGCGACCTCGGCGCCTACAAGGTCACGACGTCGACCATGGCGCTGGCGGACCCCCAGGCGATCTTCATCCACTGCCTGCCCGCCGACCGCGGCTACGAGGTCGACTCCGAGGTCATCGACGGCCCGCAGAGCGTCGTCTGGGACGAGGCCGAGAACCGCCTGCACGCGCAGAAGGCGCTGCTGGTCTGGCTCATCGGGAAGCAGGACCAGCGGTGACCGCGCACGGCACCAATCAGGGGGCGCTCTGGGGCGGTCGCTTCGCCGGCGGCCCCAGCCCGGAGCTCGCCGACCTCAGTCGCTCGACGCACTTCGACTGGATCCTCGCGCCGTACGACATCGCAGGGTCCCACGCGCACGCCACGGCGCTCGAGGCCGCGGGCTACCTGGAGGCGGATGAGGCCGTACGCATGCATGCGGGCCTCGACGCCCTCGCGGCGCGGATCGCCGACGGCACCCTGCTGCCGCAGCCGGGGGACGAGGACGTGCACGGCGCGCTCGAAGCCGCGCTCATCGCCGAGGTCGGCGCCGATCTGGGCGGGCGCCTGCGCGCCGGCCGCAGCCGCAATGACCAGATCGCGACGCTCGTGCGCATGTACCTGATCGACCACGCCCGCGTCATCGCGCGCGAGGTGCTCGGCCTCGTCGACGCGCTCGTCGCGCAGGCGCAGGCGCATGACACGGCGATCCTGCCGGGGCGCACGCACCTGCAGCACGCGCAGCCGGTGCTGCTCGCCCACCACCTGCAGGCGCACGCCTGGCCGCTGGTGCGCGATCTCGAGCGGCTCGTCGACTGGCGCGCGCGTGCGGGCGTCTCGCCCTACGGCGGGGGAGCGCTGGCCGGTTCCACACTGGGGCTGGACCCGGCGCTGGTCGCCCGCGAGCTCGGGCTCGACCGCCCCGCGGAGAACTCGCTCGACGGCACCGCCTCGCGCGACGTCGTCGCCGAGTTCGCGTTCATCACCGCGATGATCGGCGTCAACCTGTCCCGCATGTCCGAGGAGATCATCCTCTGGAACACCCGCGAGTTCGGCTTCGTCACCCTCGACGACGGCTACTCGACGGGATCCAGCATCATGCCGCAGAAGAAGAACCCGGACATCGCCGAGCTCGCGCGCGGCAAGTCCGGACGCCTCATCGGCAACCTGTCCGGGCTCCTGGCGACGCTCAAGGGGCTGCCTCTCGCGTACAACCGCGACCTGCAGGAGGACAAGGAGCCGGTCTTCGACTCGGTGCGCACCCTCGAGGTCGTGCTGCCGGCGTTCACCGGCATGGTCGCGACCTTGCGATTCGACACGGAGCGCATGGCGGAACTCGCTCCCCAGGGCTTCTCGCTCGCGACCGACGTCGCCGAGTGGCTGGTGAAGAGCCGGGTGCCGTTCCGCGAGGCGCACGAGATCTCCGGATCCCTGGTGCGCGCGTGCGAGCAGCGGGGCATCGGACTCGAGGACGCCGACGACGAGCTCCTCGCCGAGGTCTCGTCGCACCTGACCCCGGCCGTGCGCGAGGTGCTCACGATCGAGGGATCCGTCGCGAGCCGGGACGGCGTCGGGGGGACCGCTCCGGTGCGCGTCGCCGAGCAGCGCACCGAGCTCGTCGCCCGCGCCCAGTCCGCCGCCCACGCCCTCGGAATGTGAACGAACTCCCGGCGTCCGAAGCGCTCTGGACCGCTGAAACCCCCCTCCAGGCCCTGGCCTGAGAGGGGGTTTCGCCGTTCATCAGGTATTTCACCTGTGTTCGTCTCGGCCGCGGCTCTCGGCGACACGCCCGGGTGGGTGGGTGGATTTGCCGGGCGCCCTGGTTCCGCGTAGGTTATTTCTTGTTCGCCCCAAGCGGTAGAGCGAAGGGCCGGAAGGCCTGACTCCCCAAGCGGCGAACATCACCCACCTTCTTCTTCTTTTGGAAGTTGGTTCCTTGTCGCGGGTTCTCCTTGCGGTGGGGCTCGAGCGCGTGCGTTTGAGGGGGTGACCGTCCGCCGGGATCGTCGATTTGACAGACTGGCCGGGAGGGTTAAGCTTGAGAAGTTGCCTCGGAAACGAGATAGCGGATCTGGTTCCGACTTTCACGGCGTGTCGATTTGACAAGCCGGGCGGGATGGATAAGATAGAGAAGTTGCCCCGAAGGGCCTGGTCGTGAGACTGGGGGTCGGGAGCATCCGATCCTTGAGAACTCAACAGCGTGCACTTGTCAAATGCCAATTTATTCCTCGTTCCAGTCTTTTGGGCTGGTTTGAGAAATTCCTTTGGATCAAAGACCAGCCTCTTTTTGGGGTTGGCATTCGGATGAAGTCA
>JAFDWK010000017.1:0-13964 GCA_018268515.1 Actinomycetota bacterium
TGCACCAGTCTCTGCGCGAGGCCAACACCGGCATCGGCCTCGCCACGGTCTACCGCGCACTGGCCGGACTCGCCGCATCCGGAGAGGCGGATTCGCTGCAGAGCCCCGAGGGCGAGGCGCTGTACCGCGCGTGCCGCAGCGAGGGCCATCACCACCACCTGATCTGCCGTTCCTGCGGGGAGACCCGCGAGATCGAGGCCACCGACGTCGAGCAATGGGCCCAGCGCACCGCGGCCCTGCACGGCTTCCGCGACGCCGAGCACGTCGTCGACATCTTCGGACTGTGCGCGAACTGCGCCGACGCCGCCGCCCAGGAGTGATCACCGCGTGACCCTGACGACCCCCGGCCGCCGTGCGACCGCCACGCGCGACGGGGCGGCGACCCCGCACGCCCTGCGCACCGCCCCGCCGCGGCTGACCGGGCGCACCGCACTCATCGGCGCGGCCATCGGCGCCGTCGTGATCGCCGCGCTCGTGGCGATCGACGTGTTCGCGCCGCACCTGTTCTCCGCCCGGCTGCCGAACCGGCTGCAGGACGGGCTGACGCTGTCGCTGAGCGTGCTGTTCGAGGCGCTGCCGTTCGTGATCCTCGGCGTGCTGCTCTCGATCGTGGTGCAGGTGTGGCTGCCGGACGGTGTGATCGAGCGCATCCTGCCCCGGCGCGGCTGGGCGCGGCGCGCGGTGCTGTCGCTGCTGGGCATGCTGATCCCGGTGTGCGAGTGCGGCAACGTGCCGTTCGCGCGCGGCCTGATGATGCGCGGGCTCGGCCCCGCCGAGGCGCTGACCTTCCTCATCGCCGCGCCCATCGTGAACCCGATCGTGATCCTCACCACGCACGCCGCGTTCGGCTTCGACGGCGGCATCCTCGTGGCCCGGCTCGTCGGCGGCTACCTCGTGGCCAACCTCATCGGCTGGGTCTACAGCAGGCATCCGGATCCGGACGCGCTGCTCACCTCCCGGTTCCGCGACACCTGCGAGGTCGTCGTGCACGAGCAGGGATCCGGCCTGCGGCGCAGCCTGGCCCAGTTCCTGATCGAGCTGCGCGCCGTGATGCCCGCGCTGATCGTCGGATCCGCGCTCGCCGGCGCCGTGCAGGTGCTGGTCCCGCGCGATGTGCTGCTCGCGATCGGATCCAACCCCCTGCTGTCGGTCGTCGCGATGATCGCGCTCGCGATCTCGGTCGCGATCTGCTCGAACGTCGACTCGTTCTTCGCCCTGACCTTCGCCTCGACGTTCTCGCCCGGCGCGATCGTCGCGTTCCTGCTGGTCGGCCCGCTGGTGGACATCAAGATGATGGCGCTGCTGCGCACCACGTTCACCGGTCGCACCCTCGCCGGCATCGTCGGGATCGTGATCCTGTTCGGCTTCGCCCTGGGGATCGGGGTGAACGTCTTTGCCTGACACCGCTCACGCCGCGACCGCTCACACGACGTCCCGCGCACAGGCGCTGGGAACGCGCTGGCTCGGCGCGGGCCTCGCCGCAGCGCTCGCGGTCGCCACGCTCGTGCTCGCCTTCACCGGGAGCCTCACGCTCTACATCAGCCCGGAGACCGTGTGGTTCGCCGTCGCCGCGGCGATCGTGACGCTCATCGGCGCGGTGTGGTCGTGCGCCCTGCCGCTGGGCGCCGAGCAGGAGCACGGACACGACCACGGCGACGGGGCGCACGACCACGGCGGCGAGCACGGGCACGAGGACGCTCCAGCCCGCCCGGGTCGCCGGGTCGTCGGAGCCATCGTGGGGGCGACCGGGGGTGTGATCGCGACCGGCGTCGTCGCGGGCGCCCTGCTGCTGCCGCCCGCGTCGCTCTCGGTCGACATGGCGATGCAGCGCGCGCCGGTGGGCAACGTGCTGTTCGCGGGCGCCGACAGCGTCGCGCTCGGGGCCAACACCGACACCAGCACCTTCGGGGTGGGCGCGTGGGCCAGCGTGTTCGCGACCGGCACCCGGCCGGAGAAGTACGACGGCGCCACCGTCACGCTCACCGGCTTCCTCACGCCGAGCGGATCCGGGAAGGATCAGGCGCATCTGACCCGCATGGTGATCACGCACTGCGTGCTCGACGCGCAGCCCGCCTCCGTGCCGGTGCAGATCAGCGGCTGGCAGGGCCAGTACGCTGTGGGCGACTGGGTTCAGGTGAAGGGGGCCGTCCGCGTGGGTGCGGACGGGAAGCTCTCGATCGTGCCCGCGAGTGTGTCGAAGATCTCGGAGCCGAAGGACCCCTATGAGCACTGACGACCCGGAAGTCTCGCCGGCGGCCCGAATTCCGAGTCCTTCTGATGGGGTCGACGGCCGGGAGGCCGTTGACCGCGCGGATCGTCCTCTCACCCGCGCCGAATTGCGCGCCCGCCGCGCCGCCGAGGAGGCCGAGGCCGCCCCCGAGACTCCGGCCGCGGCCCAGCATCCCGCGGAGCCCGCGCTTCCCGCGGCCGTGGAGGAGCCCGCGGTTGCCGAGGTGTCGGCGGTGCGCAGGAGGTCGGCGACGCCGGACGCGCCTGCGGCTCCTGTCGCGCCTGACGTGCCCGTGGCTCCTGCGGTGCCCGCTCCCGCCGAGCCGGTCACGCGCTCGGCGGCCCCGGAGCAGCCCGTCGCACGGGAGCAGCCCGTCGCACGGGAGCAGCCCGTCGTTCCGGAGCAGCCCGCGGCCCCCGCGGAGCCGCAGCAGCCTGCGGCGGCGGCGGGGTTCCCCGCGGATCCCCGGTTCGCGACCCCGGAATGGCAGCCGAACCCCACGCCCGCGCCGGCCCCGCGTCGCCGCCGGTTCCCGGTGATCCTCGGCGCCGTGCTCGGCGTGCTGGTGCTCGTCGTCGCGGGCTTCGGCGTGATCAGCCTGCTGCAGGGGCCGCGCGTCGACAGCGTGAAGATCGACGCACAGGCGGCGATCGAATCCTCGGGCACCCGCATGATCCTCACGGCCAGCCAGGCGCTGGCGAAGGTGGATCCGGCCCAGGTGAGTGTGAGCCCCGCGGCGCCGTTCACGGTCGACACGTCGGGACGCAGTCTCGGGATCCGGTTCACCGTGCCGCTCGATGACGACACCACCTACACGGTGACCGTGAAGGATGCGACCGGCACCGACAAGCAGCGCAAGAGCACCCTGCAGGCCACGTTCCAGACGCCGAAGTCGACGATCTTCCTGCTGCAGCGCAATGCGGACGGCGATGACACGATCTTCGTCACCGACCTCGGCGGCAAGAACGCGGTGCCGATCGTGCAGCACCAGAAGATCGACGATTTCCGGGCCACCGCCGATCACCTCGTGGTCGCGACCGAGAAGGACGGCACCTCGGTGCTGCTCGTGATGGACCGAAGCGGCAAGAACCAGCGGGAGCTGAAGCTGCCCGGCACGGGGTTCCTCTCCAACCTGCAGGTGTCGGAGAAGGGCAATCTGGTCGGCTACACGTTCACGGACAAGGGCATCAGCGCCACGAGCGGCAGGGCCAGCATCCTGGTCACCCAGTCGCTCACCGGCGACGGCGATCCGCAGATCGTCACGGTCGGCGGCAAGCAGCCCAGCACCGCGCAGTGGGCCTTCGTGCCCGGGACGTCCTCCGCGCTGTTCATCGACTTCAGCGGCGCGCTGTACGTCGAGGACCGCGCCGCGAGCACGGGCACGCCGACGGCGCTCGGGTTCGCGCAGACGATCGAGGGCATCTCGCGCGGCACCTACACGGCCATCGTCAGCCGCGGTGGCGACCTCGTCGAGCTGAATCTCGCCGACGGATCCGAGAAGCCCCTGGCCGCCTCGACTCCCGACTTCGGCGTGCCGGGCACGATCGCCCCGTTCCCCGGGGGGACGCTCCGCCAGGTCGCGACGCGCGACGCGACGGGGCTGCCCACCGGGCAGATCGTCACGCGCGTCGGAGACGACGGCAAGGCCGCCAAGCTGTTCAGCGTGACCGGATCCGACGCCATCATGCAGGCCTGCCCCTCGCCGAGCGGCCAGTACAGCGCGATCGTGGTGGCGCCGAAGCTCGTGAACAACCCCTACGACCAGTCGCTGCTGCCGCTGCCGACCACGATGCAGACGCACATCATCGACACGAAGACCGGCAAGGAGCTCGTGGTGCTCGCCGGGTTCGACCCGTCGTGGTGCGCGGCGGCCCCGCACCGGTGATGACCGCGTCCGCGACGGCCGTGGTGCGCCGGTGATGACCGGCGCCGACGAGACGGCGAAGGCGAGCGGATCCGACGGCACGCCGCCGCTGCGCCGCGCCCGCCGGGAGGATCTGCTGGCGCTGCCGCTCGAGGTCGCGCCGCGCCTGCTGGGCGCCCGGCTGCGTACGGTCGTCGACGACGCCGAGGTGCGGCTGCGGATCACCGAGGTCGAGGCCTACCACGGCAAGGGCGCGGGCCCCGTCCCCGACCCGGGATCCCACGCCCGGATGGGCCGCACCGCGCGCAACGCCACGATGTGGGGTGAGCCCGGGCACCTGTACGTCTACCTCAGCCACGGCATCCACTCCTGCGTGAACGTGGTCTGCGGTCCGGACGGGATGGCCGGCGGTGTGCTGCTGCGGGCCGGCGAGGTCGAGCTCGGGGTGGCCGCGGCTGCCCGGCGCCGGGGTCTCACCGACGGTCTCGGGACGGACGACGCGGCGGGAACCGGATCCGGGATCCGGGACGGGATCGGGACGGGTCTGCGCGCGACGCAGCTGCGCGACCTGGCCCGCGGTCCGGGCCGGCTCGGCCAGGCGTCGGGCCTGCGCAATCCCCGGCACGACGGCATCGACGCGATCAGCGGCGCTGAGCGCGAGGGCGCCCGCGCCGAGCTGTGGCTCGCGGAGCCGCTCGCCGAGGTCGCCTCCGGACCCCGGGTCGGCATCGCCGGGGTCGCCGGCACCGACGCGTTCCCCTGGCGGTTCTGGATCCCGGGTGACCCGACGGTGTCGCCGTTCCGCTGGGGCCGGGGCGCGGCCGAGGCCGCGGCGCAGAATGCCGCGAGCGCTGCGGCGGCGCAGAACCGTGGCCGGGCCGGCGACCCCCGCTGAGGGCGCTCAGACCAGGATCATCCGGTCGACGGCCTCGGTGAGCCAGTCGAAATAGGCGTCGGCGCTCCACCCCGCCTCCAGCACGAGCTGGTCGTAGCTCTCCGGGGAGATCAGGAACGACAGCACACCGGCGAGCTGGTCGTCGCTGCGGGCGCTGCGGCACAGACCCCTCGAACGCAGCAGCGCGATGACCGACTCCATGTCGAGCCGCCGATTGTGCTGCAGTGCGGCGATCCGCTGACCGACCTCGGCGTCCACCAGCGCGGCCTCGAGCAGCCGCGGCCAGAGCCGCGCCACGCGGGCGTTGGCGTCGGCCACGAACCGCAGCCAGCCGGCCACGAACTCGTCGTCGCCGAGCGCGCGGATCTCCTCGAGCGCGGGGCGCTCGTGCAGCGGTGCATCCTCCTCGGTGCCGGAGAACGCGTACCCGAATGCGGCCAGCAGCAGCGCCGCCTTGGGGCCGTTCTGCTTCACCGTCTCGAGCGAGACGCCGGCTTCCCGGGCGATCTGTGCGAGCGAGGCCCCCGCATACCCGGATCCGCCGAAGGCGACCACGGCGGCGTCCAGGATCCGGCGTCGGGTCTCGGCGGCCTGGGCTTCGCGGAGCGGGGAGACATAACCAGCCATTGACTTTCCTTCAAGGGTGATGAATACTTCAGAAGTGCAATCATCATCTTACCCGGCAGGCGCTCTGAGTCTGCTGATCTGCTCCACCCCGGTGCACGGCCACGTCACGCCGTTGCTCGCGGTGGCACGCACCCTCGTCGCCGGCGGGCACGAGGTGCGCTTCCTCACCGGGGACCGATACCGCAGTGCCGTCGAGTCGACCGGCGCCGCGTGGGTGCCGCTGCCCGACGAGGCCGACTACGACGACAGCGACGTCGACGCCGCCTTCCCCGGACGGGTCGGCCTGCGCGGCGTCGCGGGCGCGCGCTGGGACCTGCGGCACATCTTCCTGGATCCGGCTCCCGCGCAGCTGCGCGCGGTGGACGCGCTGCTCGCCGAGAAACCGGTCGACGCCGTGCTCACCGAGAGCATGTTCCTGGGGGCGATGCTGCTGCTGAGCAGGCCGCGCGAGACGCGTCCGCCGGTCGTCAACCTCGGCATCGTGCCGCTCGGGCTGCGCAGCCGCGACACCGCCCCGTTCGCGCTGGGGATCCCGCCGATGCGCGGGCCGCTCGGGCGGCTGCGCAATGCCGTGCTGAACGCGAGCACCGAGCGCTTCGTCTTCGCCGACCTGCACCGCGCGGCGACCGACCTCGCGCGCACCGAGGCCGGCGGCGAGCTCGCGACCTTCGTGATGAACTATCCGGCGACCGCCGACGCCATCGTGCAGTTCAGCATGCCCGAGTTCGAGTACCCGCGCAGCGACCTCACGGTACCGGTGCACTACGTCGGGCCGGTGTCACTGGCCAGTGCCTCGACCGTTCCGGTGCCGGAGTGGTGGGGCGACCTCGACGGCACCCGTCGTGTCGTGCACGTCACGCAGGGCACGGTCGCCAACGCCGACCTCGAGGAGCTGGTGCTGCCGACGATGCGCGCACTCGCCGACAGCGACGTGCTCGTGGTCGCCTCCACCGGCGGGCGTGACATGCCGACCGGATCCCTGCCCGGGAACGCCCGCATCGCGCCGTACCTCCCGTACGATCGGCTCTTCCCCCAGATCGACGCTCTCGTCACGAACGGCGGCTATGGCGGCGTGCACTACGCCCTCGCGCACGGTGTGCCGATCCTCGCGACCGGCGACACCGAGGACAAGGCGGAGGTCGCCGCCCGCGTGGCCCGGAGCGGGGCGGGGCTGCGGCTGCGCCCTCGAAACGGCAGGCTGACCGAGCGCGGCATCCGCACCGCCGTGGAGCGACTCCTCGCCGAGCCGTCCTACCGGGCGCACGCCCGGCGGATCGGCGACGCGATCGTCGCCGCACCCGGGCCCGCGGGGATCGAGGACGTGCTGCGCGGCCTGGTGCAGGCCAGGGCCGGGCGGGCTGCGGACGTTAACGCGCCGTGAACACGCCTGTTGCGCCGGGTCGACCGCCGCGCGTCTCGGGCACTCTCGGAGCACGGCCGTCCTGCGACGGGAGGGCCGTGCGCCGGGCGATGAGGATCCCGTGAGGATCTGAACGACCGTTCGTCGGTTCCGCATCGGAACCGGCGGATCCGCATCCCATCGAGCACCAGATCGAGCACCAGATCGAGCACCAGATCAGCATGGAGGAAGACATGGACATCGAAGACCCGACCGGCGACTCCGCCGGATCCGCATCCGCCGAACTCGGATCGGTCGGTGCCGGATCCGCCGGGGACCGCGCCACTGTGCTCCCCGGGGAGCACCTGCACGCGCTGCGCGCCCGCCTGCGCGGCGAGCTGTTCCTGCCCGGCGACGACGGCTGGGACGACGCGCGCCGGGCCTGGATGCTGCGCGCCGACCAGCGGCCGGCCGCGGTGGTCGTCGCGGCCGATGAGGACGACGTCGCGGAGGTGGTCCGCTCCGCCGGGCGGCTCGGGTTGCGGGTCGCCCCGCAGGGCACCGGGCACGCCGCCGGCGCCCTGCCAGGGCTGGGCGACGCGATCCTGCTGCGGACCGCGCGGCTCACCGGGATCGCGGTGGATCCCGTGGCCAAGACCGTGCGGGTCGGCGCCGGCGTCGCGTGGGGAGACGTCGTCGCCGAAGCGGGGCGTCACGGCCTCGCCGCGATCTCGGGGATGGCGCCCACGGTGGGAGTCGCCGGCTTCGTGCTCGGCGGCGGACTGGGTTGGTTCAGCCGCTCGCACGGGCTCGGCTCGCAGAGCCTGCTCGCGGTCGAGGGCGTCGACGCGCAGGGGCGCCGGGTGCGCGCCGACGAGACGCAGAACCAGGATCTTCTCTGGGCCGCGCGCGGCGGGAGCCTGCCGCTGGTCGTCACCGCGGTCGAACTGGCGCTGCACGAGATCGGCGAGCTCTGGGCCGGCGGGATGCTGTGGCCGATCGAGCGGGCGGAGGAGATCGTGCGGGCTTGGCGGGACTGGATCCCCGGGGTTCCCGACGGCGTCACGTCGCTCGTGCGGGTGCTGCGCTATCCGCCGATCCCGGAGATCCCCGAGGTCGTGCGCGGCCGGGCGTTCGTCGCCGTCGAGGCGGCGATGCAGGGTGATGCGGCGACGGCGGCGGTGCTGCTGGCGCCGCTGCGAGCGCTCGGGCCCGAGATGGACTCGATGCGCCCGATGGCGCCCACGGAGCTGGCGGCCGTGCACGGCGATCCCACCCAGCCCGTCCCCGCGCACGGCGACGCCGTGCTGCTCGACGAGCTGTCCGCGCCGGCGATCGACGCGTTCCTCGCCGCCGCACTCGCCCCCTCCGCGGGGCCGCTGCTGTCGATCGAGATCCGCCAGCTGGGCGGGGCGCTCACGCCGGGCCGGATGACGGGCGGCGCGGTCTCGGGGCTGCACGGCGCCGGCCTCGTGTACGCGGTCGGCATCGTGCCGATCCCGGAGCTGTTCGAGCCCGTCCGCGCCGCGACCGGTGCGCTGCTCGACGCGCTCGCGCCCTTCGCCTCCCCCCGGGCCGTGAAGACCTTCACCGAACGCCCGACCACCGCGGTCGCGCTCTACGGCGAGGCGGCGGACCGGATCCGGAGCATCGCACAGGAATGGGATCCCGACGCCGTGATCCTCACCGGCCACCCGCTGCGCTGAGCCCTGATCCACCGTCGTGATTCCGGTGGGCTGTGGTCGGTGTTTCCCTTTTCGTGATCGTCGAGTGGGCGTGCGCGGATCGCCAGCCGGGGCTCTGGCTTTTCCACTGGGGTTCTCCGGTCGCGCCTGTTGAGGGCTGGGTGGTCAGGGTGTCGCCGCGTGTGGCGGGCTTGTCGCTGTGTCCCAGAGTCGGGTCCAGACCATCGACCACGGCCAATGCGCGGGCAGGTGCATTACGAGTCGTCGCCCTGTCGTGGCGAGTCTGGCGGGGGTGCTGATGATGGTGCGCAGCAGCGTCGCCATGCGTGCTCTGCCGATGCCGGCGGCGGTCGCTGCGGCGCGGGAGNNGGAGGGCAGGTGCGCGAGCGGCCCGCCCTTGAGTTCGGCGATCACCTGCTCGATGATCGCGTGGCCGCGGTGGAGCCGGTCCGCGTCGACCCTGTCGAGGTCGCTGTTGGTGATGAACGCGTGATACCGCCAGGCATCGAACAGCGTGTCCTGCCCGTGGGTCGCATTGACGTTCAGGCGTTTGACGCGGCGGACGATCAATCGGCAGGCCACGTGCTCGTCCTTGCGGCGGGAGACGAACGCGGTGAACGGTGCTTCGGCGACCTCGGCGTCGCTGATCCATTCACCGGTCTCCTCGTCGCGGACCGCGTCCGTGTACTTGATCTTCGTCCACGCGGCCTCGCCGATGCCCGCGATCGTGGCCTGCACGGTCTTCCACTGCGGGATCGTGAACGAGAACCACGCCCCGCCCCGGATCGCGGCCGTCACGTTCTCGTGCGTGCAGAACGCCGAGTCCGCCCGGGCGAGGCTCTGCCGCTGAGGCATCGTCTCGCGGACCGTCGCCAGCGCGCGAGCAAGATGGTGACCGGCGTTGTCACCGGAGCGAACGTTCCCGCGCCGCAGCGATGCCTCCGCGACCAGCGGGGCCGCGTCTTGCCCGGTGATCGTCACCAGCAGCGCGTTCAGGCCGCGCACCCCGGAGTAGCCGAAGGCGGCAGCTTGCTTGGCGTAGCCATGGATCTCACGAATCGTGTCGTCCATGTCCACCATCACCAGCCCGCCCGCCGTCCCTGACAACGCGGGCACTTCGCCCAGCAGACGACGCAACAGAACCCGGTTGACCTTCCCGAGCTGGAGGACGTGTCCGTGCGTGAACGAGCGCAGAAACGTCCCGATCGTGGACGGCGCCCGAACCTGCCCGAGCACCCGGCCCGTCGCCCCGGACCGCAGCACATCGAGATCGTCGATGCTGTCCGCCCCGGCTAGCATCCCGCCCACGATCGTGCGGACCTTGACCGCCACGTTCGCCGCCGGAAGCGTCGAGGACCCCTCGATCAACTCGGTCAGGCCGGCCTTCTCGGCCAGCTCAAGCACTGGCACCAGGCCCGCGTGCGACACGAGATTGTGGTCATCGAACACCGGCGCAATGCCGTGAGATGCTTTCACTTACGAGATGTCCTTCCGGACTGCGAAACGTTGATCTAGACACTCAACATTTTCCCAGACCAGAAGGACATTTCACTTCACACCACACAACCCGCGACCCACCCGCCACGGTGGATCAGGGCTGAGGTCGCACCGATGGTGGGGTGGATTTGATGCTGCGGTGACATGAGAAATGTCCCTCTGGCCTGAGAAAGTCACGTATGTATTGACTGAGAGTTTCTGATGTGTGATCATCGCGTTCATGAGGACGCGCGAAGGAGCTCGGTTGACCGCGGGCCGTTGGGGCCGAAATATGCTTCTCGGGTGGGTAATCGCGGCGCTCTTTGTGCTCGCATTGGCCGCCGGTGCACGCGCCGATACCTATGCGACGGGATGTGTGGCCTACCCCAATCAACCCCTGACGCCGTGCCGGATGGACGATCGAAATGCAGACTATTGCACTTTGTACCCGTGGCAGGCGGCACAGGGAGCGCGGTTCGGGGAGGCGATGGAGAACCTCGATGCGCAGACCGTGCTCTACGACACGTACGTTTCGACTTGCGCGTACAACACGGATCTCGGCGGGCACATCAGTGGTCAATCGGGCGAGTATGTGCTTGATCTGAACACACTCGGTATGTATCTCTGCACGAAACGAACCCCGGACGGTACGCGCTGCGACCAGGCTAGTGTGATATTTGCTCCGTATAACCCGAACTATTCATCGAACACGTCGACAAAGCAAACGCAGTGGCGTAACACGCTTTGCCATGAGGTTGGACACGGTGTCGGTCTTTACCACAACGCCGGTGAAGGGTGCATGGGTAGCGTTCTCGCAACCGGATACCTCTACTACACGAGCCATCAGGTCGACCACATCAATAGTGCACACTGAAAGGTTGCGTATATGCCTGTTGGATCGGGACGCCCCGTCGGGATCTTGTCTCTCGCCCTCATTCTGCTCTGCTCCGGATGTGCCGGCTCGGCAAATGTGGCTGCGAATCCGAGTCCGGTCGCGCAAGCTAGCGATGTGGCGCATGGATTCGCGTCGCTCGACGTTTCCGATGTTGCGGAGTGGACGCCGGCCACCACCACGACTCTGGCCAATCAAGGCGATGTCGTGGTGCAGGGCACGCTGGAATCCTGGCTCCCAGGGGAATCGGTATCCTCCGCGGAAGGGATGTTCTTCTGGTCGACCATCGTTGCCAAGATCCGCGTGGACAAGGTGCTCACTTCTCGGCAGGGTGTGGTCATGCCTGAATCAGAGCACTTCTACGTCCGGACCGTCGTGGGAACTGAGGACATGAAGTCCCTGGTCGACACACTGCCCCGAGGCATGGCTGTTCTCGCGTACCTCTACGACCCGCAGACGCGTCCGATGGTCCCGAGGGAGGACAACGACGCGGCCTCCAACGCGCCTCAGGCTGTTCATACGCCCGGCGACGCGGAAGTTGCGGCGAACAAGCTTTGGATGTTCACGAGTCCGCAGGGCTTTGCGGTGCAGGACGGCGATCAGGTGCGGTGGCCGTTCATAGGCGCGGCTGCCCCGGGATCAGTCGAAGAAGCGGGTCCTTCCGACCGGCTCGACGGACTCACGGACGAGCAGCGCGCGCAGGCGGAGGTGCATCGGGCGCAGCTGGCGCGGGAAGGCATCGACGTCGACCGGATGTTTGATCCGGAGAACTTCCCTCCCAAGTGACCGACTGACGCGGTCGCGCTCTACGGCGAGGCGGCGGACCGGATCCTGAGCATCGCGCAGGAGCGGGATCCTGCCGCCGTGATCCTCACCGGCCACCCGCTGTGCTGAGGTCGCACCATCGGCGGTAGAAACGCGCGACACGCCCGGGAGCGGATCCGTGCTAAAGTAGCTCTTTGTCTGCGCACACTCCTGTGCGCAGTTCGTATGCCTCCCCCGGTCCCTGAGCTTGTCGAAGGGCCGGATCCCGTGCGGAGGTGTGCAGACAAGGGATCTTGGGTGGGGCCGTCCGGCCTCACGGTAGAGAAGGAGTCATCATGGCAGCAGTGTGCCAGGTGACCGGTGCTGTTCCCGGCTTCGGTCACAACATCTCGCACTCGCACCGCCGGACGAAGCGCCGCTTCGACCCGAACGTGCAGAAGAAGACCTACTACGTGCCGTCGCTCGGCCGTAAGGTCACCCTGAACGTGTCCGCCAAGGGCATCAAGGTGATCGACGCCCGCGGCATCGAGAAGGTCGTCGCGGACCTCCAGGCGAAGGGTGTGAAGCTCTAATGGCCAAGAAGGCACAGGACATCCGTCCGATCATCAAGCTGCGTTCGACCGCGGGCACGGGGTACACCTACGTGACCAAGAAGAACCGCCGCAACACCCCCGACCGCCTCGTGCTGAAGAAGTACGACCCGGTGGTCCGCAAGCACGTCGAATTCCGAGAGGAGCGTTGATCCATGGCTAAGAAGAGCAAGATCGCGCGCAACAAGCAGCGCCAGGTGGTCGTGGACCGCTACGCGGAGAAGCGCGCCGAGCTGAAGAAGACCCTCGTCGACGCCAACGCGACCGACGAGGCCCGCGAGGCCGCCCGCGTCGGCCTGCAGAAGCTCCCGCGCAACGCGTCGCCGGTGCGTCTGCGCTCGCGCGACGTCATCGACGGCCGCCCCCGTGGTGTCCTCACGAAGTTCGGCATCTCGCGTGTCCGCTTCCGTGACATGGCGCACCGCGGCGAGCTGCCCGGCGTGACCAAGTCGAGCTGGTAAGTCTCAGCAGCATCCAGGGGCGGGGATCTTCGGATCCCCGCCCCTTCTGCGTATCCGGGCTGTGACCGCTGCTTCCGCGGTCCGGGATCCCGCGCTCTCGGGCGGAGTTCTCTGGTTCGGGCGGAGGAATGCCGGCGGATCCTCCGCCCATCGATGAGTTCTCCTCCCGAACGGGACGCGCGCCTCCCCCGATCGTCCCGCACAGTTCGTCGCATCACTGAGTTCCGCACGGGTTCAGGGATCCGGGTCCCACCGGGATCTCGTGCCTCGCAGGATCAACGAATGGATCCGATCGAGCAGCTCAGGAAACGCGACGGCGTCGCGCGCATCGATGCACTCCGCCGCGACGGCGTCACAGACCATGCGCTCCGGCGTGCACGGGAACAGGGCCGGTTGCTGTCCGTCCGCCGCGGCTGGGTCGCGCTGCCCGATGCCGATCCATCGCTCGTGGCAGCTGCGCGCCGAGGCGTGGTGCTGAGTTGCATCACCCTGGCTCAGCGCAGAGGACTGTGGGTGCTCGACAACAGCGAGCCGCATGTGGCGGCACCCTCGAAGTCGGGCCACGCGCGGACCACGAGGGGTGTGATCCATTGGAACCGGCCGCTGATGCCCCGCGATCCGGGCGCTCTTGAGGATTCTCTGGAGAATGCACTCATCCTCGTCGCCGGCTGCCAGGCGCATGAAGCCGCGCTCGCGGTATGGGAATCCGCGCTGCGCAAAGGGATCGTGGATCCCGGCGTCCTCGAGCGCCTTCCCCTTCCGCCCACAGCGCGACGCATGCTGTCCGAGGCGCGCCCGTTCGCGGATGCAGGCACCGAGACCATCTTCCGGACGCGCCTGGCCTGGCTCGACATCCCCATCACACCGCAGGTCTGGCTGCTCGGCCATCGTGTGGACTTCCTGATCGGAGAGCGGCTCGTCGTGCAGATCGACGGCGGACATCACGTCGGGCAGCAGCGAGAGAAGGACAACAGCCATGACGCCCTGCTGCGATTGCATGGCTATCACGTCATCCGCATCGGATACGACCGCCTGATGAACCACTGGCCCGAGGTGCAGGCGATGATCCTGATGGCGATCGCGCAGCGGCTGCACCGTGCTCGCTGAGATCGCACGCGGGACCGGGTGGGCGTCCCGCAC
>JAFDWK010000017.1:14078-20072 GCA_018268515.1 Actinomycetota bacterium
ACCTCCGCCGATCGCGGTGTCGTCCTCCCGGGAGGCACTCGGGGCGGCGAGTAAGGAGCGGAGCCTGTGACTGGAGTGGCGGATGAGGTGCGACACGCCGCCGCAAAACGTCAAAACCCGCGAAATGACGCGGAAAACCAGGGTTCAGTTGATACATTCGAGGCGGTCGTTCGACCAACGGGGGGCATCCGCCCATCCGGAACTCTGAAACGAAGCGACGGGATCCCGTCGCTGGAGGATGAAATGGCTGACAAGTCCATCACCAAGACCGAGCTCGTCGCGAGCATCGCCAGCGCCACCGGCCAGAGCCAGGCTGCCGTCTCCGGCGTTCTCGACGCCCTGTTCGCCACGGTCTCGGACGCTGTTGCCAAGGGCAGCAAGGTCTCGATCCCGGGCTGGATCTCCTTCGAGCAGGTCGCGACCGCCGCCCGCACGGGCCGCAACCCGCAGACCGGCGCCGAGATCAAGATCCCGGCCGGCAAGCGCGTCAAGGTGACCGCCGGTTCCAAGCTCAAGGCCGCCGTCAAGTAATCCGGCTCGCCTCGCAAGGCCGTCCCTCCGATGGAGGGGCGGCCTTTCGCGTACGGTGGGTCCGCGGTGTCGCCGTTCCCGGCCGAAGGGCTGGCCGTGGCGGCTCCGGACCGACATCTCCGGGCCGGTCGTGGACTGGCCCGTCTCGGCTTCGGGCCGACGGCTCCGGACCGACGTCTCCCGCCCCGTCGTCCCCGTTCCCGGCGGACCCCGAGCGACACCGGAATAGGCTGGAGGGGTGAATCGCCCCGCCACCGGGGTCCGCCCCGAGACCGGGTCGGATGCCGCCCGCTCCGCCCTGCCCGCCGGACCGTCGATCCTGCGCGTCGCCGGCCCTGTGATCCTCGTCGGCGCCGCGGCCCTCGCCGTGATCGCCGGCCTCGCCTTCGGCGGCGGAGCCGCCCCGAACCTGCTCCTCGACCCCGGCCCCGTGGTGCGCTGGGGGCTGCCGGTGGTGAAGGCGGTCAGCAACCTGGGCGCCGCGGCCATGCTGGGCTCCCTCGTGCTCGCGCTGTTCGCGCTGCGCAGCGGGGCGCGCTCGTTCGAGATCGCGCTGGACGCCGCCTCGATCGGTGCCGCGGTCTTCACCGTGGCGAGCGCCGTGGCCGGCCTGTTCACCTTCCTGCAGACCCTCGGCGTGAAGCTCAGCGCCGGGCCCGAGTTCGGCGCCCAGCTGGGCCGGTTCCTGCTCGAGCTCCCCCTGGGGCAGGCGTGGCTGATCACGGTGCTCGCGGGCGCCGTCATCACGATCTCCGCGTTCGCGTTCCGCGGCTGGACCGCCACGCTGCTCACCGCCCTCGTCGCCGTGGCCTCGTTCATCCCGCTCGCCACCCAGGGGCACGCGGGCGACCTCAGCGGCCACGACGCGGCCGTGAACTCGCTGCTGCTGCACACGATCGGGGCGGCCGTGTGGATCGGCGGCCTGCTGCTGCTGATCGTGCTGCGCGGCTCCCGCAGCGAGCTCGTCGACGCCGCGCCGCGCCGCGCCGCAGCAGCGCCGAGGGCCAAGAACTCGCCGAGGTCCGCCAGGGAGCCGAAGGCCAAGAGCACGGCGAAAGGCGCGCTCACGTTCGCCGAGGTCGTGCGCCGCTACTCCTCGCTCGCCCTCGTCGCCTACATCGTCGTGGCGGTCTCGGGTGTCGCCCGGGCGATCGTCGCCGTGGGCGACTGGGCCGGCCTGCTCACGCCCTACGGCGGCCTCATCATCGCGAAGGCGATCGTGCTGATCCTGCTCGGCGCGCTCGGCGCCCGCTACCGCACGCACCTGATCCCGAAGCTCGACGCCGGGCGGTCCGGGACGGCGGCCGGATCCGGAGACGCCGGCGGATCCGGGAAGGCAGACGGATCCGGCCCGTTCTGGACCCTGGTGCTGCTCGAGCTGGCGCTCATGGGCATCGCCTCGGGACTCGCCGCGGCGCTCTCGCGCACCGCGCCGCCCACGGGCCTCGAGGTGGCGGCCTCGCGCACGCCGGCCGAGATCCTCACCGGGTCGCCGCTGCCGCCCGAGCTCACCCCGATCCGCTGGATCACGGCCTGGAACATCGACCTCATCTGGGCGGTCGCGGCCGCGTTCGGCATCGTGCTGTACGTGCTCGGCGTGCGGCGGCTGCGCCGACGCGGCGATGCCTGGCCGATCCACCGCACGGTCTTCTGGATCCTCGGCCTGCTCGGACTGGTCTGGGTCACCGGTGGCGCGATCAACGCCTACCAGGAGACGCTGTTCAGCGTGCACATGCTCGGGCACATGATGCTCTCCATGGCGATCCCGCTGCTGCTGGTCGCCGGGGCTCCGGTCACCCTGGCGCTGCGCGCGATCGACAAGCGCGACGACGGCACCCGGGGCGGACGGGAATGGATCCTGTGGGCCGTGCACTCGCCGTTCTCGCGTGTGGTCACGAACCCGTTCGTGGCCGCGGCGATCTTCGTGCTCTCGCTGTGGGCGTTCTACTTCACCGATCTCGTGCGCTGGGCGATGACCGACCACATCGGGCACGAGTGGATGACGGTGCACTTCCTCATCTCCGGTTACCTGTTCGTGCTGAGCCTGGTCGGCGTGGATCCGGTTCCGCAGCGTCTGCCCTACGCGGGGCGGCTGATCACTCTCATCGCGGTCATGGCCACCCATGCCTTCTTCGGGATGGCGATCATGATGCAGTCCGGGTTGATGGTCGCCGAGTGGTTCGGCGCGATGGGGCGCACCTGGGGCGCGACGCCGCTGCAGGACCAGTACGTCGGGGGCGGCGTGGCCTGGTCGGTGGGGGAGATCCCCACCCTGATCCTCGCGATCACCGTCGCGATCCAGTGGAGCCGCAGCGACGACAAGATGCAGAAGCGTCAGGATCGGGACGCGGACCGCACCGGCGACGCCGCGCTCGAGGAGTACAACGCCCGGCTCGCCGCGCTCGCCGAGAAGGACCGCAAGGCGTCCGCGCGGGGGCGATGACGGCCGTCGGTCCGAAGGCGGACGGCAAGGATCCTCAGTTCCGGGGGTTGAGGATCGTCATCCCTCGGATCCCGGTGGGGTGGGGGACTGCTCGGGCGAGGTGATGCTGATCGAGGCGGATCCGTCGGGCAGGAAGCGGATCGTGCCGTCCACCTCGAACGGCACGTTCTTGTCGACCTCGGCGACGGATCCGTCGTACAGCGACTTCACCTCGAGCGCGACGTGCACGGTCGCCGGTGCGGGGGTGATCTTCCAGCCGTCGGCATCGGGCTCGAGCGCGATGTGCGGCGGTGAGACCATGCTCCAGGTGGGCCCGTGGGTGACCATGTTCGACACGGTGAGGCCGAACGGGCAGCCGGTGGGCTGCAGCACCTGCTGCGTCGTGCACCGGGCGAGGAACTCGTCGACGCGCTGCTGCACGACCTTCACGAAGGCGGCGGTCGGCGTCGCCTGCACGTCCAGGGGCACGTCGGCGAGCGGCTTGTCGGCCAGTACGCCCATGCCGGCCGCGGTGGCGGCGGCGGTCCTCACCGACACCGAATAGAGGCCGGGGGAGAAGACCAGCATCGGCACCGGCTCGAGGGGCGAGGACTCCGCGCCCTTCGCCGCCACCTGGCGCCGATCCAGCTCGAAGCCGTTGACGGAGAACCGGTCGGATCCGCGCACCGTGAGCGAGATCACGGCGAGCGGGCTCTGCGCGAACTCCCATGCCGGGGCGACGCCGATCCAGCCGTCCTGGCGCACGCGGAAGGTGGTGGCGCCGGCGTGCCCGCCGGCTGTGTAGCGCACCGTCACCGCGGTGGCGTCGCCGTCGGCGTGCTCGTCGGTCACCGAGATGTCGGTGAGCGAGCTCAGCGCGTCGCGGCGCAGGAGCGCATCGGACGCCGACCGGAAGGCGTCGCTGTCGAGGTCGGCGTGCTCGAGGGCGACGCCGGGCACGCGCAGGGCATCGGCTGCACGTCCCTCGGACAGCAGTGTGAGGTAGCGCGTGACGAACGCGGCCGGGCTGTAGAACTCGCGGTACACGGTGAGACCGCCGGCGGCGAGGGCTGCCGCCAGCACGACGCCGATGACGGCGAGCAGGCTCAGATCGGCCCAGAGCGGAGCACGGCGGCGCGCGGTCCGCGCCCGGCGCGACCGCACGCCTGGCGCCTGCACCCCCGCCGACTGCACCATGTGCGTCAGTCTACGAAGACGCGCCTGCGGGAACCCCGAGTGGCCCGCGAGCCTCGCTTTACCGGCTCGCCCTCTTGCCGCCCTGCGGGAACCCCGAGTGGCCCGCGAGCCTCTCACCCGCGAGACTGCTTCTGGGCGACGAGACTGCGCGCGTGAATCGCACTCTCGTCGCCCCGTTGGAGTCTCGCGGTCGGACCGGTGGTCGGGGCACGGGGGTCGCGGACGGGGGACGGGGACCGGGCTCGGGGACGGGGCTCGGGACCGCGGTCGGAGAGGGGGGGTCGGGACCGCGGTCGGGGTGGGCGGCCGCGGTAGACTCCGAAGACCGTGAGCACGCCGACCCTCTCCGCCGAACAGGAAGAACTGTTCCGGCTGATCGAGGACACCCGCGAGCACGTGTTCATCACCGGCCGCGCCGGCACCGGCAAGTCGACGCTGCTGCAGCACTTCGCGTACAACACGCAGAAGCAGATCGCGGTCTGCGCGCCCACGGGGGTCGCGGCGCTGAACGTCGAGGGGCAGACGATCCACTCGCTGTTCCGGCTGCCGATCGGCCTCATCGCCGACGGCGAGATCGATCAGTCGGATGCGACCCGCAAGATCCTGAACGCGATCGACACCCTCGTGATCGACGAGGTCTCGATGGTCAACGCGGATCTGATGGACGCGATCGATCGATCGCTGCGTCAGGCCAGAGGCCGCAAAGCGGAGGCGTTCGGCGGCGTGCAGGTCGTCATGTTCGGGGATCCGTATCAGCTGGCGCCCGTCCCTCCGCGCGGCGACGAGTTGCGCTACATCCAGGACCACTACCGCTCGTTCTGGTTCTTCGACGCGAAGGTCTGGACCGGAGGCGAGGCTCCCGACGGGCTGCTCGACATCGGCACCCACGGCGCGACGCTGCATGTGCGCGAGCTCGTGCACATCCACCGGCAGTCCGACGCCGGGTTCAAGGCGATGCTGAACGCGGTGCGCTACGGCCGGGTGACCGCGGAGATCGCCGGGGCGCTCAACGACGCGGGCGCGCGGACGCCCCCGGATCCGGCCCCGGGAGAGATCCCGATCATCACGCTCGCCACCCGCAACGACATCGTGAACGGCATCAACGCCCGCCACCTCGCAGCTCTCCCGGGCAAGGTGCAGAAGGCGAAGGCAGACATCTCCGGCGACTTCGGCCGGGGCGACGCGAACTACCCGGCCGATGCGGAACTGCAGCTCAAGGAGGGCGCGCAGGTGATGTTCCTGCGCAACGACATCTCGGCCATGCCGGATCCGCCGCGCTGGGTGAACGGCACGATCGGCACGGTCGTGCGGATCCTCGGCGACGCCGTGCGCGTGGAGATCGACGGCGAGGAGGTCGACGTCGAGCCGGCGGTCTGGGAGCGCTACCGCTACGCCTACAATCCCGGCACGAAGACGCTTTCGCGCGAGGTGGTCGCCGAGTTCACCCAGTTCCCGCTGCGGCTGGCGTGGGCGGTCACGATCCATAAGTCGCAGGGCAAGACCTACGACCGGGCTGTGGTGGATCTGGGATCCGGCGCGTTCGCACCCGGGCAGACCTACGTCGCGCTGTCCCGGCTCACCTCGCTGGAGGGGCTCTACCTGTCCCGCCCGCTGCGCCCGCGCGACATCCGCGTCGACGAGGACGTGCGCCGGTTCATGCGCGCCGCGTGGGAGGCCCGCCAGGGCGATTCCACACCGCAGGTCGGTTCCTGACGACAACACGGGTCCCGCCCAGTAGTACCGTGCTACGGTCTTGACATGTCCAGGACCAGCCAGCCGACCCGTCTTCCCGCCGACGTCTACGACTCCGCTCTCGTGGCCAGCCGGACGACGTCGCGCACGGT
>JAFDWK010000017.1:20149-43111 GCA_018268515.1 Actinomycetota bacterium
CCGGCTCCTACGACGAGCTCAGTCAGCAGGAGCAGGCCGTGGTGCGGGAGGAGTGGGCCGAACGTGCAACGGCGTTGCGAGGGGAAGTGGATTATGCGGCGCGCTTCGCCGTGACCGGCGAGTCCTACTCGGAGCTCGATGAGAACGGGGTCCTCGTGATCCGCTCGGCAGGCTGATGCCGGTCCTGCATCTGCTCGCCGGGCCGAATGGCGCGGGCAAGTCCAGCTACGTGCGTGATGTCCTGGGCCCGGCGACCCGCCTCCCGTTCATCAATGCCGACGAGATTGCGGCCGAGAGGTGGCCGGGTGCGGAATCCGAGCACGCCTATGAGTCGGCACGGCTCGCGGAGGATGAACGCCGGGAGCGGATCGCCGATCGATCATCGTTCATCTCCGAGACCGTGTTCTCGCACCCGAGCAAGGTCGCGCTGGTATCAGACGCGGTCGATGCCGGATATCTGGTGCACCTTCACGTGATCGTGGTGCCGGTGGAGCTCACCGTGCAGCGCGTACTCGAACGCGTGCGACGCGGCGGCCACAGCGTGCCGGAACGGAAGATCCGGGAACGCTACGACCGACTGTGGGACCTGGTCGCCCACGCGATCGGCATCGCCGACGTCACGGAGGTGTTCGACAACAGCAGCGCGCGGGCTCCGTTCCGGCTGTGCGCCTCGTTCGAGCACGGCGTGCCCATTGGAGGCCCGAGCTGGCCTGCGTGGGCGCCATCGGAGCTTGCGATCGGCGGATGAGCGCCGATGCGAGCGACGGGATGGCCCCGCCGCAGAACCCCGCTCGGGCGGGGAACTCCGGTTCGGGCGGAGGATTCGAGGCGGATCCCCCGCCCGAACGTGAGATCTCCTCCCGTCGCGGCGAGGCGCGTACGCCCGGTGCCGAGGACGACCGAGACGGCGCCGAGCCCGTCGACTGCACCGCGCCGCCCGTCACCTGTGTGAGCAAGGCGTTCATCGTCCTGGATCTGCCGAATCAGACGGGGCCGATCTTCCCGGACCTCTACGGGGGGTTGCGCGATGCCGGCCCGGAGCCCGGCGCGGAAGGCACCGCACATCTCGATGCCGAGGGGCGGGTCGCGAGCTGCACGGTGGCCCCGGGGACGCACCGTCTTCGATCGAGGATCGCTGCTGCCTCGGCTGGGTCAGCCCGCGCAAGTTCAACCACGTCTGGGCCGACGACGGCAAGACCATCCAGCCCGGCGACGTTCTGATCCTGCGCCCCGATCCGGCGGTCGCGTGGATCCCGCCGGCCAGGTCAGGCTGAGCGCGGTACGTGCGTCGCGAGGATCCCGGCGATCTCGGGGAGGTCGAGGCGGCTCTGCGCCGTGCCGAGCACGAGGTCGAACGCGGTGTCGGTGTCCATGTCGATCCGGATCCCGTTCAGCTCGAGGAAGGTCAGCGTGAGGATCCAGCAGAACCGCTTGTTGCCGTCGTAGAGCGGATGGTTCTGGGCGAGAGAGGACATCAGCGCGGCGGCTTTCACTTCGATCTCCGGGTACGCCTCGACGCCGAACATCGAGCTCGCGGGTCGCGCAAGGGCGGAGGACAGCAGCCCGATGTCGCGGATCTTCAGGCCCAGCGCGTCGAGGACCCCCACGGACTGAGGGAGCTCGACGTACCGGATCACGCGTCCTCGAGCTTGGTGATCAGCTCGGCGTAGCGGTCGGCGACGCCGAGCGCGATCGACACCGCCTCGGTCGTCGTGACCTCTTCGCGGACGAACCTGTCGGCCGCCTCGATGAGCAGCGCGTGCTTGGACGTGTGCCGTCGCGCGGCGAGTTCGCTCAGCTGCGCGTCGAGCTCGGCGGGGATCCGCACCGTCATGGCCATACCGGAATGGTACTACTTCGCTCGAATCCGGGCTGTGTTCCGACAGTTCTGCCATGCACGAACCGCGAGGTCGATCGTGTGGGCCGCGCTCGTCGAGCGCCTGAGCATCGGATCGACGGGGTGGATCGTCCTGCACAGGAGCCGGATCCGATGGGTTCTCCACAGTTCTTGAAATCGCTTCTGATCGGGAGTTCGAATGTCGGTGGTCGGGTGTGGGATGGAGGCATGACATCGACCACGGCGGGTGTTCTGGGGCAGCTGGATGAGCTGCTCGCCCAGGCGTGCGCGTCCGGGGAGATGGGGGAGCAGTGCGAGACGCTGTCGCCGGGTGAACTGGTCGAGGTGCTGCAGGCGGCGGGCCGGGTGCAGCGACGGCTGGACGCGGTCATCACCACGGTGACGGGGGCCGTGGACGAGCGTGACGGTCTTGCACGCGAGATGCGGGTCTCGACGCGGGCGGGCTGCCGCGACGCGACGGAGCTGTTGCGGCGAGCGTTGCGGGCCGATGTCGGCTCGGCGCGCCGGTACGTCCATGCCTCCCGGCTCGTGCACCACGACCGCAGCCTCTCCACGGGTGAGCTGCTGCCCGCCGACTTCGAAGAGCTCGGCGCAGCGCTGCGAGACGGCATGATCTCCGTCTCCGGCTTCCTCGCGTGCACGGCACCGGTGCAGAGGGCCGGCAACAGGATCGGGCCTGCGGAGCGCGCGGCGATCGACCGGCTGCTGGCCGACATGGCCCGCGGCCGCGATCTGCCCGATGAACAGGGCCGGCCGGGGCCGGCGCCGTCGACGGATGAACTGGCCGACTTCGCCAGGGCGCTCGTGCTCGCGGTCGATCCCGACGGTGAGGAGCCGGAGGATGCGGCCGCGGCGCGGCGCCGGGGGTTCACACTGGGGCGGCTCCGAGACGGACTGGTGCCGGTGTCGGGTGCGCTGCTGCCGGAGGTCGCGGGAGCGGTTCAGCGCCTGATCGACGCGCTGAACAACCCCGCCGCGTCCGGCGCGCCGCCGGCTGCCGGGCGGGTCGCGTTCGCGCCCGACGGCGCGAGCGCTGCAGACGGTGAGGGTGGCGGCCTGGGCGGCGGTGCGGATGCCCTGCCCGACCCCGGTGACGAGCGCACTCCGGCGCAGCGGCGGCACGACGCATTGGCGATGATCGTGAACGTCGCTGCCGCGTCCGGAGGGTTCCCCGAGCTCGGCGGCGCCGCACCGATGCTGGTCGTGTCGGTCGCGGCCGAGGACTATGCCCGGGGCGCGGGGCGGGCGTGGATCGAGGGCACGGGATGGGACGTGCCGGTCGGTGTGGCGCGGCATACCGCCTGTGCGGGCGGGATCCAGCGGGTGCTGTTCGATGAGCGCGGGCAGATCGTGTCGATCGGGACCACCGCCCGCCTGTTCACCGCGGTGCAGCGGCGGGCGATCGTGCTCCGGGACCGGGAGTGCGTGATCCCGGGCTGCCGGATCCCGGCGACCTGGTGTGAGATCCACCACGTCCGGGAGTGGGCCGACGGCGGCCCCACGCATACGAGCAACGGGGTCGCGCTGTGCTGGCACCACCACCGCACCCTGGAGACCTCCGGGTGGCGGATCCGCATGCGCCGTGGGGTTCCCGAGATCCGCGGCCCGCACTGGTGGGACCCGTACGGCGCCTGGCACCGGCCGCGACACCGCGGCGGCACCCCGCATGACCGGAACAGGGCCCTGGCGGGTGCGCTCGCTCCGCCGTGATCCGGGCGATGACCCGGCGCGGTGCGATCCGTGAGCGCGATCCGTGGCAGCGATGCGTGAGCGCGATGCGTGGGTGCGATCCGTGGCAGCACGGTCCCTGAGCCTGTCGAAGAGCCCGTGCTGCGCTGACCGTCGCGACGCCGCGTCCTCGCTTTGCCGCGTCGTCGTGTTGCCGCACCGATCTCCACCCGTCCGCCTGCGGATCTCCACCCGGGGGTGGTGCCGCGCGGATCCGGATCCGCGGAGCATCGAAGACATGAACCTCTCCGTGCTCTCCAACGTCCTGCTGATCCTCATCGCCGTCGGCGTGATCGCCGTGCGGCAGATGTCCTGGCGCCCGGTGCTCGGCGGCCGGGACTGGATGTTGCCGGGCCTCGCCGCCGTGGTCGGGGCCGTACTTCTGCTGCAGTCTCTGAACGGGCGCGCACTCGGCGTGATCGACGTCGTCGCCTTCGTCGTCGAGGTCGTGATCGCCGTCGGGGTGGGCGTCGGGATGGGGGCGATCGCGCACATCCGTCCGATCGCGCGGCCCGCCGGCTACGCGCCGGCCACAGCGGGGCTGTCCGCCAAGGCGGTCGCGCAGGCGACAGCACAGTTCGAGACCCGCACGGGGCCCTGGGGGCTGGCACTGTGGGTCGTGCTGATCGGGGTGCGCGTGTGCCTGTCGTTCGCGTTCGAGAGCCTCGGATCCCACCTCGGGATCTCGGGCGGGCTGATCCTGCTGGTGCTCGCGGCGAACCGGGCCGCACGGATCCTCGTGCTGCACAGCCGCGTCGAGACGCAGCGCCGCACGCAGACGCGGGGCGGATCCGCGCGCATCATGGTCTCGTGACCTCCTTCCGCCTGCCACCCGTCGTGGCGACGACACCGTGGAGCGCCGGCATCAACCTCGCCGGCGCTCTCGCCGTCGGCTACGGCCTGTGGCATGCGGCGCCGACCACCGCGCCGTGGGTGCTGTGGTCCGTGATCGCAGGGCTCGCCGCGTGGGTGGCCCGTACGCTGATCGCCCTGCGCTCCGGCTCCCGGACGGTCGCCGCCGGGGAGGGCTCTGCGGCGGGAGGATCCTCCGTGGCCGGCTTTTCCGTGGCCGGTTCTTCCGTGGCCGGCTCTTCCGTGGCCGGTTCTTCCGTGGCCGGTTCTTCCGTGGCCGGTTCTTCCGTGGCCGGTTCTTCCGTCGCCGGTTCATCCGCGGCCGACTCTTCCGTGGCCGGCTCTTCCGTGGCGGGCTTCTCCTCGGGCGGGCTCGCCGCACGGGCGACCGCGGCGGCGCTGCTCGTGGTGATGGTGCTCGCCGGTGCGGTGACCGCGATCCCGACGCAGGGTCTCGGCGTCGCCCTGCTCATCGTCGCGGTGCTGGTCATGACGAGCGACCCCGCGATCGCGCTGCCGGTCTGGGGCGGGGCCGTGCTCGTGGGCGTCCTCGGCATCGCGGCCGGCGCCGTGCTGGCGATCTCCGGGGCCGCCGGGCCCGACCGGGTGAACGTACTCGGGCTGATCGCCGTGTTCGCCGGGCTCGCGCTCGCGGTCGTCGCCGGGCTCGGCCGCCGGGCGCAGCGCGTGCTGCTCGCCGAGCGCGAGCGGGCGCGCGCCGACGCACTGCGCGCAGAGGCGACGGCGCATCGGGTCGCGATCGCCCGCGACCTGCACGACGTGCTCGCGCACAGCCTGGGCGGGCTCGTGGTGCAGCTCGACGCGGCAGAGGCGCTGCTCGACGCCGGCAATGCCGACCGGGCGGCGGAACGGGTGACCGCCGCCCGGCGGCTCGCCGTGGCGGGGCTGGACGAGGCACGAGAGGCGGTGCGTGCTCTGCGGGAGCCTGCCGAGGAGCGCGGATCCGACTCCGGGGCGGCCGTTGCACCGGCGGAGTTCGAGCGCCGCGTGCGCGAGTTGGTCGCAGAAGCGGGCGAAACCCGTCTGGACGTCGCCGGCGCGCCCCGCCCGCTGTCGGCGGCGCTCGCCGAGGCGCTGGCCCGGGCGGTGCAGGAGGGCATGAGCAACGCCCGCAAGCACGCGCCCGGAACCGAGGTGCGGATCCGCCTCGTCTGGCATCCTGACCGGGTGGAGTGCACGATCGAGAATCCGATCCGGCCCGGAGCCGCCCTGCCGCGCGGCGATCGTGGGGCGCTCGCCGCCACGGGCGGCGGATACGGGCTGGCCGGGATCCGCGAGCGGTTCGCCGTGCTCGGCGGCACGGTGCAGGCGGGCGTGATGCCGGGCCCTTCAGCGGGCGCTGGGATCGGCGGGGGTGCACCCCGCCGCGGTGCGGCGGAGGCCGGCGACCGCTTCGTGCTGCGGGTGGAGGCCCCGGCGTGAGCGGGCGGATCCGCATCGTGCTCGCGGATGACCAGGCGATCGTCCGCGACGGGCTGGAGACGGTGCTGGGCCTCGTCGAGGACTTCGACGTGGTCGGCACGGCCGCGGACGGAGCCGAGGCGGTCGCGCTCATCGCGGCCGAACGACCCGACGTCGCCCTGATGGACCTGCGCATGCCCGTGCTCGACGGCGTGGCCGCCACCCGGCGCATCGCGGCCGAGACCCCCGGCACCGCGGTGCTGGTGCTGACCACCTTCGCCGACGATGCGGACATCGTGGCGGCGCTGCGGGCGGGGGCCCGCGGGTACCTCACCAAAGACGCCGGCCGCGTCGAGCTCGCCACCGCGATCCGCGCCGTCGCGAGCGGGCAATCCACGTTCTCCGCCCCCGTGCGCGACGTACTGCTGGGGCGCATCGAAGCGACGGGCGCCTCCGTGCCGGATCCTGCCGCGCCGCGTCCCGTTGATCCGCGCGCAGCAACGTCGTCGGACCACGCCACCCCGGCCGAGGCGACCACGGCTGCCGAGGCGACGACCGCTGCCGAGGCGACCACCACGGCCCCAGCCGGGGCAGCGGATCCGGATCCCTCCGCCGACGAGATGCTCCGTGCGCGATTCCCCGCGCTCACCGCCCGGGAGCGCGAGGTCTACGCCCTCGTCCTGCGCGGTCGGTCGAACGCGGAGATCGCGCGGGACCTGTTCGTCGGGGTCGCCACGGTCAAGACGCACATCAACGCGCTGTTCGCGAAGCTCGGCGTGCGCGATCGCGCGCAGGCGATGGCGATGGGCCTGGGAGCGTCGGACACGGAGTGAACAGCGGGGCGGATCCGCAGATCACGATCTGATTCCACAGCGGCAGGATCATCCTGACGGATGACGGCGGCGCCGAGGTGCGCCGTTTAGACTCGGGGGGAATGTCAGGGGGGCGAATGCGTCGGAACACAGGACGGCGAGTGGGAGCACTGATCGCGGGGGTGATCGTGACCGCTCTCGCGCTGAGCGGATGCTCCGGCAGCGCCGAGGTCCCCGCATACACTCCGAAGCCGCAGGTGCAGGGCGCCCTGCCCGGCGAGGTGAAGGATCAGGTGAAGGCGGCCGTCGAGCGCGCCATGGCCGCCACCGGCTCCAGCGGGGCGATCGTGGGCGTGTGGGCGCCGTGGAGCGGCTCCTACGTCGAGGGCCTCGGCACGGTGTCGGCCGAGGACAAGACCCCGGTGAGCACGGACATGTCGTTCCGCATCGGCGACGTCACCCGTCTGATGACCTGCGACGTGCTGTACGCGCTCGCCGACCGCGACATCGTCAAGCTCGATGCGAAGCTCCCCGAGTACGTCTCCGGCGTGCCGGATCTGCAGGATGTCTCACTGCTCGATCTCTGCAACGGGACCGGCGGCATCGGGTCCTCCGAGCCGACGGCCCTGCCGATGTGGCTGAACAACCCCGACCGGCAGTGGGATCCGAGGGAGCTCGCCTCCTACGGCCTCGCCCAGAACCGCACGCCCGCGCACACCGGCTACCGGGACTCGGACGCGGGATATCTGCTGCTCGGGCAGGCGCTCGAGCGCGCCTCCGGTCAGACCGCGGCGCAGCTGATCCGGCAGTACGTGACCTCGCCGCTGGGGCTGGGTTCCACCTCGCTCCCGGGTCCGACGGCGGCCGCGCCGACCCCGTCGCCCGCGTTGAGGGGCTCCTACCTGACCCAGGACAACGGGGCCTACCAGTGTGCGAAGCCCACCGACATCACTGTGAGCTCCTCGAGCAACGGCTACACCGACTCCGGCGTCGTCTCCACGATCGAGGATCTCGGGCGGTATGCGCAAGCCGAGGCTTCACAGGCGCTGCGGCTGAAGAAGGCTCCGAAGCGCTTCGGCTCGCCGCTCCCGGTCGCCGACGGCGCCCCGAGCTGGTACCAGGCCACCGGCGGAGCGAGGCTGGTCGGATCCATGATCGGCCAGCACGGCGGCACGCCGGGCTACCTGACGGCCGCCTACTCGGATCCCTCGACGGGCTTCACCGTCGCCGTCGTGCTGAACGACTCCACCGCCGGCAGCGCCGTGGTGGGCGATCTCGCCTTCGAGCTCGCGGCGATCGCGTCGAAGGCGCCGGCCGCGAAGGGCCGGACGGCCCCCGAGTTCGCCCTGCCGTTCACCGCGGACGACTACGCCAAGGCGGTCGACGGCGCAGCCGTCTGCCCGCTGCCGCAGGGCTGACGACCCCGGGCGCCCGCACGCCCGACGCGTCCCATCCGCCGCTGCGCCCGTCGGCACCGGGGGGCGAACGACCGCACGAGACTGAGGAGCAGCCATGGCGATCGTGGACAACGGCATCTATGTGGACGGCGTCCGCACCGATACCCCGCACACGCTGACCGAGACGTTCGAGCTCATGCACGACCGCGGCGGCATGGGCTGGATCGGGCTGTACCGGCCCAGTGTGGAGGAGGTGCGCCAGGTAGCGGCCGAGTTCGGGCTGCACGAACTGGCCGTCGAGGACGCGCTCACCGGCCATCAGCGCTCCAAGCTCGAACGCTACGGCGACACCCTGTTCGTCGTGCTGCGCCCCGCCCGCTACCTCGACGCCTCCGAGGAGGTCGAGTTCGGCGAGCTGCACGTGTTCGTCGGGCCCAGCTTCGTCGTCACCATCCGTCACGCCGAGACGCCGAGCCTGAGCCGGGTGCGCGGACGCATGGAACAGGATCCGGAACTGCTCGCCCGGGGCCCCGAGGCGGTGCTCTACGCGATCCTCGACGAACTGGTCGACGAGTACTCGCCGGTGCTGAACGGCCTGGAGAACGACATCGACGAGATCGAGGCGCAGCTGTTCCTCGATGACTCCGACGTCACCCAGCGCATCTACGAGTTGAGCAGCGAGGTGATCGACTTCCAGAAGGCCACGCGGCCGCTGCAGCCGATGCTGGAGAACCTGCTGCGCGGATCCGCCAAGTACGCCGTGGATCTCGAGCTGCAGCGGTACCTGCGCGACGTGCTGGACCACATCCTGACCCTGTCCGAGCGGGTCTCCACCTTCCGGGCGAACCTCGACAACGCTCTCACCGTGGAGGCCACGATCGTCGCCCGGCGGCAGAACGAGGAGATGCGCCGGATGACCGAGGAGAGCATCCGCCAGGGCGAGGAGGTCAAGAAGATCTCGAGCTGGGCGGCGATCTTCTTCGCCCCCACCATCGTGGCGGGCATCTACGGCATGAACTTCGACATCATGCCCGAACTGAAGTTCACCTTCGGCTACCCGATGGCGATCGGCCTGATGGTGGGCGGCGCCGTGGTGCTGTACTTCGTGTTCAAGAAGCGCGGCTGGCTCTAACGGGAGGCTGTCCCTCAACGGCCCCAGGGCGCGGTCACGGCGATCACCGCAAGCGCGGTGGCGGTGACCAGGATCCACAGGATCGCGCCGAGCAGGAGCGGTCGCCAGCCGGCGCGTCGGAGCGCCGCGACATCGGTGGACAGGCCGATCCCGGCCATCGCCGTCGCGATGAGGAACCCGCTCGTGTGCACCATCGCCTCGCGGGGGCCGACGGGGATGACCCCGAGGGATCCGATCACCGCGACGATCAGGAATCCGACGAGGAACCAGGGCACGAGCCCGATCACGCCGCGCGGGGTCATCCGCCGCCCGGCGGCCGCGCGGCGCGACTCGATCACGGAGAGGCCGATCGAGATCGGGATGATCATCAGGGTGCGCACGAGCTTCACCACGACCGCGTAGCCGAGCGCCGCCGCACCGAAGACGCTCGCGGCGGCGACCACCGAGCTGGTGTCGTTCACCGCGGTCCCCGCCAGCAGCCCGAACGTGTGCGGGTCCATGCCCAGCGCGTGGCCGAGCAGGGGGAACAGCACCACGGCGAGGATGTTGAACAGGAAGATCGTCGACACGGCGTACGACACCTCGGCGCTCAGGGCACCGATCACCGGGGAGACCGCGGCGATCGCGGAGGCCCCGCAGATGCCGGTGCCGACGCCGATCAGGGTGCGCAGGCGCTGCGGCACCCGCAGTGCCCGCCCGATCAGCCGGCTGCCCAGCAGGCAGACGGTGAGGGTCGACAGCATCACCGGCAGCGACTCGGCGCCGACCTTCGCGATCGCGCCGAGCGACAGCTGCGCGCCCAGCAGCACCACGGCCAGCTGCAGCAGGAACCTGCCCGAGTACTCCACACCCGGCTGGAACCGGGGCCCCGGGCGGCGGATCACCGCGATGACCACGCCGATCACGATCGCGGGCAGGGCGGATCCGAGCACCGGCGCGACCATCCCGATCATCGTCGCGACGAGGGCGATCGGGACGGTGAGGGCCAGGCCCGGCAGCACCCGCGCGCCGCGCAGGGCGAGCCGGGAGGGGAGCGTGCGGGCCGGGCGGAACATCATGGATCCAGGCTCCTCCGCGCGCGGCCGCGCCGGTATCCGGCTATCCTCGATAGGGGTACAGGCTCAGACTGTGGGGAGTGGCATGGCAGACGGAACGATGCCCGACATCGGGTCGCTCGAGCTGCTCGTCGCGGTCGTGCGCACCGGGTCGATCTCGGGCGCCGCACGCGAGACCGGCGTGACCCAGCAGTCGGCCTCGACGCGGCTGCGGGCCGTGGAGCGCCAGCTCGGGCTGTCGCTGTTCCACCGCTCCCCCTCGGGCACCCGGCCGACCCTGGAGGGCGAGGTCGTCGCCTCCTGGGCGGACGACGTGCTCGCGGCGGTCGGGCGGTTTCGCGCTGCGACCCGCACCCTGCGCGGCGAGAGCACGGCACGGCTCACGGTCGCGGCGAGCCAGACCGTGTCGGCACGGCTGCTGCCGCTGTGGCTGGTCGCGCTGCGCCGCCGCCAGACCGATGCCGGGCGCACGCCCACCGCGGTGCAGCTGCTCTCGGGCAACAGCGCGGATGCGGAGGCGATGGTGCGCGAGGGGCGGGCGGATCTGGCGTTCATCGAGTCGACCGAGGTGCCGGCGGATCTCGGCCGCACCACGGTCGATCACGACGAGCTCGTGCTGGTCGTCGCGCCCGAGCGCGCGTGGGCGCGCGAGGGGACGGTGCCGTTCGCGGAGGCCGCGGACGAGGCGCTCGTGGCGCGCGAACAGGGCAGCGGCACCCGCCGCGCCTGGGAGGACGAGGTGCGCCGCCGGCTCGGCCGCGATGCCGCGGAGCCCGCGGTGGTGCTGCCCACCTCGGCCGCGGTGCGCTCCGCCGTCGCGAACGGGCTGGGCGCCGCGGTGCTGTCCCGCCGCGAGGCCGCCGACGACATCCGGCTCGGGCGTCTGCGGGCGGTGCGCACGACCGGGGAGCCGGTGGTGCGTCCGATCACGGCGCTGTGGCGCGGGGGCGACCGGGACCTGTCGGCGGCGGGTCGTGAGCTGATCGAGGTCGCCGTGGAGACCGCGCAGCGGCAGGCCGCGAAACACGGGCGTCCGGCGCGATAGTCTCACCTCGTCTCACTCGGAAGGAACAGGATGCCCACGCTCGTGCTCTTCGGTCTGGCCGCCGTCTTGCTGTGGTCGCTCGCCGCGCACCGTTTCGAGCGCTGGGGCGTCGCGGGACCCGCGATTCTGCTGGTGCTGGGAGCGGCGACGACGGTGTGGGACATCCAGGCCTACGGTGCGGCGATCGATTCCCCCATCAGCGAGAAGGTCGTCGAGATCATCCTTGCGATCCTGCTGTTCGCCGATGCCACCGAGGTGCGCGGCGGCATCTTCGGCGGGGAGGGCAGGGTCACCGCGCGGCTCGTGCTGATCGCGCTGCCGCTGTCGCTCATCCTGACCGCGATCACGAGCGTCTATCTGATCCCGGAATCCTTCGTGGCGATCGGCGTGATCGCGTGCGTGATCATGCCGACCGACTTCGCACCGGCGACGCGCCTGCTGCGCTCGAGACTGCTGCCGGAGCGGATCCGGGCGATCCTGAACGTGGAGAGCGGCTACAACGACGGCCTCATCTCGCCGATCTTCGGCATGGCGCTGCCGATCGCGGTCGTCCTCGCCCCGATCCTGCAGAAGGCCCTCGAGACCGGATCCGACACGTTCTCGGTGGACGAGACGGAGCTGGGTCACAACGGGCAGAAGATGGCGGAGGCGTTCGTCAACGCCGTTCCCGCCACGCTCTGGGCCCTCGTGATCGGCGTCGTCCTGGGCGGCCTGATCGGACTGGCGCTGCGCATCGCGCGCGATCGCGGCATCGCGGACGAGGGCGGCGCGCGCTACATCATGCTGCTGCTGCCGCTGATCGCATACGGGATCGCGACGATCCCCGCGATCGAGGCGAACGGCTTCGTGGCGGCGTTCGTCGCGGGGCTGATGTACCGCGTCACCCGCACGCGCGGCATGCAGCAGCGCGTGATCCCGCACGCCGAGCTGCTCCTCGTCGAAGAGGTCGGCACCCTCACCGCGAACTTCGTCTGGTTCATGCTGGGCGGCGCGGCGCTGCTGGCCTTCAGCGTCTCCTTCGACTGGCGCATCGCCCTGCTCGCCCTGCTCGCCCTCACTGTGCTGCGGCTCGGGCCCGTGTATCTGTCGCTGATGGGCAGCTCCGTCCCGCGCGCGGACCGCGTGAAGATCGGGTTGCTGGGCCCGCGGGGAACCGCGACGATCGTGTTCGGCCTGCTCGCCTACAACGTGCTGCCCGATGCGGAAGGCAACATCGTGCTGCTGGTCATGGTCGTCACGGTGGTCGGCAGCATCCTGCTGCACGGCATCGCGGCGCCGTTCGCGCTGCGCGCGCTGGAGAGGCGGCGTGTGGCGAGGACCTCCGCCGACCTGCCCGCCTGAGTCCCATCCCTGCTGTGCCGAGGGGCCGGCACTCCCTCAGTGGTCGCAGATTGCGGTGTTCGCGCAGTGCAGTGCGCAATCTGCGACCACGGAGACGCCGCCACGCGGCGCCGCGTCTCAGTGCTCGGCGCCGCGGCCGGTGATGGTCTGCATGAGCGCCAGGTACTCCTTCGGCGTCGCGTGCGGCAGGTACGCCTCGCCGATCGCGAGTCCGATGTTCGCGAGCTGCGCCGGATCCGCATACGCCATGTAGATCGTCTCGTAGCGAGGGTTGAACTTGCTCTTGAACCGGAACAGCGAGGTGAACCCGTAGGCGGGCTCGAGCATCCGGCCGAGCCACTCCAGCAGCCGCGTCATGATCGTCGGATCGGATCCCTCCTCACCCGGCTTGGTTGCCAGCGGTGCGCCGGAGAGGCTCATCACCTGGGCTCCCTGCTCCTTCATGTGCAGCGCCGCGGAGGCGATCACGAACTCCATGATCCCGGGCATCGCCCCGTCACCCCGGCGCATGAAGTCGATGGTCCAGCCGGTGATCTTCCCATCGGTCCAGCTGGGCAGCCAGCTCGTCGTCGCCTCGATCCCGCCGTCCTTGTTGATGGCGAGGAAGATCGCCACATCCGGATCCTTGAGCTCGTCCATGCCGCCCAGGGTGAAGCCCATCTCGGGGAGCTTCTTGTTCGCGACCCACTCCTCGCTCACCGCCTCGATCTCGGTGGTGTACTGCAGAGGCAGATCGTGCCAGCGGGACCACAGGGTCGTGATGCCCTCGCGCTGCCCGCGGTTCAGCGGCTGGCGCACCTTCTGCCAGGCCTTGCCGGCCAGTTCGAGGCCCGGCAGATCGAGAACCGTCTCCTCCCCGACGGACATGTGCTGCCAGCCGAAGGACTGGAAGACCGGGAGGTAGCGCTCGTGGAAGCTGTAGAAGCAGGCCGACCAGCCCTGCGCCTCGCAGTGCGCGACGAACGCCTCGATGGTCTCGCGCTCGGCGCCTTCGGCGCACACCGGATCCGACATCGTCAGGGCGATGCCCTTGATCACCCGGTACGCCACGGCGCCCTGGCCGTCGGGGGTGAACCAGTAGCTGTTGCCGGGCCAGGTGCCCATGAAACCGAGGGTTCCGCCGCCTCCGGCCTGGAGCAGCGATCGGAAGCGCGCCTCCTCGGTCGCGTCGCGCTGCAGCCGCGTGGCGCGGTACAGCCGGATCATGGCGAGGATGAAGACGGCCCAGAACAGCACGCCGATCCACTGGTAGGCCAGCAGCGACGGCCCGTCCACCGGGATCGCGTCCTCGGTGACGTTGGGCAGGAACCCGGCCGGGACATAGGGACGGAGCACATCGGCGAACAGCGCGCCGAACGACGCATGCTCGCCGAGGTAGTCCAGGGGGCGGGCGAGGGCGATGGCGAAATAGACCGCGGTGAGCAGGAGCCAGGCGCCGATGACCGTGACCGCGAACTGCCCGGCGGCTCGGCGGGGAGCCGCCACCCGGAACCGGCGACGCGTCACGAGCAGCAGGATGATCACGGCCAGGGGCAGGGCCACCGCGAGCAGCACGAGCACCATGAACTCCACGCCGATCTCCGCACGGGCCTTCGCGTCGAGCAGCTCGCCCGGCGAGAGCGCGATGGCGGTCCCGATCGCGGTGCCCGCATTGGCGACGAGCGCGAGGATCCACGCGGCGCGGCGTCCGGTCCGCAGCCCCCAGGCCGCGAGCAGTGCGAGCACGAACGGCACCAGGCTCACCAGGAGCGGCCCGGCGCCGGCGGTGAGGATCGCCGAGGCCTGGTTCGCGCAGGCGCTGGTGAAGTTCTCGCCGCACGAGGCGTCGATCCCGTTCGAGGTGTCGGCCACGAAGCCCGACAGCACGAGGCTCAGCGGCGCATCGTAGTTCCCCGAGATGAGCACGATGAACGGCCCGAGGCCCGTCGCCGCGACGATCGCCGCGACGAGCGTGCGCACCTCGCGGTACGAACTGCGATGCCAGGATCCATGCGCGGCGCCGCGGGCGAGCAGCAGCCCGAGCAACAGCCCGAGCACGGCCGCGATGAGGCGGAACACGCTGTCCATGTCGCCCGCGTAGAGCACGAACATCACCAGCACCGTGAAGCCGATCACCCGGATCCGGCGCTGCCAGAGCGCGGGCGTGAGAGCAGTGGCCGCCATCAGCATGCCGATGATGCCGATCGACGGGTCGGCGACGAACTCGTCGCTCTTCATCAGAGCCCAGATCGTGCCCCAGGCGTTCATCACCGCCTGGACGCCGAGTCCCAGCAGCACGGCGACGACACCGGTGGCGAAGAACGCGATCACCGCCCGGACCGTGCCCAGACGCCGTTCCGCATAGGCGCCCGCGGTCAGGGCGAGCAGGATCACGAGCACCGCGGCGATCAGCGAGTCGGGGATCAGCAGGGCGGTCGCGGGGGTCCACCACCCGGCCCACTCCCACGTCGATTGCGATCCGGCGGCGAGCTCGTTCGGGAACCCGCCCCAGAATGTCCCGAACCCGAGCCCCGTGCCGAGCACGATGAGCGCGAGCAGCGCGCTGAACGGGTTCGCGCGGAGGTAGCCGGCGAAAGCACCGGGCTTCTTCGGGGCCGGTGCGGTGCGCGCGTTCTCGGCGGTGGCGGGAGCGGTGGACTCGGCTGCGGTCATACGGGAACTTTCTCTGGGGCGGAAGGGCGGGACATCGAGCGGCGGCCTCAGGGCGCGGAGAGTCCCAGTTGCTTGTACAGCAGCTCCATCGCGAAGGGGATGCCTCCATTGAGGGCCGTGACGACATGATCGGCGCCCGGCACGACATGGAAGGTCGTCGCGAAGCCGGCCTCCTCGGCCAGTTTCGCGTTCTTCTGCACGCCGGGAATGAATCCGGGATCCTTCTCGCCGACGGTGAAGACGGCGAGGTGGCCGGTGAACTTCCCCTTGTTGGCGGAGAGCCCGGCGGCAGGCAGGTTCGCCTCGAATCGGGTCTCATCGCCGTCGAACAGCGTCTTGATCGCCTCGGCGCGCCATTCGACGCCGGGGTATTCGTCGGGGGAGATCGCGACCAGGTTGCCCCAGATGTCGGGATGCTGCGCCGCCCAGGTGAAGGCGCAGGCGCCGCCGTTCGAGTAGCCCATGATCGTCCAGGACTTGTGATCGAGCAGGACGGGAAGGTTCTTCGTCGCGTAGTCGGGGATGTCCTTGTTGAAGTAGGTCGGGACGTCCCCGTACTTCTTCGTGTTCGCGCAGACCGGATCCTGATTCTCATTCCCGAGCTGATCGGCGACGATCACGATGGGAGCGAGCCCCTTGTTCTTCGCGGCGAGCTGATCGAGAGCCGCGGCGATGAAGGACGGGTCGGGGTTGCCCGGGTAGCCCATCATCATGACCACGAGCGGCAGTCGCGGAGGATTCTTGGTCTGGGCGGCCGGCGGCAGATAGATGGTGGCGTCGCGGGGCGTGAAGCCGCCGGTGGATCCGATCGCGCGTTCACCGCTGAGCAGCGCGGTCTTGCCGGTCTTGGGCATGTCCGCGGGGGGTGTCCATGTCTCGTACAGGGGGCCGTCCGTGGTCGGGGACGGGGCGGGCTTCGGCAGGCCGTCGAACTGGTCCTCCGTGGAGACGCCGAACATCGAACCCATGGTGCGGTTGATTCCGAAGGCCGCGTTGATCCCGAGCGCCGTCGACACCAGCGCCAGGATCACCAGCAATGCCGCGATGACCCTGCGCCACCAGCCGCGCTCCCAGAGCGAGACGATGCCGACCAATGCGGCGGCGAACCCGGCGGGCGCCCAGAACCGGCAGGCGAACGGGAGCTGTCCGCCGAACGCGTTCGTCGCATTCGCCCAGAGCACCAGAGCGACTCCGCCGCCGATGCCGACGGCCAAGGCGCCGATGATGCGCCACAGCCACGCCGGAGTGGGGCGGCGGATCAGGAGCACCACGAAGCAGACAAGGGTCAGGCCGTAGATCGCGAGGGGGAGCGGCCCGTCGATGACGTTCAGCTTGTAGAACCAGGTCATCGCAGGCTCCTGTCCGTGGGCGTCATCTCGGGGCGAGGCACGAGCGACTATAGTCCGTGCCGTTACGGCGCCCCGGCGCCTCCTGACGGCGAGGAGATCCCATGGAACAGTCGGAGCGGCTCGAAGCCGCCATTGCCCTTGCGCAGCATCGAGGGTTCGTCTTCCCTTCCGGGGGCATCTACGGAGGAACACGCTCGGCCTGGGACTACGGGCCCTACGGGGTTGCCCTTAAGGAGAAGATCAAGCGGCAGTGGTGGAAGACCTTCGTGCAGCGCCGCGGCGACATGGTCGGCCTGGACTCGGCGATCATCCTCCCGACCGCGGTGTGGGAGGCGTCGGGGCATCTCAAGGTCTTCAGCGACCCCCTCACCGAATCGCTCGTCACGCACAAGCGCTACCGTGCCGACCACCTCTTCGAGGCGTATGAGGAGAAGCACGGCCACCCGCCCGAGAACGGTCTTGCGGATATCCCCGACCCGGAGCACCCGGACAAGGTCGGGCAGTGGACCGAGATCAAGATGTTCTCGGGCATGATCAAGACCTATCTCGGCGTCGTCGATGACGAGAGCGGCCTGCATTACATGCGCCCGGAGACCGCGCAGGGCATCTTCACGAACTTCAAGAACGTGCAGCAGGCGATGCGTCGCAAGCCCCCGTTCGGCATCGGGCAGATCGGCAAGTCGTTCCGCAACGAGATCACGCCGGGCAATTTCATCTTCCGCACCCGCGAATTCGAGCAGATGGAGATCGAGTTCTTCGTCCAGCCCGGCACCGACGAGCAGTGGCAGGAGACCTGGATGGAGCTCTGCTGGAACTGGTTCATCGGACTCGGGATGGATCCGGCGAACATCCGCTGGTACGAGCACCCGGCGGCGAAGCTCGCGCACTACTCCAAGCGCACCGTCGACATCGAGTACCGGTTCGGGTTCAGCGGGTCCGAGTGGGGCGAGCTCATGGGCGTGGCCAATCGCACCGACTACGACGTCGCCGTGCACCAGGACAAGTCGGGCAAGGACCTCGGCTACTTCGACCCGGCGACCAACGAGAAGTACATCCCCTACGTGATCGAGCCGTCGTTCGGCCTCACCCGCGCGCTGATGGCCTTCCTCGTCGACGCCTACGACGTCGAGGAGACGACCACGGCGGACGGCAAGACCGATTCCCGCACGGTGCTGAGGCTCGATCCGCGGCTGGCGCCGTTCGCCATCGCCGTGCTGCCGCTGTCGAAGAAGGACACGCTGGTGCCCGTCGCCCAGGAGGTCGCGGACATGCTCCGGGAGCACTGGGACGTGGACTACGACGATGCCCAGGCCATCGGCCGCCGCTACCGACGGCAGGATGAGGTCGGCACGCCCTACTGCGTCACCGTGGACTTCGATTCGCTCGAGGACAAGGCCGTCACGGTGCGCGACCGCGACACGATGCAGCAGGTGCGGATCCCCATCGATCAGCTGGTCTCGCACTTCGCCGGGCTGCTGGTCGGCGTCTGAGCCGATCATGCGGCATCGGGGGCGCCTGCGGTTCGCCGTCGCGCTGGCGGGGGTGCTGCTCCTCGCAGCCGTCGGAGGGTGCGCGGCGTCTCCCGTACCCTCCCGGACGGCCGCCCCGACCTCGACCGCGGGCAAGCTCCTCGTCGCCGTGGGCAACTCCTTCGTCGGCGGATCCGCGATGGATTCGGGTACGGCCAGACGCTGGCCGGGCCTCGTCGCGACCGCTCTGGGCATGAATCTGGACGTGATCACGGCCGGTGCGTCGGGATATGCCGACCCCGGAGACAACGGCTTCACCTACCGGGATCTCGTCCGTGAGATCCCGGCCGATGCGGATGTGGTCGTGATCATGGGCAGCGACGACGACGCGACGCATCCGGTGGACGAGATCGAGCGCGAGGCGCGGGTGGCGCTCGGCGAGGCGATCGCACGCGCCCCGCACGCCGCGATCATCGTCACCAGCACGCCGTGGGTGCAGAAGGATCCGGACGTCGGGATCCGCAACACCCGGGACGCCGTGCGGAAGGTGGCCGGAGAGCTCGGCCTGGAGTACATCGACGGGCTGGGAGTCTGGCTGGTGACCGGACCCACCGGGCAGATCGGCGCCGACGCGCTGCACCCGACCGACCTCGGCCACGCAGAACTGGCCGAAGCCCTGTCGGGTCCGATCCGCGCTGCGGCGGAGCACGCGCAGAACGGCTCCTGAAGTCGGAGGGCCGAGGACGGGAGCATCATGAGTGCGTCGCCCAGCGGTGCAGCAACGCCATCAGCTGCGGGCGGGACGACACGCCGAGCTTGCGGTAGATGTTGCCGAGGTGCACCTCGGCGGTTCGCGGGGAGATGCCGAGTTCGTTCGCAATGATCTGCACGGAGGATCCGCCCGAAGCGTAGAGAAGGACGTCCTTCTCCCGACGCGTCAACTCCACGGCCAGATGCCGGTCCGCCAGATCGACGGCACTCGCTCCGATGGGATGTCGACTGCTTTCCTGCGGAGGCGGCACGGCGTCGATCGTGATCCGGCCGGCCGGCCGGCCTTCGATCATCCAGACAAGTGAGTCCGAGGGTGAGAGATCGGCGAAGATCGATGCCAGCGCGGGGTCGAGGGCGTCGCTGTGCTGGGCGATCTCGCGGCTGATGCTTCCCACGATGCCCCAGGCCACGAGCTCGAGGGGAAAGCGCGCGGCTGCCCACAGAAGGGTGGCGGCTGCTCGGGGGAAGTCGCCGGCCTGGGCCTGGAAGGCCACCTCGGTACTGCGAAGGTGCGCAGACGTCAGAGGTGTCAGCGCTCCCGTCGGCCGGTCGTCCCATGGCCACTGCGGGCTCACGAAGTTCACGGACAGCAGAAGCGCTGCCAGCATCTCGTCTGCAGCGGCGCGATCCGCGACGTAGACCGCGATGAGGCGCCGGAGCCCGTCGAGTGCGGACAGGTCGGCGTGCGGGGGATGAAGGCCGCTGATCATGCCGACGAAGCGGTGCGCCGGCCCCTTGGGGTCGGGATCCGGCTCGGTGCCCCGGCGGATCCGCGCGAGGATCCTTGCGGCCGAAGTGCCTTCGTCCGTCATGACGGGCAGATGGAGCTGCGCGCAGCGCCGGAACCACGTGTCCGCGTCGTCGAGCCAGCCGCCCCAGAACGACGCGAGTCCCGCGATCCTGCTGGCGGTCGCGGTGCACTCCTCAGAGTCCGACAGCATCACCGCCCTGCCCGCGACCCGTACTGCGGCCTCGCAGTTGCCGGCCTGGTAGAGATTCTGGGCGAACAGGATCAGGTGCTTCGCGAGGCGCCCGTCGGGTGCTGTCGTCACGGCGGCGAGGTGCCACGACGCTCTCGGATCGCCTTCAGCGGTGAGCGTTCGCGCAGCGGCACGATGAACATCGCGAAGCTCCTCAGGCGTCGTAACCGTGAGCACCGCCGCCCGGACGTTCTCCGATACCCGTTCGAATCGTCCGTTGCGGAGCGGGATCAGATCGCGCAGGCGATCGTTGCGGAGCACACGCACGTCGACGCCGCTCGCGGCGAGCAGCGTCTGGACCCTGTCGTCCACCAGGACGGAGGCGGCGACGAGAGCGCGTCGCTCGGCCGGGGACAGCGAAGGAGGCAGATCACCGAGGGCGTGATCGGGGCTGCCGGTCATCGTGTCGGGCAGGAGAGAACGACCTCGCAGCTGGCTCTCGGACAGCGTGTCCGCCAGGTTCCGGATCGACTGATCATCCCCGCGTGCGACATCGGCGAGCCGCGCGACCACGACCGGCGAGATCCGCGCGGGGCCGAGGTGCGAGCGAGACACCAGGAGCGACGATCGGCGACGGGTTTCCCGCGGATCGTGGGCCTTCCTGTCGTCGGCCATAGCGCCGCTCCTCTCGCCTCATGCCGAGATCTCGGGCATGAGGCGATGGTCCCGCGCCGCACCCGGTCGCGACAAAGCGGAACCGCCTCCGGACGGGACCGGAGGCGGTTCATTGGAGCGAGTGGCAGGAGTTGAACACTGCATCTTCGACCGGGAAGGCCAACATTCTGACATTGAACTACACTCGCGGGCGTCCCCTTGCGGCGACTTCGAGAACGATAGCACCGCAGTGGTTCGCGGTCACCGGTGGCTACGGTGAAACCCGTAGACGCCCCGATTCGAGGATCGAGGATCGAGGATCGAGGATCGAGGATCGACGATCGAGGAGCGCCGTGCCGGACGGTCGGCGGCGACGGGAATCTGGCGTCGCTCTACGGGGTCGCCCGTAGGGCGACGCCGCCGCGAGTCCCGGAATTGCGTGCTTCTCGGGCGGAACGCGATCGATCGTCGCGCTATGTCCGTAAGGTCTGTCCTGTGGGGACGGCCGGAGTGCGGGGCGGGGACATGTGGGGACGCCGGGCATTCCTCGGAGCATCGGGGCTGGCGCTGGGGTCGGTGCTGACCGCCTGCGGGGCGAAGCCGGAAACGACTCGTCCCGCAGGCATCACTCCCCCGCCGACGCCGATGCCCGCCCCGACTCCGAGTCCGACTCCGACGCCCACGGCGACCGCCCCTGCGGCGCCGGCGTTGGCGAAGGTCCCCGCGCCGCACGAGGCGTTCACGGGGCTGCCGGGCGAGGGGAACCTGCTCGCCTGGACGGTCGATGACGGCACCGACACCGCTGTCGTGCGCGCGTACGCGCAGTTCGCCCACGCGACAGGCACCCGGCTGACCCTGTTCGCGACGGCGTCATACTCCTCGTGGGCGGAGAACGTCGATGTGCTGAAGCCGCTGGTCGATTCCGGGCAGGTGCAGATCGGCAATCACACCTGGTCGCATCCGGATCTCACCTCGCTCTCGGATCAGGGCATCATCGACGAGCTCCAGCGCACGCACGACCGGATCGGCGAGTTGTTCGGTGTGGATGCGCGCCCGTTCTACCGTCCGCCCTTCGGCTTCCACGATCGGCGTGTGCGGGCGGCTGCCGCCTCGATCGGCTATACCGCCCCGACGCTCTGGTATGGATCACTCGCGGATTCGAGTCTCATCTCGGCCGACGAGATCGTGCGTCTCGGCCACGAGTGGATGCTGCCGCAGCACATCGTGATCGGTCACCTCAACCATGCGCCGGTGACGACGGTGTTCCCGCAGCTGGCGCAGATCATCGCCGAGCGAGGTCTGGTCACTGTGACGATGAACGACGTGTTCTCGAGCGAGCAGCACCCCTGATCATCCGACCCGGGGTGCGGCCGTTCCGGTCGATCAGCCCTGTGCGGGGTCCTGTGCGGGGTGGCGCGTGTAGATCCCCCGCACGAGGGGGGACGGATCCGCATCCGCCGGCACGGCCGTGTCCAGCTCGAGCACGAGCCGGTCGCCGTCCGCGCGCAGACGGGTCACGGTGCGGCCGCGGTCCGAGCGACGTTCGAGCACGAGCGTATCGCCCTCCCAGGTCGCGGCGCCGGGCGCTGCGGGCGTGAAGCCGTAGGTGTCGAACCACCAGAACCCCGCTCCGGCGACCACGCCGTGCGCCACGAGCGGTGCGCCGTCGGCGCCCTCGCGCGACTCCACGTAGTCGATCAGGATGCCGTCCGGACCGGGCTCGACGCTCAGGGCGCCGCGGGCGGATCCGGCCTGGGTCCATGCCGTCGGGAAGAGCTGCTCCGTCCCCGTCCAGTCGCCGAGCAATGCGATGAGCCGTGGATCCGGTGCCATGCCCCGAGCCTACGCGGTGGCTGCGCGCCGTTGACAGGGAGCAAAGATCCGCGATTCTTTGCGCGTAAGATCGCGAAAAGCCGAGGGATCCCCGCCGTCCGCATCAGTACTCTGAGCAGGTTGTCCGGGCGAGGTCGCCCGATCATGCGCTGGTGCAGACGGTCCGTCATCGCGGACGGGCGTGGAGGAGGAAGCAATGGCAGTCATCGGCATCGTGCGCGAGCCTGCGGGCGAGGCGCGCGTGGCCGCGACCCCCGCGACGATCGCACAGCTGCGCAAGCTGGGTCACGAGGTGGTCGTGGAGCGCGGAGCGGGATCCGCCGCGTCGTACCCCGACGAGGCCTACGCGGCCGCGGGGGCGACGCTGGTCGAGCGCGAACAGGCGTGGGGGAGTGAGATCGTGCTGGCGATCACGGCACCGGCGCCGGAGCAGATCGCCCTGCTCTCCGATGGGGCGACGTTCATCGCGCTGCTCTCCCCGGCGCTGCGCCCGGACCTCGTGGAGTCCCTGGCCCAGCGCGGCATCACGGCCCTCGCGCTCGACGCCGTGCCGCGCATCTCGCGCGCGCAGTCGATGGACGTGCTGAGCTCGATGGCGAACATCGCCGGCTACCGCGCCGTGGTCGAGGCCGCGCACGAGTTCGGCCGGTTCTTCACCGGTCAGGTGACCGC
>JAFDWK010000018.1 GCA_018268515.1 Actinomycetota bacterium
ATATTGACATGAGGCACCACGGGGGTTCCGCGAGAGAATTCCGGATCCGCTCCGCGTCAGAACAGCGCCGCCGGCAGAGCTCCCTCGTGCTCGAGCAGCCAGCGCTTCGTGAGCAGACCCTCCCCGGGCGCGCCGCCGGAGTAACCCCCGAGACCGTCGCTCGCCACCACGCGATGGCACGGCACGATGATCGGGATCGGGTTCGCCCCCATGATGGATCCGATCGCGCGCGCCGGCACCGCCGTGCCACTGCGCTGCGCGAGTTCGCCATAGGTGACCGTCTCGCCGAGCAGGACCGTGTCGTACAGCGCGCGCAGCACCGCGTTCGTCACCTCGGATTGCGGACCGAGGTCGAAGGGCAGCTCGAACACCGACCGCTCGCCGGCGAAAAAGGCGCCGAGCTGCGCGAGCGCCTCGGCGAGCAGCGGATCCCGTTCGACATCCGCCGACGCCCCCGGCGCCACGGGCGCGGTCCGCCCCGCGCGCGGCCAGGTCACCCGACGGATCGCCGCGCCGTCGCTGTGCACCTCGAGCACACCCACGGGCGTCCCGATCGAACCGGTGAAGGGCATGGGCCGATGCTACGCGGGGGTTCCGACATCGCACGCCTCGACCCTGAATCCACTCGGAGTTCCGGACCGGGAACGGGGTCCGGAAGCCGCAGCCGCGGACCGGCCCCTAGGGCGTGTTGATAAACCCGTTGATGTGGCCGGTGGGATGGCGTTTTCGGGGGTTGCCCTGGGATGCGATGCATGACATGTGCCCCGCGCATCCTCGCCAGGGGCGGGCGCACGGGGCGCTTGGTCGTGAGTTCTAGGCTGCGACCTTGACGTGGTCGGCGGCGGGGAGTCGTTCGTTGGATCCGCGGATGACGAACGCGACGACGACCAGGCCGAGCACTCCCGCGATGAGATTGACCGTGCCGCCCAGGGCCGCGAACGCACTGGGTGTGCCGTGGCCGACGGCGAAGGTCGAGAAGTCCCAGAGCCCGTGCAGCACCATCGCCCAGATGAGGGTGCCGGTGGTGCGACGCAGGATGTAGAACACTGTGCCGCCGAGGAACGCCATGCCGACCTGCTGCAGCGTGAGACCGAGGTCTTGGCCGCCGAACGCGTTCGTGAGGTGCATCAGCCCGAACAAGGCCGACGTGATGAACCACACCCAGGCCTCGCCGAGCCGGCTGCGCAGGCCCACGAGCAGGAGTCCGCGGGTGGCCATCTCTTCGGTGAATCCCACCAGCAGCAGCACGATCGACGCAGCGAAGAACGCACCGTCGTACGAACCCCAGTCGGTGCTGACGAGATTGATCAGCAGCGCGACCGCCATCAGCGCGGGCACGAAGATCGGCCAGCGGGCGCTGTGCTTGCGGTCGAACAGTGCTGGACGCCACCAGCCGAGCAGGCTCGTCGTGATCGCGAGCAGGACCGCGCCGATGATGAGCGAGAGTCCGGCACCGAGGAAGAGCGTGCCACCGTCACGGCCGAACTCGGTGTACGGCACCCCGCTGAGTTGCTGCACCACGAAGACGACCACGGCATACCCCGCCCAGATCGCGAGGCCGATCCAGACGCGGGGTCGAACACGCAATGCGGTACTGGCAGTATCGGTCACGGAGTGCCTCCAATCGGAACCTGTGAATCGAGATTGAATCTACTGGTTCCGCGCTTCGATGCCGCCGCCCGACGTACTCGTCAGCCAGTGGAGTGTGGAGGCAAGGCAGAGCCCTGCGTGATAGTTGCGGGCAGTCTTGTCTGAGCGCATCGCGATCCCACGCCATTGCTTGAGCTTGTTGAAGCATCGCTCGACGACGTTGCGTCCCTTGTAGCGCTCGCGCTGCTCGTCGCCGAAGTCGATCGGCCGACCGCGACGCCTACGGCGGTGAGCGATCTGGTCCTCGCGTTCCGGGATCGTCGTCGCTATCCCGCGCTCACGCAGCCATGCCCGGTTCGCTTTCGACGGGTAGCCCTTGTCGGCCATCACTCGGTCCGGACGAGTCCGCGGCCGACCCCGGCCGGCGGGCACCCGGATCTGCTCGAGCGTTGCCACCATCATGCTGGTGTCCGCGGCCTGCCCAGGCGTGAGGATAAACGCGAGAGCGCGTCCCTTCCCATCGCAGACCAGGTGATTCTTCGTCGTCAACCCGCCGCGGGAGCGGCCGATCGCGTGGTCGGGCGGCTCGTCACCGAACTTCTTGTAATTCAGTTGAGCCCCCTGTGGCGCGGGGCAGCGTTGCACCGTGCTGATGCACGCGCACGATCGTCGAGTCGATCGACGCGACCCAGTCCAGGTCTCCGGCCTGCTGCGAGAAGGATTGCGTCTTCTCCAGCACCCGCGCCCAGACGCCCTGTTCCGACCACCGGTTGAAGTTCTTATAGATCGTGTTCCAGTTTCCGAACCGTTCCGGGATGTCCCGCCACGGCGCGCCCGTCCTAAACCGCCACGCCGTCGCCTCCACCACTGTGCGGCGATCCACCGGCGGACGACCCGTCGCCCTCACGGCAGGGAACAGTGGCCCGATCACAGCCCACGCTTCATCAGAGAGCACATCACGAGACACAACAATCAGACTCGCGGGCGAGCCCCTCAGACGCCTTTAGCAACACGCCCTAGATCAGGTGCGCACCGGCCGCATAGGCGGCGGCCGCATAGGCGGCGGCTGCGGCGCGGGTGCGCGGAGCGCAGACATCCGGGTCGGGCGTCGGATCCGACAGGGGCACGTCCTGTCACACTTCCGCCTCCGGATCCGACACTTGTCATGAGAGCCGAATGAGCGCCCGCGACACCCGCGGGCCCGGCCACGGAAGGAACGATGATGACCAGGATCGACATGGGCCGCACCAACAAGCTCGGCTACGCCGCCGTCTTGGGGTTGGAGGCGTACTCCCGCAAGAGTGTGGAGCCGCGGCTCTACGAGCTGATCAAGCTGCGCGCCTCGATCCTGAACGGATGCGGGTTCTGCGTCGACATGCACGCGACCGAGGGCGCCGCGCGCGGCATCCCGCAGCGCACCCTGCACGCGGTCGGTGCCTGGCAGCACGCCAAGGGCTTCTTCGAGGAGCGGGAGCTCGCGGCTCTCGCCCTGACCGACGCCGTCACGCAGCTCGGCCCGGACACGGTCACCGACGAGATCTGGAACGCCGCCGCAGCGCACTTCGACGAGGGCGAGCTCGGCGCGATCGTGCTCGCGATCTGCACGATCAACGTGTGGAACCGCGTCGCGATCGCCACCGAGATGGCGCCGCCGATCGACGGCAAGCACCCGATCGTGTGACCGCGGCGGCGACCGCGCGGTACCGTGAGGCCATGACGCTCGTCTCCCCCGCCACCCGTGCGTGGCAGTCGGAGCGCGGGCGCCTCATCGGCATCGCCTATCGCATGCTCGGCGACTACGGGCACGCCGAGGACGTGGTGTCCGAGGTGGCGATCGAGGCGCTGGAGCAGGAGCGGACCGCCGCCCCGCGCGGCGACGACGCCCCGACCGCGCCCCCGGTGCGCTCCTGGCCGGCCTGGCTGACCACCGTGTGCGTGCGCCGTTCGATCGACCGGGTGCGCTCGCTCGCCGCGGCGCGGGAGGAGTACGTCGGTCACTGGCTGCCCGAGCCGGTCGCCACCGCGCGGCTGCCCGAGGACGCGGTGGCGGACCGGGAGCTGCTCTCGATCGCCCTGCTGCACATGGCCGAGCAGCTGGCGCCCGACGCGCGGGCCGCTGTCGTGCTGCACCGTGCGTACGGGATGTCGGCAGGGGAGATCGGGCGGATCCTGGAGAAGTCCCCCGCGGCGGTGCGGCAGCTGATCTCCCGCGGTGAGCGCCGGCTGCGGCTCGCCGACGACCCCACGGCGACCAGGGCCGCGGATCCTGCGGCGCTCGGCGCGCTGCTCACCGCCGTCGAGCACGGCGACATCTCGGGCGTGCTCGCGCTGATCGCCGACGACGCCATCCTGTGGAGCGATGGCGGGGGCCGGGTGCGCGCGGCGCGCAACCCCATCTTCGGCGCCGACCACGTGCGCCGCTTCCTCACCGGCATCCTGCGGAGGGCGACCGCAGACCCGGCCGTCCCCTTCGATGCGGCCCCGATCGACGTCAACGGCGAGCCCGCCGTCGCGCTCACCCACTCCCGGCGCACCGACGTGCTCACCCTCGAGTTCGGCGCAGACGGACTCATCCGGGGCCTGCGCCAGGTGTGCAACCCGGACAAGCTCACGCGCGCTCTCTGAGCCGCGCTCCACCGCCCCCCGGCACTCCGCGTCGGATGCGGCCCTCGTGCGCGCCGGCGACGGCCTCGGGGCCACCGCCCGCCCAGCACCCTCATGGGATCCGTCCCTACGGTCGGATCCGTGCCCGCAGATCGTCTCCGTCTCCGCCGCGCCGGCATCGCGCTGGAGGCCGTCACCCTCGCCTGGAACGTCGTCGGGGTGGTACTGCTCGCGATCCTCGCATGGCGGTCGGGATCGGTCGCGCTGCTGGGCTTCGGGCTGGACAGCCTCATCGAGATCGGGGCGTCGACGGTCGTGATCTGGGAGCTGACCGGGGCCGATGAACGCCGCCAGCGCCTGGGCCTGCGCCTGATCGGCGTCGCGTTCGCGCTGCTCGCCGTCTACCTGCTCGTCCAGGCGGTCGTGGCACTCGCCGCCGGCCACCGGGCGACGCCGCTGCCGGGCGGCATCTGGTGGACCGCCCTCACCGCGCTCACGATGCTCCTCCTGGCCTTCGGCAAGAACCGGGTCGGACGCGCCCTGCAGAATCCGGTGCTGCTCACCGAGGGCAGGGTGACGCTGGTCGACGCGATCCTCGCGGCGTCCGTGCTGACCGGCATCGTGCTGAACGCCCTGTTCGGCTGGTGGTGGGCGGATCCGATCGCGGGCCTCGTGATCGTCTTCTACGCGGTCCGCGAGGCCGTGCACGCCCTGCACGGCTGAGCATCCGTTAGTATCTGCGTATGAGTGCAGATAAGCAGGCTTGCGGATACTCGCCCGACAGCTCCTACGTCGAGCTGGCCGTCGAGGTGTTCTCCATGCTCGCCGACGCGACCCGCGTGCGGATCGTGATGGCCCTCGGGGAGGCCGGCGAACTCTCGGTCAATCACCTCGCCGACATCGTCGACAAGTCCCCGGCGGCGGTGTCCCAGCACCTCGCGAAGCTGCGCCTCGCGCGCATCGTCTCGACCCGGCAGGACGGGCAGCGGGTCTTCTACCGGCTCGAGAACGAGCACGCCTCCCGCCTCGTCGCCGATGCGATCTTCCAGGCCGAGCACTCCCTGGGCGGCACCCCCCGCCACCACCACGCCGACAAGGACGCCTGATGGCACCAGAGCACGACCACGATCGGCCGCACCAGCACGACCACGGGCACGGGCACGAGCACGGGCACGCGCACGGGGACACCCACGAGGACACCCACGCGCACGACGAACACGGCCACGCGCACGACCACAAGCACGAGCACGAGCACGAGCACAACCGACACGAGCACGAGCACAACCGACACGCGCACGACCACGACCACGGCCACGGCCACGGCCACGGCCACGGCCACGAGCACCCCAGCGGCGTCAAGGGCTTCCTGTACGGCCTGTTCGTGCCGCACACGCACGACGCCGCCGACGCGATCGACGACGCGATGGAGGCCTCCAGCGCCGGCATCCGCGCACTCAAGATGAGCCTCGTGATCCTGCTCGTCACCACGATCCTGCAGGCCGTCGTCTTCTTCCTCAGCGGATCCGTCGCTCTGCTCGCCGACACCGTGCACAACTTCTCCGATGCGCTCACCGCCATCCCGCTGTGGGTGGCCTTCGTGCTCGGCCGGCGCACGGCCACCCGCCGCTACACCTACGGGTTCGGCCGCGCGGAAGACCTCGCGGGACTGTTCATCGTCTTCGTGGTACTGCTGTCGGCGGTCGTCGCCGCCTGGCAGTCGATCGAGCGGCTCCTGCACCCGCAGCCGCTGCACAATGTCGGATGGGTGATCGTCGCGGGCGTCATCGGCTTCCTCGGCAATGAGGCCGTCGCGATCTACCGGATCCGCGTCGGCCGGCGCATCGGATCCGCCGCCCTCGTCGCCGACGGGGTGCACGCGCGCACCGACGGATTCACCTCTCTGGCGGTCGTGCTCGGAGGCTTCGGCGTGATGGCGGGGTTCCCGCTCGCGGATCCGATCGTCGGCGTGCTCATCTCCGTCGCCATCTTCGTGCTGCTGATCGGCACGATCCGCAGCATCGGCCGGCGTCTGCTCGACGGCATCGAGCCCGAACTCGTCGACCGCGCTGCGCACGCGCTCACGCACGTCGACGGGATCGCCGAGGTCGAGCGCATCCGGCTGCGCTGGGTCGGTCATCGCCTCGAGGGCGACGCGATCATCGCCGTGACCGGATCCGGGGCGGAGATCGCGGCAGCGGCCGAGGCGAGCGTGCGCGTGCACCTGCCGAACGTGGACGGCTTCCTCGTCGCAGCCCGCCCCGCGGAGCCCCGCTGAACGGCGCGGTCCGGATCCGGAGCGCTGCGCGGGACACAGGGGATACGCTGGCACCGACCCGGCTGTCAGGAGGATCCGCATGACCACCGCACCCGACGCCCCCGCCGCGACGCTCATCGCCCGCGACCTCGACGAGCTCGCCGCGCAGAACCCGATCCTCCCGGGCCGGGTCTCGCCGCACCGCCTGCACGACGGCGACGGATTCCGGCTGCGTCATCTCGCCTTCGATACGGGGGCCGTGCTCGCCGAACATGTCGCGCCCCGGCCGATCCTGGTGCAGGTGCTGACCGGGCGGGTGCGGTTCACCGTCGGCGAGAACGTGCACGAGCTGGTGCCGGGGTCGATCCTGCACGTCCCCGCGAACGTGCGGCACGAGGTCGTCGCATCCGAGCCGTCGCGGCTGCTGATCACCTTCCTCGGCTGAGTCCGTGAGCGTCACGCCTCCCGTCGTCGCGCGGGGCTCACTCGGTCAGCGGCTCGACGAGGGCATCCGCGCACTGACCCCCGGCTACTTCGCGCTCGTGATGGCGACGGGGATCCTGTCGGTCGCGATGCGGACCGACGGCTGGATGCTCGTCTCCCGGATCCTGCTGGGGATCGCGATCGCGAGCTATCTCGTGCTCATCGTGCTGAACGTGGTGCGCGCGCTGCGGCATCCTCACGCGATGGCCGAGGACTTCGCGGATCCGGCGCGCGCGTTCGGGTTCTTCACGTTCGTGGCGGCGACCTGCGTGCTGGGCACGCGGATCAGCGCCGACGGCTTCTCCCCGATCGTGCTCGTGCTGCTGCTCATCGGCGTGCTGGCGTGGATCGTGCTCGGCTACACCGTGCCGTGGACGGCCGTGCTGGGTAAGCGGAAGACCACCGCGCTGCGCACCGCGAACGGCACCTGGTTCATCTGGGCGGTGGCCAGCCAGGCCGTCGCCGTACTCGCGGCGGGCATCGAGCCCGAGCTGCCGGCGATGCGGGACGGGATGGCGCTGCTCGCCGTGTTCTCCTGGTCGGTCGGCACGTTCCTGTACTGCGCGGTCGGGGTGTTCGTCGGGGTGCGGATGCTCGCGTACCCCTTCCGCCCGGAGGACCTCACGCCGCCGTACTGGGTCGCGATGGGGGCGACCGCGATCACTGTGGTCGCCGGGGCGCGCATCGTCGAGATGGCGGATGCGCCCATGGTCGACGCGACGCGCGGGCTCATCGCCGGGGCCGCGGTCTTCTTCTGGGCGTTCGGCACCTGGCTGATCCCGGTGCTGGTGATGGCCGGCTGGTGGAAGCATGTGCGCCATCGCGTGCCGCTGCGGTACGACCCGACGCTGTGGAGCATCGTGTTCCCCCTCGGCATGTACGGCGTCGGCTCGCAGTTCCTCGGCGACGTCGACCGCCTGCCGATCGTGCACGCGATCGGGTTCGGGGAGAGCTGGTTCGCCCTGGCGGCGTGGGCGGTGACCTTCGTCGCGATGCTCGCCGCGATCTGGCGGCGCGTGCTGCGCCGACCGGCCTCGCTCGGCGGGTGAGACCGGTCCGCCCCGCGGGTGGGAGCGGACCTCAGTCGAGCAGGTGCCGCGTGTAACGTGCGGGCTCGCCGAGGAACGATCGCCGGCGCCGCACGAGTTCCAGATCCTCCCGGATCGCCGGGCGGAGCCCCCACTCCCCGACCTCGAGGATCCTCGCGCACGGCAGCGCGGCGAGCAGGGCGAATGCGTCGCGCAGAACACCTGCCCCGCCCTGATCGGCGATCCGGCGCAGCACCGCGATGAGACTCCGCGTGGACGAGAACGACAGCGCCGCCTCTGGCTCGTCGAGGCAGTGGAAACCGGGATCGTCGAAGCGGGTGCCGAGCACGGCGAGGAGCGATTCGCGGTGGCTCAGCTCGCGCACGGCGAGCACCTCGCAGCACCCCACCCGGTCAGCCGACGACCATGAGGGCCCGGGCGTCCTCGGCGACGATCCCGGGCCCGCGGGCGGCGTCGTCGACGCCCGTCCTTGCGGGCGGCAGCACCAGCGCCTCCATCGCCGCTGCCGTGCCGCCGCCCATGCTCACCCTCCCCGAGCGCACGACGACGGCGCGCACCGTGCCGGACAGTTCCGAGGGGCCGTGCAGGTCGGCGAAGATCAGCGCCGGCGTCGCCCGCGACGGCACCGAGGACAGGACGAGGATCCGGCTCAGCTCGGCGGCGCGCAGCCGGGGCCGGCGCAGTTCCAGAAGCGCCCCCGTGTGCCGCAGCACCCGCTCCTTGCGCAGCCCCACCGAGGCCCCGGGACCGACGTCGACCTGCGGACCGCCGATGCCCGCAAGCACGTGCGAGGCGTCGGGTGCCAGGTGCAGCATGCCCACCGGGCCGCGCAGCTCGACGAGCTGCAGCATCCAGTGCAGCTGGTCGTTCCTCCCCCGTTCCGCGCAGATCTCGCGCACATGCCCGCCCCCTGCGGCGAGTCCGCGCCTCGGCAGGCTCCGCAGCTGCAAGAGCTCGGCCGGCGCAGTGCTCGCCGCAAGGGGGACGGGGTTCATCGGCTCAGACCCGCGCGCCGGTGAGGACATAGCCCTCTTCGCCATGCACCACGGTGTCGAGGCCGGCGATCTCGTCCTCGTCCTTGACGCGGAACCCGATGACCTTCTCGATCACGAAGCCGATGCCATACGCGAGGACGAAAGAGTACGCCAGCACTGCCCCCGCCGCGAGCGCCTGCGCCGCGAGCTGCGCGAAGCTGCCGCTGTAGATCAGGCCCGTGCCGTTGGCGAAGATGCCGAGGTACAGCGTGCCGATGATGCCGCCGACGAGGTGGATGCCTACCACGTCGAGGGAATCGTCGAAGCCGAGCTTGTACTTGAGATCGATGGCGAGCTGGCAGATGGCCCCGGCGAGCAGGCCCAGCACGACCGCCCAGATCGGGGTCAGCGCCGCGCACGCCGGGGTGATCGCGACGAGACCGGCCACGGCGCCCGACGCGGCGCCGACCGAGGTGGGCTTGCCGTTGCGGATCTTCTCCATCACCAGCCAGCTCAGCAGCGCGGCGGCGGGCGCGGCGATCGTGTTCACGAAGGCGACCGCAGCGGTGCCGTCGGCGGCGAGCTCGGAGCCCGCGTTGAAGCCGAACCATCCGAACCACAGCAATCCGGCGCCCAGCAGCACGAACGGCGGGTTGTGCGGCACGTCGGCGCCCTTCTGGAAGCCGAGCCGCTTGCCGAGCACGAGCGCCAGGGCGAGCGCCGCTGCACCGGCGTTGATGTGCACAGCGGTGCCGCCGGCGAAGTCGATGGCTCCGACTCCGAGCAGCTCCTGCAGACCGTGCGTGACCCAGCCGCCATAGGCGAAGGAGCCGTCCTTGTTCAGCCCGAAGTTGAACACCCAGCTTGCGACGGGGAAGTACACGACCGTCGCCCAGATGCCGGCGAAGATCATCCAGGATCCGAACTTCGCGCGGTCGGCGATCGCACCGGAGATGAGGGCGACGGTGATGATCGCGAAGGTCGCCTGGAAGGCGACGAAGGCGAGTGGGGGATAGGCCGCGTCCTTGGGCACCTCGAGGAGGTTGGACAGCCCGATCGAGGACCAGTCGATGGCCCAGGGGGCGACCGTCCCGTGGTTGCCCGGGAAGGCGATCGCATAGCCGTAGACGACCCACAGCACGCCGATCAGGCCGATCGCGCCGAAGCTCATCATCATCATGCTGATCACGCTCTTGGCTTTCACCAGGCCGCCGTAGAAGAACGCGAGCCCCGGTGTCATCAGCAGCACGAGGGCCGCGCAGATCAAGACGAAGGCGGTGTTTCCCTGATCCATGAGGGCCTCTCCTCTCTGTCACGACGCCCCTGCGGCGTCGGGTGAAGTCAGATTGCCACCGGCGCGTTTCGCCTCGACGCGCGCTGTGTTTCCGGCGCGTTTCGTCGTGCGCCTGCGGCGTGAACTCCTGATGACGAGGCACCCGCCTGGCAGGATGAGGCCATGCGCGCAGTGGTGTTCGATGCGGTCCGTGCCCAGCCCGAGGTCCGGGAGGTTCCGGAGCCCGAGCTCCCCGCCGACGGAGTGCTCGTGCAGGTGCGTGCCACAGGCCTGTGCCGGAGCGACTGGCACGCCTGGGCCGGGCACGACGACATCGCCTTCCCGCACGTGCCCGGGCACGAACTCGCCGGGGTCATCGCCGCCGTGGGGGCGCAGGTGACGCGCTGGCGGGTCGGCGACCGCGTGACCGTGCCCTTCGTCTGCGGCTGCGGGCGGTGCGAGTGGTGCCTGTCCGGCGACGCGCAGGTCTGCCCCGACCAGCAGCAGCCCGGATTCACGCACTGGGGATCCTTCGCCGAGGTCGTCGCCCTGCACGCCGCCGATGTCAACCTCGTCGCGCTCCCGAACGAGGTCGACTTCGCCACGGCGGCGAGCCTCGGCTGTCGCTTCGCCACCGCCTTCCGCGCGCTCGTCGGGCGCGCCCGGGTGCGCGAGGGCGAGTGGGTCACCGTGGTCGGCGCCGGCGGCGTCGGCCTCAGCGCCGTCATGATCGCGCGGGCGTGCGGCGCCGGCGTGATCGCGGTGGACCGCAACCCGGAGGCGCTCGCCGTGGCGAGAGAGGTCGGCGCCGCGCACACGCTCCTCGCCGACGGAACCGACATCCCGGCCGCCGTCGCCGCGCTGACCGGCGGGGGCAGCCATATCTCGGTCGACGCCGTCGGCAGCGAGCAGACACTCGCCGACGCGGTCCTGGGGCTGCGCCGGCGCGGCCGGCATGTGCAGATCGGCCTGCTCCCGCCCATCGACGGACACCCCCGCGTGCCGATGGAGCGGGTGATCGGCTGGGAGCTCGACCTGCTCGGAAGCCACGGGATGGCGGCCGCCGACTACCCCGCGATGATGGCGATGATCGCCGCGGGGCGCCTCGAGCCGCAGCGTCTCATCGAGCGCACGATCGGACTCGAGGAGGCGGCGGCGCTGCTGCCCGCGTTCGACCGGGCGAAGGTGGCGGGTATGACCATGATCGATCCCCGGCGCTGACCGCGCGGCACCGATAGATCGGTCGAAGAAGAGCCCGATGACCTGGCCACGCCTCTCGGCACCGAGCTCGAGGGCCAGGGCAGCGGGTATGCCGGGATCGCGTATCGCGTGATCGTCCGCATCGATGAATCCGCCAGAGTGATCTTCGTGCTGCGGATCGCGCACCGCGCGGACGTCTCCCGGCGCGGCTGAGCGCTACGGGGCGGGCGTCGCCGAGACGCAACCCGGCGGGCGGGAGTTGCCGCTCAGCTCGAAGTCCTGACAGGTCAGGAACCGGCCGTTGAACACGCCGAGCAGGAACGACCCCACGGCCACCGCGACGACGATCCCCGCGATCGCCCAGCGCACCCCGCGGGAGAGGGCGCTGAAGGTCTCCGGCCAGAGGATTCCCACCAGCGTCCACAGCGTGAACGGGATCCCGAGCAGCCCGACCACGACGGCGATGAGGTCGAGGATCACGACGGCCAGGCCCCCGGTCGGGTTCTCGGGTGTGAACGCGAGCGCGAGCCACAGCGACGGGACCGCCAGCGCGACGACCCGCCACCATCGCCGCCCCATCGAGCGGGGCTGCGTGAGCACGAGCACGATCCCCACCGTCGCGGCGACCCACACGGTCAGCATCTGGTCGAAGAACAACTCCCCCCAGGCCCCGAGCGTGAACGCCGGCCACCAGATCGCGATCGACATGCTGATCGCCACGAGCGCGAACGCCCGGTGCCGGGCCGCACCGGATTCGGGGCCCTCGTCCGCCGCGGCGCCGACGTCATCGGGATCGGGAGGCGCCTGCGCGCTCATCGGCGCCCCCGGAGCACCGCGGGGAGTCCGGTGGGCGGCGTCGGCACGGTGACGACGGGCGAAGGAGCGTGCACGTCCTCAGCCAAGCGCAGAAGAGGTTGAATCGGGGCCAGGGACACGGCACCCGAGGCGGGTGCGCTACGCGGGCCGGCGGAACGTGCGCCCCGAAACGGTCGTCGGCCGGATCCGCACCCAGCGGTCCTTGGGCTCCGGCGCCCAGGGGGTGACACCGGTGCGTTCCGCCTCGAGCACGTCCGCGTCGCGGTCGATCTCCTCGGCGGTGCCCTTCACTGCGACACTGAAGACCTGGTCGCCGTCCGTCCCGTCGATCTCGAACACGACCCGCTGCCGGATCGTCAGCTCGAGCAGCTTCGTTCCGGGCGCGGTGCGGAAGACGATCGTGCCGTCGAGCACGGCGTGATTGATCGGGAAGATGTCGATCTCGTCGGCCGCGGCCACGGCGATGCGTCCATATGGCGCGACGCGGATCCGATCCCAGCATTCGTCTTCGCTGAGCGCCTGCGTCGGCTCCCGGTCGTCTTCGGTGTCCATGCTCCCAATCATGCTCCGATCCACGGATCGTCGCGAGACGAAAGTCCCATCACGCCCGCGAGGAGGCTCCGGTGCGGCGATGCCCGGCCCGTCCGGATCGCGTGGTGAACCGCGCCGCCCGCCGCAGCACGCGCCGAGCCGGGTGCCGCGGCGCACGCGCGACGGCCGGTGCGTCGCCCACCCGGCGGAAGTACCAGAGCTTCGCGAGCTCGACGAGCACCAGGTAGAGGATCAGCATCCCCACGAGCGCGAGGAAGAACGGCGCGGTACTCGTTGACGAAGCCGAGCCCGACGCTGATCAGCAGGATCACTCCGATCACGACCGCGTCCGTGGCGTCCCCGACGAACCCGGCCACGAAGGCCGTCCCGAACAGCATCAGCACGATCGGGCTGCGCAACTGCCGTCCCAGCACCCGCCAGGGCCGCGCGCGATGACCCCGGATCGCATTGGGGCCGAGGCGTGCGAGCCGCCGGGCAGCCTCGTCCGGGGTGAGTCCGGTCTCGTCCGCGCCGAGTTCCGTCAGCACCTGCACCGCGTCCTCCGCGGCGCAGCGGCGCACCGCGCTCAGCGGATCCGTGGTCGCTCCGTCAGGCGCGTCCCTCTCCCGTGTCGCCGCATCCGCCTTCGCGTCCGTGATCGGGTCAGCGGGCACGGTCCCAACTCCACTCGGCCACCTCGGGGATGTCCTCGCCGTGGGCGCGGGTGTAGGCGCGGGCGCGCAGCCGGGCGTCCTGCAGCTCCTGCCGCAGCGCGGCGCAGCGCTGGGCGAGGCCCGGCACACGGTCGATCGCGTCGATCGCCAGCTGGTACCGGTCGAGGTCGTTGAGCATGACCATGTCGAACGGCGTCGTGGTCGTGCCGTTCTCCTTGTACCCGCGCACGTGCAGGTTGTCGTGCCCGTGCCGGCGGTACGCGAGCCGGTGGATGAGCCAGGGGTAGCCGTGGTAGGCGAAGATGACCGGGCGGTCCACGGTGAAGATCGCGTCGAACTCGCGGTCCGGCAACCCGTGCGGGTGCTCGCTCTCCGACTGCAGCCGCATCAGGTCGACGACGTTGACCACGCGCACGCGCAGCTCCGGCAGCGCGTTCCGCAGGATCTGCGCGGCAGCGAGGACCTCCAGGGTGGGGATGTCGCCCGCAGCGGCGAGAACGACGTCCGGATCCTGTCCCGTCTCCTCGGTGCCCGCCCACTCCAGGATTCCGAGGCCGCGCGTGCAATGGGCGACGGCTTCGTCCATGCTCAGCCAGTTGGCAGCGGGCTGCTTGCCCGCGACGACGACGTTGACGTGGTCGGTCGAGCGCAGGCAGTGATCGTAGGTGGACAGCAGCGTGTTGGCATCGAACGGGAGGTACACCCGCACCACCTCGGCGCTCTTGTTCACGACGTGGTCGATGAATCCCGGATCCTGGTGGCTGAACCCGTTGTGGTCCTGACGCCAGACGTGGCTGGTGAGCAGGTAGTTCAGGCTGGAGATCGGGCGCCGCCAGCCGATCCCGCGGGTGACCTTGAGCCACTTCGCGTGCTGGTTGAACATCGAGTCGACGATGTGGATGAACGCCTCGTAGCAGGTGAACAGGCCGTGGCGTCCGGTGAGCAGATACCCCTCCAGCCAGCCCTGGCACTGATGCTCGCTGAGCATCTCCATGACTCGGCCGACCCGGGCCAGGTGGTCGTCCGTGGGCAGGATCTGTGCGACCCACTGCTTCTGCGTGGCCTCGTAGACCGCCGGCGCGAGGCGGTTGGACGCGGTCTCGTCCGGGCCGAAGATGCGGAAATCGGTGGGATTGCGCCGGATGACCTCCGCGAGCCAGGTGCCGAGCACCCGCGTCGCCTCGGCCGTGGTGGCGCCCGGCGACGGCACATCCACGGCGAAGTCCCGGAAGTCCGGCAACGACAGCGGCACGCGCAGCAGCCCGCCGTTGGCGACCGGGTTCGCACTCATCCGCCGCTCCCCCTCCGGCGCGATCCGGCCGATCAGCCCGACGGGAGCGCCCTCGGCGTCGAAGAGCTCCTCGGGGCGGTAACGCCGCATCCAGTCCTCGAGGATCCGGAGGTGCTCCGGCGTGTCCCTGGCGTTCGCGAGCGGAACCTGGTGCGCGCGGTAGGTGCCCTCCACGAGCACGCCGTCGACCTCGTGCGGGCCGGTCCATCCCTTCGGAGTGCGCAGGATGATCATCGGCCATTCGGGCGTCGCCGTCACAGGGTCGTCCGAGTGGTACCGACCGGCCTGCGCGTCGGCGCGGATGTGCGCGATCTCGTCGAACACCTCCTCGAGGAGTTCCGCGAACCGGCGGTGGATGCTGCGCGGATCCTCGTCGTCGAACCCGGCCGTGAACACGTAGGGCGCATAGCCGTAGCCGCGGAAGAGCTCGACCAGGCGACGCTCCGGGATCCGCGCGAGCACCGTCGGGTTGGCGATCTTGTAGCCGTTCAGGTGCAGGATCGGCAGCACTGTGCCGTCCTGCACGGGATCCAGGAACTTGTTCGAGTGCCAGCCCGTCGCCGCGGGCCCGGTCTCCGCTTCGCCGTCGCCGACCACGCAGGTCACCACCAGGTCGGGGTTGTCGAATGCGGCGCCGAACGCGTGGCTCAGCGAGTAGCCCAGCTCGCCGCCCTCGTGGATGGAACCGGGGGTCTCCGGTGCGACGTGGCTCGGGATCCCTCCCGGGAAGGAGAACTGCCGGAACAGCCGCCGCACGCCGTCCTCGTCGCGGGCGATGTCGGGGTACACCTCGGAGTAGGTGCCGTCCAGGTAGGCGTTGGCGACCATGCCGGGGCCTCCGTGGCCCGGCCCTGTGATGAAGATCGAGCTCAGCGCGCGATCCCGGATCACGCGGTTGAGGTGCGCGTACAGGAAGTTCAGTCCGGGGGTCGTGCCCCAATGCCCGAGCAGCCGCGGCTTCACATCCTCCGGCACGAGCGGGCGGCGCAGCAGCGGGTCGTCCAGCAGATAGATCTGGCCGGCGCTGAGGTAGTTCGCGGCCCGCCACCAGGCGTCGATGCTCTCGAGGTCGGTGTCATCGACGCTCCCCGGGGCCGGCGCGGGTGTCGTCGCGTGCGTCTCGCTCATGCTCACAGCCTGGTCCTCTCCTCCCGGTCGCGGCGGGCCTTTGGTCCCGCTCCGGGCTCCGGTGACGCGAAGGAGTCGTCCGGGGTGAGCGGACCGCGCAGCGCGCGCAGCGCATAGAGGATCGTGGCGAGATCCACGAGCTCCTGGATCAGCGCCCCCGCGACCGCCGGGATGACGCCGGTCATGGCGATGATCATGAGCGCGATGCTCAGCGCGATCCCGATCCAGATCGCGGTCAGGGCGACCCGGACGGTATGCCGGCCGATCTCGACCGCATGAACGACCCCCACGAGCGAATCGACGAGGATCACCGCATCCGCGGCCTCGCCCGCTGCCGTCGCCCCCTTCGCGCCCATCGCGATCCCCACGTCTGCGGCAGCGAGCACGGGCGCGTCGTTGACGCCGTCGCCGACCATCATCAGCGGCCGCGGTCGCAGGTCGCGGGCGAGGCGCACCTTGTCGTCGGGCAGCAGCTCGGCGTGCACCTCCGCGATGCCGACCGAGGCCGCGATCGAGGTCGCGGTCGTCTGCGCGTCGCCGGTCAGCATCACCGCCTGCTCCACGCCGTGGGACGTCAGCCACCCCACGACACCGCGCGACTCGGCGCGGGGTGCGTCCGCCAGCACGAGGGCCCCGGCGTGCCTCCCGTCGATCGCGACGTAGGCGGCGGCCTGCCCCGGCGCCAGCTCGGTGCGGGAGAACGCGGGAACGAGCGAGGCGACGTAGGCCGGCTTGCCCACGACCACGGTGCGCTCGCCGATGCGCGCCATGACGCCGTTGGTCGCGACCTCGCCGGCGTCCTCCGCGGCCGCGAGCACGAGACCCCGCTCCCGCGCGGCCGCGCGGATCCCCTCGGCGAGGGCGTGTGTGGAGTACTGCTCCGCCGAGGCGGCCAGACGCAGCACCTCGTCCGCGGAGAACCCGTCCGCCGGTCGCACGTCCACGAGGGCGGGCCGCCCGCGGGTGAGTGTTCCGGTCTTGTCGAACGCCGCCGAGCGCACCCGGGAGAGCGTCTCGATCACCGCACCGCCCTTGAGCACGATCCCCGCCTTCGCGGACCGCGAAAGCCCGCCGAGGAAGGCGACGGGTGCGGCGATCAGCAGCGGGCACGGCGTCGCGAGCACCAGCACCTCGGCGAACCGCACCGCCTCGCCGGAGATCACCCAGGCGAGACCGGCGAGCACCAGCGACACCGCGGTGAACGGGATCGCGAACCGATCCGCGAGACGCACCACGGGCGCCCGCGATTCCTGGGCCTGCCGCACCAGCGTCAGGATCTGCTGATACTGGCTGTCGGCGCTGAGGCGCACAGCCCGAGCCCGCACGATGCGGCTGCCGTTGACCGCCCCCGACAGCACGGTCTCGCCGGCGCGCCGGGTCACTGGAAGGCTCTCACCGGTGAGGGAGGACTCGTCGAAGGAGGCCTCCTCGGTGAGCAGGACGCAGTCGACCGGCACGATCTCGGAGGGGCGGATGAGCAGGAGATCCCCGACGGCGACCTCCTCGACCGGCACGTCCCGGATCGACTCCGCCTCGCTCTCCTCGTCGACGGCGACGACGTGCGCACTCTGCGGCGAGCGCTCCAGCAGCGCGGTGAGCTCGCGCTTGGCCCGCCTGGCGGCGAAGTCCTCGAGCGCTTCTCCCCCGGACAGCATCAGCACGATGATCAGCGAGGCGACGTACTCGCCGACGACGAGGGTCGCCACCATCGCCACGATCGCGAGCACGTCGAGCCCGAACCGGCCGTGCAGCATCTCGCGGATCATCTGCACCAGTGTCCAGGCGACGAAGACGCCGACGACGATCGTCGCGAGCCAGCGCGCCGCGACGTGCTGACCGACCGCATCGAGCACCAGGACGGCGACCAGGGTCAGGAACGCGATCGGGATCGCGGGCTGCCGTCTCATCGCCTTCAGCACTGCCATGTCGTCGAGTTCTCCCTCTTCCCTGTGGCGCGCGAACGCGTTCACTGTGGCGCGCGAACGCGTTCCCTGTGGCGCGCGAGCGCGACCTCGTCTCACCCTCCCGTGCCGTCGTCATCCTCGCAAGTGACTTTCGTCCCATCCACCGCCACGGAACCGGCAGAGGGTGAGCGCATGAACACCTCTGCGAATGCTCCGATCCTCGTCGGCGTCGACGGCTCCGACTCCTCGCTCGACGCGCTCCGGTATGCGACGAGGCTCTCGAGCGCCCTCGGGGTCCCGCTCCGCGCGGTCACCACCTGGGACTATCCCGCGCTCGTGGACCTGTACCCGGGCATCGGGTGGACGCCCGACAAGGATGCCGCCGTCCTCCTCGACGCCGCGATCACGGACGTGTTCGCCGGGGATCCGCCGGCGAACCTGTCCGCAGCGGTGCTGGCCGGCCCCGCCGCGACCGTCCTCATCGAGGAGAGCCACCGCGCGCAGATGCTCGTCGTGGGCAGTCGCGGCCGCGGCGGATTCGCGGGGCTCCTGCTCGGATCCGTCAGCTCGGCCTGCGCGGCGCACGCGCACTGTCCGGTGCTCATCGTGCGGCACGAGAAGCAGAAGCAGTGAGGCCGGGCCCGCGCCGCGGTCAGCCCTCGCGGCGCCGACCCCGCTCGATCTCGAAGACCGCCGCCTGCGTGCGGTGGTCGAGGCCCAGCTTGCCGAGCAGCCCGGAGACGTAGTTCTTGACCGTCTTCTCGGCCAGACCCAGCCGTTCGCCGATCTGCCGGTTGGTGAGCCCATCGGCGATGAGCGCCAGGATCTGCCGTTCGCGAAGGCCCAGGGATCCGAATCGGGGGTCTTCGCCCGGGGCGTCGCGCATGCGCTGCATCGCATTGCGCTCCGCGCTCGGGTGCAGGAGGCGCCGGCCCGCCGCGACGCCGCGGATCGCCTCGAGCAGCTCGGCGGCGCGGACGCTCTTCAGCAGATACCCGGCGGCGCCGGCGACGACCGCCGCGAACATCGCGTCGTCGTCGTCATAGGCGGTGAGGATGAGGCACGGCAGGTGCGGATGGTCCTGTCGGATCTGCCGGCACAGGTCGATCCCGTTGCCGTCGGGGAGCCGGACGTCGAGCACGGCCACATCGGGCAGGGTGGCCGCGATCCGCGCAAGCGCGTCGTGGACGGTGCCCGCCTCGCCCGCCACCGTCAGGTCGGGCTGGCTCTCGATCACGCCCGCGAGGCCCTGACGGACGATCTCGTGGTCGTCGACGAGGAACACACTGCTCATCCGCTTCCTCCCTCTGCGCCCATCATGCCCCAGCCCGCGGGAACGACCGCGGGCCGAAAGTCCCGCACCCACCTAGACTTCTCGGTGTCAAGCACAGGACCGTGTCGAGGCAGGGCGCCGATGGATGAAGAACCCCTCACGTTCCCCGATGCACCTCGTCTCGAACTCGAGAAGACCATCGCGGATCTGATGGCCCGTGCCCAGCATGTGCTCACCGCCCAGGGGCGGCTGCGCAGTCTGCTCGGAGCCACGCGCGCGGTGAGTGAGGACCTGGATCTCGACGCGATGCTGCGCCGCATCGTCAGCGCGGCGATCGAGCTCGTCGGCGCCCGCTACGGCGCTCTCGGCGTGATCGACGAGGAGGGCCTCCTCGAGCGGTTCATCCACGAGGGGATCCCTTCCGAGGTCGTCGCCCGGATCGGGGCGCCGCCGGAAGGGCACGGCCTGCTCGGCGCCGTCATCAACGCCGGCGAGAGCATCCGGATCCCGCGGATCGCCGATGACCCGCGCTCGGTCGGCTTCCCGGAGCATCATCCGCCGATGGATGCGTTCCTGGGCGTGCCGATCCGGACCCGAGGCCGCACGTTCGGGAACCTGTACCTGACGGATCCGCAGAAGGACCTCTTCTCCGCGGAGGATCAGGAACTCATCGAGGCGCTCGCGTCGACCGCAGGGGTGGCGATCGAGAACGCGCGGCTGTTCGCGGAGACCCGCCGGCGGGAGCGTCTCGGCGCGGCGCTGTCCGCGATCACGGCGACTCTGCTCTCCCCCGACGGCGGCGACGCTCTCGGCATCGTCGCGGAGGGCGTCGCCTCGATCGTGCCCACCGACCTCGTCACGATCATCACACCCGACGAGGATGATCGGCTGCGCATCGATGTGGCCCGCGGCGCCGGCGCGCACGGACTCGAGGGGTCGCACTATCCTGCGGCGGGCGCACTCGCCGCGCAGGCCATCGCGCACGGCGAGCCCGTGGTCGGACGGCTGCCGGAACCCGGCGACGTCGTGCTGCGTCCCTTCGGGTTCACGGTCGCCGTGCCGCTGCTCGCCGCCGGCGATGCGGTCGGTGCCCTCTGCGTCTCCCGCAGCGCCGGCGCGTACTCACGCGCCGAACTGCAGACCATCTCCGAGTTCGCATCGCAGGCGGGGATCGCCATCTCCCTCGCCCGAGCCCGCGCGCAGCGGCAGCGGCTGGAGATCGTGGAGGACCGGGGCCGCATCGCGCGGGATCTGCACGATCACGTCATCCAGCGGCTGTTCGCGACGACGCTCGGGCTGCAGGGGCTCGCGGCGACCCACCCTCCGGTCGCGGGCGCGCTCGAGCGCCCCATCGAGGAGCTGGACGCCGCGATCGCCGACATCCGCACGGCGATCTTCGCTCTGCGCAGCCACGCCGCCGACGGCGCGCTCCGCAGCCGACTGCTCGAACTCGTGTCCGACATGTCCCCGCGGCCCCGGATCACCTTCGCCGGACCCGTCGACCTCGCCGTCACCGGAGACCTCGCCGACGACCTCGTCGCGGTCGTGCGGGAGTCTCTCGCGAACGTCGCCCGGCATGCGCACGCATCGACGGCGCTCGTGACGGTGAGCGTCTCCGAGGCCGAGGTGGTCGCCGTGGTCGAGGACGACGGCGTCGGGCTGCCGGAGCACCTGGACCGCAGCGGCACGGCGAACCTCGCCGCACGCGCCGCACAGCGCGCCGGCGCCTTCCTGCTCGAGAACCGGGCCGAGGGCGGTGTCCGCGTGCGGTGGAGTGCTCCACTGTCTCTGGATGCCTCCGACCGCCGCGCCCCGGCGGACGTCCGCGACGCCCCCGCGTGACCAAGGTCCCGCCCGGGCCCGCCGACGCGGTGTGGGGTGGTGTCCATGAGCGCAGCACTGACTTTCCTCGGGGCGACCGACACGGTCACCGGATCCCGCTACCTCCTCGACACCGGACGGAGCAGGGTCCTCGTCGACTGCGGACTCTTCCAGGGGTACAAGACCCTGCGGGAGCGGAACTGGGCGCGCTTCCCCGTGGATCCATCGAGCATCGACGCCGTGGTGATCACCCACGCGCACCTGGATCACACGGGCTATCTGCCGGCGCTCGTGCGGGACGGCTTCCGCGGTGCGATCCACAGCACCGCCGGCACGGCCGAGCTCAGCGGGCTCGTGCTGCCGGACAGCGGCCGCCTGCAGGAGGAGCAGGCCGCCTACGCCGAGCGCCGGCACAGCTCCCGGCACGCGCGCCCGCGGCCGCTGTACACCGAACGCGACGCCTTGGCCGCGCTCGAGCACTTCGAGCCGCACCCCTTCGACGCCGGCTTCGACGTCGGGGACGTCCGGGTCGGGTTCGTCCCCGCCGGGCACATCCTGGGCGCGGCGCAGGCCCGGCTGGAGGTGGACGGGTGCCGGGTGCACTTCACCGGAGACCTGGGTCGCGCCGACGACGCGCTGATGCGGCCGCCGCGGGCGCTCGAGGCGACGGACGTGCTGGTGTCGGAGTCGACCTACGGCGACAGAGCGCACCCCGATGTCGACCCGGAGGCGGCGCTCGCCGACATCATCACCCGGGTCTGCAGGCGCGGCGGCGTGGTGCTGCTGCCCGCCTTCGCGATCGGCCGGGCCGAGTCCCTGCTGCTGCACCTCAGCCGTCTGCGCGCCACCGGGCGGATCCCCGAGGTCCCCGTGTTCCTGAACAGCCCCATGGCCGTGAGCGCTGCGGAGATCTACGCGCGCCACCCCGAGGAGCACCGGATCGCGGCCGACGAGTTCCACCGCATGTACGAGACGGCGACACTGGTGCGCAGCGTCGAGGAGTCGAAGGCGCTGAACACCCGCGGCGGCCCCGCGATCATCGTCTCCGCCAGCGGGATGCTCGAGGGCGGGCGGATCCTGCACCATCTCGCCTCCTACGGGCCCGACCCCCGCAACGCGATCGTGCTGACCGGCTTCCAGGCCGGAGGCACTCGCGGGGCCGCGCTGCAGCGCGGCGAACGCACCCTGCGGATCTATGGTCAGGATGTGCCGATCCTCGCCGAGGTGCATTCGCTCGAGATGATGTCGGCGCACGCCGACGCCGGCCAGATCGTGGAGTGGATGCGCACGGCTCCGACGGCCCCGGGCCAGGTCTTCCTCACCCATGGCGAACCGGCGTCCGCCGATGCGCTGCGCCGGCGGATCCGGCACGAGCTGGGCTGGAACGTGCGGGTGCCGCGCCTGGACGAGGTCGTCACGCTGCGCGCGCACGGCGACGGACCCGCGTCCGCGGCGCCGTCCGGGGGCGGCGCAGAACCTGACGCCGCGCCTTCGGCAGGCGACGTGGATCCGGCGTCTCCGACCGTCGAGGCCGCGCAGGCATCGCCCGGAACCGGCACCGGGCCCCGTCCCGCGACCATGCGGGCCGCCGTCGTCTCGTCGTTCACCGCGCCGGTCACGGTGCAGGAGGTGCCCGTGCCCGTCCCCGGTCCGGGGCAGGTGCTCGTGCGCATCGAGATGAGCGGCCTGTGCCACACCGACATCCACGCCGCGCGCGGCGACTGGCCGGTGCAGCCGCCACTGCCCTTCATCCCCGGGCACGAGGGGATCGGCCGCGTCGACGGGCTCGGCCCAGGCGTCGTCGCGCCCGCCATCGGCACGCGCGTCGCACTGGCCTGGCTCGGCTCCGCGTGCGGATCCTGCCGATACTGCGTCACCGGCCGCGAGAACCTCTGCCTCTCGCAGCGCAACACCGGTTATGCGGTGAACGGCGCGCACGCCGAGTATGCCGTCATCGACGCGCGATTCGCCGTGCCGGTGCCCGAGGCGGTGACCTCCCTCGACGCCGCCCCGCTCACCTGCGCCGGCGTGACGACCTATGCGGCCGTCAAGGCTGCACGGGTGACGCCCTCCGAGCGGGTGGCGGTCTTCGGGATCGGCGGGCTGGGACACCTTGCGGTGCAGTACGCACGCCTGGTCGGCGCGGAGGTGATCGCCGTGGACGTGAGCGATGAGAAGCTGAAGCTCGCGACGATGCTCGGCACCGATCATGTGGTGAACGCGGCCACGACGGATCCGGTCGAGGCGATCACGGCACTCGGCGGGGCCGACGTGTGCATCGTGCTGGCCGCCGCCTCCGCGGTGTTCGACCAGGCCTATCGCGCCCTCGCGCGAGGCGGACGGCTCGTGCTCGTCTCGCTGCCGAAGGACGGGACGCTGACCTTCCCGGTCTTCGACACGGTGCTGGGGGGCATCGAGATCATCGGATCCATCGTCGGCACCAGAGAGGATCTGGCCGAGGTCTTCCGGCTGCATGCGCTGGGGCGCACGACCGTCGTCGCCCAGACGCGCGACCTGTCCACCGTGGCGGAGTCGATGCAGGAGGTGCTGGACGGCACGGTGCCCGCACGCCTGGTCTTCGACCTCGACCCGGAGACGGCCGACTGAACGTCCGGTGCCGTCGCGGATCCAGGGACGCGACGATGCGGAAGAACGCGGAGTCTTCCGGCTAGCGATCCGGATCCGCCGCCCGCGCCCGCGCCCGCGCCCGCGCCACGACGATGCCGCGCTGCGAGGTCCAGAAGCGCGCGAGCATCGCCCCCAACGCGGCGGCGTCGACGTCGGCGCCGAACGCCTCGGCCCCCGGTTCCAGCATGATCCCGCTCGCGAGATCCCCGGCGATCACGGGGTCGAACCCCAGGTCGTCCACGAGGCGCGCGACCCGCGCCAGGTCGTCGGGATCGTCGCCGGCGATCGCGATCGCCTTGCGGTCGGGCCCGCCCGCGGGACGGGTGTCGTCCTCGAGATCCTGATAGCCCATGTGGTTGAAGGCCTTCACGACCCGGGATCCGGCCAGGAACCGCTGCACGGTCTCGCTGGTGGACGTGCGCGGATCGTCGAGGTCGCCGCCGAGCCCATCGCCCCACCAGTGGTTCATGGCGTCGATCACGAGCTTCCCCCGCAGCAGCCCGGCCGGCAGGGTCGTGTGGCGGCTGAGCGGCAGAGCGAGGAGCACGGCGTCGGCCTCGCGCGCGAGCTCGGCGACATCGAGCGCGGTCGCGCCGAGCGCCCGCGCCGCGCGCACGATGCGAGCCGGATCCGAGGATCCCGCGAGCAGCACGCGATACCCGGCCGACACCGCGAGCCGTGCGAGCACGCTGCCGGCCCGGCCGGCACCGATGATACCGAGCGTCCCGATCCGGGGTGTCTCCTCCGCCACGCCGCCATCGTAGCCACGCGCCCGGGGCCGGGAGGTGGCCGCAGTCCGTCGCCGGGGAGCGATTCCTGGGGAGCAGCGGGCGCCATGCCGCCCCGCGGACACGGTCCGTGCGGGGCCGTCAGCCCGGACCGGACAGTTCGAGCACGCGCAGGATCACGTCGGCGACCTGATCGATGAAGGCGTCCGCACCGAGGCGCTCCTGCGGCGGCGCCTGCACCCGCTGCACCAGCGCCTCGGTGATGCCGCCGACCAGGATCAGGGCGGTGAGCGGTGGCGGCTCCGTGCGGATGGTCCCCGCTCGGAGGAACGCCGCGAACACCGCGTCGATCGCACCGGCGAACTCGCGATACGCCTGCCGGCGCTCGCGCTCGAGCACGTCCGAGACGCCGACGGCCTCGACCTCGAGCACCCGCGCCTTGCGCTCGTCGTGGAGCATGGGCGCGAGAGCCGCAGAGACCAGATCCCGAACGCCGCGCGCGGCGGGCTGCGAGAGATCGACGCGCGCTTCGGCGAACCCGGCCAGCACCTCGTCGTTCAGCTCCCGGTAGAGCTCGAGCAGAAGCTCGGACTGCTCCGGGTACAGCTCGTAGAACGACCGGGTCGACACATGCGCGAGGCGGCAGACATCGCGCACGGCAGCTGAGGCATATCCGGTCGTGCCGTAGATCTCCAGCGCCGCCTCGCGCAGCCGCCGGCGACGCTCCTCGTCGCGCGCGCTGCGCGGGCTGCCGCGCCAGAGGCGGTCCTGCTCCTGTGCCACGGCCATGGAGTCATCCTGCCATTGAAAATTCGGATTTTCACTGTCATACTCACGGCATGGCTTACTTCGTCAAGCCCGCGCACCGCAGCGCTGCGGTCACGGCACCCATCCCTCGCGACGAATCCCTCCCCCGCGTCTGCGTCATCGGCGCCGGATCCTCGGGCATCACCGCGGTCAAATCGCTCCACCTCGCCGGCATCCCGTTCGATTGCTTCGAGGCGGGCATCGCCATCGGCGGCAACTGGGTCCTGGACAACCCCAACGGGCAGTCCGCCTGCTACGAGACGCTCGAGATCAACACCTCCTGCCCGCGGATGGCGTTCTCCGACTTCCCGATGCCGGCCGACTACCCGCCCTATGCCCGTCATGACCAGGTGCACGCCTACTTCGAGGCCTACGCCGCACACTTCGGGTTCCGCGAAGCGATCACCTTCGACACGACCGTGACCGAGGTCACCCCCGCGGCCCGGGGCCGGTGGCGGGTGCGTACCCGGGGCCCGGCCGGAGAGCGGACGCAGGAGTACGACGCCGTGCTGGTGGCGAACGGCCATCACTGGGATCCGCGCTGGCCCGAGCCCTACCCCGGCACGTTCACCGGCGAGCAGATCCACGCGCACGACTACCGGTCGGGGGACCAGCTCGAGGGCCGCGATGTCGTGGTGGTCGGCGCCGGCAACTCGGCCATGGACATCGCCGTGGAGGGCGCCCGCCGGGCCCGCAGCGTGACGCTCTCGATCCGCCGCGGCCAGTGGGTGATGCGCAAGTTCCTCTTCGGCCGTGCCTCCGACCAGATCGCGCTGCCCGGCTGGATGCCGTGGTGGGTCACCCGGCTCCGGCTGAGGTTCGGGGCGGTCGCCTCGGGCGGGCTGCGCCGGTACGGCCTGCCCCGGCCGCCGCACGCCCCTGGCCAGTCGCATCCCGTGCAGTCCGAGCGGATCCGTGCGGTGATCGCCGCGGGCCGGGTGCAGGTGCGCCCGGGCATCGAGCGGTTCGACGGCGACCAGGTGCTGTTCACCGACGGATCCCGGGTGCGCGCCGACCTGGTCGTGTGGGCGACGGGCTACCGCGTCTCTTTTCCCTTCCTGGATCCAGCGCTGGTGAACCCGGCGGACAACGAGCTGCCGCTGTGGAAGCGCGTGGTGCACCCCGATCTGCCCGGGCTCTTCTTCATCGGGCTGCTGCAGCCGGTCGGCGCGGTGATGCCGCTCGCCGAGGCGCAGGCGGCCTGGGTGACCGAGATGCTCACGGGCAGGTATGCCGCGCCGGCGGATCCGGAGATCCGCACGCAGATGGTCCGCGACCACGAGCGCAACAAGCGTCGCTTCTACGCCTCACCACGGCACACCATGGAGGTCGACTTCGACCATTACCTGTGGGATCTGTCGCTCGAGCGCCGCGCGGGACGAAAGCGCGCCGACGCAGCACGGGACGATCGGCGCGCACCAGACTCCGCCGGGCTCGCGCTCGCCGACGAGCGCAGCGGGGCACGCGCATGAACGCGGCCTCCGCGGCGACGGACCGGGTCGTCGCGATCATCGGCGGCGCCAACGGCATCGGGCGCGCGACCGCGCAGTTGCTGGCCGAATCGGGCGCACGCATCGCGATCGGCGATCTCGATGCCGATGCCGCGCGGCGCACAGCGCAGGAGCGGGGCCGCGGCGCCCGCGGCTACGGCGTCGATGTCGGCGACCGGGCGTCGCTGAAGGCGTTCCTCGACGCGGTCGAGGCGGATCTCGGTCCGGTCGGCGTCCTCGTGAACAGCGCAGGCGTCATGTGGGTGGGACCGTTCGCCGAGGAGCCTGAGGAAGCCGCACGGCGCCAGATCGGCGTGAACCTGATCGGCGTGATCCACGCCGTCGCGCTCACCGCGCCGCGGATGCGGCAGCGCGGATCCGGGCATATCATCACGATCGCCTCCGCCGCCTCGATCCTGCCCACCCCGGGCGAAGCCACGTACGCCGCCACCAAGCACGGTGTGCTCGGCTACCTCAAGGCGGTGCGCGCCGAACTGCACGGCACGGGCGTGCGCCTCACGGTCATCATGCCCACCGTGGTCGACACCGCACTCGCGGTCGGCACGAGCACGGGATCCGCCGCCCTGCTGCAGCCCGCCGACGTCGCCCGCGCCGTGGCCCGGGCGATCACCCGACCGCGGTTCGAGGTGACCGTCCCCGGCTACGTCGGCGCGGTGAATCGGCTCGTCGGCGTGCTCCCCGAGCGGGCGCGCGACGCGATCCTGCGCCGTCTCGTTCCCGACCAGGTCGCATCCGTCGACCGTGCGGCGCGCTCGGGCTACGAGCGGCAGTTCACCGACGGCTGATCTCTGCAGTCCTGGCCATCGCCCGCCCCGGAAGAGAAAACGACGCCGTGATCGACGAGGCCGATGATGCGGAGCCGGGCCCCGGCACCGGGGAGACACGGCCCGGCCGGGGAGAAGACGCGCCGTCCGCTCACGAGCTCGGCCGACGCTCCGCGGCGGTACCGCCGGCCGGACGGTTCGCCTCGGTCGAGCCCGCCTCGGTCGAGCCCGCCTCGGTTGAGCCCGGTTCCGTCGAGCCCGGTTCCGTCGAGCCCGGTCCTGCGCCCGACGCCCCCGCGTCGTATGCCGCGCTCGTCGATCCGAAGCGTTCGGCGAGCACGGCGAACGCCTCGGCGAGCTCGGGGGGCTCGATGACCTCCAGCCCCGCTTCGAACCGGCCGAGCGAGGCCGCCAGCGCCCCCCACGACCAGGAACCCGCCTCGAGCATGCAGGAGTGCTCGTCGATCGCCGTGACCGTCGCATCGCCGGCGAAAGGCAGCACCTGTCGCGCGGGCAGATGAAGGACGACGGTTCCACGACACGCCCAGGTGTTGACGTCGGATCCCTTGAAGCGGGCGGAGACGAACTCGCCGACATCGCCGCCGGGAACCGTGCGCGGGGTGAACCGGGGGCCGTTCGGCACCCGAGGGCGGATCCGGTCGACGCGATGGAGCCGCCAGTCACAGCGATCGAGGTCCCAGCCGACGAGATACCAGCGCCCCTCGGACATGACGAGATGGTGCGGTTCGACACGTCGGGGCGGGTGCATCCCGTGCCCGGCGGCATCCGCCTCCCCGCGGGCTGGGTAGTCGAAGCGCAGCGTCTCCCGGTCGCGGATCGCGTTCGCGAGCGTGACGAGCACCTCGAGGGAGATGTCCACCGGTGCGGCATCACCGGGGCGACCGACCGCGGTGACCTCGAGCGCGTCGAGGCGATGCCGCAGCCGTGACGGCATCACCTGGCGCATGGTGCCGAGCGCGCGGATCGCGGCCTCCTCGATCCCCGCGCCGATGGCGGGGGCCGCCCGCAGAGCGATCGCCACCGCCAGTGCCTGATCGTCGTCGAACAGCAAGGGCGGCAGCTCGCTGCCGGCGTCGAGGCGGTAGCCCCCATCCGGGCCCATGGTGGCCTGGATGCGGTACCCCATCTCCCGCAGGCGGTCGACGTCGCGTCGCACCGTGCGGTCGCTGACCTCCAGACGGGCCGCCAGCAGCGACCCGGGCCAGTCGCGGCGGGTCTGCAGCAACGACAGCAGCCGGAGCAGTCGCGAAGTCGTCGTCATGTTCTCCACGGTAGATCCGGTCTAGGACAGAAGTCGACCTATACGGGTGTGAGAGTGGTCGCATCGAGCCACTCGGGCCGATTTCATCCAGGGAGCAGCGATGACCATCCAGACCACCACCCACCTCAACTTCCGTGGCGACGCGCGAGCGGCACTCGAGTTCTACCAGTCCGTCTTCGGCGGCCACGCCGTCATCAACACCTACGCGGACTTCGGCATGCCGGCCGAGATCCCGGGATCGGACAAGGTCGTGTTCGGCCTCGTCGTCGCGGAGAACGGCTTCCGGGTGATGGGCTACGACATCCCCGGCCAGACCGAGGGCTCGCTCGCGGGCGGCGGCTCGACCCGCCGTGAGAACAACACCACCCTCACCGATCAGGCGCTGTTCGTCTCGATCGGCTCGGACAGCCTGGACGAGCTGCAGGGCTACTGGGACGCGCTCGCGGTCGGCGCCACCGTCGTCGAGCCGCTGGCGGCGTCGGCGTTCAGCGCCGGCTTCGGCATGCTCACCGACCGTTTCGGCGTCACCTGGAGCGTCAGCGTCACCGCGTCCTGAACGCCCGGCCGCGGCGCGGGGCGCCCGCGATCCGCGCCGCGGCCATCCCCCTCCCCTATCCTCTATCCCCCATCCCCCATCCCCCGGCCGTGACCGGGAACCACCGACAGGAGCATCACGATGAGAATGCGCCCGCTGGGCCGGACCGGCCTGAGAGTCAGCGACTACCGCTTCGGCACGATCATATTCGGCCCCTCCGGCGCCCCGACCCGCAGGACTGTGCCCACCGGCCCCGGCCGGATCCGCTGCCTTTCCGGCGAGGTGCGCGGCGTGGGAGATCTCGAGCGGCCAGATCATGGCAGCACGACGACACCCTTGCCGCCGATGGCGCCCGCCTCCATGTCCTGATGCGCACGCACGATCTCGCTCATCGAGTACACCCGGCCCACCGGGATGCGCGCGCGACCGTCGGCCACGGAGTCCAGGAACTCCTGCAACGTGGCCGCCGAGAGGTCGGCGGCCTCGCCGGAGTAGGCGGTCAGGCGCACCCCGTTGGGCAGCCACTCCATCGGGTAGAACTCCGGGATGATCCACTCATCCGAGAGCATCCCGGTGAAGCACACGGTGCCCCCGGGCCGCACCGCACGAAGGGTGTCCTTCATCACGTTGACGCCGACGAGCTCCACAGCGCCGTCCACTCCGTCCGGGACGATCTCCCGGATCTGTTCCGCGATCCGTCCGTCGTCGACGAGAGCGTGATCGACCCCGACGGATTCGAGCAGCGGCAGCGCCGCCGCCCGCCGAGTGGTCGAGAACACGGTCAGGCCCTGCGACCTGCCGAGCACCGCCAGCGTCATCCCCACGGAGGAGGTCCCACCACGGATCAGCAGGCTCTGCCCGGATCGGGCTTCGAGGCCGACGCAGAGGGTCCCGTGCGCGGTCTGCAGCATCTCCGGGACGGCACCGAGCTGCGCCCACGGCAGGTCACTGCGGAACGGGATCACCTGGCCGACCGGGGCGAGGACGTACTCGGCGTAGCCTCCGTCGAACTCCCGCCCCATCCCTCCCATCATCGTGACCACCTGCGTGCCGGTCGCGAACTCGCCACCCGGCGCGTCCGCGACCACTCCCGCCGCCTCGATCCCAGGAATGCGCGGAAAGCTGCCGCTGTAGGCGGCGCCCTGCCGGAAGTGCAGTTCCGACCGGTTCAGCCCGAACGCGCGCACCCGGATCAGCACGCTCCCCGGCCCGGGAACCGGGATCGGGACGTCACGCAGCCGCAGCACGTCAGGCCCGCCGGGCCGATCGATCACCACGGCCCGCATCATCCCGTTCATGCGCTCACCTCTTCGCCCAGCGCGCCCACTCGCGCCACCAGCTGATCCAGCGCGGCGGAGAGGGATCCGATTCCCGCGCTGTCGCCGATGACGGCGTCCATGATCTTCCGCACGACCTCCTCACCCTCGCGGCAGGCCTCGCGGCCTGCCGCGGTGAGGGAGATCAGAGAGGAGCGGCGATCGTCCGGATGCGGACGCCGCGCCGCCAGGGCGTCCCTCTCGATCCGATCCACGAGCTTGCTCGCCGCGCCGATCGTGATCGAGAGGTCGCGGCTGAGATCCTGCACGCGCCCACTCCCCTCCAGCCGATCGAGCACCCGCAACGCCGACAGCACGCCGAGTCCGACCTGTCCGGCCCGATGCAGCTCGCGCTCCGCCAGATTCCACAGATCGGTCTCGAGGCGGACGATGAGGTCGAAGAGATCCATGCTCACGACAACTACATTACCGCGATCCATATTCCTAGGAATGTTTTATTCGCCCGCGCGGTTTCCGTTCGGCATGACCTCCTCCTCCACGGTCGCACGACCGACACGCGTCAGCACGGTCCTCATCGTGACGCTCGCGCTGCAATGCGCGGTTCCCCCCTTCGCCACCGACACCTACACGCCGGCATTCCCCCAGGTGACGCACGACCTGCAGGCATCCGCCGGACTCGTCGGCCTGACCCTGACCCTGTTCTTCCTCGGCTTCGGCGCCGGGCAGCTCGTCGGAGGGCCCCTCTCCGATCAGTACGGACGACGACGCCCGCTGCTCGTCGGCGCCGTGATCTGCGCGCTCGGCGCCATCGGCTGCGCGCTCGCCCCCTCGATCGGATTCCTCGTCGCCATGCGCTTCGTCCAGGGTCTCGGCGGCGGAATCGCCGCGACCATCGCGCGCGCCGTGGTGATCGACGTGGCACGCGGCGACCAGCTCGCCCGCGTGATGTCCATCATGATGGCGCTGGGCGGCCTCGCCCCCGCCATCGCCCCCGTCACCGGGGGGCTGGTGCTCACCTTCGGCGGCACCTGGCGGGTCATCTTCTGGATCCTCAGCGGATTCGGCGCCGTCATGATCGTGACGGCGGCCCTGTTCGTTCCGGAGACCCTCCCCCGCGAGGACAGGCAGCGTGGCGGCCTGACCGCGGTCGTGCACGGGTTCCGGTCGGTGCTGTCGGCGCCCCGGTTCGTCGGCTTCATGCTCACCGCCGCGTTCTCCGCGTTCTCGATGCTCGCCTACATCGCGAATGCCTCCTACGCACTGCAGGAGATCAACGGCATGCCGCCGCTGCCCTTCTCGCTCTTCTTCGCCTCGACAGCGCTCGCCCAGGTGGCCCTGTCGGTCGTGAATGCGAAGCTGATCGGCCGGTTCCGGCCCGAACGCCTGATCGCGATCGGTCTCGGACTGGCCACGGCCGCCACCGCGCTCGTCGCGGCGAGCGTGCTGCTCTGGAACACCGCCCTCCTGCCGCTGAGCGCCGGGTTCCTCGTGCTGATGGCATCCCAGGCGTTCATCTTCGGCAACGCCGGCGCCCTCGCCGCCGCCGAGGTCACCGACCACGCCGGCTCCGCCTCCGGCGTCCAGGGCATCACCCAGTCCCTGGCCATGGCCGTCGCCGCGCCGCTCGCGAGCGCCGGCGGCGCCGCCACCGCGGTTCCGATGGTCATCGTGATGGTCATCGGCGTCGTCGCCGCCCTGGCGGCGTTGGGGTACGCCCGCACCCGGCACCCGCGCATGCGCCCGACGCCGGCCCCAGGACGGTGAGCGGTCCAGACTCGACGACCGCCGGCAGACCGGTCCCGCGGATCCGGGTTCGGCAGTCATGCGTCGCCCTGCGCGATCCTCCCGTCGCTGCGCGCAGGTGCCGGATCCGCCCTCGATCATTGCTACCGTCGAGGCATTGATGCACCGATGGAGGTCGCCGTCATGTCACTGATCACCGCCTTGATCGAGGCTCTGCCCGCCGGCACCGTCGTCACCGACCCGGATGCACTGGCGCCCTACCGGTGGGACAGGGCGAACGACCCCGATGCGGGTGTTCCTGCGGCAGTCGTCCGCGCGACCTCGACGGAAGATGTGCAGGCCGTCGTCCGGCTGGCGGCCTCGACCGGCACTCCGGTCATCCCCCGCGGCGCAGGGTCAGGGCTCTCCGGCGGGAGCACGGCCGTCGACGGCGCGATCGTGATCTCGATGGAGCGGATGCGGGAGATCCACGTGAACCCCGCCACCCGGATGGCGACCGTGCAGCCCGGGGCGTTCAACGCCGAGGTGAAGGCCGCTGCCGCGGCTCACGGGTTGTGGTACCCACCCGACCCGTCGTCGTTCGAGTTCTGCTCCATCGGCGGCAACGTCGCGACGAACGCAGGCGGCCTGTGCTGCGTGAAGTACGGCGTGACGACGGACTACGTGCTCGGGATGACGGTCGTGCTCGCCGACGGACGGGCCGTGCGGCTGGGCGGGGAGCGCATCAAGGACGTCGCCGGCCTCTCCCTCACGAAGCTGTTCGTGGGCAGTGAGGGCGCCCTCGGGGTGATCACCGAGATCGTGCTTCGGCTGGTGCCCGCACAGAGGCCGCCCACCACACTCGTCGCCATCTTCCCGACACTGTCCGGCGCCACCGGCGCGGTGCAGGCGATCACCCGCGTGACGCGCCCCTCGATGCTCGAGTTCATGGACCGCCCGACGATCGCCGCGGTCGAGGCCACCACCAGGATGGGTCTCGATGTCACCGCGGCGGCGATGCTCGTCATCCAGTCGGACGAGCATGCCGATGCCGCGGCCGCGGAGATCTCCGCCATCGAGGCGATCTGCGCCGAGCACGGGGCGAGCGAGTGCTATGCGACGAACGACCCGGATGAGGGGGAGGCGTTCGTGCACGCGCGGCGCATCGCGATCCCCGCGGTGGAGCGCACCGGCGCCCTGCTGCTGGAGGATGTGGGTGTGCCGATCCCGCGCCTGGGCGATCTTGTGCTCGGGATCCACGCGATCTCGGCATCCCGCGACGTGCCGATCGCCGTCATCGCGCACGCGGGCGACGGGAACACGCATCCGCTCATCGTGCACGACCCGGCGGACACCGCCCAGACCGCGCGGGCGCATCTCGCATACGGCGAGGTGATGGACCTCGCGATCTCCCTCGGCGGCACCATCACCGGCGAGCACGGGGTCGGCCGGCTCAAGAGACCGTGGCTGGCCGACTACCTCGGACCGGACGTCCTCGAGCTCAACGAGCGGATCAAGCGGGCCCTCGACCCACAGGGCATCCTCAACCCCGGCGCCGTGTTCGCCCGCACGGACCAGGACCGCCCCCGCGAGGCGTGATCATCCCCACGCGGCGGCGACGGTCCTGCGCTCCATGCGCCTCACCGGGAGCGGCGGGCCTACAGCGAGAGCCCGTGCCCGCAGCGCAGCAGCGGATCCTCGGTGTCGAACGGCACGTCCGCGCGGGATGCCGCGACCGCCGCCATCGATCGCGGGATGTCGAAGGGCAGCCTCCCCCTGGCTTCGGCCGCCCCGCTCAGCACGTCGAGCACCGCTTCCGGGCTGGCACCCCAGTTGCCGGTGACCGCGTGTGCGGCGTCGGTGATCGGGCCGAGGATCGCCGGACGGTCGAGGAACACGTCGACGACCGTGGGAACGGCGGCCGCGACCTGCTGCACATGCGCGACGACGTCCGGCGCGAACTCGAGCGAACCCGCGTGGAAATAAGCCTCGAAGCCGTTGCTGCGCTCCTCGAACGGTGCCTTCAGGCGCAGCACTGCGATGTCGGCCTCTGCGGGCGAGGCCACGACCTCGCCGTACGCTGCCGCGACATCGGTGGGGATGCCCTCGACGTAGAGCCGCACGCCCTTCGCGAAGGGCAGCACGCCGTCACGGTGCGACAGGATCGCGATCGCGGCGCGCTGCGCGGCCGCGCCCGCCGCGCGGAACGGCTCGGAGCCGACGATGCGGTCGGCCGCCTCGGCGTCGACGTACGGGTCCTCGAACAGGCCGAGCAGGAACTTCTCGCGCAGCAGGCGCCGCGCCGACACGTCCACCCGCTCCTCGGTGATGCGCCCGGCCCGGACGAGCTCGACCAGCAGTTCGGGGCAGGCCTCGCCGCCGAACTGGTCGGCGCCCGCATCCAGGATCTTGATCATGCGCTCCTCACGGGTGAGGTGCTCCACCCCCCATGCCCGCGCGGGGAAAGGCTGACCGGCGAAGTCGGCGTCGGTCACGAGGCCCCAGTCGGTGCAGACGATGCCGTCGAATCCGTAGCGCTCACGCAGCAGACCGGTCAGCACGGACTTGTTGAAGCCGAATCCGACCTCCTCGTACTCGGTGCCCACGGGCATGCCGTAGTACGGCATCACCTGGCGCACGCCCGCGGCGAAGGCAGCTTCGAACGGCTTCAGGTGCAGCTCGAACGCCCCGCCGGGGTAGACCTGCTCCCGGCCGTACTCGAAGTGCGGGTCCTCGCCGTCCTTCTGCGGGCCGCCGCCGGGAAAGTGCTTGACCATCGTCGAGACGGCGCCCGGTCCGAAGGATGCGCCCTGAAACCCGCGGATGTAGGCGGCGGCGAGTTCGCTCGTGAGCTCCGGATCCTCCCCGAAGGTCTGCAGCTGCCGCGACCAGCGCGGCTCGGTGGCGAGGTCGACCTGCGGATGCAGGGCGACACGGATGCCGACTGCCGTGTACTCCTGGCGCGCGATGTCGGCGAAGCGCTCGACGAGCTCGGGGTCGCGGGTCGCGGCGAGCCCGAGCGTGTCCGGCCACTGTGAGAACGGGCCCGCGAGCATCGCGGCCCCGGGGTTGTCCGAGAACGAGTGACGCGGATCCGTCGAGATCGTCACGGGGATGCCGAGACGGGTGGATGCCGCGAGCTCCTGCACCGCGTTGTGCCACCGCGCCATCGCCCCGGGGGTGGGGGCGACACCGAGCAGGTTGAAGTGCGTCATGCGACGCTCGAGCACGAGGTCCCGGTTGGACGGCAGCCCGAACACGGTGTCGGTCTCGGCGAGGCCGCCGTCCTGCCCCATCGCGATCATGGTGTGGAAGAAGAGACCGGCCTTCTCTTCCAGTGTCATCTCTGCCAGCAGCAGTTCGACGCGCTCCTCGGCGGGCAGACTCGCGTCGAGCCAGGGGCGATCGACGCCCGCCGTGTCGTCGGCCGTCTCGGTTGGTGTGGTGTCGGTCATGATTTCACTCCTTTGACGCAATGGACCAGGACAGCATTCAGTAGCGCAGCCCGTGGCCGAATCGGAATGTCGGGTTCTCGGTGTCGAAGGCGACATCGGTACGGCTGGCGGCGACGGCCGCATCCGAGCGCGGCAGGTCGAAGGGCAGCGAGCCCTGCGGGCCCCGGTCGCCGAACAGCACCCGCAGCACCGCGTCGTCACAGGCGCCGAAGTCCGCCAGCACCGCCCGGGCCGACTCCTCGAGCCCGCCGAGCACGGCCGGACGGTCGAGGTAGATGTCGATGACCGTGGGCACGGTCTCCGCGATGGCGGTCAGCCGCGCATGTTCGTCGGCGGGGAACTCCAGCGAGCCGAAATGGAACATCGCGGCGACGGTTCCGCGGTTCAGGTCCTCGTAGGGCGCCTTGATGCGCACGATGGCGACGTCGGCTTCCTCGGGCGTCGCCACGACTGTCGCGTACCCCTCGAGGGCGGAGGAGGCGACGCCCTCGGCGTAGACCTTGATCCCGCGGTGCAGCGGCAGGATCGCATCGGTGTTCGTCAGCAGCGTCAGCGCGTCGCTCTGTGCGTCGAGGCCCTCCTGCACGAAGTCGGCCCGTCCGACGACCGCGACCGCGTGCTCCTCGTCGACGTAGGGGTTGTCGAACAGGCCGAGGCGGAACTTCTCCCGCAGCAGGCGCCGCGCCGAGACGTCCAGCCGGTCCTCGGTCACCGCGCCCTGGCCGATGAGGTCCAGCAGCACGTCCGTGCACAGCTCGCCGCCGAACTGGTCGACGCCCGCGTCGAGAGCCTTCAGCATCCGCTCCGGGCGGCTGAGTCCCTCGATGCCCCAGGCCTTGCCGGGCATGAAGGAGCCCATGATCTCGACGTCGGTGAGCAGCCCCCAGTCGGTGCACACGATGCCGTCGAAGCCGAGGCGATCGCGCAGCAGGGTCGTCAGCACGTCCTTGTTGAAGCCGAAGCCGACCTCCTCCCAGTCGGTGCCGACCGGCATGCCGTAGTACGGCATCATCTGGGTCGCGCCGGCGCCGATCGCCGCGATGAACGGCTGCAGGTGGTATTCGCGCGCGCCACCCGGGTAGACCTGTTCCCGGCCCCATTCGAAGTGCGGGTCGTTCCCGTCCAGTTGCGGCCCGCCGCCCGGGAAGTGCTTCACCATCGTCGCGACGGAATCGGTCCCGAGCTCGGGTCCCATGAACCCGCGGATGTAGCCGACCACGAGCGCGCTGGTGAGGTCGGCGCTCTCGCCGAACGTGCCGGCGATGCGCGGCCAGCGCGGCTCGGTGGCGAGGTCGATCTGCGGATGCAGGGCGACGCGCAGACCGACCGCGAGGTACTCCTGGCGGGCGATCTCGCCGAATCGCTCCAGCCGCTCCGGGGACGCGAGGGCGGCGAAGCCGAGGGTCTCCGGCCACTGCGAGAAGGGTCCGGCGAACAGCGAGGTGAGGGGGTTGTCGCTGAACGCGTGCCGCGGGTCCGTCGACAGGGTGATCGGGATGCCCAGACCCTGCCCCCGCGCGAATCGCTGCAGCGCGTTCGTCCACGCCGCGAACCCTCGCCCGTCCGGCGCGGATCCGAGGAGGTTGAAGTGGTTCATCCGCCGCTTTCGCACCATCGAGTGCAGCGACGGGATCCCGTACGTCGGGTTGGGCTCTGCCGGATCGTCGAGCGAGACCATCGTGTGGAACAGCAGGCCCGCCTTGTCGGCGGCATCCATCCGGCCCAGCAGATCTTCGACGCGCTGCTCGGTGTCGAGCGAGGCGTCCTGATACGGGAAACGCACCTCGGTGTCGGTCATGGTTCGGGTACTCCTTCGTGGGATGGTGAGGGCGCTATCTCGCGGCCTTGATGAACCAGACGCAGACTGCGCCCAGGATGCTGAGGATGATGCCGACCGGGAAGAGGCCCGTGTAGCCGAAGGTCAGCACGATCGCGCCGCCGACGGCGGGGGCGAGGGTCTGCGGCAGCGTCGCCGCGATGTTCACGACGCCGAGGTCCTTGCCGAACGACTTCGCCGAAGGCAGGACCTGGCTCATCAGCGCGGTGTCGCAGCAGAAGGCCCGGGATGGCGCCCCAGACCGCGAAGAGGGCGAAGTTCGACGGGAGGATCCACCACAACAGCCGGCGCACGCCCTTGACCGGCGTGGGCGGATCGTCCACGCCGGAGGCGGTGGCGACGAAAGTGGTCTCGGTGATCGGGGGACGCACGCCTTCGTGCGTGTCAGAGGAAGTCGACGACATTGTCAGTCCTTGGTTCGGGTGGTGGTTTCGGGATCGGCCCGGCCTTCGCGAGGGGTGTCACCCGCCCTCCGCGTCCGGCTGATGGCACGCTAGCATGAAAACCGGCACAAGTGTAGGTTTTTAATCCGGCGGACGATCTCCCGGCGCGTGCGACAGGGGGGCCTCTCCGCCGCCACGCCGACCAGGCCTACGATGGGACACCGATGACGACCGAACGCGGATACACGACGGGCAGGGCCCGCCGGGAGCGGATCATCGCCGCGGCGACTGCCCTGTTCGGGCGCGTCGGCTTCAACAGCGCCACCATGCTCGAGATCGCGCAGGTGTGCGAGATCTCCCGCGCCGGCCTCGCACACCACTTCCCCACCAAGGAATCGCTCATGGAGGCGGTGCTCGAGACCAGGGACCGGGAGGACCGCGAGCGGTTCCGGCGCAACGGCTCGCAGGGCCAGGACGGGATCGGGATCCTCCGCGGCATGGTCGATCTGGCCCGGCACAACACGGAGGTCGGGGGCATCATCGCCCTGTACGCGGTGCTCTCGGCCGAGGCCGCCGACCCCGCGCACCCGGCGCACGACTACTTCGTGCGCCGCTACGAGCGGATCCGGTCCGGCACCGCCAAGGCTCTGCGCGACGCCCGTGCGGCCGGGCACCTCGCTCCGCACGTCGACGAGGCGCGCGCCGCCGTGGAGCTCACCGCCCTGATGGACGGCCTCCAGCTGCAGTGGCTGCTCGATCCCGACTCCGTCGACATGGCCGACGCGGTGCGCCGACGCATCGAAGAACTGCTCGTCGCCCCTCTGGCCGCGCTCGTCGCCGCGAGCCCGGAGCGATAGCCCCCGGCCGATCCGCCGCAGACCCGCAACGCCCTGCACCCTTGCCCGCCGCCGTGATCGGTGCCTAGGATCGCAAGTGGGACATTCGACCCACTTAGTTCAGGAGAGACGATGACGCTCGACACCGCCACACCGGCCGCAGAGCCGCTCGCCGCCCGGATCCCCGCCGGCTTCGTGATCGGAGCGGCCACCGCGGCACCGCAGATCGAGGGTGCGGCCGTCGTCGGCCGCCGCACCCCCAGCATCTGGGACCGCTTCGCGGCCGAACCCGGCCGGATCCTGGACGGCAGCACACCGGCCGTGACCGCGGATCATTTCCACCGCCGCCAGGAGGACGTCGCCCTGCTGCGCGGGCTGGGCGCGGACGCCTACCGTTTCTCGTTCTCCTGGACCCGCGTTCAGCCCGCCGGCCGCGGCGCCCTCGACCCCGAAGGCGCCGGTTTCTACGATCGGCTGCTCGACGAGCTGCTCGAGGTCGGCGTGCGTCCGTTCGCGACGATCTCGCACTGGGATCTCCCGGAGGGGTACGAGCGGGGCTGGCTGGACCGGGAGACCGCACTGCGCCTGGGCGAGCTGGCCGGGCTCCTCGGCGAGCGCTACGGCGACCGGGTCGATTCGTGGATCACCATCAACGAGCCGGCGACGGTGACCCTCAACGGATACGCCCTCGGCATCCACGCGCCCGGCGACAGCCTGCTGTTCGACGCCCTGCCGACCGTGCACCATCAGCTGCTCGGCCACGGCATGGCCGTGCAGGCGCTGCGCGCCGCCGGGGTGCAGGGCGCCATCGGGATCACGAACACGCACAGCCCGGTGAGCCCGGCGAGCGACGCTCCCGAGGACCAGGCGATGGCCGCGCTGTTCGACCTCGTACACAACCGGGTGTACGCGGATCCGGTGCTGCTCGGACATTATCCGGAGGTTCCCGGCTTCCTCGGCGACGCCCTCGCCGCCTTCGACGCCGTGCCCGCGGAGGATCTCGCGCAGATCCATCAGCCGCTGGATTTCTACGGTCTCAACTACTACATGCCCACCCTCATCGCCGCGGGGAGCGGATCCGGGGAGAGCCCGGACGGCGAGAGCGCGGCGATGAGCGCCCTGCCGTTCCGGCTACTCGACTTCGAGGGGGCTCCGAAGACAGGCTTCGGCTGGCCGATCGCACCCGACGGTTTCGGGCGCGCGCTCACCGAGATGCGCGATCGCTACGGCGACACCCTGCCGCCGGTGTTCATCACGGAGAACGGCGCGAGCTTCCCCGACACGATCGGCGACGACGGCCGGGTGCACGACGACGAACGCATCGCGTTCCTGCACGATCACCTGTCCGCCGCCCTGGCGGCGGTCGAGCCCGGAGGCGTGGCCGAGGGCATCGACCTGCGCGGGTTCTTCGTCTGGTCCCTCATCGACAACTGGGAGTGGGCGGCGGGTTTCACCCAGCGGTTCGGGCTGGTGCACGTCGACTTCGAGACGGGGCGGCGCACCCCGAAGGCCTCGTACGAGTGGTTGCGCGCCGTCCTCGCGGCGCGAGCCTGAGCGGTCTTTCGCGCATCACCGCGCAGAGAGAGGATCCCGACGCCGGCCCGGCGCCGGGATCCTCTGCCTCTCAGGCTCCCAGCACGCGGCGCAGGTAGTCGTTCAGGAACACGCCCTGCGGATCCAGGTCCGCGCGCAGCGCCGTGAAGTCGGCGAACCGGGGATAGACCTCCTGCAGGTCGGCGGCCTGCCGCCCATGCATCTTGCCCCAGTGCGGACGGCCGCCCCGCGCCCGCATGATCGCCTCGACCGCACGGAAGTACGGCTCCGGATCCTCTCCGATCACGCGGTGCACGGCGATGTATGCGGAACGCCGCCCGTGCGCCGTGGACATCCAGAGCTCGTCGGGCGCGACGAAGCGCACCTCGATCGGGAACGAGATCCGCCACCCCTCCCGATCGATCGCCGCGCGCACCTCGGCGAACGCATCGAGGAACTGCTCGGCCGGGATCGCGTACTCCATCTCCCGGAATCGCACCGTGCGCCGCGTCGCGAACACGCTCGACGAGACGTCTGAGAACGACCGCGCTCCGCTCAGCCGCGCGGCGGCACGGTTCAGCATCGGCACCCCCGCGGGAACGATCCGCCCGAACGCCGACGTCGCCCGGAACACGCCGTTGGCCATGAACGTCTCATCGAACCAGCGGCGCACCGGCGGGATCGGCGCCCGCCCTGCTCCTGCCGTCATCCGGGTGTTGGTCTTGGTCAGTGCCAGGTCGGTGTGCGGGAACCAGTAGAACTCGAAGTGGTCCGCCGCGCGCACGCGGTCATCCAGCGTCGCGAGCACCTCGCGCAGCGGTTCCGGCCGCTCCACGGCGTGCAGATCGAACGCGTCCACGCACTGCAGGGTGACTTCGACGAGGATCCCCAGCGCCCCCAGCCCCAGCGCGACCGCCGGCAGCAGTTCCGGGCGGTGCGCCGCATCGACCCGCAGCAGCTCGCCGGTGCCGGTGACCAGCAGCACACCGATGACCTGGGCGGCGATGCCCCGGAAGCGCGCGCCGGTGCCATGGGTGCCCGTGGAGATGGCACCGGCGATCGACTGCGCGTCGATGTCGCCGAGGTTCTCCATCGCGAGCGCGTGCGGCGCGAGCAGGGCGGGGATCGCGCTCAGCCGTGTTCCCGCTCGGAGGGTCGCGGTGCGCGCGGACCGGTCCACGTGCACGAGCCCGCTCAGCCCGTCCAGGGTCATCAGGATGTCGTCGGCCTGCGCGATCGCGGTGAAGCTGTGCCCGGCGCCGACCGGCTTGACCCGGCGGCCGGTCTCCGCCGCCGTCTGCACGATGTCGCACACTTCCATCGCGCTGGTGGGCGCGACGACAGCGGCCGGGTGCGCCTGCACCGTCCGCCCCCAGTTCTGCCACGTCGCGGTGGCGGCCGGTGCGGTCAGGGTCAGTGTCACAGGAAGGCCTTCCCCTCGCCGCGGTACGTGGGCAGACGGTCGGCGATGCGCCCGGCGTCGATCAGGGCGAACTCGTTCACGCGCTCACTGAGCTCGCCGGATTTGGCGTGCCGGAACCACACCCGGTCTCCGACCGCCAGCTGTCGCGCCGGTTCGCCGATCAACGGGGTCTGCACCTCGCCGGCCATCTCCCGAGGCGTCATCCGGAGCCCCTCGGGGAACGCGATCCGCGGCAGCCGGTCCCTTCCGGGCGGGCCGGACGCGACCCATCCGCCGCCCAGCACGGTCGCGCAGTCAGGACGGGGCTTGCGCACCACGCTCAGCGCGAAGCCGGCCACCGGGCGCTGGATGAACGCCTCGTACGCATCGAAGTAGTGCCCGGCGAACAGCCCGCTGCCCGCCGCGATCTCGGTCACGGAGGGATCCTCCGCCGTGCTCTGCACCGACCCGGTCCCGCCCCCGTTCACGAATTCGAGCGGCGCCACCTGCGCGACCGCGGCCACGGCACGGGAGCGCCGCTCGCGGATCTCCTCGCGCGAGTGCCGCTTGACCCAGGACACCACGGCGTTCATCGCCCCGCGGCCGGGGACGCGATCCGCGACGCCGGCGATCTGGGCCTCGTACGCCATCAGCCCGACCAGGGTGAAACCCGGCCGGCGCTGCACGACCTCGGCGAGCGCACGCATCTGCTCCGGAGTGCGCAGCGGAGAGCGCAGCACCCCCAGCCGTCCGAGCGGCGGCGGTCCCTGCCAGGAGGCGTCCAGCTCGAGGCACACCCGGATCGGCGGACGCCCGGCCGGCGGCACGGCCGCGTCGATGAGGTCGAGCTGGTCGACGCTGTCGATCATGAGTGTCACGCGGGCCGCGGCGCGTTCGTCTGCGGCGAGGGCCCGGATCGCCGCGCGGTCCGCGGTCGGGTAGCCGACCACGATGTCCGTGCAGGCCGCGGAGAGCCAGAGCGCCTCCGGCAGGGTGAACGCCAGCAGGCCCGCATAGCCCGGCATCGCCAGCACCTGCTCCAGCATGCCGCGCACGCGCAGCGACTTCGTCGCCAGGCGGATCGGCTTGCCGCAGGCCCGTCGCACGAGATCCGCGGCGTTGGCGCGCAGACCCGCCATGTCGAGCACCGCGAACGGCGGCTCCTCGCCCCGCGTCGCCGCGTTCCAGGATTCCCAGAGGGCGCCGCCGACGAACGGGCGGGCGACATGTCTCGTGCCGGGGCGGGCGGCCGCGGACGCGGCCATCACCGCGCCGTCCCGACCGTGGTGTGATGGAGCATCATCGCCTCCTCGCGATCGCGCAACAACTGGGACGATCGTCCCAGTTGGCCTATAGTGTAGGTCGACGCGCATACGAGAGCAAGCGCGAACCGTCGGCCTCACGGAGGAATCATGGCCAGGACCCCAGTAGACGTCCGCCGCAAGGAGCTCGTCGCCGCCGCCCTGCGCGTGGTCGCCTCGCGCGGCCTGCATGAGGCGTCCACACGAGCGATCGTGGCCGAGGCGGGCATGGCCCTGGCCAGCTTCCATTACGCGTTCGAGTCACGCGATGCGCTGATCGACCGGCTCATCGCCGAGGTGCTGGCCGGCGAGGAGAAGGCCATCATCCCGGACCAGCTCGAGGGCAAGACGCTGACCGAACTGCTCACCGAGGGCCTGCAGGGATACGCACGGCACCTGCGCGCGGATCCCGCGCATGAGCAGGCGATGCTGGAGCTGACCCAGTACGCGCTGCGCACGCGACTGCCGCTCGCCCAGGAGCAGTACGCCGAGTACGCCCGGATCGCCCTGTCGTCGCTGACCCTGGCGGCCGAGCAGACCGGGGCGACCTGGACCGTCCCCCTCGACACGATCGCGCGCATGCTCGTCGCCCTCACCGACGGGCTGACCCTGAACTGGCTGGTCACCCGCGACGATGCGGGCCTGGATGCCGCGGTCGTCGCCGCCGCACAGGCGATCGCGAGCCTGGCCCGCCCCTCTGCCGCGCAGGAGCTATCCGGTTCCGATTCCGGATCCGGTTCCGATTCCGGTTCCGGTTCCGATTCCGGTTCCGGATCCGATTCCGGTTCCGGTTCCGATTCCGGTTCCGAGGCTGCCGCGCCGACGGACGAGCGGCATCGCGCATGACCGTGGTGGCCGGATCCGGCACCGGCACGGCGCCGGACGCCCTGCGCGCCCGTTTCGACACGGGGGTGACCCGGTCCTACCGCTGGCGGCGCGCCCAGCTGCGGGGCCTGCGCCGGATGCTCAGGGAGCACCGCGACCAATGGCACGCGGCGCTGCGCACCGATCTCGGCAAGCACCCCGTGGAGAGCGACGTCGCCGAGATCGGCATCGTGCTGCGCGAGATCGACCACGCGCTGCGGCGGCTGCGGCGATGGATGCGCCCGCGCCGGGTCGGCGTTCCGCTCGTGCTCGCACCCGCCACGGCGCGGATCGTTCCGGAGCCGCTCGGCGTCGTGCTCGTGATCGGCCCGTGGAACTATCCGCTGCAGCTCGTGCTGAACCCGCTCGTGGGCGCGCTCGCGGCCGGCAACGCGGCGGTGCTCAAGCCCAGCGAACTCGCCGGCGCCACCAGCGCGGCGCTCGCGGCGCTGCTGCCCCGCTACGTCGACCCGCGGGCCGTGCGGGTCGTCGAGGGCGGCGCGGAGGCCACGCAGCGGCTGCTGCACGAGCGGTTCGACCACGTGTTCTTCACCGGATCCGAGACCGTCGGCCGGATCATCGCCCAGGAGGCGGCCCGCACGCTGACACCCGTGACGCTCGAGCTGGGCGGAAAGTCGCCGGTGTTCATCGACGACACCGTCGATCTCGCCGTCACCGCACGGCGGCTGATGTGGGGCAAGCTCCTGAACGCGGGGCAGACCTGCGTCGCGCCCGACTACGTGCTCGCGACACCGTCGACCGCCCAGGCCCTGATCCCGCACCTCGAGCGCGCCGTGCGCGAGATGTACGGCGATGACCCCGCCCGCAGCCCGGACTACGGGCGGATCGTGACGCCGCGGCATGCCGAGCGCCTGGCCGAGCTGCTCGACGGGCACCGGCCGAGCTTCGGCGGCACGGTGTCACCGGCCGATCGCTACGTCGCGCCGACCGTCGTCGACGCGGCAGAGCCGCACTCCCGGCTCATGCAGGAGGAGATCTTCGGCCCGATCCTGCCGATCGTGCATGTCGCCTCGGCGGGCGAGGCCCGCGCCTTCATCCGCGCCCGGCCGGCACCGCTCGCCGCCTACGTGTTCACGCGCCGCCGCGCGGTGCGGCGAGCGTTCCTGCGCGAGACGACCTCCGGTGCGCTGGGCTTCGGCGCGCCCGCCGCGCACCTCGGCGCCCCGGAGCTGCCGTTCGGCGGCGTGGGCGCGAGCGGGCACGGCCGCTACCACGGCAGGCACTCCTTCGACACGTTCAGCCACGCCAGGGCGGTGCTGCGCAAGCCCCTGCACCCGGACACGATGGCGCTCGCCTATCCGCCCTATCGCGGCTGGGCGAAGGCCCTGCTGGTGCGGGTGATGACCGGGATGGGGCGCAGCGCACCCTGAGCGGTGCACCGGCCCCTGCGACGCGGGCCGCCCATCGGCGTCCGGGCTCACCCCCGGTGCGGTCCGATGGCGCCGTGCCCCGGCCCGCCGTCGGAGTCCCCACCCCGGTCGCTCGCGGTCGTCGCCGGCTCCGCGACGAGCCCGGCCAGGGCCTGCGCGGCAGCGGCGATGAGCTCGGCCAGCAGCTCCTCGTCCTGAGTGGCGAACCACGCGAGCACCAGGCCGTCGGTCTGCACCGTGCTGAACCGCGCGACCTGTGCGACCGGCACGCGCCACTCCCACCCGCCGTGGCGTGCGATGTTCTCCGCGATCTGCGCCATCGCCGCGTGGTAGCGCCGGTAGAGCTGCGGGGCGAGCTCGCGCAGACCCGGCTGACGCCCGGCGTGCAGCATCAGCTCGATCAGGCCGCGCTCGCGCCCCTCCTCGCGCCGCACGAGCCCCAGGTAGGCGTGGAGCACGCGCGCGATCACCTCGACCGGGGTGCCTTCCCCGGCCACGGCGGCGAGACCGGCTTCGAGCTCGACCTCGACCTGAGCGAGCATCGTGGCCTCGAGCAGCGCCTCCAGGGATCCGAAGGCGTAGTGCAGGATCGCGAGCGGTGCGCCGGCCTGCGCGGTGATCGAACGCGTGGACACCGCGGCGATCCCGCGCTCGGCGAGCACGGTGGCGGTGGCCTCGATCAGCTGCGCGCGGCGCTCATCGATGGAGACTCTCGGCACGCTGCCCTCCGGATGCGCTGCGGTGTGGACCTGTTCACCGTACGCCGCGCAGCCAGCGCAGCATCACGGCGCCGATGATCGAGAGCGCTCCCGCCACGAGGAACATCATCGCGAAGCCGCCCGTCGCCAGCGCGAGCAGCGCGCAGATGATCGGGGCGAGCACCTGAGGATACGCCTGCGCGAGATTCATCAGCGCGAGGTCCTTGGCGATGTGCTCCGGCTCGGGCAGCACCTCGATGGCGAGGGCGAGGTCCACGCTCATGAAGGTGCCGTAGGCGGCACCGAGCAGCGCTGCGGAGACGAGCAGCACCGGCACCGAGGCCATCACGCCGATCAGCACCGCCGCGACCCCCTGCAACAGGGCCGCGGCCACGACGAACGGGATACGCCGTCCGAGACGGTCGGAGATCCGGCCCATCGCGATCGAGCCGATCACGCAGAACACCGTGTAGATGACCGTGGCGAGCAGCAGCGTGTCCGTGGCCTGCCCGCGGGCATCGCCCACCCCGAGTCCGTAGATGATGAAGAACAGCAGCACGGAGGTGCCCATCGCGTTGCCGAGATTCACCAGCGCCCGGCTGGCGAAGACGAGAGCGAAGTTCGGATGCCGACGGGGGCTCACCCAGAACTGCGCGAGTGCGCGCAGCCCACGGCGTCGCTCCCGCACCGCCACCGGTCCGACGGGATCCGGTATCAGGATCAGGATCGGCAGCAGGATCAGCAGGATCAGCAGCGCCAGCACGGCGTAGTGGCCCCACACCGGCAGGGGCAGCGCGGCGACGGTGATGCCGCCGATCACGATCGCGGCGGCCTGGGTCGCACCGATGATCCCGGACGCCGCCCCCTGCTGCTCGGGCGGAAGCTGGTCCGCGACCGCGGTGACGAGGAAGATCGACACCCCGGCGGTCGTGAAGGCGCCCAGCAGCCCGAGGACGATGAACGGACCCGGATCCGCCTGGAACCCGGAGAGGAAGGTCCAGATCGCGGCGAAGACCGCGCCGCCGATCGCCCAGGGCTTGCGCCTGCCCCAGCGCGAACGGGTGCGATCGGAGAGCGCGCCGACCAGAGGCCCTGCGGCGAGGCCGATCGTCCCGGTGATCATCGTGACGAGTCCGAAGCCGAGGATCCCATCCGTCCAGGCGCCGCCCCGCGAGGTCGTGTCCAGCTGCGTCGGCATCAGGAACTGGGTCGGGGTCAGCACGTAGATCCACGTCACCAGCTGCGCGGCGCCGAACAGCGTGAACCAGCGCCAGCCGGCCCTGGGCCGGATGCCGGAGGAGGCCGGTGCGGACAGCTCGACGCGTTCGGCCATCAGTGTTCTCCTTCGAACCCGGGCCGGGAGCATCCGCGGCCCGGACGCCGACGCTATCTTAGTCGATCGACCAAGTCAACGATCCGGATCCTCCTCCGCGACTTGACTTGGTCGATCGTCCCAGTCACTCTGGTTATCACCCCGACACCGGGGCCGGGCGATGAGGACGGTCACGTGATGCAGCAGCACCTGCGAATGCTCGGCGCCATGCTCCGGGCGGGCGCAGCCCACCTCACCGCGCTCGGGCCGACCGGAGCCCGGCTCGCACCGCCGGCCCGGCACATCCGCGATGCGACGGGACGCGCGCTCGTGCATCGCGGCATGAACACCGGCAACGACGCCAAGGGAGCGGCCGACGGAATGCCCGCCTACCCGCCGGCGCAGATCGCCCGCGAACGCACCCTGCTCGGCTCCAGCCTCGTGCGGCTGCTCGTGTTCTGGAAGCACCTGGAGCCGGAGCCCGGGCGCTATGACCGGGCCTACCTCGATCGCGTGGCCGCACTCGTCGACGCCTATGCCGTGCACGGCATCGGCGTGATCCTCGATCTGCATCAGGACCTCTGGGTCGACAACGGCCCGCCGGCCTGGGCGATCCACACCGACGGGCTCGCCTCGGTCGTCCCGGACGCGTGGGAGCTGGGCTACCTCACCCCCGGGGTCAACCGCGCGTACGACCACTTCTGGCGCACGAACGCGGAGCATCCCGAACTCATGTCGCACTACGAGCAGGCCGTCTCGGTGCTCGCCGAGCGGTTCCGCGACCATCCCGGCGTGTTCGGCTACGACCTGTTCAACGAGCCGTGGCCGGGATCCCTCCCCGTGCACCGTTTCGAGCGGGACGTGCTGACCCCGTTCTATCAGCGGCTGATCGACCGGATCCGCCGGGAGGATCGGGATTCCTGGATCCTCGTGGAGCCTGCGGCGCTGGGCGCGAACTGGGGGCTGCCGACCCGGATCGGGCCCTTCCGCGACCCGCGGCCGGGCGAGCCCCGCATCGTCTACGCGCCGCACTTCTACTCGCTGCCGCATGATCTGCGCCGGCACTACCGCGGACCCTGGAAGCGGGTGATCGACCTCTCGATCCGCCTGTGGGCGCGCACCGTCGTGCGCGACGCCGATCGGCTCGGGGCTCCGCTGCTGCTCGGCGAGTACGGGCTGTCGTTCGACGATCCCGGCGCCGGCGCGTTCGTCGCCCGGGTGCAGGCGACGCTCGACGATCTCGGCGCCGGATCCGTGTACTGGAACGCGACTCCGGCCGACTCCTGGAGCCCCTGGGCGCCCGATGGCGCACCCGGGCCGGGCCTGGACGCCCTCGCCCGGCCCTACGCCCGGGCGATCCCCGGCGTCCCGGTCGGGATGAGAGCGGAGCGCACCCGGCGTCTGTTCCGGCTGCAGTACGCCGCCGGGTCCGACCCGGCACCCGGCGCCTCGGCCGAGGAGACCGTGGAGCTCTGGCTGCCGCCGCGATGGTATCCGCACGGCGTCGACGTGGCCTGCTCCCCCGCGCCGGAGGGATGGCGCTGGCACTGGGACGCACCCACGGGCTCCCTGACGCTGCACGCACCGCCCGTCGTCGGCCCGCGGCTCATCCGGGTCATGCCTGTCCCGGCCTGATGCGAAAGTCTCGCCGGGGGCTCGAATTTCGCATCGTCCCGATCTGTCATCTGGCAGCGGCCAGCTGACCCGGATGCCCGCCCCGCCGCGGATCGGCGCGGGGCGGGGCTCCGTCAGAGCGGGCGGACCGCGGCGCGCTCGGCGACCGAGCGGTAGGCGGCGTCGATGACGGCGAGGCCGGCGCGCGCCTCGGCGAGGCCGTAGTCGGGCGCGCGGCCGGCGAGCAGGCTGTCCACGACGTGCGCCAGCCAGGCGCGCAGCGGGGCGACCCCGCCTCCGCCGCCGACCGGGTGGGACCCTGCCCCGTCCGCACCGAAGCGGAGCACGGCGGGCTGGTCGTCGTCCGCGGTGGCGTGGCCGTGTGAGCCGAGCACCCGCAGCGAGCTGCTGGTCGGCCCGAAGCCCGGCGCGAACGGGATCCGGCCGACCGTCATGGTGGCGGTCACCCCGTTCGCCAGCCCGAGCGAGACGACCGCCGTGTCCTCGACCCCGTGCGCGGCGTGGCCGGCCGCGAACAGGGATCCCGACATGGCGTAGACGCTCTGCACCGGCAGGCCGGTGAGGTGCAGCACCGCGTCGGCGCAGTAGCCGAGGAAGTTCAGCATCTCGCCGCCGCCGCTGAGCGCCGGATCCACAACGAGCTCCGGCCGCTCCACCGACGTGGCGAAGAAGGCCCCGCTGGCGAGGAACTCGGCGTCGACGTGTCGGGGCAGACCCAGGTGGCCCGCGTCGATCCACGCCCGGGTGCGGCGCAGCGCCGGCGCATGCGTGCGGTTCACCACCGAGACCGTGCCGGGCGTCTCGCGCTGCAGGGCGATGAGCGCGTCCAGGTCGCTCAGGCTCGTGGCGACGGGCTTGTCGACGAGCACGTGCACCCCCGCGGTCATCGCGGCGGCGGCGAGACGGGCGTGCCGGGTCGGCTCACTGCACACGATCGTGAGGTCGACGCGGGCCGGATCCCAGGCCTCGCCGATGTCGTCGAGCCACCGCGCCCCGGCCTCCGCCGCGGCCCGGCGTCCGTCCTCGCGCATCCACGCGGGCGCTCCGGCCTCCTCGGCGACGCCGACGATCTCGACCCGCTCGTCGCGACGGAGCTCGTCGAGGTACGAGCCCGCGTGGCGCACTCCGCTCGCGAACGCGACCCGCAGCCGTCGGTCCGTCTTCTCCGTGGTGACCACACGCCCGCCCTTCGTCTCTTCGTGTCCGTTCCCGCTGTTCCCGGCGCTCATCGCCGCGCTCCCTCGAACGGCGCGGTCGGCGCCGGGATCTGGACCGGACGGCCGCTGCGCAGCGACTGCTGCCCGGCGATGGCGGTCGCCAGCGCCGCCCGCGCCTGCCGGGTGGTCACGATCATGGGCTGCGCCCCCTGGGCCGCGCGGACCCAGTGCTGCAGCTGGGTGAACAGCGCGTCGTCGAGCGATGACGGCGGCGCCGCGTGGCGGGGCGAGGCGAGGCCCGGCTCGGCGTCCGTGTCGTGCAGCAGCGTGCCCTCGGTGCCGGTCAGCAGCACCCGGCGCAGGAACCGCCCGGCCTGGGTCAGCGCGTAGCAGAGCTCGATCGTGGCGAGTGCGCCGTTCGCGAACCGCACGAGCAGATGGAAGCTGTCGGGCATCGTCATCTCCGCCGCGAAGGTGTGGAAGTCGCGGCCGAACACCTCGACGGGCTCGGATCCCATCAGCCAGACGGCGAGGTCGAGGGCGTGCGTGCCGTTGTGCACGGGGTGCCCGCCGGACTTGTCGATGTCGAGCTGCCAGCCGCGCCATCCCCCGGGCCAGACGTGACCGGTGTACCAGGTGATGTGCAGCAGCCGGGGGTCGCCGATGCCGCCCGCCGCGGCCTGGGCAGCCAGCTCGGAGACGGCGGGCTGGAAGCGCACGGTCTGACCCACCATGAGCGTGCGCCCGTTGCCCTCGGTGGCCGCGACCATCTCATCGAAGTCGGTGAGGGTGAGGGTGGCGGGCTTGTCCACGTGCACGTGCTTGCCCGCCCGGCCCGCGGCGATCGTCCACGGGGCGTGGTCGGGGGTGGCGTTGCACACGTCCACGCCGTCGACCGCCGGGTCAGCGACGACCGCGGCGAGGTCGGTGGTCGCGATCGCGCCGGGCACCAGGGCCGCGAGCGCGGCGGCGCGCTCGAGGCTCGAGCCCGCCACGTGGGTCACCCGCACGTCGGGGATGCGACGCAGCGCCAGCAGGTGCTCGCGGGCGAACGCTCCGGTGCCGAGCACCGCGACGGAGAAGGTCATCGCCGCGCCTCCTCACCGGAGCCGATCGCCGGCGCGGGATCCGCCGCGGCGGATCCGGTCTCCTCGGCGCGCCAGTCCTGCACGACGGCGAACGTGCCGAGCAGGGGCAGATCGAGCTCCCCCGCGGCCGGGCCGTCGAGATACACGCGCAGGCGCGGATGCCGCTGCAGCACGGAGGCCGGCAGCTGCGGGTCGATCGCCCCGGTCAGCGCGGCGCGGATCGCGGCGGCCTTGTCGGCGCCGGTGGCGACGAGCGCGACGGACCGCGCCCGCAGGATCGTGGCGAGGCCCTGGCTGACGGCGGTGGCCGGCACCTGGGCGGGGTCGTCGAAGAACCGCGCGTTCGCGCTGCGGGTCGACGCGGTGAGCGCGACCGGTCGGGTCAGCGAGCGGAAGTCGCTGCCGGGCTCGTTGAAGCCGATGTGCCCGTTGCGGCCGATCCCGAGGATCTGCACGTCCACGCCCCCGGCCAGCAGGATGCTGCGCTCGTAGTCGGCGGCCGCGGCCACCGGATCGCCCGCCGCGCCGTCCGGCACGTGCAGCCGGTCCGCGGGCACGCCGAGGGGCTCGGCGAAGACGCGTTCGAGCACGCTGCGGTAGCTCTCCGGGTGGCCCGCGGGAAGCCCGACGTACTCGTCCAGCGCGAACGCGCGCAGCCGGCCGGTGCGGAACGTGCCGCGCTCGCGCCGCCGGCGCAGGTGCTCGTACACCGGCTCCGGGGTCGATCCGGTGGCCACGCCCAGCACGGGTTCGGCCTGGTCGAGCAGCTCGGTCTCGATCAGCCGGGCGGCGAGCGCCCCCACCGCATCGCGGTCGGGCAGCACGTGGACGATCATCGTTCTCCTTCGTTCGTTCGGATCCGGTCCTGCGGGTGCGATCGGATCCGGTCCGGTGGGGGTGCGGGGTTCCGCGACGCCGGCGGGGCGTCGCGGAACCCCGCGCGGGTCAGCTGTTCGGCTTCCAGGGACCGTTCTTGGGTCCCGGCGCCTGATTGCGCGTCCACCACTTGGCGGTGTAGCCCGCGCCGTCGTAGCGGACCACGTCGCCGGTGTCGAAGATGCGCGACGGCGTCCACACGGTGGCGCCCTCGGCGTCGGTGGCGTACTCCTGCCACGGACCGCGCACGTCGCCGGGGGTCTGTGCGCGGGTCCACCACGTGGCCACCCACTGGCGGCCGTCGAAGAGCACCCGGTCACCCGCGTGGTAGACCGTGCCGGCATCCCAGGCGTTCGGGATGCGCAGGGCGACGGCCGGTCCGGATGCGGTCGCCGCGACGTCGCGCGAGCCGTTCTTCGCCGAGGCGGAGAGCGTGGGAGCGGCGACCGAGCCGGCCACGATATCCGCGGCGGTCAGCACCACGGTCGTGGTCTGCGCCGTCGCCGAGGCGCCGACCGCGAGGGTGGCGTCGGTGAGGTCGCCGCCGGTCACGCCGTCGAGCCGCACGTTGCCGGTGTTCTGCAGCGTGGTGGTGAACACGACGGTGTCGCCGACGGTGGCGAAGCCGTCGCCGTTCACGTCGTTCCAGGTGCCGGAGACCGTGCCGGTCAGGCGCGGATCACGGGCGAGCACGTCCACCTCGGGCGCGGCCACGGTGACCTCCGCCGCCGACTGGCCTGCCGCGGACAGCGTCCACCCGGTGCCGGCGTCGAAGAAGCCCCGATCCAGGTCGTCCTGGGTGACGGCGTGCCGCGGGGTCGCGCAGACGTAACCGCCCAGGCCGGTCAGGTTCTGGTACCGGCAGTTGCCGGCTCCGGGCGGGGCGAACGGCGCGAACGCCCCTGAGGCCGGGGTGACCGTGGTCGTGATCGGGGTCTTGTTCTCGACCGAGAACGAGTACGGCACCTGCTCGCCGAGCGCGTACGGCTGCGCGGCCAGGTCGCGCCCGGCATCGGCGCGCGCCCCGGTGATCCCGGCGGCCAGCACGTGATCCTTGAGCGCCACGGCGGCACCGGTGCCCGCCACCACGACGCCGGAGCCCGGATCGGTCGGCGGTGCCACGGTGACGCTGTACTGCGGCGCGTACCAGCCGCGGTCGAGGTCGGCCTGGGTCACCGTGTGCCGCGGGGTGGTGCAGTTGTACGCGCCGAGCGCGGCGAGGTTCTGCCACCGGCACGCCGTCGGCAGGAATCCGCTGGTGAAGTCGGCGTCCTTCGGGGTGACCGTGGTGACGACGTTCGCGGTGCTGACGACGCGCACGGTGAAGGACAGCACGTCGCCGACCTGGTAGGGGCTGGTCGTGACATCGCGGGCCGGGCTGGTCAGCGACGCCGAGAGCGTCGCCCCGAGGTTCGCCGCCAGCGGCAGCCGGAGCGTCGCGGTGAACTGGCTCACCCGGCCGTCGGCGGCGGTGAACGCCGCCTGCACCCGCTGCGCGCCCTGGGCGGACGCCGGCGCGGTCACGCTCACGTTCACGGTGGTCGAGGCGCCGGGCGCGAGATCCGCGATCGGGGCGGACGTCACGGTCCAGCCGTCCGGGGCGAAGAACGTCACGTCGCCGGAGAGCGCCGTCTGCTCCTGGTTGGTCACCGTCACCGGCACCGTCGCGGCGACCCCGGGGGTGAGCTGCTGCTCCGGCACGGACAGCGGCGCGCACGCGTAGTTCAGCCATGCCTCGTCGAAGGTCGACAGCTGCATGTTGCTCGTGTAGTCGCGCTCCCACAGCACCCCGAAGCGCCCGCCGTCGAGCGCGGTCGCGCTCGCGTAGGCGAAGGAGCCGCGATCGATCGTGCGCAGACCCGGCCAGGTCTTGCCGTCATCGCAGGAGACGCGCGCCGCACCGTTCACCCGGCTGCCGTCCGCGCCGTTGTTCGAGTTGACGAACAGCAGCTTCTTGGCGTCGGCGCTGCCCTGCGCCGCGTCGGGGTGCATCGCGATGAGCGCGGCATTGTTGGTCGGATCCGGCAGCTGCAGGTCCTGCGACACCGGCCCGTAGGTCTCGCCGCCGTCGGTCGAGATCGCCACCTTGCGGTAGTGCCCGTTCGCGCTGTCGCGCGAGTTCAGCAGCACGCGCCCGTCGGAGAGCTCGACCGTCTTGTTCTCGTCCATGCTCGTGCCGACGTTCGCGCCCTTGTGCCAGGTCGCGCCGTGGTCGTCCGAGTAGACGGAGTAGGCCTGCGTGGTGGTGGACCCGTCGGCCTGCTTCACGACGCCCGCGTACTGCTGGATGAGCCGTCCGGCGTGCGCGCCGTAGCGCAGCTGGATGCCGTCTCCGGAGGTCGCGAACACGCCCTTGACGTCGCCGGCGACCGGGACGTAAGTGCCGCCGGAGACGGATCCGTTCGCGGTCTTGGTGACGTTCGTGATGAGCCGCGGCGTGCTCCAGGTCACGCCCTGGTCATCGGAGGAGATGACCGCCGAGCTGATCACCTGACGGTCGGCGTCGTCGTTTCCCCAGGCGCTGCCGCCGAAGCCCTGGTCCTTCGAATACACGAAGAAGGCGAAGAGGCGGCCGGTCTCGTGATCGAGCACGTAGCTGGGATCCGAGTATCCGTATCGAGGCCCCGTGGCGTCGCCGGGGTGCCCGGCGGCGATGATCTGCAGCGGGCCCCAGGTGGCGCCGTTGTCGGTGGAGCGTCGCTGGATGATCGAGTTGGGGTTCGGCGAGTCGGCGGAGCTGCCGGGGCGGGCGTCCCAGGCCGCGACGACCACGCCGCCACCGAGGTGGGAGATCGTGGGGATCCGGTAGAAGTAGTTCGCCGCGGTGCGGTCTGCGGCGAGGTTCTGGGCGCCGTACGAGCCCGGCTGCGCGGCCGGATCGTCGAGGTAGCCGGGCGTTGCGGCCGCCGCCGGGAGGGCGGTGCCGACGGTGAGGGCGAGGACGAGCGCGGGGATCGTCGCGCGGGCCGCGGTGCGGCGGATGCGCGAGGCTCCTCGGCGCTGAGGAGTGTGACGGGAGATCATCCGGGACCTTTCGTGTGGTGCAGGAGGGCGTTCGGGGCGGGGGCGACGTCCGGCGGCGCGCGCGATCGGGCTCAGTGGTCTCCTCTCTGCAGGAGTTCCGCGGCACGGCGGACCACGTCGAGGTTGCGGCCCACGGTGGCGGCGACCTCGGCCGCGGTGCGGTCGGACGGCAGCCGGCTCACCTTGACCCCGAGCCAGGGCACGCCGGGAGCGGCCTCGAGCGCGGCGGCCACGTGCTCGTCGTCCAGCAGCGAGTGCGAGGACGGGTCGGTCGAGCGGATCGGGGGGTGCGCGTCGACCCAGGCGCCGCCGTACGGGCCGTCTGCGGTGGCAGCGCCGGAGAAGGTCAGCCCGTCGAGCAGCCCCGACTGCGCGGCCTCGCGGATCTGCGCGGTCACGGCATCGGCGTCGCGCAGCTCGATCGCGGAGCGCCCCCAGTTCATCCAGATCCCGGCCGGCGCGGCGGCGGCCCCGATCGCGGCGATCTCGTCGGCGAGTGCGAGGAAGCCCTTCTCCGGGGTCTGCCCCGGGCGCAGGGCGTCGCAGTGCTCGATCACGAGCCGCGCCCCGCACCAGTCCCACCCGCCGAGCTCGTCGAGCGAGCGCGTCAGCGCGGCGGCGTCGCCGCCCCCGCGCGGCGCCGTGTGCAGGGCGATCACGGCGACCTCCGCCGGGCTCTCGTCCCGGATCCGCCGGGCATCGGCGGCGACCCGGGCCAGGTCGGCGAGGGCGGCCGCGCGGCCGTCGGGGTCCGGCGAGGCGATGCCGTAACGCGGATCCGCGGCGACGCGGCCCATGATGAACGGCAGCGGAGTGAGCGCGAGGCGGATCCCGGCGGGCACGTGCGCGAGGAACCAGTCCGCATCGTGCGGGTGCAGGCCGTCGATCCACGGCACCTCGAGGCCCGCGACGTCCGGCAGCGCGCAGAGCGCCGGCAGCAGCTGCCCCTCGAGCGCCGGGTCCCAGGTGCGGTGCGCGGGCGAGGCGGCGTAGGCGCTCACCAGCACCGGGGTGCTCATGCGCCCTCCCCGGCGGCGATCGCGGCGACGAACCACGAGGTGATGCTCGACGGATGCGTGATCGCGGTGCCGACGCACACGGCCGCGGCGCCGGCGGCGTGGGCTGCGGCGGCGTGCGCGGGGGTGTGGATGCGCCCCTCGGCGATGATCGGCAGCGTGCAGCGGGCGGCGATCTCCGCGATCAGTTCGAGATCGGGGCCGGTGCTCTTGGGCCGCTCCCCCGAATAGCCGGAGAGCGTGGTGCCGAGGAAGTCCACGCCGGCCCGCTCCGCGGCGATCGCGTCGTCGAGCGATCCGCAGTCGGCCATGATGAGCGCGGTGCTCGCCGCGCGCAGGCCGGCGACGGTCTCGGCGAGTGTGCGTCCGTCGGGACGGGCGCGCCGGGTGCCGTCGATCGCGACGATGTCGGCGCCCGCCTCGGCCACCGCGATCGCGTGCTCGAGGGTCGGGGTGATGAAGACGTCCGCGTCGCCGTCCTTCCACAGGCCCACGATCGGCACGTCCAGCGTCTCGGATCCGAGCCGGATGTCGGCGATCCCCTGCAGCCGGATCCCGGCGGCGCCGCCGATCACCGCCGCCTGCGCGATCTGCACCATGGTGCGCGGGTCGCGCATCGGCTCGCCGGGGTAGGCCTGACACGAGACGATGAGCCCGCCGTCCAGGCGTGTGAGCATCTCCTGCGCTGCGGTCATCGTGCGTCTCCTTCGGTGTCGGGGGTGCGTGGTGCGGGAACGCGGTCGTCCGCGTCGCGCGCGTTGTCCGTGCCGTCCGCGCCGCGCGCGCTGTCCGTGCCGGAGTCGGGCCCGGATCGGACCAGGTCCCAGGCCGATGCGGCGGAGCCGAGGAGCGCCGCGTCGCCGCCGAGCTCGCCGGCGACGAGGGGGACGGACTGCAGCACGTCGATCGCCTCCGCGGCGAAGGTCTCCCGCAGTGCGGTCCACCACAGCGGCCCCGCCGCGGCGACGCTTCCGGTCACGACGACCACGGCCGGATCCAGCACGGTCACCGCGGCGACGATGCCGCGGGCGATCGCCGCGGCGGAGTCGTGCACCGCGCGGGCGGCGAGCTGATCGCCGGCCTGGGCGAGGGCGGCGACGCCGCGCCCGTCCGTCGCGGCCGTGCCGCCGAGCCACGCGTAGTGGCGGTACAGGCCCACGCCGGAGCCGATGGCCTCGAGATGGCCGGGGCGCCCGCAGGGGCAGCGCAGGTGCTCCGCGCCCGGGGTCGGCACGTGCGCGATCTCCCCGGCGACGTGATGCGCACCGCGGCGCACGGCGCCGTCGATCACGACGCCGCCGCCGATGCCGGTGCCGACCGCGATGACCAGGGCGCTGTCCGCGCCGCGGGCCGCGCCGTAGCGCAGCTCGCCGTTCGCGTGGGCGTCGACGTCGTTCTGCACGTGCACCGGCAGGCGCACGCCGAGACGCGCGGCGAGTCCGTCCGCGACCAGCTCGCGCACGGGCGTGCCCGCCCAGCGCGCGAGCGAGTCGGTCGAGGAGATGATGCGGCCGCGGACCACGTCCACGACGCCGGCGGTGCCGATGCCGGCCGCCGACGGCATCGGCCCGTGCGCCGCGACCCGGGCGGCGAGATCCAGCACGCCGTCGACGATCGCCTCCGGCCCGGCCTGTGCCGGGGTCGGGGCGCTCGCGGACGCGAGGATCTCGCCGGTGCGGCCGATGAGGGCCGCGGCGGTCTTGGTGCCGCCGATGTCGACGGCGAGGACCGCCGCGTCGCTCACGCCGCGGTCTCCGCCTGCAGGCCGAGGGCGGCGAGGATCCGGCCGATCGCCGCGCGGGCGTCGGCGCCGATCGGCTCGACCGTCTGCGCCATCGTGGCGTGGTCGATGATCCCGCGCTGGGCCATGGCCTCCTTGAACGCGCCGACGCCGGTGGCGTCGCCGGACAGCCCGCTCACCTGGAACACGATCTCGAACAGGCGGTTGATGCGCTCCTGCTCGGCCCGGGCCGTGGCGAAGTCGCCGGCCTCGACGGCCGCCCAGAGCCGCGCGTACCCCTCGATCTCGACGTTGCCGAGCCCGGGCACGACGCCGTCGGCGCCGGCGAGGCCCATCGCGTCGACGACCACCTCGTGGCCGGTGAGCAGCTGCAGCGGGTGGCCGGCGGCCTCGTTCGCGGCGACCAGGCGGCGGAAGCCCACGTCGTCGCCGGAGGAGTCCTTGACGCCCGCGATCGTGCCGTCGGAGGCCAGATCCATCAGGGTCTCCAGCGCGATCTTCTTGTGCACGCGCACGGGCACGTCGTAGGCCCACAGCGGCACGTCGATCGCGGCGGCGATGCGACGGAAGTGCGCGGCGATCTCGACCTGCGAGTTGATGGTGTACAGCGGCGCGGTGGTCACGATGGCCTGCACGCCGGCGGCGATGAGCCGGCGGCTGGTCTCGATCACGCGGTCGGCGGTGAGCTCGATGGCGCCCGCGATGACCGGCACCCGGCCGGCCGCGGCGTCCACGATGGTCTCCGCGATCCGCACGCGCACCTCGTCGGTGAAGTAGGCCGTCTCGCCCGTGGAACCGAGCGCGAACAGGCCGTCGACGCCGCCGTCGATGAGGTAGTCGACGAGGCGGCGCAGGCTCGCCAGGTCCACGTCCCCGGAGGGCAGGAGCGGGGTCGCCACAGGCGGGACGACGCCGCGGAACACGGGGGCAGAGGTGTCAGCAGACATGAGTGGTGTTTCTTCCGGTCGGGGGTTCAGGCGAGGAGTGAGGGGGCGGCGCCCAGCAGGGAGCGCGTGTACGGATCGGTGGGGTCGTCGAACACCTGGGCCGCGTCGCCGAGTTCGACGATGCGCCCCTTGTTCATGACCGCGATCTCGTCGGAGAGGTAGCGCACGGTCTGGATGTCGTGCGAGATGAACACCATCCCGAGCCCCAGCTCCGTCTTCAGGTCGGTGAGCAGGTTCAGGATCTGCGCCCGCACCGAGACGTCCAGCGCGCTGGTCGGCTCGTCGGCGATGATCACCTGCGGATCCAGGGCGAGCGCCCGGGCGATGGCGACGCGCTGGCGCTGGCCGCCGGAGAGCTGCCCGGGCAGGGCCCCCAGCACCGACTTCGGCAGGCCCACGAGCCCGACGAGTTCGGTGATGCGGCGCTCCCGGCTGCGCGGGTCGCCGATCCGGTGCACCTGCATCGGATCCAGCAGCGTGTCGTGCACGGTCATCCGCGCGTTCAGCGCGGTGGCCGGGTCCTGGAACACGACGGACAGGATCCGTCCCAGCCGGCGGCGCACCGAGGTGCTGAACGAGCGCACCGGCTCGCCGGCGAACTCGACCGTGCCGCTGGTGGGCTTCTCCAGGCCCACCAGCACCTTCGCGGTGGTCGACTTGCCGGATCCGGATTCGCCGACGATGCCGAGCGTGCGGCCGCGGGCGACCGAGATCGAGACGCCGTCGAGCGCGTCGAAGTACTGCGGGCGGAACAGCGTGGAGGTGCGCGCCTTGTAGCGCACGTGCACGTCCTTGAGCTGGATGACGGGCTCGCTCATCGCTGGCCTCCCAGGGGCTGGACCGGGGCGTCGTCGGGATGCCCGGCGTAGTAGTGGTCGGTGCCGGCGACGCGCCGGCGCACCGGCGTCACGCCCGCGTAGCGCGCGGGATCCGAGGAGCGCGGCGCGAACCGGTCCCCGGCCGGGAAGTCGGCCGGAGAGGGCACGACGCCCGGCACCTGGTGCAGTCGGGTGGATCCCGACTCGATCGAGAGCACCGCGCCGAGCAGGCCGCGGGTGTACTCGTGCACGGGCTGGGTGAGCAGCTCCCGGGTGGGGGCCTGCTCCACGACCTGGCCGGCGTACATCACCGTGATGCTGTGCGCGAGCTCTGCGACGAGCGCGAGGTCGTGCGAGATGAACAGCATCGCGAAGCCGAGCTCCTCGCGCAGGCGGTTGAGCAGCTCGATCACCTGCTTCTGCACGGTGACGTCGAGCGCCGTCGTCGGCTCGTCCGCGATCACCAGCCGCGGGTTGCGGGTGAGCGCCATCGCGATCAGAACGCGCTGACGCTGGCCGCCGCTGAGCTCGTGCGGGTAGGACGCCAGCGTGCGCTCGGGGTCCAGCCCCACCAGTTCCAGCAGCTCCTCGGCCGTGCGGGTGCCGCCGCGGGAGGTGAGCTGCTTCATCTGGGAGCGGATGAGCATGGCCGGGTTCAGCGAGCTCAGCGCGTCCTGGTAGATCATCGCGATGTCGTTGCCGCGCAGCGCGTTGCGCTCCGCGGACGTCATCGTGAGCAGATCCTGGCCGTCGAACAGGATCCGTCCGCGGATGTCCGCCTTCGGGTCCAGCAGCCCCATGACCGCGAGCGAGGTGATCGACTTGCCGCAGCCGGACTCGCCGACCAGGGCCATGGTCTCGCCCGGGCGCACGGAGAAGCTGACGTGGTCGACCACGTCGACGTCGCCGTGCCGCGGGAACGAGATGCACAGGTCCTCGACCTGCAGCAGCGGCGCGGCGTCGTCCGTGTAGACCAGGCGGTCGGTGCGGGCGAGCTCGTGCTCGCGCAGCTGCGCGAGCCGGTCGGCCAGGGGGATGGTCTCGGCGGCGACGGCGACAGTGGCGGTGACGTCGGCCACCCCTTCGATCTCCGCGGCGTCGGCCTCACCGGTGGCGATCGCGACGGTGGACACCCCGACGGGCAGCCGCGCCTCCGACTCCTCCAGCTCGTGGGTGGACTCCTCGGTGCTGCTCGCGTCGTGCGTGAGCTTGCGCGCCCGCGGCGTGATCATCGCGTCGGTCATGCCCTCGGCGAAGATGTTCAGGCAGAGCACGGTGATCATGATCAGCAGACCGGGGAAGAAGGTCGCCCACCAGGCGCCCGCCATCACCAGCAGGCGGCCGTCGGCGATCACGTTGCCCCAGGAGGGGTTCGGCGCGGGGACGCCGGCCTGCAGGAACGACAGCGAGGCCTCGAACACGATCGCGTCGGCGACGAGGATCGTCGCGAACACGAGCACGGGCGCCACGCAGTTGCGCACCACGTGCTTGGCGATGATCCGCCAGGTCGACGCGCCCATGACCCGCACGGCCGCGACGTAGTCCTCGCCGTACTGGTCCAGGATGTTCGCCCGCACCACGCGCGTCAGCTGCGGGGTGTAGAGGAAGGCGATCGTGAGCACGAGCACGGGCAGGGACTGCCCGAACACGGCGACGAACACGGCCGCGAGCGCGATCCCGGGGAACGACATGATGATGTCGAGGATCCGCATGATCGTCTCGGAGACCCAGTTCTTGGCGGTCGCGGCGATGGCGCCGAGCACCGCGGCCGCCAGCAGCGCGATGACCGTGGCGCCGATGCCGATGACCAGCGAGTACCGGGCGCCCCACATCAGCCGGGACAGGATGTCGCGTCCCTGCCGGTCCGTGCCGAAGAGGTTGTCCAGGCTCGGCGGCTGGATGGGCTTGCCGGAGGCCAGCGGGTCGTGCGGGGCGATGAGCGGCGCGAGGATCGCGATGAGCGCCACGAGCACGATGAAGCCGAGCGGGATGAGCGTGCGCAGCGGCAGGGCGCCCAGGCGCAGGCCCGGCGTGGAGAGTCGTTCTGTCAGTTTGCGTCGCATGTCACACCGACCGGATCCGAGGGTTGAGGAGCACGTAGAGGAGGTCGACCACGATGTTGATCACCACGAAGGCGAGGGCGACGACGAGCGTGACTCCCTGGACGAGATTGGGTTCGTTGTTGGTGATGCCGTTGAGGATCAGGGTTCCCATGCCGGGCAGGGCGAAGATGACCTCGATCACGACCGCGCCGCCGATCAGGTAGCCGACGCGCAGGCCGAGCACGGTGATGGGGGTGATCAGTGCGTTGCGCAGCACGTTGCGCGCGACGACCACGCCGCGCGGCACGCCGCCGCCGATCGCGGTGCGCACGTAGTCGCGATCGAGCTCCTCGACCATGGCCGTGCGCACGACGCGGGAGAGCTGGCCGATCACGGGCACGGCGAGGGCGATCGCCGGGAGGATCATGCGGGAGAACCAGCCGGCCGGATCCTCGAAGATGCCGGGGAGGTCGCCCGAGGCGGGCACGAGGTGCAGCTGCAGGGTGAACACCTGGATGAGCAGGATCGCGAGCCAGAAGGACGGCATCGACAGGGACGCCATCGACAGGATGCGGATGACCTGGTCGGGCCAGCCGTCCCGGTACAGGGCGGCGACCACGCCGAGCAGTGCGGCGAAGATGACGGCGATGATGAGGCCGAGGAAGGTCAGCTGCATCGTGATCGGGAACGCGGTGGCGACCGCGTCGCCCACGGGGAGCTGCCGGGCCGAGTAGGTGCCCATGTTGCCGTGCAGCAGGTCGCCGAGATAGCGCAGGTACTGCGTCCACAGGGGCTGATCGAGCCCGTGCGCCGCGCGATAGGCCGCACGCTCGGCGGGCGAGGCGCCCTCGCCGAGGGCGATCATCGCGGGATCGATTTTCGAGAAGGACATCACGAAGAAGACGAGGAATGTGATGCCCAGGATCATCACCGGCAGCTGCAGCAGGCGGCGGCCGATGAGGCGGAGCACGTTGGACATGGGCTCCTCCTTCCGGGGTGTTCGCGAGGGGGTGGACATGCGCCGGGGCGGGCTGCGGCCCGCCCCGGCGTGGTCCTGCTACTTCTTCGCGAGTCCGACGTCCAGGAAGGACAGACCCGTCGTGGGAACCGGCTCGAAGCCGACGAGCTTGCTGCTGTTCCAGGCGGTGGGCAGCTTGCGGTGGAACAGCGGGTACAGCGCGGCCTGCTCGCTGAGGAGGTCGAACGCCTTGTTCCACGTCTTCTGCTGTGCGTCGCCGCTCTCCTGCTGCGCCTGGGCGAGCAGGTCGGTGAGCTGCTTGTACTCGGGCTTGTCGGAGAAGTGCATGCGGGTCGACGGCCACACGTTGTCGCCGTACCACCAGTTCATCAGCAGGTCCGCGTCGTTGCCGAAGACCGACGGGTCACCGGGGGCGAGCATCACCTGGTAGTTGCCCGCGTCGACCTTCTGGTACTGCGCACCGGACTGGCCGATGTCGAGCGTGGTGGCGATGCCGGCCTTGTCCAGCGACTCCTTGACGAGCGGCGCGACGTCCTTGACCCAGCCGGTGTCGGTGGTCAGCAGCGTGATCTTCAGGTCGCTGACGCCGGCCTCCTTGAGGAGCTCCTTGGTCTTCTCCGGCTTGTACGTGTAGACCGTGGACGCCTTGTGGTACGCGGGGTTGGTCTCGGGCAGGAACGAGGTCGCTGCGGTGGCGTTGCCGAGCATGCCGGTCTCGATGATCTTGTTCATGTCGAGGGCGTAGAAGAACGCCTGGCGCACGCGCACGTCATCGAACGGCTTGACGTTCTGGTTGAACATCATGAAGAGCAGACCGAACGACTGCACGGTCTTGACGTCGACGCCACTGTTCTTCAGCGTGTCCACGTCGGCGTAGGGCACGTCCTCCATGGCCTGGATGGTGCCGGACTGCATCGCGGTGACCCGGGCGGCGGGGTCGGAGAGCAGATCCCACTTCAGCTCGGCGGCCTTCGCCGGGCGGGGGCCGTTGTAGTCGGCCGAGCGCTTGAAGATCACGGCCTCGTTCGGCACCGCGGACTCGAGCTTGTACGGGCCGGATCCGATCGGGTGCGCGCCGAAGTCGGCGGCGTTCGCCTCGACGAGCTTCTTCGGGACGATCTTCACGACGCCCAGGCGCTGGTCGAACAGCGAGTAGGGGTACTTCGTCTTGATCTGCACGGTGCTGTCATCGACCTTGGTGACCGAGGCGATGAAGCTGACGAAGCTGGCGAAGAACGTGGACTGCTTCGCGTCCATGGTGCGCTCGAAGCTGAACACGACATCGTCGGCCGTGACCGGGTCGCCGTTCTGGAACTTCGCGCCCTTGCGGATCGAGACCTCGTAGGTGGTGTCGTCGACCTTCTTCGGCATCGCGGCGGCGAGGCCGAGCACCGGCTTCTTCGTGACCGGGTCGAGATCGACCAGGCCCTCGAAGATGTGCCAGTTCGCGGCGACCGTGACCGCGCCCGAGGCGAGGATCGGATCGAAGCTGCCGCTCAGCGAGTACGAGATGCCCGCTTCGATCGTGGCGTTGGGATCGGTGGCCTTGCTTGCCGCGCTGGACGAGGGGGCAGTGGCCGAGCCGCTGCAGCCGGCGAACGCCATCGCTGCGACGACAAGACCCGCCGCGAGGGCGGCGAGCCGACCTGCTCGACGGCGAGAGGTGTTGTGGATCATCGGTGCTCCAGGTGTGAAGGATGACGCCTTCGGGACATCTGACGTCTGACGTAATATAAACACAGACGCTCGCCATGCACAATGAGACGTGTCGAAGTCGTTATGTGAAAGGGCCCTGAATGAACGACGGGTACGTATCCCGGATGCGCCGCTCGACCACCGCGGATCAGATCAAGCAGCTGATCCTCGCGCGCGGCCTGCACCCCGGTGATCTGCTGCCCACAGAGGCGGAGCTGTGCGAGAGCCTCGGCGTCTCACGCTCCTCGGTGCGGGAGGCGATCCGCTCCCTCGCGACGCTCGACATCGTCAACGTGCGTCACGGGCACGGCACCTACGTGGGCGAGATGTCCCTGGATCCGATGGTGGAGACGCTGGTCTTCCGCGGCGTGCTGTCTCCGGACAGCTCGCTGCAGGCGCTCCGGGAGGTCGTCGAGGTGCGTCTCGCGCTGGATCTGGCGATGGCGCCGCAGGTCGTCGAGGCCGCGCAGCGCATCGACCACGCCGAACTGTCGGGTCTCGTCGACCAGATGGTGGAGAACGCGCGCATGGGCAGGTCTTTCCTCGAGGAGGACCGCGCCTTCCACACGAAGCTCTTCGAGGCGACCAGCAATCATCTCTTCGCGCAGCTCGTCGGTGCTTTCTGGGATGTGCATACGGCCGTACTGCCACAGCTCGACATCGCGACTCCCGCCGACATCCAGCTCACCGCGAAGGCGCACGGCGACATGCTCGACGCGGCGCGCCGCGGCGATGTCGAGGCATACCGCCGGGCGGTCGTCGAGCACTACCTGCCGCTGCAGCGGGTCCTCGCCGGGCAGCACTGAGGCCCGCTGCCTGCGGTCCCCCTGCGGCCCTCCTGAACGATCCCGCAGGTTCAGCGGCACCGGCGCGCACGTCACGTCGGCCGGCGCGACACGCGGGACGGGGCCCTTCTCGGGACTGGCATGTTCTCGGCGCCGCCCGGCGAAGAAGCCCCCGGATCCTCGTCGGTCAGAAGTGGCTTCGCGCCCGGCCCCAGCGCACGCGGGACCGGGCACGAAGCGTGCGGATCACTTCGAGACGGTCAAGCCCTTCGACTTGAGCGCATCGATGGTCGTCGACTGCACGGTGTCGAACACGTCGTTGACGGTCTTCGACGAGGTCACCGCGCCCATCCCGTCAGCGATCGCGCCGTTGGTGGTGGTCATCGTCGGCCCCCAGACCCAGCCGTTCGAGTCGTACGACTTGGCGATGTCGACGAAGGGCTGGTAGATCTTCTCGTCTCCGAAGAATGCCACGGGCTGGGAGATCAGGGGGTTCGCCAGACCCGTGGTGCTCGCGGGCCACAGACCGCCGACCTTGATGAGCTGCGACCAGGAGTCCTTGGACGTGCTCATCCAGGTGGCGAAGTCGATTGCGGTGCCCTTGTTGTCGCAGCCCTTCAGGACGGCCGTCGACGATCCGCCCATATCCGCCGAGGCCTTCGGATTGCCCGCCCACGTCGGGCCGGGAGCCACGGCCCACTTGCCGGCTTGGTCGGCCGGGAGGCTTGACTGCAGGACGGCAGTGTCCCAGATGCCGAATGTCTCGGAGAGGATCTTGCCCTCACCCATCTCCTTGTACAGCGCGGGCGTGTAGCTCTTCTGGACCGGAATCAGCTGTTCGTCCACCATCGACTGCCAGAAGCCGCCCAGCTTCCTGGTCGCCGCGTCGTTGACGGAAACGGTCCAGGACGCGTTGTTGAGCGTGAACCATCGCGCTCCGGCCTGCTGCGCCAGCCCGCCCCAGAACGTCGGGTCGTCGCTCAGATATCCCAGGGATACGGTCGGATCCTGGTCATGGATCTTCTTCGCGTCATCCTTATACTCCTCCCACGTTGCGGGCGGGGTTGTGATGCCATACTTCGCGAGCTGCTCTTTGTTGTAGATCATCGCGAACGGGGCCGCGTCGACGGGCACGCCGTACACGCCCGTTCCGATCGCGACGGAGGACCATCCGGCCCCGGTGAACTCGGATTTCTTCGATGCCATCTGGCTCGAGATGTCCTCGACTGCTTTCTGCACCACGAAGTCCGGCAGCGCCTGATAGCCGATCTGCGCGAGACACGGCGCGTTCCCGGCCTTCACTGCGGTGAGCATCTTGGTGTAGTCGGAGTGCTGGATCGGCTGGTACGTGACCTTCTCATCCGGATGCTCCTTGTTCCAGATCGCGACGGCCTCCTTATAGCCGGGGGCCCATCCCCAGAACGTCACGGGCCCCTTCGCGCCCGCGGCAGCGGGGGTGCTGCCGCCGGCTGTCGTCGGCGACGAGCATGCGGCAAGTCCTGATGCCAGCACGACGGCGACACCGGCGGCGGCCGCATAGCGGGTGATGCGAGTACGGTTCATGGAATCACCTTTGATTTCTGCCCGAGCTGGGCTATTTGATGGACCCTGCGGCCAGTCCGGCGCGTAGGAACCTCTGCATCGCCAGGAACAGGGCGACAAGAGGAAGCACGGAGACAAGAGCGGCGCAGATGACGATGTTGCTGGGGATCTGCGCGCCCGAGATCAGCTGCGACTGCCACTCGACGATGCCGAGGGCAAGTGGCTGCAGCTGCGGGTCGATGAGCATCATCTGCGGGAGGAAGAAGTTGGACCATACCCCGACGAAGAGGATCAGGAAGATCGTGGCGAGTGCCGGGGCCATGATGCGCGCCGCCAGGGTGAAGAAGATCCGGAACTCGCCGGCACCGTCGATCCGCGCGGCCTCGATGACCTCATCCGGCACCGACACCGCATAGATCCGCGCGAGGTAGATGCCGAATGGATTGATGATGATCGGAAGCAGCACCGCGAAGACGGTGTTGATCAGACCGATCGCGGAGAACACCAGATACAGCGGGATCGTCAGCAGCAGCGTCGGGATCAGCACGCTACCCAGGACGACGTTGAAGACGGCCTCCCTGCCACGGAACCTGTACTGGGCGAGGGCGTATCCGGCCATCGCCGAAACGAGGGTGCCGGCGCCCGCGCCGACGATCCCGTAGAACAGGCTGTTGCGCATCCACACCAGGAAGATGCCGTCTGACTCGGAGAACACCCGCGCCAGATTCGGGCCGAGGTTCATCACGGCGAACCACAGGCCGTTCGTACTGAAAAGGTCTCCTGACGACTTGGTGGAAGCGACGACGAACCACCAGATCGGGATGATGAAGTAGAGACTCGCCAGACCTGTGATGAGGAGGATGCCCGCACGCGACAGGGCGAATCGCGAAGGAGTCATACGTCGGCCGCTCCCTTTCTGCGCTGCAGCGCGAGGAATCCGAACGAGAGCACCAGCGCGATGATCGCGATGATGATCGAGCGGGCCGCGGCCTGGAAATAGTCGCCGGCCTGCACCGCGGCATAGATGGACATCAGTGGGGAGAACTGCGGGTCGACATTCGGCGAACTGTTCTTCAGTACCGTGGGCTCGGTGTAGAGCTGGATCGTGCCGATGATGGCGAAGACGGTGGTCATGACGAGCGATGCCCGAATCATCGGCACCTTGATCGTCCAGGCGATCCGCCACGAGCTTGCCCCATCGATGCGCGCTGCCTCATAGATCTCGGTCGGGATCGCCTTCAGCGCGGCGGAGAAGATCACCATGTTGTAACCGGTGAAGCCCCAGATGAGCATGTTCCCGATCGTGAACGGGATGATCCATCCGGCTGTGAGATCGATGTGCAGGCCGAGTTGCTCGCCGATCTGAGTGAACGGTGAGAGTTCGGGCTGCACCAGAAAGGCCCACATGATGGCGCCCACTGCACCCGGAATCGCGTACGGCAGAAAATACAACAGGCTGAAGCCGCGCTTGCCGAGCGTTCGCCGGGCATCGAGCACGAGCGCGAGCACCAGCGCGAAGATCAGCATGATCGGCACCTGAATGAGGCCCAGCACTGCGACGCGCACGATGGACTGGAGGAATCCGGCATCCCCGAACGCACTGAGGTAGTTGGCGAGGCCGGCGAACGAGACGATGTTCTCACCATCCCCGAAACCCGTCCCGCCGCTTGCCGTCACCGTGAGGAAGGACTGGATGAGGGTGTAGGCCACGGGGATGACGAACACGAGGGCGAACAGAGCGATCGCCGGTGCAAGGAACAGCCATGGTGCTCTGGTCCTGTTCATACGATCACCCGCTGGGCCGCCTGGGCTGCGATGGACCGCAACCGCTCGAAGAACGCGGGGTCCTCGGGATAGTCGGTCCAGCCCAAGGATCCCCCGGCCGCCGCCACGAGCAGCGCGTCGACGTGTTCGAACGAGCTGGCTTCGGCCGCAGCCGTGAGCAGCCGGTAGTCGTCGCCCGCCTGGCGGAGATAGTGCAGGCGGATGCTCGGAATCGGCGTGCCGTCTGCCCCGGGGTAGACGAGGAACGGGTCGCCCGCGGGGAAGGCCCGGTCTGCGTCTGTGACGAGGAACGGGTCGATCATCCGCCGCGAGAACTGCGACTTCCAGAAGTTGTATCCCCAGTGCAAGAGCCCCGTAACGCGGGCGTGGAAGAGCAGGGCGCCGAGCATGCGCGTGCGCATACCGGTCATGGCGAGAAACACGTTGGGCACGTCCCGACCGTGGGCGCAGCTGATGTACGCCCACTCGGCGGCGACCTCGTCGATCGCCTCGAGCCCGACGATCGGACGCGCGACGATGCCATCCCTGATCAGTGCGGCGCTGCCTGTCGCCTCCCGGATCGGCAGCGCCCCGCCCGTGGCCGCTTCGACGATGGACACCGCGCTGCGGTAAGCGTCGGCATGCTGCTCGTCCGGCTCGTCCGCGACATGCAGGAACGCGCTTCGCTCCCACCCCGTCGCTCGCAGCACGTCCATCAGCGCAGGAAGCATCTGACGCAGGAACTCGTCGTACTCCTCGAGCTCGCCCGGCCGAGAGACGCCGCCTCCGAAGATCACGCGATCTCCCGCCATCACGAGGGAGGGGGCGTCGACCGACCACTGTCGGAACAGGGGCGTGAACTCGACGGTCTCGATTCCGCTCCTTCGCGCGATATCCAACCAGCGCATCAGCCGTGCGAAGTCGAACCGGTACCCGCCTACGCGCTGCTCGACCTCGAACAACTGGCAGGCCGAGCGGTTGCGTCCGGGATCGACATCGAGGGAAGGCGTGAGCAGGGGTGTCAGCAGCGTGTTGACACCCCAGCCCTTCAGCGGCGCGACGTAGTTCTCGATGAGGCGCCAGTGCTGCTCCGACCACATCACGACTCCGTAGTACTCGGCCAGCACGTCGGTGTGCACCCACTCACTGTGCGCCAATGCGCGACCGCTGCCCGGGAACGAATCCTCGACGAGGAACGAGCGCTGCGCGGCGGCGTGGACACTGCCATCCGGTTCGAGGAACTCGATCGCGAGCGCAAGCTCTCCCGCCGGCGCATCCGCAGGAATCGTGGCCTCGACCCAGACCGTCTGCCAGTAGTGGGGCAGGAACCGCACCCTCCCTCGCCCGGGTTCGATCCGCTCGAGCCTGTCCGGGATCATGCCCGCGGAGTGCAGCAGATAGCGGTCGTCCGCGTCGGGATATGCGGGCATCTCGCACGGCACGAGGTGCACGTCATAGATGCGGACGTCCCGGAGGTCGGTGCGCACGCGCACATCGCATTCCATCCGGTTGAACGGCTGAGCGGATGTCGCGCGATACGCGAACTGTGCCGCCACCCGCTCACCGGCGAAGCTCGGAGTGATCGAGTCGTCATCGACCCCGACGGAAAGCATGTCGGAGGGCAGAATCTTGCGCAACTCCGACACCGCGCAAGCTTCACCGCTGAACGACTTCGACATGGACCCTCATCTTTGCTGGCTGCGAAGTGGCCGGACTGCCACAAGGTCGATGCTCATGATGCAAGACAAGCGCGGAATAGTCAAATACTCCTTCACTACTACTTGGTTAATGGCGGTCGCCGCAGCCTTCAGGCGCGCTAGGGTGCAGACATGATCGCTGCACATCCCGAGCCGCCAATCCCACAGCAGGGCGTGGGCGGCGACCTCCAGGAGCTCCGCGGAGGAAACCGCGTCGCGGTACTGCGCACGCTGCGCCGCAAGCCCGTCGGGCTGAGCATCCGCAGCATCAGTGATGCCGTCGGACTGTCCCGCCCCACGGTCAAGCTGGTCCTCGGCGAGCTGAGCGATCGGGGGCTGGTCGTCGACAGCATCCCGCAGGATCCTTCAACGCGCGGCGGAAGGCCCAGCCGACGTTTCGCATTGGCTGACACCGCCGGCCTGGTCGTCGCCGCCGCCATCGGCATCGAGGCGACCGACATCGCCATCGCCACCATTCACGGCGAGATCGTCAGCAGAGCACAGCTGCCACCGCAGGCCGACGTGCTTCGGCGCGCGCAGATCACCAGCGCCGTCCGGTCACTGCTCGCCCTCGCCGGAAAAGACGCGGACGCTGTGGTGGGAGCCACCATCGGCGTCATCGGATCGGTCACCCCGGAGCAGCGCGTGCTGCCCAATCCGACGATCCTCGAGCTGTCTGCCGCTGGCTACTTCCCTGCGTTGGCGGAGGATCTCGGGTGCGAAGTGCGAGTGTGCAACGACGCCGACCTGGCCGCCCTCGGCGAGTTCGGCCAGCTTGCCGGCACGGGCGTCCTCGACATGATCGGGCTGCACGCGAACGTCGCCATGGGGGCGGGGTTGATCATCGGCGGGCGCCTGCATGCCGGACATTCCGGCATGGCCGCGGAACTCGGCGTCATCGACTTGTTCGGCTGGCACACCTCGCATCTGCCTCTGCTCGCGGCTGCCAGAGATCGCGACATCCCGGTCTCGGACGTGTTTCGCGGCGCGAGTGCGGGAGCCCCCTGGGCTGTTGCCCTGGTCGAGCGCTTCATACAGGATTCGGCACCCGGCATTCTCGCGATGATCCTCACGGTGAATCCCGAATGCGTCGTGCTCGGCGGCGACATCTGCCGCGCGGACTCCGTCGCACGCAACGCCCTGGAACGCGCCCTGTCCCCGCTCGGGGACAGGGCGCCGCAGGTGCTCCTGTCATCTCTCGGGAGCGACTGCATCGTGTTCGGCGCGGTCGGCCTGGCAACCGAGTCTCGCTGGGCGCAGATCGAAGCCGAACTGCTCGAAGAGCGAACCAGGTAAGAGAACACTTCTTGCCTACTAGGCACAAGCGCACGTACTCTACATTCGACGCTCGCACCGTGGCGAGCATGAAGGGGTACGACGATGAACCTGAAACCTCGCTTGCTCACCATCGTTGGCACCGATCGTGATCGACCACTACGGCGGAGGCAACTGGCCCACCGTTCAGGCACCGGGCACCGAGGCGGCAGGGCCCGCTCTCCAGCTCACCGACCAGAGCTACGTCACCGTGTAGAACCTCCAGTTCACCGGCGGCTACTTCCAGAACATCTTCGTCTCCGCGACCGTGCCGAACTCCACCTCCCAAGGCATCGTCCTGCAGCACCTGGGGGTCAACGACAACGCGTTCCACCCTTCATTCAATCAGTGGGTCACCGGATCGGGCGGCATCGCCGTCACCCCGTGCACTGAAACGAGCCACCCTCGACAACATCACCATCGACGACGTCTACGCCTTCAACAACCACGAAGCCGGCATCCAGATCGGGTACTACTTCATGGCGGCATGGGATCCCTCCAGCAACGGGTATGACGGCCAGAACGCGCCCAACTGCCACATGAACATCCCCGGCGGTACCGGCACGAACAGCGTCTGGGCGCCCATCGACGGCGTCACGAACGTGAAGGTCACCAACTCGCACCTGTACGACAATGACGCGTGCGGACTTCAGGTGTTCGGCGCCTCGAACGTCCTCATTGACGGCAACGCGCTGTACAGCAACGGCTCGGGCAACGGTTCGAACCCCACGAACCCCACGGGCATGAATGGCGAGGGTGCGTGGTGGGCCGACACCGACGGGGTGACGGCATCGCACAACAACGCCTACGGCAACCGCGTCGGCTACTCGGGCAATGACGGATCCGGTCTCGACGCCGACACGCGTACCAGCAACAACCTCATCGAGTACAACTACCTGCACGACAACGCGAACTACGGCTTCTCGCTCATCGACGGTTACGGCGTGAGCGAGACCACGGTCGTGCGTTACAACGTCTTCGCGAACAACGGTGCGCAGTACAGTACGGCACCCGACATCATGGTCAGTCGACCATATCCCACCGGCTCGGTCGACGGCCTGCAGATCTACAACAACACGCTCTACAACACGCACGGCAGCCTCGGGATCAGATTGCAATCGCCGTTCTCCGGAACCCGACCGAACGAGATCCGGAATAACCTGATCTTCCGCAGGGCGGGCGGCACCCCCGTCTCCACCACCACCGCGGACGCGACCAGCGACAACAACCTTTTCTACGCCTCGAGCGGATCGCTCGGGTATGTCTACAACGGAACCAGCTACTCCACGCTGAATGCATATCGGTGCGCCACCGGGCAGGATCAGCACAGCCTGACCAGCAATCCGAGCCTGAGCATCCCCAGCCCCCTCCCCGGGGCCTCGATGCCCACCTCCCCGAGCTTCTCGGTCGGGACATCATCGCCGGCAATCGGAGCGGGCACGATACTCGCCAACAACGGCGGAATCGACTTCTACGGCGCCGCACTCCCGACGGGAACACCAACCATCGGAGCAGTCCTCCGACATTAGAAGACGAGAGTCGCGTCCTCACGTCCGGCATGCTCCGTGCGTGAGGACGCGCGCAGTTCTCGTCGGTCACGAGCTCCCGACCCCAAGCGATCCGCCTGCGGCGAGTACACCAGCCCCTGCTCGAAGCCGGCGGTGTAGTCCGACAGCAGCCCCCGCAGCCCCTGCGGCGGGTTGAAGACCAGGCCGACGGCGAGGGCGATCATCGCGACGCCCGTGGTGATCCGCAGCCCGCGCTCCCGGGACCGGAAGGCCCGGATCCGCTGGAACACCCCGCGGCCGGCAAGGGCGAACACCAGCATTGGCACGGCCACCCCCAACGGCGAACGAGAGCGTCAGCAGCACCGTTCCAGCCCGATCCGCCCGGTCGCGCCCGCCACGATGATCGCCGCCAGGACCGGTCCCGCATAGGGCACGAACACCGCACTCAGGGCCAGGCCGACGCCGAAACCGCTGCCGCGGTTCTCGACCTGCTTGCGCGGGAACCACTGGAACGGCTTCTCGAGCAGCTGTTCCAGCCGCGGCACGATAAGGCCAGCGCGCAGCAGGACCAGCACGACGATCCCGGCCCAGCGGATCACCTCCTGCGGCAGATGCCGCAGCCCCAGCAGCAGCGACCCGAGGAGCGTCACGATCGAGAAGCTCAGCACGAGGCCGGCGAGCACGAGGCAGGGGCGGCAGCGCCGCGCGGGGATGGGATCGCCGTCCCCGCCCGCGGACCCTGCGCTCGGGGCACCGGCGGTGAGGAAGATGACCGGGAGCACCGGCAGGATGCACGGAGAGATCCCGGTGATGAGTCCTCCGAGAACGCCGATGATGACCAGATCCATGGTGCCGCCTTCCGTCGCGAATGGTTCGGATGAGACGCCGGAACGGATTGCTCTCCGGGCCGTCGGATCCGGTTCCGATCCGAACGGCGCACGACTCCGAAGAACCGTCGACGCCGCGGGAAGGCCGCGACGCGAATCAGCGGAGGTAGAAGATGTTCAGCACCAAGAAGAAGGTCGCGGCGGCCGTCTCCCTCGGCTTCGCGGGGTTGCTCGTCCTGTCGGGCTGCTCGATGGGATCCGGCTCCACGTCGCCGTCGTCCTCGTCCGCTCCGTCCTCCGGCGCGTCCAGCACTGCGCCGGCCACCATGGATCCGTCCGCCGATCTGATCGGCCCGGGATGCGCGGCCTACGCGAAGGCCGTCCCCGACGGCGCCGGTTCGATCCAGGGCATGTCGCAGGACCCGCTCGCGGTCGCGGCCTCCAACGACCCCATGATCAAGACCCTCATGGCAGCCGTGAGCGGCAAGCTCAGCCCCGACGTCAACCTGGTCAACACGCTCGACGGCAGCGAGTTCACCGTGTTCGCCACCGTCGACGACGCGTTCGCGAAGATCCCCGCCTCGACCATCGACGGGCTGAAGACCGACTCCAAGACGCTCACCTCGATCCTGACCTACCACGTCGTCGCGGGCCAGACCGATCCGTCCAAGATCGCCGGCACGCACAAGACCGTGGAAGGCGCCGACCTCACCGTGACCGGCAGCGGCGACAACCTGATGGTCGGTGACGCGAAGGTGATCTGCGGCGGCGTGCACACGGCCAACGCCACGGTCTACCTCATCGACGCGGTGCTGATGCCGCCGGCGCAGTAATCGATCGGAGCACGTCCGCCCGACAGGGGCGGGGCGGATCAGACCGCCGGCCGCCCCTGTCGTGCGTTGCGTCCGCGCCGGGGTGCTCGGGTGCTCGGGTGCTCGGGTGCTCGGACCGTGCCGCTCACGTCGGCCCGCCCGACACACGGACGGAGCCCCGGCTCGGCAGGAGTACCGTCGTTCCCGGGGCCGCTTCGGCGGCCACGGTTCAAGAACTCGAGAAGAGGGACATATGTCGGCAGATCGGCTGAGCGCGCAGGGCGCCTGGGACGCACTCGTACAGGGAAACCAGCGATTCCTCACCGGCCGGCTGCAGCATCCCCGACAGTCGCCGGATCGGCGCAGCGAGATCGAGACCCGCCAGACGCCCACGGCCGCCGTGCTGGGCTGCTCCGACTCGCGGGTTCCGGCCGAGGTGGTCTTCGACTGCGGTCTCGGCGACCTCTTCGTGGCGCGCAACATCGGGCAGATCGTCGACGACACGGTCATCGCGACCATGGAGTTCGCCGTCGTCGAGCTGCAGGTGCCGCTGATCGTGGTGAAGGCGCACACCTCGTGCGGCGCGGTCGCGGCGACCATCGCGCACAGCGCCGACCCCGAACTTCCCACCACGCCGTCCATCGCGAATGCGCTCACCCGCATCGAGCCCGCGGTCGAGCAGGAGTGGTACGGATCCTCCCGCGATGAGGCCCGGATCGATCCCGCCCTCATCGACGCGGACGCTGCCGGACGCCGTCACGTCCAGGCGATGATCGGCGAACTCGCACGCCGGTCGGAGGCGATCGCCGCTGCCGTGGCCGATGGCTCCGTGAGCCTCGTCGGCTGCCAGTACCGCCTGGACACCGGACGGGTGGTGCCGGTCAGCGCGCTCGGGCTCGTCCGGATCTGATCCGACTCGTCCGGATCTGATCCGCTGCGCCCTCGACGCGAGCACCGCGGCCGCCCCGCCGGCGGCGATCCCGACGGCCATGTCATCCTTTCGGTGGAGCCGAAGCTCAACCTTGTTCACGATGTCGCGGACGCCGCCGCCCGGTGGACTGGAGGCATGGCAGATTCCGTCGCGCGCTCGCGCTTGTCCGATGCCCTGACCTCGCGCCGCGGTGCGTGGGTCTCGCTCGGACTCGTCCTCATCCTCATGACCCTCCTGTTCGGGGCCTTCGGCTCGGCCAAGGCGCCGGGCGGCAATGCCCAGGCCCCGGCCGCCTCCGAGTCGACGCAGGTCGGCGAGATCCTGAAATCCTTCCCGAACGCGGATCGGCAATCGGTGCTCGTCGTCGCCTCGCGTGCGGACGGCGCGGCGCTGTCCGATGCCGATGTGACTCGCCTGAAGGATCTCGTCCCCGTGCTCGGCGACCGCGCGGCAGCGGATCCGTCCGGGCCGATGCTGAGCGATGACAAGAAGGCCGCGGTGATCGTCACTCCGATCATCGCGTCGGACGCGAACGCCGAGAATGCGAAGACCATCGCCGCGTTGCGCGCGGACGTCGCCGCGCACACGCCGACCGGCCTGACCCTGCAGGTCACCGGCGGGCCCGCGTTCGGCGCCGACGTCGCCTCCTCGTTCGAGGGTGCCGACTTCACCCTGCTGATCGTCACGATCCTCATCGTCGCGGTCCTGCTGATCGCGACCTACCGCTCGCCGATCCTGTGGCTGATCCCGCTCGTCGTGGTCGCACTCGCCGACGGTCTGGCCGGACGGATGACCGCCGCCGCCGGAGCCGCGTGGGGGCTGCAGTTCGACTCCGGCATCATCAGCGTGCTCGTGTTCGGTGCGGGCACGAACTATGCGCTGCTGCTCATCTCCCGCTACCGCGAGGAGCTGCAGACCACAGACGACCACCGGCGGGCCCTCAGCACCGCGTGGCGCAAGACGGCGCCCGCGATCATCGCGTCCAACGTGACCGTCGTGCTGGCGCTGCTGACGCTCGTGCTCGCGGTCATCCCCGGCACGCACGGGCTCGGCGTCTCGAGCGCGATCGGGCTGCTGATCGCCCTGGCCTCGGTGCTGTTCCTGCTGCCCCCGCTGCTCGCGGTGTGCGGCCGCAGGGTGTTCTGGCCGTTCGTGCCGCGTCCCGGCGACGTGCGCCGGCAGGGCCGAGCCTGGCGTGCGATCGCGTCGCGGGTGGTGCGGCGTCCGGTCGTGAGCCTGCTCGCAGGCCTGGCGCTGCTCGCGGTGATGGCGGCCGGTCTCTTCGGCACCTCGGTCGGGCTCGACCAGCTCGAGAAGTTCCGGGTGCAGTCCGAGTCCGCGGCCGGGCTCGAGGTGCTCTCCGCGCACTTCCCGCCCGGGGAGGCGCAGCCGATCCTCATCGTCACCGACAGCGCGCAGGCCGACCGGGTCGTCACCGCGGCGAAGGACGTGGAGGGCGTCGTGCGGGTGCAGCCGGTCGGCACCACCGCCGACGGCGACCTCACCAAGATCATGGTGACCAGCGACTACGCCCCCAGCTCCGAGAAGAGCCTGAACCAGATCACCGCGCTGCGCGACGCGGTGCACGCCGTGCCCGACGCGCACGCCCTGGTGGGCGGCGCCGTCGCGACCGATCTCGACGCCCGTGACGGCAATCAGCGGGATCTGCTGCTCATCGCGCCGCTGGTGCTGCTGGTCAGCTTCATCGTGCTGCTGATCCTGCTGCGCTCGATCGTCGCGCCCGTGCTGCTGCTCCTGGTGAACCTCGCCAGCGCGGTCGCCGCGATCGGCGCCGGCGCGTGGCTCAGCCGGGTGCTGTTCGGGCAGCACGCCCTCGACCTGCAGGTGCCGCTGCTGGCGTTCCTCTTCCTCGTGGCCCTCGGCATCGACTACACGATCTTCCTGGTGCACCGCGCCCGCGCCGAGGCCGCTGAACGCGGCACCAGGGCCGGCATGGTCGAGGCGATCGCCCACACGGGCGGTGTGATCACGAGCGCCGGCATCGTGCTGGCGGCGGTGTTCGCCGCGCTCGGCGTGCTGCCCCTGGTCACCCTCGGCCAGCTCGGGCTCATCGTCGGGGTCGGCGTGATCGTGGACACCCTCGTGGTGCGCACGGTCATCGTGCCCGCGATCTTCGCCCTCGCCGGCGACCGGATCTGGTGGCCGGGACGACCGCACCGGGCCCCGCAGCCGGCGGCGCGGGAGGACGCGCGCACGGAGATGTCGGTCCTAGGCTCATCGCAGCAGTGATCGTCACCGGTCCCGTGCGGTGCGGTGCCGGTGCCCTGCGCGCCGCACCGCACGGGATCGGATCCGGATCCGGATCCGGATCCGGATCCGGAGAAGCCTGAAGCACCCACCCCTCAGGAGGTCATCGTGAATCTCGCAGCCATCGTGCTCGACGTGCTGCTCATGTCCGGCGGCACCGTGCTGCTGATGCTCCTGCTGGGTGCGCTGTCGCGCCGGCTCCTCGGTGTCCGCATCAGCGCCGGCCGGGTCATCCTGGCCGGCGCCGTCGGGCTGGGCGCCGGGGTCGGGTTCGAGTCCCAGTTCGTCTGGCGCGCGGCCGACTACACCCCCGCGATGATCCCGGTGCTGTTCGGCATCATCATCCTGGTCGCGATCGCCGTGCTGGTGGTCGCCGAGCTCGTCGTCCCCCAGGGCACGCTGCCGCGGCCGGATCAGTGGGGTCCGCTCCTGCGGCAGTCCTTCGACCGCAACCGGCGCTATCTGCAGCTGCTGCGCATCATCGCGCGGCACCGGCTGTTCGCGCTGAAGCTGGGCGACGCCCAGAACGATCAGCGCCGGGCTGAGCGCCGGCAACAGGCCGCCGCCCTGAAATCCGCGCTGGAGGAAGCCGGCGGCGCGTTCGTGAAGATGGGCCAGCTGCTGTCCACGCGTCCCGATGTGCTGGCGCCGGAGTTCATCGACGCGCTCGGCGCGCTGCAGCAGCAGGTGCCGCCCGTGCCGTGGCCGGAGATCGAGCCCGCGCTGACCCGAGCGCTGGGGAGGCCGCATGCGGAGGTCTTCGCCTCCTTCGCGGAGGAGCCGTTCGCGGCGGCGTCGATCGGTCAGGTCCACGCGGCGTCGCTGCCGACCGGCGAGCAGGTCGCGGTGAAGGTGCGCCGGCCCGGGATCGTGCCGATGGTCGAGCGCGACATCGACATCGCCGAGCGTCTGGCCCGCCGCCTCGCCCGCTCGAGCGAAGAGGCCGCGCGCTTCGGCGTCGAACAGCTCGTCGCCAGTCTCACGGAGAGCCTGCGGGATGAGCTCGACTACGGGCTCGAGGCGGCGAACATCGTCGCCCTCGCCGAAGTCCAGCAGCAGCTGCCGGAACAGGCGCGGGTGCGCATTCCCCGTCACCACCCCGAGCTCAGCACCGAAGCCCTGCTCGTCATGGAACGGATCAGCGGCTCCACCCTGAGCGACCGGGGCGCGCTGGTCTCGATCGATCCCGAGAACCGTCGGGCGCTCGCCCGCCGGCTGCTCGCGGCGATCCTCGCGCAGATCATGGACGCCGGAGTGTTCCACTCCGACCTGCATCCCGGGAACATCATCATCGACGACCGGGGCGCGCTCGTGCTTCTGGACTTCGGATCCATCGGGCGCATCGACTCCGATACCCGCGCCCGCCTCGGGGAGGTCCTTCTCGCCTTCGCCCGCCGAGACGCAGGCGCGTTCACCGCCGCGCTGTTCGCGTTCGTCGACCTCGCCGACGTCGCGGACGAGAACGGCCTGCGGCGTGCCGTCGCCGCCTTCATGGCCCGGCGGCTCGGGCCGGGCGCCCGGCTCGATGCCTCCATGTTCGCAGATGTCGTCGCGATCCTGGCCGACCACGGCCTCACAGTGCCGGCCGAGCTCACCGTCCCGTTCCGCGCCATCGCGACCGTCGAGGGATCCCTGATGATCCTCGACCCCGGCTTCGACTTCGTCGGCGAGGCCGGGCAGTATGCGCAGGCCCGCATCACGGAGGCGACGAGACCCACCTCGATCGCGACGGCGGTGAGCGGCGAGCTGCTCTCCGCCCTGCCGATCCTCAAGCGCCTTCCGCAGCGGGTGGACCGGATCACGGGCACCCTGGCCGACGGCCGGTTCGGGATGAACATGCGCGTGTTCGCCGACCCTCGCGACCGGGATTTCCTGCGCGAGCTCCTCAGCCTGGCCGTGGTCACGTTCCTCGCCGGCATCTTCGGGATCATGGCGGCGATGCTGCTCACCAGCGCCGCCGGGCCGCAGCTGACGACGACCCTCACCCTGTTCCAGGTGTTCGGATACCTCTTCCTGGTTGCCGCCGGCATCCTCACCCTTCGGGCGCTGTTCGACATCCTGCGCCATCCCACCCGACAGCGAGACAGGAGCAGGACATGAGCGAGAACCCGCGTGCGGTCGCCGCCCCCGGGCGGCGGGAGTGGTGGAGCCTGGGGGTGCTGTCGGTCGGCCTCGGGCTGATCGTCCTGGACGGCACGATCGTCGGCGTCGCCCTCCCCGCGATCGTCGGCGACCTGCACCTGAACCTCACGGATGCGCAGTGGGTCAACAGCCTGTACGCGGTGGTGCTCGCCGCGCTCCTGCTGTCGACCGGGAGCCTCGCCGACCGCTGGGGTCGCAAGCGCCTGTTCCTCGCGGGGCTCGTGGTCTTCATGGGCGGCAGCCTGCTCGCGGCCGTGTCCACGGCGGCCGGGCCGCTGATCGCCGCCCGCGCTGTCCAGGCGGTCGGGGCCGCGCTGATCATGCCGTCCACGCTCTCCACCGTGAACGCGATGTTCCGCGGCCGGTACCGGGCCGCGGCGTTCGGCGTCTGGGGCGCGGTCATCTCCGGGGCCGCCGCCGTCGGGCCCCTGGCCGGGGGCGCGCTCACGCAGTGGGCGAGCTGGCACTGGATCTTCCTCGTGAATCTGCCGATCGGCGTGATCCTGTTCGCCGCCGCGCTGTTCATCGTCCCCGAGACGCGCGGGGTGAAGACGCGCCCCGGTGTCGATGTGGACGGCGCCCTGCTCAGCGCCATCGGTTTCGGCGCCCTGGTCTTCGCGGTCATCGAAGGCCCGGATCTGGGCTGGTGGACGCCGAAGGGAAAGCTGACCGTGTTCGGCTGGGTCTGGCCCGCGGATGCACCGGTCTCGGCCGTGCCGATCGCCCTGGCGGTCGCCGTCGTCGCGCTGGTGCTGTTCGTGATCTGGGAGCGGCACCGGGAGAAGGTGCAGCGGGAGGCGCTGCTCGACCTCGGCCTGTTCTCGTTCTCGACGTTCTCCTGGGGCAACCTCACCGCGGCGATGGTCGCCATCGGAGAGTTCGCCATCATCTTCGTACTGCCGCTGTTCCTCATCAACGCGCTCGGCCTCGACGTCATGGGCGCGGGGCTCGTGCTGGCCGCGATGGCCGTCGGCGCGTTCCTGTCCGGAGCCTCGGCCCGGCACCTGGCCGCCCGGTTCGGCTCCCCGGGCACGGTGCTCATCGGCCTCGGCCTGGAGGTCGCGGGCACCCTCGCCCTCGCCCTCCTGCTCCGCCCCGACAGCCCGGGCTGGCTGCTCGCGATCCCGCTCGTGGTCTACGGACTCGGGCTCGGCCTCGCCTCGGCGCAGCTGACGGGCACCGTTCTGCGCGACGTCCCCGTCGGCATCTCCGGCCAGGGATCCGCCACGCAGAGCACCGTCCGCCAGGTCGGATCCGCCCTTGGCACCGCGTTCGCCGGAGCCGCGCTGTCGGTCTCCCTCGCGCTCACTCTGCCCGCAGCCCTCGACGCCGCCGGCGTCACCGGCGCTCAGGCCGACCGTCTCGCCGACTCGACCCGCGAGTCCGCGGGCACCATGATCACCCAGCTGCGCGCTCAGGGCTCCGCGAGTCCGTTCGGCGACCACACCACCACGGTCGTCCAGGCCCTCTCCAGCGGCTTCGCGGATGCGACGCGCTGGGCGCTCGTCATCGCCGCGGTGTTCCTCCTGTGCGGCTTCATCGGCGCCGCCCGGCTGCGCAGGGTCGCTGGGCGCTCCGACCCGGCAGCCGACCCGCACGATGAGCCGGACGAGACGAGGCCGGTGCGGAACCGCTGACGTCGAGGGCCGGCGTCCGTGTCCCGGCCAGTGCGTTCCCGGCCAGCGCGTTCCCGCACGGACGGCGTTCCCGTCGGCGGTCGACTGTCGCCCGATCGCGGGCTTCCTGTCCGCTCATGTCGTGAGGATACCGAGGTGCGTTGCGGGTGACGCGCCTCGCGATCTGCCCGGGGTGTCTGAGCCGAGACGTCTCCAGCAATTCGCCCTGCGTTGCCCTCGCGGCAACTAGCGCGCGCGAGCTGTAGGCTTGCCGCATGCCTCGTGTCACTTCTACTGCGGTCCGCCGAGTCACCAGCAGCGACGTGGCGCGCGAGGCGGGGGTATCGCGCGCCACTGTTGGATTCGTCCTCAACCGCACTCCGGGTCAGACGATATCCGCCGAGACCCAGCAGCGCGTTGTTGCCGCCGCTGAGCGCCTCGGCTACCGCCCCAACGAGGCGGCGCGCCATCTCGCGCGCGGTAGGACGATGATCGTGCTGATGGTGCTGCCGGACTGGCCGATGGAGCACAACATGCAGCGCAATATCGAGACCGCCGCCATGCTGCTGGATCAGGCCGGTTACACCCTGGTCACGCACACCCCGACGAACTCCACTCGCCGCCCGCTGTGGGAGGCGCTGAATCCGGATGTCGTCGTGGGTATGGCACCGTTCTCCGAGGCGATGATGACATCGATGCGGGCCAGCGGTGTGCGCCACATCGTGGGGAGCTCGAGTATCGGCGACGCCGTCAGCGAGCATCAGCCGCACAGTCGCGGGCCCGCATTGCAGGTTCAGCACCTGGTGAGCCTCGGGCACCGACGCCTGGGATATGCGACGACTCCCGACCCCCGCCTCCAGGACCTCCAGAAGGAGCGCCTTGCCGAGGCGCACGAAACAGCGATTTCTCTCGGCGTCGAACTGAAGGTCATCGCGGGCGATCCCGCCGAAGCGCTGCGCGAATGGCGGAAGGCGGGGTGCACCGGGATCGTCGCTTTCAATGACGAGGTCGCGGCCCGCGTACTGCGTGCGGCGCTCGTGGCGGGGATCGACGTACCGAAGGATCTGTCCATCATCGGTCATGACGACGCACCGATTGCGGAGATGCTCCTGCCGTCGTTGAGTTCCATCCGGCAGGATCACGAGGCGCTCGGCGTCCTGTTGGTGCAGACGGTCCTGGCCGCCGTCGAAGGTGACGATTCGATCTCTGAGCCCGACGACATCGTCTCGCTGGTCCAACGCGAATCGACGGCCCCGCCGCGCGCATGATGCCGAATCGAATCCGCGTGGACATCGATCATCTCGGAGCATCGGACGTGATGCTGCCGAGGGACGATCGGCATCTGCACGCCCCAGCCTTCTCCTGAGCTCAGGATTCATCACTGCAGGGACTCGAGGAACGATCATGCTGTCACGCACACCCCGCACGAAGCGCCATCTCTTCGCACGCACGCTGAGTCTGCTCGGCACGCTCATCGGCCTATGCACCATCAGCGGTTTCGCGCTGCTCTGGCGCATCGGACGTGACGCGCCGAAGCAGTACGAGGCCCAGGTGAAGGCGATCGAAAAGCGTTTCGTCGACGGGTACCCACAAGGCGGCACCCTCCTCAGCGGCAGCTCATTCTTCGAGTACTGGACCACGTCCGACGAAGACCTTGCTCCACTGGCGACGACGAACATCGGGATCGGCGGCACAAAGGTCGGCGATCACCTCGCGCACTTCGAACGCATGATCATGCCTTTCTGCCCGCGCGTTCTCGTCTTGTACATCGGTTCGAACGACATCAGCGGGCTCCCGCTGTACACCAAGACCGCGCGACAGACCGTAGCGCTGATCGATGAATACATCACCATGGCGCGCGCGAAGCTTCCCGACGTCAGGATCTACTACGTCGCCATCACCGAAACACCGTCTCGAGCGGGCGTCCGACCGGAGATTCAAGCCGCCAATCGAATGCTGGCTGCTCACGCAGAGCGCACGGGAGATTTCGTCTTCATCGATACCGCACCGGCGCTGCTCATGCCCGACGGGACCATCGATGAGAGGCTCTTCGGGGACGACCGGCTGCATTTGAACAAGAGCGGCTACGACGCGTTCTCCGCCGCTGTCCGAGCGGGGCTCCAGACCGAGTACTGAACGGAATCCCGCCAGTCCGAAGTGCGAGGACCGCGACGGCCCCATCCAGCAGACTGCCACGCTCCTTCTTCGACGGCTTTGCACATACGCCGGCGCACCTCACCGCGATCGCCGCCCTCACGACCGCATCGACGACATGCGCCCCCCTACCACGACGTTCGTCTCGCGGCCGACCTCGATGGAAGCATCGGAGGCGTTTCACGACATCTTCCGCGAGTTTTCGTCGATGACCGTGGTGCCTCATGTCAATATGC
>JAFDWK010000019.1 GCA_018268515.1 Actinomycetota bacterium
GGAGGTCCTCGCGGACATCCAGTCCGGAGCCTTCGCGACCCGCTTAATCGAGGACCAGGACAACGGCGCGGCCGAATTCCTCGCCCTTCGCGAGAAGGAGCAGGGTCACCCGATCGAGGCCACCGGCAAGGAGCTGCGCGCGCTCTTCGCCTGGAAGTCGCAGGACGAGGACTACGTCGAGGGCAGCGCCGCGCGCTGACCCGCAGTCCACGTGAGAACGGGCGTCCCTTTCGAGGGGCGCCCGTTCTTCGTTTCCGCCGATTGCCCAGGCTGGCGCGAGCCGGGAGGAAATGCACGTCCGGCGATGCATCAGAGCCCTCGCGTGTCGCTCGTGACCTGTGCCACTGTGTCTACACCACAGACAGAGGGGACACGAGATGAACACCGAACCCTGGGGGATCCTGCAGCAGCCGTCGACGGACGGACGTGTCCAGGGTCTGCAATATCTGCTCAGCGCGCAGGGACACGCGGTGCCGGTCAGCGGAAGCTTCGACCCCGCGACGACTGCCGCGGTCAAGGCTGTGCAGGCGGCCGCCGGGCTCGCGCAGGACGGTATCGTCGGCCCCCTGACCTGGCCGTACCTCGTCGTGCAGGTCGAGTCCGGTTCGACGGGCGATGCGGTGCGGGCGGTGCAGTCGTTCGGGCTTCGCGAAGGTCCGGGCTCGCCGCCGCTCGTCGTCGATGGGGACTTCGGGCCTCTGACCGATGCGCGCGTGCGTTCGTTCCAGCGGAGCTGGGGGCTCACGATGGACGGGACTGTGGGGCCGCAGACCTGGTCGTTCCTGATGGCGGATCGCGTTCCCTCGCCCTGGGCGCTCGTGATCGAGGGCGCGGTGCAGGATGTCAACGGGCACGTGCTCGCGGCTCAGTACCTGCTGCGCGCCCACGGTGCGACCATCGTCGCGGACGGGCAGTTCTTCGCGCAGAGCGGCGCTGCGCTCGAGGCATTCCAGAGCACGATCCGCTCGACCGAGATCGGCACGACCGTAGGCCAGCTCGACTGGCCGAACCTGATCGTGACCGTGCAGCAGGGCAGTACGGGCGAGCCGGTGAAGGCGCTGCAGAGCCTGCTCTCCGGGCTCACGGTCGACGGCGTCTTCGGGCCGCTCACCGACGCGGCCGTCCGCGATTTCCAGTCGAAGTTCGCCCCGCCTGCCGACGGCGTCGTCGGTCCGATCACCTGGCATGACCTTTTCGTGCCGATCTTCGACTGACGCCGTCCGGCGCGGAAGTCACGCCGGGAAGACCACGCCCTCGCCGACGACGCGCAGGGCGATGCGCTGGCCGGGGCGCGTGAGTGCGGCGTTCCAGTGCCGGATCGTGATCTCCGGCGGAACTGCGGGAAGACGCGGATGCGCATCCGCCCGGGACTCGAGCCGGATCCGCACGGACGACTCCGCACCGAAATAGACGCCCTCCTGCACGACGGCGCGGATCGGCGAGTCGGCGACCAGCTGCACCTGCTCCGGACGCAGCATGAGCTGCACGCGGCCCCGCGCCGGCGGGTTGCGCACCGGCACGAAGCCGAGCGCGCAGGACGCGAGGGAACCCTCCAGCCACGCGTCCAGGACGATCGCCTCGCCGAGGAACTCCGCCACGCCGCGATCCGCGGGGCGCGTGTAGACGACGAACGGGTGGCCGGTCTGCACCAGCCGTCCGTCCCGCATCACGGCGACCTGGTCGGCGAAGCTGAGCGCCTCGGACTGATCGTGCGTGACGAGGATGGTCGTGGTCCCCGCGTCGGTGAGGATGCGCGCTACCGCCTCACGGGTCGCGGCGCGCAGCCCGGTGTCGAGGGCGGAGAACGGCTCGTCCAGCAGCATCAGCTCGGGTTCGCGGGCGAGCGCCCGTGCGATCGCCACACGCTGCTGCTGGCCTCCGGAGAGCTGGTCCGGGCGACGGTCGGCGAAGTCGCGCGGCAGGGCGACGAGATCCAGCAGTTCCGCCACACGGTGCCGGCGGTCCGCGCGGCCGAGGTGGTCCAGACCGAAGGAGATGTTGCGCGCGACCGTGAGGTGCGGGAACAGCCCGCCGTCCTGGGTGACGTAGCCGATGTCGCGGCGATGCACGGGCACCCAGGCGCCGCGCCCGGCGACCGTCGCGGCCCCGAGCACGACTTCGCCCTCCTCGGGACGCTCGAAGCCGGCGATGATGCGCAGCAGCGTGGTCTTGCCCGATCCGGAGGCGCCGACGATGGCCGTGATGCCGCCGCTCTGCACGGCGAGGTCCACCCCGTGCAGCACCCGCCGGCCACCGTAGGACGCGGTCACACCGGCCACCTGCAGGTGCGCCGTGGGCAGGGGCCCTGTGCCGGGCGAGGGCACGGCGCCGAGGGATCCGAGGTTGCGTGCGGTCATGCGATCTCCGCGGTCGAGGGGGCGGACGTCGTCGCGGACGAACCGGCATCGGAGGCCTCCGCGGTGGAGAGCACCGTGGACTGCCGGAACAGGAGGTAGGTCATGGGGGCCGAGAGCAGGATCAGCAGCGTCGCATAGGGTGCCGCGCCCGCGAAGTCGATCTCGCTGGACAGACTCCAGAACCGGGTGGCGAGGGTCTGCACGCCGATCGGGGACAGCAGCAGCGTCGCGGTGAGCTCGCCCGCCACCGCGAGGAACACCATCGCGAGGGCGGCGGCCGTGGCGGGGACGACCAGGCGCAGGGTGACGCCGAGGAACGCGCGCAGCGGGCGGCGTCCGAGGGCCTGCGCGGCCTCCTCCAGGCTCTGCGGCGCCTGTGCGATGCCCGCTTGCAGCGGCACCAGGGCGCGGGGCAGGAACAGCAGCGCATAGGCGAGCAGCAGCAGTGCCGTGGTCTGGTACAGCGCCGGCACGAAGAAGAGCGAGACCGTCACGAGCGCGAGGGCGAGCACGATGCCCGGCATGGAGCTGGTCACGTAGTTCGTCCGCTCGAGCAGGCGGCTGAACGGCCCGGGATGGCGTACCGCGAGCCAGGAGAGCGGGAACGCGGCGATCACGGTGACGAGGCCGCCGCCGAGCGCGAGGGCGAGGGTCTGCAGCAGCGTCGGCGCGAGATCGGGGGCGGCCCAGACTGCCGTGCCGCCGTAGGCCAGCCATCCGCCGATCACGACGGCCGGCACTCCGAGCGCGGCGATGCCGAGGGCGAGCAGAAGCAGCTGCACCGGGATCTGCCATCCGCGCAGCCGGATCCGGCGGGGCGGTGCGGCGGATCCGGATCCGATCCGCGCGTAGCGCGCACGTCCGCGGGCGCGGCTCTCCAGCAGGAGCAGCCCGAAGCACAGGAGCATGAGCACGCCGGAGAGCATGCTGCCCGCGGAGCCGTTGAACGTGGACCGGTACTGGTCCATGATCGCGGTCGTGAACGTGTCGAACCGGATCAGGGCGAACGCGCCGTACTCGCTCAGCAGATGCAGCCCCACGAGCAGCGCGCCGCCGAGCAGCGCGAGCCGCAGCTGCGGCAGCACCGTGCCGAAGAACACCCGCACGGGGCCTCGGCCGAGGCTCGCGGCGGCCTGTTCGAGGGCCGGATCCAGCCGGGCGAGCGCCGCGCGCACCGGCAGGTAGACGAGCGGGAAGTAGGACAGCGTCGCCAGCAGCACGCCCGATCCGAGTCCGGCGAGCGAGGGGATCGCCGAGACCCACGCATAGGAGTTCACGAATGCGGGGATCGCAAGCGGCATCGCGAGCACCGCGCCCCAGGCGCCGGCTCCGGCGAGCGACGTGCGCTCGACGAGCCACGCGCCGCCGACCCCGATCACGGCGCACAGCGGCACGGTGATCGCGACGAGCAGCACGGTGTTCGTGAGCAGCTCGCCGACGCGGGGGCGGAAGATGAGCGCAGCCGACTCGGCCCAGCCGATCTGCGCCGCGGTCGTGACCACGAACAGCAGCGGCAGCAGCGAGAGCGCCGCGACCACGACGCCGGCGGTGATCACGACCCACGATCCGGCGCTGCGGGAGACGCCGCGGGGCGGCCGGAGCCGTTGCGCTCCGGCCGCCCGTCGGGAGGTGGTCGTCGTGGTGATGTCTGCGCCTTAGAGCAGGCCCGCCTGGGTCATCAGATCGGTGACCTGCTTGGAGTTCAGCGTAGCCGGGTCGATGGTCGGCGCCTGCAGATCGGTGAGCGGCACGAGCTTGGGGTTGGCGGCCACGCCGGATCCGACCGGGTACTCGAACGAGGTGCCGGTCTGCAGGATCTTCTGGCCCTCGGCCCCGGTCACGAAGGCGAGGAACTTCTGCGCCGCCGCCTGGTGCTTGCTCGACTTCAGCACACCGCCGCCGGACACGGACACGAACGCACCGGGATCCTGGTTCTTGAAGTAGTGCAGCTGCACGTTCTTCGAGTTCTCGCCCGTCTGCGCCTGGTCGCCGAACCAGTAGTAGTGGTAGATCACGGCGCCGTCGATCTCGCCCGCGTTCACGGCCTTCATCGCGGTGGAGTTGCCCTTGTAGGCGACCGAGTTCGTCTTCATGGCCTTGAGCCACTGCTCGGCGGCGTCGGCGCCCTTGAGCTGCACGAGCGCGGAGACGATGGCCTGGAAATCGGCGCCGGACGGGGAGGCGGCCCAGCGGCCCTTCCACGACGGGTCGGCGAGGTCCATGAGCGAGGTCGGCAGCTGCGCCTCGGTGAGCTTCGAGGTGTTGTACGCGAACACGGTCGAGCGGGCGGCGATGCCGACCCACTTGCCCGAGGACGGGCGGTACTCGGTCGGGACGTTCTTGAGGGCCTCATCGCCCGGCGAGGTGAAGAGGCCTGCCTTCTCGACGGCCGACATCGACGGCGAGTTCTCGGTGAGGAACACATCGGCGGGGGAGCGGTCGCCCTCCTGGATGAGCTGCTGCGACATCTCGGTGTCGTCGCCGTTGCGGACCTGGACCTTGATCCCGGTCGCCTTCGTGAACGCGTCGGTCCACGACTTCGTGAGCTCCTCGTGCTGGGCGTTGTAGATCGTGATGGTCTGCCCGGCGAGGCTGTCGCCGCCGGTGCTCGATGCCGGCGTGGAGGAACCGCTGCAGGCGGTGAGCGCGAGAGCGACGGCGGAGGCCGCCGCGGCAGCGGAGAGCAGTCGGAGGGAACGGTTCACGGAGAGTCCTTCGAAGGGGGAATGTGGCGCGAGAGTCGCGACTCACATAGTAGGTAAGGCAATCCTCACTCAGCAACTTGATGACATTGCTGTGAACGTTGCTGTGACGGGTGCCGGACCCGCTCCGAGGCCAGGCTGCGGACGCGGATCAGCGCACGCCGTAGAGCTCAGCGCACGCCGTAGAACCGGGCGGCGTTGCCCCAGAGGATCGCGTCGGCGTCGAGGCCGCGCTCGACCGCCCAGTCCGCGACCGTCCGGGCCCAGAGTGCGCGGCTCTCGGGGCGATACTGCGGCGGGTCGCCCACGACGGCCGAGACCGGCCAGTCGCCGCCCCACAGCAGACGATCGGATCCGAACGCCTCGGCCGCCGCATCCAGGAACGGGATCACCTGCGCCGGGCTCCAGGGCCCGCCAGCCTCGGCCGGCAGCCCGGAGAGCTTCACCGAGACCTGCGGATGCACGGACAGGGCCCGCAAGCCCTCCAGCCATGCCGCAGCGGGCCGGAGCGGATCCGACGCGGTCCCGATCGCGGGCTTCCCGAGGTGGTCCAGCACGATCGGCAGTGCGGGCACGGCCGCGGCGAGGTCGGAGACGTCGGGCAGCTGGTGCGCGCGCACGCACGCATCGAAGCGGAGACCGTGCGTGGCCAGCACGGCCGCGCCCGCGCAGAACGCGTCGCTGCGGGCGGTGCCGTCAGGCTCACTCTGCAGGTTGTGCCGCACCGCCACGACCCTGTCGAGACCGGCGAGCGCGGCGAGGTGAGCGGTCGTCTCCTCACCGCGATCGAGACGCGCGCCCGCGACGATGCCGATGACGCCCGTGCGGGTGGCGGTCTCGGCGACCCAGCGCGCCTCGTCGAGGAACTGCGACTCGACGCACTCCGCCTGCACGAAGATCGCCGCGGTGGTCTCGGCGTCGGCGACGCCCGCGTGGTCGAGCTCGTCGGCGGCGAACTGCTGTGCCAGCGGACCGTCGAGCCACTCGTAGTCGAGGCGGGACGGATCCCACAGGTGCAGATGGGAGTCGAGGAGGCGCACGAGGACATCCTTTCGCAGAACTGGGCGGGTGTGGCGCAGACATCCGATGTTCGTGCAAGCTCCTAGGATGACGCCATGGCAGTCACCGACGAGGCGATCGAGAAGATCAAGGCGATGATCGTGTCGGGCGAACTCGGCCCGGGCGATCGGCTGCCTCCGGAGAAGGAGCTCGCCGAGCGGCTCGGGCTCAGCCGCAACTCGATGCGGGAGGCGGTCAAGGCCCTCGAGGTGATCCGCGTGCTCGACGTGCGCCGCGGTGATGGCACGTATGTCACGAGCCTCGAACCGCACCTGCTGCTCGAGGCGATCAGCTTCGTCGTCGACATGCACGACGACGACTCGCTGCTCGAGCTGTTCGCGGTGCGCCGGATGCTGGAATCGCAGGCCACGGGTCTCGCCGCCACGCACGGCGACGACGAGGCGATCGCCGCGCTTCAGGCGGAGATCGCCGGTATCGACGCGGGCGTCTCGATCGACGACCTCGTCGCGCACGACATCCGTTTCCACCACGAGATCGTGCGGATGACGGGAAACGGCTACCTCGCGAGCCTGATCGACAGCCTGTCGAGCCAGACCATCCGCGCGCGGGTGTGGCGCGGGCTCACCGAGCAGGGTGCCGTGGAGCGCACCCTCTCGGAGCACCGGGCCATCGCCGACGCGATCGAGCAGCACGATCCGGCTCTCGCGACGTCCCTCGCCACCGCGCACATCGCGGGCGTGGAGCGCTGGCTGCGCCAGGCCGCCCACGGCTGAGCCCGGCCGGCCAATCGCCCGGGTTCTGACGCTCCCGTCGCACGGGTTCTCACGCTCCCGTCGCAATAAATGCCGCTCAGACGGCGAGATAGCGGCATCTTCTGCGACGGGAACCAGCGGTCATGCATCGATGAAGCGGCGCGGGTCAACCGCGCAAGGCTCGACGGATCCGGCGCAGCAATTCGCCCTCGTCGGCGAAGAGGGCTGCGGTGACCTCGATCACGGTCCAGCCCGCCGCGCGGAGAGCGGCGATCCGCTCCACGTCCCGCGCATACCGTGCGTGATGCAGGATCCCGTGGTATTCGATCGCGATCCTCCGCTCCGGATATGCGAGGTCGACGCACCCCAGGAAGCGGCCGCGAGCGTCATAGACGTCGTAGTTGAGCGCGGGCTCAGGCAGCCCCGCGAACACGATGACGCAACGCAGGGCGGACTCCCGCGGTGACCACGAGTCTTCGCGGATGAGCTCGACCGCCTCGCGGAGGCGGACGATGCCCACGCGCCGCCCGGATCCGATCGCGAGACGGAACTGATCCCGTGTCGCCAACGGCGGACGACCGGCGTCGGGCCGGCCCGGGCCCTCACGCCAGACGCGGCAGAAGTAGTCACCCAGGGCGACGAGGTCAATGAGCGGCAAGGTGCCGAGTGATGCCCACGTGCTCGTGGGAGAGGCGACGGGGATGCCGTCGAGCAGGCGGATCGAGGTCGTCTCGACGCGCGCGCGATGTCCGATGACGCCTGCGGTGCGCATGAGCGGTGCCGTCCCGAAGGCGCCGACGTGCACGGGAAGAAGATCGCCGCGGACCGCGATCCCGTCCTTGACGGCAAGGGGAAGCGGGGCCTGCCAGAGGGCTGCTGCGGATTCCTTGCAGAGGAACTGTCCTTCGCGCAGTCGTGGGGCGCACGCACGGATCCGGTTCAGCCGTTCCCGTGCCTGCCGGGAATAGGGATCCTCGTCTTCCTCGTCCTTGTCGTCGTCATCCGGCCGGGTGCGGACGCCGTGGAACGGGCGGCCGAGGTCCGATCGGCGCATCCGGCCGCGGTGATACCCGCCGCGGCGGCGTCGCGCACATGGAAGGCAGGGCCGAGTTCATCGGGCAGACTCAGCGGAGTTCTCATCCCGGCACTCTGTCACTCTGCGGCTCACGCGCGTGCGGACTATCCACAGGCGGCCGGCCCGCAGCAGGCCGTCAACGGGTGTGTGCGCTCTGCTCCCGTCGCAAAAGATGCCGTTCTGCGGCTCGGATAGCGGCATCTTCTGCGACGGGAGCGGGGAGAGGCGGACGTTTCTGCGACGGGAAGCGGTCCGGTCGCGCAAAGGAACGGCGCACGCCCGGCCGATGTCTTTGGGAATCGGCCTGCGCTGGGTGAAGTCCCGTGGCGCTGTGCAGATCGCGGAGCCGTTACTCCGCGCGCAGGCGCAGCTGGGCCATGCCGCCGTCGACCTCGATGAAGGTGCCGGTGGTGGATCCGGATGCGGGGCTGACGAGGTACAGCACGGCTCCGGCGACCTCGTCCGGCGACACCAGGCGACCGTGCGGCTGGCGCGCGTTCAGCGCGGCGCGCTCGGCGGCGGGATCCGCGGCGGAGTCGAGCAGCCGGCCGACCCACGGGGTGTCGGCCGTGCCGGGGTTGACGGCGTTCACCCGGATGCCCTCGCGGAGGTGATCTGCGGCCATCGCCCGGGTGAGCGCCGAGACCGCGCCCTTCGACGCGGAGTAGAGCGCGCGCTGCGGCAGGCCCATGGTCGACGCGATCGAGGCGGTGTTGCAGATCGCGGCGGACGGCGAGCGTCGCAGCCACGGCAGCGCCGCAGCGGAGACACGGGCGATGCCCGTCACGTTGATCGAGAGAACCCGCGCCCACTCGTCGTCGCCGTTCGCCGCGATGTCGCCCTGTGCGCCGATCCCGGCGTTGTTCACCACGATGTCGATGCGGCCGAACTGCTCGCCGATCGCGGCGACCGCCGCGTCCACGCTCGCGCGATCCGACACGTCGGCGGTGAACGCGGCGAAGCGCGGATCCGCGCCTGCCACATCGCGGTCGAGCACCGCGATCCGGGCGCCCTGCTCATGCAGCTGCGCGGCGATCGCCGCACCGATCCCGGATGCGCCGCCGGTGACGATCGCGACGAGTCCTTCGACCTGCGTTCCCTGTGCCTGACCGGTCATGCCCGTGCCTCCCATGCGGTGAATTCCTGACGCTGGCTCCCCAGCCCCTCGATGTCGATCTCCACGACGTCCCCGGCGCGCAGGTACGGGAACTTCCCGCCGAACGCGACGCCCTGCGGCGTGCCGGTGAGGATCAGGTCCCCGGGCTCGAGGGTCATGTACTGCGAGATGTGATGCACGATCTCGGCGACCGAGAAGATCATGTCGTTCGTGTTCGAGTCCTGGCGCGGCTCGCCGTTCACGAAGCTGCGCAGGCGCAGGTTCTGCACGTCGACCTCGTCGGGCGTGACCAGCCACGGGCCGGTCGGGTTGAAGCCGAAGGCCGCCTTGCCCTTCGACCACTGCCCGCCGGAGACCTCCATCTGGAACGCGCGCTCGGAGACGTCGTTGCAGACGACGTAGCCGGCGATGTGCGCCGCGGAGTCGGCGGGGGAGTCGAGGTAGGCGGCGCGGGATCCGATCACGACCCCGAGCTCCACCTCCCAGTCGGTCTTCTCACTGCCGCGCGGGATCGTCACCGCGTCGTCGGGGCCCACGACCGTGTTCGGGGTCTTCAGGAACAGGATCGGGACCGTGGGCGGCTCCGCGCCGGACTCGCGGGCGTGCGCGGCGTAGTTCTGCCCCACGCAGATCACGGCGCTCGGGCGTGCGATCGGTGATCCGACGCGCCGCGCGTCCGCGTCGGTGAGCTCCGGCAGGGTGTCGGCGTCGAGGGCGGCACGCGTGCGCCCCACGGGGTCGGCCGCCAGGAAGTCGCCGTTCACATCGGAGGTCACAGGCCGAAGATCGTAGGTACGGTCTTCGGCGATGACGACCGGGATCTCGGATCCGGGGTCGCCCAGACGCGCGAACTTCATGATTCTCCTGCCTTCTCGCGGGGATGGATGGATCCGCCGCCCGAACGGCGTGCGCGGATGCATGCCGCGTTGACAGTATAGACATCCGATGTTTACACTCCAACTGTCGGGGAGCATGACGGCCTTCTGTGCCGCAGCCCCGACGACCGGCCCAGAACAGGAGAACCGTGAGCCGCATCGTCGCGCTGGAGACCAGCGACATCCGATTCCCCACCTCGCTCAGCCTCGACGGCTCTGACGCGATGAACCCCGACCCCGACTACTCCGCGGCGTACGTGATCGTGCGCACCGACGCGGCGGACGGCATCGACGGACACGCGTTCGTGTTCACGATCGGCCGCGGCAACGATGTGCAGGTCGCGGGCATCGACGCGCTCGCAGGTCACCTCGTCGGCCGTGAGCTGGAGCCGCTGCTCGACGACATGGGCGGAACGTTCCGGGAGATCATCGGAGACTCGCAGCTGCGCTGGCTCGGCCCGGAGAAGGGCGTCATGCACATGGCCATCGGCGCCGTGATCAACGCGCTGTGGGACATCAAGGCCAAGCGCGCGGGCCTCCCGCTGTGGCAGCTTCTCGCCCGGATGACGCCGGAGGAGATCGTCGACCTCGTCGACTTCCGCTACCTCACCAACGCCCTCACCCGCGAGGATGCGCTGACGATCCTGCGCGACGCCGAGGCCGGCCGCGCGGAGCGCGAGCAGCAGCTGCTCGCGACCGGATACCCGGGCTACACCACGAGCCCCGGCTGGCTGGGCTATTCGGACGAGAAGCTCGAGCGCCTCGCCCTCCAGGCGATGGCCGACGGCTTCACGCAGATCAAGCTCAAGGTCGGCGCCGACCTCGACGACGACATCCGCCGGTTCCGCAAGGCCCGTGAGGTGTGCGGCCCCGACTTCCCGATCGCGATCGACGCGAACCAGCGCTGGGAGGTGTCCGAGGCGATCGCCTGGGTGAACGCCCTCGCCGAGTTCCACCCGGCGTGGATCGAGGAGCCGACGAGCCCCGACGACGTGCTCGGGCACGCCGAGATCGCCCGTGGCGTCGCGCCGATCCGCGTCGCGACCGGCGAGCACGCGCAGAACCGGATGATCTTCAAGCAACTGCTGCAGGCCGAAGCGATCCAGGTGATGCAGATCGACGCCGTGCGCGTGGCGGGCGTGAACGAGAACATCGCGAACCTGCTGCTCGCCGCGAAGTTCGGCGTCCCGGTGTGCCCGCACGCGGGCGGTGTGGGCCTGTGCGAGGCTGTGCAGCACCTGTCCATGTTCGACTTCGTCGCCGTCTCCGGCAGCCGCGAGGGGCGCATGATCGAGTACGTGGATCACCTGCATGAGCACTTCGTGGTGCCGACCGACATCCGCGGCGGCTCCTACACGGCGCCCACCGCACCCGGCAACGGCATGGAGATGAAGGCGGCCAGCCGCACCGAGTTCGCCTGGACCGGCGAGCACCGCGAAGCGGATGCGCATGTCTGAGCCCGTCGACACCCCCGTCAGGCCCGCGATCCCGGCCCTCGGCTACGGCGCCGCAAACGTCGGGAACCTGTTCCGCGTGCTCACCGACGACGAGGCCTGGGCCGTGCTGGACGCCGCGTGGGAGAGCGGTATCCGTCTCTACGACACCGCCCCGCACTACGGGCTCGGACTCTCGGAGCGCCGGCTCGGGGCGTTCCTGCAGACCAAGCCGCGGGACGAGTACGTGCTCTCTACCAAGGCGGGACGCCTCCTGCGCCCGAACGCCGACCACATCGCCGGCGGCCTCGACACGGCCAACGACTTCTTCGTCCCCGACGACCTGCAGCGCGTCTGGGACTTCTCGGAGGCCGGGATCCGCGCCAGCCTCGACGAGTCGCGCGAGCGCCTCGGCATCGAGCGCATCGACATCCTCTACCTGCATGACCCGGAGCGGCACGACCTGGGTCTTGCACTCGCCGAGGCGTTCCCCGCGCTTGAGTCGCTACGCGTGGAGGGGCAGGTGGGCCGGATCGGCATCGGATCCATGACCGCCGACGCGCTGACCGCCGCGGTGCGCTCCGCCGACCTCGACACGATCATGGTGGCCGGGCGCTACACGCTGCTTGAGCAGCCGGCGGCCGCCGACGTGATCCCGGCGTGCGCCGAGCGCGGCACGGACATCGTCGCCGCCTCGGTCTTCAACTCCGGCCTGCTCGCGCAGAACGAGCCGCGCCGCGACGGACGCTACGAATACGGCGCGCTGCCGGAGGAGCTCTGGCAGCGGCTCACCCGGATCGCCGACATCTGCCGCGCGCACGGCGTCCCGCTGCCCGCGGCCGCGCTACAGTACCCGCTGCAGTCCCCGGTCGTGACCTCGGTCGTGGTCGGCGGGAGCCGTCCGGAGCAACTCCGGCAGAATGCGGAGCTGGCCGCCCTCGACATCCCGGCGGACCTCTGGCGCGAGCTCGCGGCCGAGGCCCTGATCCCTGGCTGAGCGATGCCGGCCCCGTCCGGCCGTGGACCGCGTCGCTCCCGTCGCAGAAGTTGCCGGAAAGACGCACGGAAAGCGGCAGAATTCGCGACGGGAGCGCATCCGGGGTGGATCGGGAGCGGATCCGGAGCCGGCTCCGGATCCTGACCCAGGGACGACAGCGACAGCGGGACCGCACGACGAACGACGAAAGGGAACGACATGCTCGAAGGAATCGACCCCCTGCTGACGGGCGAGCTGCTGCTGCACCTCGACCGCATGGGCCACTCCGACGCGGTGGTCGTGGCCGATGCGCACTTCCCGGCGTGGGCGCTCGGCGCGCGCGTCGTGGATCTGCCCGGCACGACCACGCCGGCCGTGGTCGCGGCGATCCGCTCGGTGCTGCCGCTCGACGACGCCCCCGGCATGGACCTCATGACCTCGGCCGACGCGACGGTGCTCGACGTTCAGCGCGAACTCATGGCCGCCGCCGGCACCGACGAGGGGACCACGCGCTTCGTGGAGCGCTTCGCCTACTACGACGTCGCGAAGGGCGCCTACCTCATGGTGCGCACGGGGGAGACCCGCACCTACGGAAACGCGCTGCTGCGCAAAGGCGTCGTCGGACACCCGTCCGCCTGAGCCGCCCCACCCCAGGATCGAGAAGGAGACAGAGATGCGACAGCAGTGGTTCGACGAGGCCCGGTTCGGGATGTTCGTGCACTTCGGCCTGTACAGCGGGGCGGCGCGGCACGAGTGGGTGCAGAATTACGAGCGCCTGACCGCCGAGGAGTACCAGACCTACTTCGACCACTTCGACCCCGACCTGTTCGACGCCGCCGCCCTCGCCCGCCGCGCGAAGGCCACGGGGATGGGCTACGTCGTGCTCACCACGAAGCACCACGACGGGTTCTGCCTCTGGGACTCGGCGCTCACCGACTACACCGCCGTCACCGCGTGCGGGAGGGATCTGGTGCGCGGGTACGTCGACGCGCTGCGCGCCGAGGGGCTGCGCGTGGGCCTCTACCACTCGCTCATCGACTGGCACCACCCGGACTTCACCGTGGACGAGAACCACCCGCGACGCGGCGACGAGTCGGAGCGCGCGCGCAACGCCGAGCGTGACATGGGCCGCTACCGCGCGTACCTGCACGGTCAGGTGCGGGAGCTGCTCACGCAGTACGGCGACATCGACTACCTGTTCTTCGACTTCACCTACCCCGAGGGCAGGGACGGCTGGGAGGGCAAGGGGCCGGACGACTGGGACGCCGCGGGGCTGCTGGCGCTCTGCCGGGAACTGCAGCCGCAGATGCTCGTGAACGACCGCTTGGGGATCCCCGCCGACTTCGTGACGCCGGAGCAGTACCAGCCGACCGCGCCGATCGTGGTGGACGGCGTCCCTCAGGTGTGGGAGGCGTGCCAGACGATCGATGGATCCTGGGGCTACCACCGCGACAATCACGACCAGAAGTCGGCCGTGCTGCTCGCGCAGATGCTCGCCGACTCCGTGTCGATGGACGGCAACATGCTGCTCAACATCGGACCGGATGGACGGGGCAGCATCGCGCCCCGCGACGAGGCCGTGCTCGCGGAGCTGGGCGAGTGGCTGCGGCTGCACCGCGACGCGATCGTCGGCGCCGGTCATGCCTCCTTCGAGGCGCCCCGCGAGGGGGTCTACACCCGGCGCGGCGACCGCCTCTACCTGCACCTGTTCTCCTGGCCGCTCGGCTACGTGCACCTCGAGGGGCTTGCGGACCGGGTGACCTACGCGCGTCTGCTGAACGACGGATCCTGGCTCAAGACTTCGGTGACGGATCCGGATCAGCAGGCGACGCTCATGACGCCCGCGGGGGAGTCGGAGGGCACGCTCACGGTGCACCTGCCCGTGCAGCGTCCCGAGGTGCTGATCCCGGTCATCGAACTCACGCTCGCGCCCGGAGCCTGACCCGCCTCCGCATCGCGCCTCAGGCGACGGGGTCGACCAGCTCCATCGCCAGGCGCGCGGCTCCGTACAGCGCCGCGTCGGGGCCGGTCCGGGCGGACTCGATCCGCAGGGTCTGCGTGGCGAGCGGATGGCACGCCTCGTACACGCGGCTGCGCACCGCGGCGAGGAAGGGCTCGCTCGCGCTCATGCTTCCGGTGAGGAATACGGCGTGCGGGTTGAAGAAGTTGACGACGCCCGACAGCACCTGGCCAAGGTGCGTGCCCGCCGTGCGCACCAGGGTGGTCGCGATCGGATCGCCGTTGCGCGCGAGCTCCAGCACCTCGGCGGCGCCCGCGACGGCGACGCCGCGCTCGCGCATCTGGCGGACGACCCCCGCGCCGCTCGCGATGGTCTCGAGGCAGCCGTGGTTGCCGCACGAGCACGGGATGTCCGCCGCCTCGGCCACGCGCGTGTGCGTGATGTCCCCGGCCGCGGCGGTCGCGCCGCGGTGCACGGATCCCGCCACGATGATGCCGCTGCCGATCGCGGTTCCGGCCTTGACCGTGATGCTGTGCTGGTCGCGCGTGAGACTGTGGTGGTGCTCGCCCAGAGCCATGAGGTTCGCGTCGTTGTCGACCACGGCCGGAACGTCGAAGCGGGCGGTCAGCGCCTCGCCGACACGGAATCCGGGCCAGCCCGGCATGCGGGAGGGCTGATCGACGCTGCCGGTCTCGAAGTCGACCGGGCCGGGCAGCGCGATGCCCACCGCTCGGATGTCTGCGTCGACGGCGAGCTCGCGCAGACCCGCTTCGACGAGCGTGAGGGTCGCCTCGGGGCCGTCCGCGATCGTGATCGGGATCGTCGCCGTCCGGTCGAGGTGCCCGCCCAGATCCAGCAGGCCGAGCCGGGCGTGCTCGCCGCCGAGCTCCGCGGCCAGCACGCGGTGGGGTGTGCCGCCGAGGGACAGGCGACGGGCGCGCCTCCCACCGGAGGACTGCGCCTGACCGTTCTCCCGCAGGATTCCGGCATCCACGAGCTCTTGCACGCGCAGGGAGACGGTGGACGGGGCGATGCCGAGCAGGCGGGCGAGATCGGAGCGGGACAGCGCATCGCCCCGCGTCACCAGCTCGACGATCTGCCTGGCGTGGTCACCGGAGGCCGGGGGTTCGCGGCGGTCGGGGGACCGGTCAGCGGAACGTGCCATCACACTTCCTTCGAGGTCGAATGAAGTTCACTCTAGCGGTGACCGCGTGAGAGGTCGTGATTGGTCACGGATTTCTCACAATCGGAAGCAGACATCGGATGTTCGACTGGAATTTTGTCTCTCGCTCTGTCAGGATTGGGGCATAACCCCGAACTACTTCGTTCGAACTCGAACGAAGCAAGGATCTGTTCGTGCCTGAGGAGGCATTTCAATGAAGAAGACTCACCTCGTCCCCGTGGCGGCGTTCACGGTGGGCGCCGCGCTCGTGCTGACCGGCTGCGGCGGCTCGAGCAGCAGCGCCGGATCCGCCGACGACAAGACCGTCGTCGTCGACATGTGGGCCGGATCCGCCGACGACACCAAGGCCCTTCAGGCCCAGGTGGACATCGCCAAGAAGCAGAACCCCGACCTGAAGATCGAACTGCGCACCGCCCCGTGGAACGACTTCTTCACGAAGCTGACCACGAACATGGCCTCGGGCAACATGGCCTGCGTCACCGGCATGAACAGCGGCATGCTCTCCAGCTACACCTCCGGCTTCCAGAAGCTGACCGCGGACGATCTGAAGACCGCGGGCCTCAAGGAGGGCGACTTCGCCTCGGGCACCACCGAGATCCTGAAGAACAAGGGGGACCTGTACGGTCTGCCCTTCGACACCGCCACGATGCTCGTCTACTACAACGCCGACCAGCTCAAGGCCGCCGGTGCCGCCGACCCGAAGCCGGGCTGGACGTTCGACGACTTCGAGAAGACCGCGAAGGCGGCCACCCGCGACGGCAAGCAGGGCTTCGCCGTCGGCATGGGCGACTTCCAGTGGCAGGCGCTGCCGATCGCGAAGGCGGGCGTGCAGCCGGCCACGCAGGACGGCAAGCTGCAGCTCACCGACAAGAAGTTCCAGGATGCTGCGGCCTGGTACGCCGGCCTCGTCACCGACCGGAAAGTCGCCCTGCCCGTCGCCAGCGCCTCCGACGGCGGCTGGGGCGAGGACCAGTACTCCAACGGCAACGCCGCGATGGCGGTCGACGGCACTTGGAACGCGGTCAGCTACCTGAAGAACCAGGCCGGCTTCACCGCGGGCATGGCGCCGCTGCCGGGCGAGGGCAAGGACTCCCTGAGCCTCATCCTCGGTTCGGGCTACGGCATCTCCAAGACCTGCAAGAACAAGGACGCCGCGCTCAAGGTGCTCGGATCCCTGCTCAGCAAGGATTCGCAGGACTACATCGCCTCCTCGGGTCGCAGCTACCCGGCGCGCACCGAGAGCCAGCCGCTGTACTTCGAGTCCATCGACGCGAAGTACCGCGCGCAGGTCGAGGAGGTCTTCAAGGCCGCGTTCTCGCACGTGCAGGGTCAGTACGTCACCGACAACTGGTCGAAGGTCGGAACCTACATCCAGCCGCAGCTGGTGAGCGTCTACAACGGTCAGACCCCCATGGCCGACGTGCTCAAGAGCGCCCAGCAGCAGTTCGGCAAGTGATCCCCTCCCGGTCCGGCGGATCCCTCCGCCGGACCGGGACACCATCCTGGAAGAAGGAGGAACGGTGACCATCGCCGCATCCCGCCGCCGCGCGTCGCAGAGCCGACGCGGTGCTCCGCCCCGACGCGGATCCCTCATGCGTGCGGAGGGCCGTCAGGCGCTCGGCTTCGCGAGCCCCGCCCTGATCGGCCTCGCCGTGTTCACCGTCGTGCCGGTCGTGCTCTCCATCGTGATGAGCTTCTACAACTGGCCCACCTTCGGCGACAAGACGTTCAACGGCGTCGACAACTACATCAAGCTCTTCACGTCGAGCCCGGACTTCTGGCCGGCGATGCGCAACACGGCGGTCTTCACCATCGTCTACGTGCCGCTCAGCATCGTCTGCTCCCTGATCCTGGCGATGGCGCTCGGCCCGCGGATCCGCGGCCGCGGCGCGCTGCGCGTGCTGTTCTTCATCCCCGTCGTCACGCCGATGGTCGCGAGTGTGCTGGTCTGGAAGATGATGCTGCAGCCGCAGGGCCTGTTCAACGGGATCGCGCAGGGCTGGTTCGGCATCAAGCTGCCGAACTTCCTCGCCGACCCGTTCTGGGCCATGGCCATGGTCATCATCATGAGCGTCTGGCAGGGCCTCGGCTACAACATGCTCATCTTCTCCGCCGCCCTCGAGCAGCTGCCCGAGTCGGTCATCGAGGCGGCGCGGATCGACGGGGCCTCCGGCTTCCGGATGCAGTGGAGCGTGGTCGTCCCGATGATCTCGCCGTCGATCTTCTTCGCGACGATCATGACCATGATCACGTCCTTGCAGGTGTTCGCGCAGCCGCAGCTGCTCACCGGAGGCGGGCCGGGCAACGCGACCCAGCCCCTGGTCCAGTTCATCTACAACCAGGGCTTCAAGTTCCAGGACCTCGGCATCGCCGCCGCCGGCGCGTGGATCCTGTTCGCGCTCATCATCATCATCACCGCGCTGCAGTTCGGGGCGCAGAAGAAGTGGGTGCACTATGAGCACTGATCTGCAGCAGGCGGCCGTCACCGAGCCCGCCGAGTCGGTCGAGGTCGCGGCCGAGGACCGCGGCAAGCGTCCCAAGGCGCCGTTGTCCGCCGCCGAGCGGACCCGCCTCACCATCGCCCACGTCTTCGTCTACCTCGCGGCGCTCGTCTTCGTCTCGCCGCTGGTCTATTCGTTCTTCTCGGCGCTCAAGCCGAACAACGAGATGTTCTCGATGCCGCCGAAGCTGGTCGGCTCCGAGGTGCGCTGGTCGAACTTCGCCGACGTGTTCGCGTACGGCCCGTTCCTCACCTACATCGGCAACTCGTTCTTCGTCGCGATCGCCGGAACGCTGGTCGTGCTGATCGTCTCGACGACGGCGGGCTATGCGTTCGGCCGGCTGCGCTGGAAGGGCCGGGACGCGGTGTTCGTGCTCTTCCTCGCGACGCTCATGGTGCCCGCCGAGGTGCTCGTGATCCCGATGTTCCAGGTCATGCAGTGGCTGAACTGGGTGGACACCTACCAGGCGCTGATCTTCCCGTTCGCGTTCACCGCCTTCGGCACCTTCCTCATGCGGCAGTTCTTCCGCGGGATCCCGTACGAGCTCGAGGAGGCCGCGCGCGTCGACGGCGCGGGGCCCCTGCGCTCCTTCCTGCAGATCATCCTGCCGCTCGCGAAGTCCGCGGTGGCGGTGCTCTCCGTGTTCACCTTCCTCTCCTTCTGGAACAGCTACCTGTGGCCGCTGATCGTGACCGTCGACTACAACGCGCACGGCACGCTCCCGGTGGGTCTTGCGACCTTCTCGGGCCTGACCGGCACGCGCTGGGATCTGCAGATGGCGGCGGCGATCATCTCGATGGTGCCGACGACGGTCCTCGTGATCGTGCTGCAGAAGCACCTGGTCAAGGGCATCGCGATGGCGGGGCTCGGCGGACGATGATGCAGGACGCAGGATCCGGTGCCGCGCGGCGCCGGGGGACGAGTGCGCCCGTGATCGCGGGCATCGACATCGGCGGGACGAAGATCTCCGCCGTGCTGACCGACGAGACCGGCGAAGTCCTCGGCAAGGGCGTCGTGCCGGCGCCCGCCGCGGAGGGCGGGCCCGCGATGGCGGATGCCGCCGCGGACCTCGTCCTCCGGTTGTGCGGCGCACTGGACGCGTCGCTGGCCGGCGCGGGCGTCGGCGCCGCCGGAGTGATCGACCAGGAGCGCGGCGTCGTCGTCGCCGCCTCCGCCACGTTCGCCGACTGGAGCGGATTCCCGCTCGCGGATGAGCTCGAGCAGCGCCTCGGCGCGCCCGTGTGGGTCGAGAACGACGTGAACGCGTTCCTGATCGGCGAGCTCCGCTGGGGTGCGGCGCGCGGCGAGGGCGACGTGCTCGGCATCATGCTGGGCACGGGTGTCGGCGGCGCGGTCGCGCTCGACGGCGCGGTGCATCACGGCGTGCACGGCGCGGCGGGGGAGATCGGTCATACTCCGGGCTTCAGCGACCTGGTGTGCACGTGCGGGCAGACCGGTCACCTGGAGACGCTCGCCTCGGGCACCTCGATCACCCGCCGTTACCGCGCGGCCACCGGATCCGACGCCACCGCGCCGGCGATCGCCGATCGTGCGAGGGCCGGAGAGTCCGCGGCGCTCGCCGTCTTCGCGGACGCGGCGCGTGCGACCGCTCTCGCCGCCTCCGTCGCATCCTCTCTGCTCGATCTCGACATGGTCGTGATCGGCGGAGGGGTGCGCGAGGCCTGGGACCTGCTCGAGCCAGGCATCCTGGAGGCGCTGCGCACCGACGCCCCGGTCTCCGGGTTCCCGCTGCGCATCGTGCCCGCCGAGATCTCGGCCGACGCCGTCGCCCGAGGAGCCGCGGCACTGGCGTCCGCACAGCTCTCCGACTCCGTGCCCGCCCCCGTCTGAACCGCCCGCTCCGCCCGAGAAGGAAACCACAGCCGTCATGACAGCGCCCACCCCGAACATCCGCCCCGAGGCCGACACGGTCTGGATGGGGCCGCTTCCGGCCGTCGAGGACCGAGGGCTCGCCCGCCCCCGGATCGGCATCGCCGGGATCTCGATCGAGTCCAGCACCTTCTCGCCGCACATCTCGGGCGACGAGGCCTTCACCATCCGCGAGGGCGCCGACCTCCTCGGCTACTACCCGTTCCTCGACGAGGGCCGTGAGCTGCGCGAGGCGGCGGAGTGGGTCCCGATCCACCACGGCCGCTCGCTGCCGGGCGGAGCAGTGGCTCCGGCCACCTATCTTCGGATGAAGGAGGCGATCGTGCGCGGCATCCGCGCCGAGATCGCCGCCGGCGGTCCGTTCGACGGATTCTTCTTCGACATCCACGGCGCGATGAGCGTCGTCGGCATGCAGGACGCGGAGGGCGACCTCGCCGAGGCCGTGCGCGCCGAACTCGGCGAGGACGTGCTCGTGTCGACCTCGATGGACCTGCACGGCAACGTGTCGGAGGCGCTGCGCGACGCGCTGGATCTGCTCACCTGCTACCGGATGGCGCCGCACGAGGACTGGATGAACACCAAGGAGCGCGCGGTGTGGAACCTGCTCGCGCGCCTGCGCGGTCCGCACGGATCCGATCCGCTGCGCCGCCGCCCCTACAAGGCGTGGGTTCCCGTGCCCGTGCTGCTGCCGGGGGAGAAGACGAGCACCCGGCTGGAGCCGGCGCGGGGCATCTACGCCCAGGTGCCCGACGTCGAGGAGCTCCACGGCGTCGTGGACGCGGCGATCTGGGTCGGCTACGCCTGGGCCGACGAGCCGCGCAACATGGCGATCGTGATGGTGACCGGCGACGACCGCGCGGTCATCGCGCGGGAGACCGAGCGCCTGGCCCGGCAGTACTGGGACGCGCGTGCCGACTTCGTGTTCGTGGGACCGACCGCGACCCTCGGCGAGGCGCTCGATCGGGCGCTCGCTCCGGACGCGGCGCGCCCGTACGTGATCTCCGACTCCGGCGACAATCCCACGGCAGGCGGGGCGGGAGACGTCTCCTGGACGCTCGGCGAGCTGCTCGCGCGGCCCGAGCTCGCGGAACCCGGACGCGTCGTGGTGCATGCCTCGGTGTTCGACGCCGCCGCGGTGGCTCAGGCCGTGGCCGCCGGCGTCGGAGCGACCGTGAGCCTCGAGGTCGGCGGACGGGTGGATCCCGGACCGCGCGGCCCCCTGCCGCTCACGGGAGAGGTGTTCTCGATCACCGAGGGCGACCCCGACGCCGGCACGCAGGTCGTGATCCGCTCCGGCAGCGTGCATGCGATCGTCACCGAACGCCGCAAGCCCTTCCATCACCTCGACGACTTCCGCATGCTGGGGCTGGATCCCGAGACCGCCGACATCGTGATCGTCAAGATCGGCTACCTCGAACCCGAACTGTACGATCTCGCCGCCGACTGGACGCTCGCGCTCACCCCTGGCGGTGTGGACCAGGATCTCCTGCGCCTGGGGCACCACCGGCTCGCACCCGGCGTCTTCCCGTTCGACACCGACGGCGTGCCGGCGCTCACCGCGCACGTGAGCCGCCGCGGAGAGGAGCTGTCCGCATGATGAACTTCGAGACGCGCACCGGACCCGACTTCGGATCCGCCGCACCCGCATACCCGGCCGCCGGCGTGCCGGACTGGTACCGCGACGCCAAGCTCGGCTTCTTCGTGCACTGGGGCCTGTACTCGGTGCCCGCCTGGGCGGTGCAGCACGGCCCGGGCGTGAACATCCCGACCGAGGACGCCTACGCCTGGCACCAGTACGCGGAGTGGTACGGCAACACCGTGCGGATCGCCGGCAGCCCGACGTGGCAGCGGCACCAGGAGCTCTACGGACCCGGCACCTCGTACGAGGACCTCGCCGACCTCTGGGACGCGTCGTCCTTCGATGCCGACGCCTTCGTCGGCGAACTCGTGGACGCCGGAGCCCGGTACGTGATCCCGACGACCAAGCACCACGAGGGCTTCTGCCTGTGGGGCACGGGGACGACCGGTTTCAACGCGGTGGCCCGCGGACCCCGGCGCGACCTGATCGCGGAGCTCCACGACGCCACGCGCCGTGCCGGCGCCCGTTTCGGCGTGTACTACTCCGGCGCGCTGGACTGGCACGCGAGCGACTTCCCGGCGATCGAGTCGGATACCGACCTGTTCCGCTACCGCCGCAATGACGAGCACTTCGCGCGCTATGCCGCCGCTCAGCTCGACGAGCTCGTCGAGCGGTTCTCGCCCGACGTGCTCTGGAACGACATCGAGTGGCCCGACGGCGGCAAGGGGCGCGACGACTTCGCGGTCGCCGCGCTCCTGCGCCGATACTTCGATCGCGTGCCGAACGGCGTCGTGAACGACCGCTGGGGAGTGCCGTACCACGGCTTCCTCACGCGCGAGTACACGCACATCCCCGGGATCCTGGATGCTCCGTGGGAGTCCACCCGCGGCCTCGGCTACTCGTTCGGATACAACCAGGCGGAGGACGAGCGCCAGACGCTGTCCGGGCCGGACCTGATCCGGATGCTCGTCGACGTCGTCTCCAAGAACGGGAACCTGCTCATCAACGTCGGCCCCGACGCGGCGGGACGGATCCCCGAGCTGCAGCGGCGGACCATGCGCGATCTCGGTGCCTGGATGCGCCGGAACGGGGACACGATCCACGGCACGCGGCCCTGGGTGCGGTTCGGCGAAGAGGTCGGCGAGCCGCGCCGCTACACGCAGTCGGCCGCCGGGGTGCACGTGCACGCGCTCGACCCGAGCGCGGGAGAGGTCCGCCTTCCGGCCGAACTGGCCGATGGTGCGGCGTGCTGGGCGGACGGCTCCGCCGCGACGTCGGAGACGGCTTCCGACGGCACGCGGATCGTGCGCATCCCCGCCGGGCTGCGTAGCGAGCCCGTCGCCGCCCTCACGGTCGCGCCGTGACGCGCATTGCGCTCGAGATCGCCGTCGACGGGCCGGCCGGTGCGCGGACCGCATTCGAAGGCGGGGCGGATCGCGTCGAGCTCTGCCAGGCGCTCGCCGCGACCGGTGGCCTCACGCCCTCGGGTGCGACGGTCGACGCGGTGCTCGCTGTGGCCGGCGATCCGGAGCGCGTCGCCGGTCTCGTCCGGCCGCGGTGCGGCGGCTTCGTCTACAGCGCCGAGGAGATCGATCTCGTCGCGGACGACGTGGCAGACCTCGTGCGACGCGGTGCCGGGGCGGTCGTGGTCGGCGCGCTGACCGCCGATGGCGCCGTGGACCGCCGTGCGCTCGAGCGCTGGCGCAGTGCCGCGGGCGACGCGGACCTCGTCTTCCACCGCGCGATCGACACGGTGCCGGAGCCCGCGACCCTCGTCGAGGATCTCGTGGAGAGCGGCGTGCGCCGCGTGCTCAGCAGCGGAGGCGCCGCGCGCAGCATCGACGGCGCCGATGTCCTGCGCGACCTCGCGGCCGCCGCAGCGGGACGACTGCAGATCATGGCAGGCGGTGGGGTGCGGGTCGAGGACATTCCCGCGCTCATGGCCTGCGGAATCGACGCGGTCCACCTCTCGGCGCGCACCCCATCGGGCGACACGACGCCGAGCGGTCCCGGCGGCGGGGATCCCGGATTCGACGTGACCGACGCGGAGATCGTGCGCCGCGCCGCCGCGGCCCTTCGTCTCCCTCCGCTCGCTGGGGAACCGGGGCTTCTCGGGTCCTGAGCGAGGAGCGCAGCACCGCGATGCCGAAGAGCGCGCCGCCCTCACGGAACGGCGCGCTCTTCGTCGTCCTGGCGGTCAGGCCGCGGACATCACGGGGTGCTGGTCGGGGCGGGCGTCGCACCGTTCGTCGCGGCGTCCGGGATGGTGAGCGGCGCCTGCACGCCCGCGCCCCACACGGGGGCGGGGAGGCTGACGGTCTGGCCGCCCTGGATCTGACGCAGCGCATCGGCGATCGCCGTGGCGTTCTCCGGCACCGGCAGACCGCACTTCTCCAGCTCCGAGGCGAACTTCAGCGTCAGGCGCTCCTTGCCCGCCGCGACGGCCTCGGCGGTGGTCCCGGTCTGGATCGCGCTGCCGGTCTGGATGTCCGAGACCTTGTCGCAGACGTGGTAGACCGAGCCGCCGGAGACCCAGGTCACCTGGTCCTTGCCGAGCAGCTGGATCACGGCGGACTGGTCGGCCGTGTACTGCTCGACGGATGCGGGCTTGAAGTCGACCCCCAGCACCACCGCGAGCGCGGCCAGGGCGATGCCGACGATCCCCGCGATCGTCTTCTGCCCCTTGTCCATGTCCTTGTTCAGGAAGACCATGATGATGAGCGGCACGAAGGCGATGATCGCGATGATCGCGCCGAGCTGGTTCTGCACGAAGAACCGCACCGTGTCGGAGCGCCGGGCCGGATCCAGGTGGTTCGCCTTCTTCCAGAGGAAGGATCCGGTGATCGACAGCGCCGCGATCACGACGAACAGCACGATGAGCGTGATGAACGCCCATTGCGGGAACGTCGCCGTCGCGCCCTGCTGTTCGAGCAGGCCGGTGTCGGGGTTGCGGACGAGCTTGCCGTCCTCGCCGGCGAACTGGCGCTGACGCAGCAGCCAGAAGATGCCGACGGCCTCCGCCGCGATCGCGACGACCCAGAGGACCATCGCTATCCAGCGGAAGCGGGTCGCCGTGGCCTTGGCCTCGGGGGTGGGCGTCCAGCCGGCCGGCGGATCGGCGGGGCCGTCGGCCGGGGCTGTGGTGTTCGCGGCGGCGGCTGCGGGCGTGCCCGCCGCGGCGCGGGCGGGCTTCTTGCTGCTGTTCTCGGGCACGGTGGTCCTTTCCCCCGGATGCTGGACCCGAGCCTAGCGGCGGGAAGCCGCAGAGGCGGGATATCGGTCGCTACGCTGGAGGCATGACCACAGATCCGGACGACGCGCTGCGCTGGGAGGGCGACGAGGGCGAAGCGCCCGTCGTCCCGGCGCGGAAGGCGCGACCCGACGCGAAGCCCGCTGCCGACGCGGCCGAGGGTGCCGCCGTCGCCGCGGACGATGCGCGCGACGCAGCGCATACCCGGCCCCCGGCGCCGGCCGCGGAGACGCCGGATGACACGGAGGACGTCGAGCCCGCGGCGATCGGCAACGTGGCGCTCGTGTTCTACGGGATCATCGGCGGAGTGTACCTGCTCTTCGCGGTCGGCTGGATCGTGGGGGGCTTCCGACTGCGCCCACGCGCCTCGCTGCTGCTGGTGGACTGGATGTACTTCCCGTGGATGTGGCTCGCCGCCGTCGCGCCCATTCTGTGGTTCGCGGCGGCCTGGGTGCTCACCCGGAGCTGCGCGACGTGGATCCGGGTCGCGTCCCTGATCGCCGGCGCCCTGCTGCTGGTGCCGTGGCCCTTCGTGATGTTCGGGACGGTGGGATCATGAGCACCGATTCGATGACGACGCCGCCGCAGGCGGATCGGCGTCGCCCCCGCTGGATGTTCTACACGCTGCTGGGCGTGTTCGGCCTGTTCTACGCCTACGCGATCTGGAATGCCGTCGCCTACATGATCCCGCTCGTCGGGATCGCCGTCGGTGCGACCACCTGGGTGGCGCTGATCCTCGCGATCATCCTCCCCGCCGTGATCTATGTGCTCGCGATCGCGCTCACCCGGCGGCGCGGGCTCGGCGCTGTCGCGCTCGTGCTGCTCGCGGGATTGGGTCTCGTCGCGGTGTTCTGGCTCGACGTGGTCGGATACACCCTCACCGGCACGCACTGACCGCGGCGGACTCCCGGCTACGGCAGCCGTGTCGTGCGCTGTCACACGGTTCGGCGGGCTCATCCGTCTCCGGTAGAGTGTGGGCACTATCGCGCCCCGACGGTGCGGCGCATCGGCCCCCTCCCTCCTGCCCCGAAGGATCTCTGTGCCTGAGAACGCCGCGAACACGTCCGCCCGCAAGCCCGTCGTCCTGCTCGCAGAGACGCTCTCGCCCGCCACGGTGGACGCGCTCGGCCCCGATTTCGACGTCCGCTCGGTGGACGGCACCGACCGGGAGGCGCTGTTCGGCGCCCTCGCCGACGCCGACGCCGTGCTGATCCGCTCGGCCACGAAGATCGATGCCGAGGCGCTCTCGCACGCGCCCGTGCTCAAGGTCGTGGCCCGCGCGGGCGTCGGCCTGGACAACGTCGACATCAAGGCGGCCACGGCCGCCGGCGTCATGGTCGTGAACGCGCCGACCTCGAACATCGTCTCCGCCGCAGAGCTGACCGTCGGCCACATCCTCAGCCTCGCCCGTCGGATCCCGGCCGCGAACGCCTCGCTGTCCGCAGGGGAGTGGAAGCGCAGCTCCTACACCGGCGCCGAGCTGTTCGAGAAGACCGTCGGCATCGTCGGTCTCGGCAGGATCGGCGCGCTGGTCGCCGCGCGCCTGGCCGCCTTCGACATGCGCGTCGTCGCGTACGACCCCTACGTCACGAGCGCGCGCGCCCAGCAGCTCGGCGTGCAGCTGCTCAGCCTCGAGGAGCTCGTGGCGGAGAGCGACTTCCTGACCATCCACATGCCGAAGACGCCGGAGACCACCGGCATGATCGGCGCCGAGCAGTTCCGTGCCATGAAGCCCACGGCCTACGTCGTCAACGTCGCCCGCGGTGGCCTCATCGACGAGGAGGCGCTGCTGGTCGCCCTGCAGAACGGCGAGATCGCCGGAGCCGGTCTGGACGTCTTCACCTCCGAGCCGCCGGTCGAGGGCAGCATCGCGCGGGCGCTCACCGCTCTGCCGAACGTGGTGGTCACCCCGCACCTCGGTGCGTCCACCGATGAGGCCCAGGAGAAGGCCGGCGTCTCCGTCGCACGCTCGGTACGCCTCGCCCTGGGCGGCGACCTCGTGCCCGACGCGGTGAACGTCGCCGGCGGCGTCATCGACCCGTACGTGCGCCCCGGCATCCCCCTCACCGAGAAGCTCGGTCAGATCCTCTCCGGTCTCGCACAGTCGCCGCTGACCAGCCTCGACGTCGAGGTGCACGGCGAGCTGAACGGCTACGAGGTCGGCGTGCTGCGTCTCGCCGCCCTCAAGGGCGTGTTCACCCCGATCGTCAGCGAGACCGTGTCGTACGTGAACGCGCCGCTGCTCGCCGAGCAGCGCGGCGTCGCCGTGCGTCTCGTGCAGGACGACATCAGCGAGGAGTACCGCAACGTCATCACGCTGCGCGGCGCGCTCGCCGACGGCAGCCAGGTCTCCGTGTCCGGCACGCTGACCGGTCCGAAGCAGATCGAGAAGCTCGTCGCCATCAACGGCCACGCCGTCGAGCTGCCGATCGAGAAGCACCACGTGGTGATGCTCTACACCGACCGCCCGGGCATCGTCGCGGTCTACGGTCAGCGCTTCGGCGACGCGGGCATCAACATCGCCGGCATGCAGATCGCCCGTGAGACGGCCGGCGGCCAGGCCCTGTCCGTGCTCACGCTCGACTCGCCGATCCCCGACACGCTGCTCGACGAGGTGCGCGAGGCGATCGCCGCCGACCTGTTCCGCCAGATCGAGCTCGTCGACGCCTGACCGTCGAGATCCCTCCCACGGGGTCTTCGCGAGACGAGACGCGGTGCCCATACGGGTGCCGCGTTTCGTCTCGGTCGGCTTCGCCGTCCTCGCCCAATGACCCCGTGCGGGCGGTCCGGGGTGACGTTCTCGCGCGGGGAGAGGTCAGCGCGCGACGGAGCGGAGCACCAGGGCGACCAGTGCGTCGAGGTCGGCGCCTGCGGGGACGACGCCGTCGACGCCCTCGACGGGACCGTGCGAATCGAGGGCGTTGTTGAAGAACAGCCCGTCGCTGACCAGCATCACCAGATCGAGCGCCGCCTGGTCGCGCACGTGCGGCCGGATCGCCTCGGCCGACTCCTCGCGCATGCGGTGCAGCGCCTCGGTGGCGGCGGCGCTGCCGCTCTGGGCCAGGCACGACGCCGCGATGATCGCCCGGTCGAGGGCGTCATCCATCATGACCGAGGTGCGCAGGTAGTACTCGACAGGGCCCTCCGACGCGGAGCGGATCCGCTCGATGTCCTCGGCGGCGAGGGCGTCGAGCCGCGCGATCATCGCGGCGGCGAGCTCATCCTTCGAGGCGAAGTGATAGAGCAACCCGCCCTTGGAGACGCCGGCGGCGCGGGCGACCGCATCGAGGGTCGCCGCGCGCTCACCGTCGGAGATGAGCAGCGCCTCGTAGGCGTCCAAGACGCGTTCACGGGCATGCGGAGGTCTGGCCATGTCTGTTACTATACCAGCCGGACGGTTCAGTAACTCGTCCTCCCACGATGAAACCGAGAGGTGCACCATGTCCGCAACAGCGTCGATCTCCCTGCCGGGGACCGCAGACGGCCCCCGCGTCGGTGCGCGCGGCTGGGCGGCGCTGGTCGTGCTCATGCTGCCGGTGCTGCTCGTCTCCGTCGACAACACGGTGCTGTCCTTCGCGCTTCCGGAGATCTCCACCGCGCTGAGCCCCAGCGGTGCCGAGCAGCTGTGGATCATCGACGTCTACCCGCTCGTGCTCGCGGGACTCCTGGTGACCATGGGCACGCTCGGCGACCGTTTCGGCCGCCGGAGGATGCTGCTCATCGGCGCCACCGGCTTCGCGCTCGTCTCCGCGCTCGCGGCGTTCGCCCCGACCGCGGCGCTGCTCATCGCGGCCCGCGCCCTGCTCGGGTTCTTCGGGGCGATGCTGATGCCGTCGACGCTGTCCCTGCTGCGCTCGGTGTTCCAGAACCGCGAGCAGCGCCGGCTGGCGATCGCGGTGTGGGCGGCGGCGTTCTCCGCCGGATCCGCGCTCGGCCCGATCGTCGGGGGAGTGCTGCTCGAGCACTTCGCCTGGGGATCCGTGTTCCTGGTCGCGGTGCCGGTGCTCATCCCGCTGCTGATCCTCGTGCCGCTCCTGGTGCCGGAGAGCCGCGACCCGAACCCGGGCCGGATCGATCCGCTCAGCATCCTCATGTCGATGGCCACCATGGTGCCCGTGGTCTCTGCGATCAAGGAGTTCGCGGTGCACGGGATCACCCCGCTCGTCGTGATCCTGTTCGTGCTCGGCGTGGGCATGGGCGTGCTGTTCGTGCGTCGGCAGCTGCGCGCCGAGATCCCGATGCTCGACATGGCGCTGTTCCGCCGCGGGATGTTCAGCGGCGCGATCCTGGTGAACCTGCTCAGCGTCGTCGCGCTCGTCGGCTTCCTGTACTACGTATCGCAGCACCTGCAGCTCGTGCTCGGGTTGAAGCCGGTCGAGGCGGGGCTCGCGCTCATCCCCGGGATGGCGGTGATGATCGTCTCCGGGCTCGTGGTGGTGCCGATCGCCCGCCGCGTGCGACCCGAGATCCTCGTGCCCGCCGCCCTGGTGTTCTCGCTCGCCGGCTACCTCGTCGTCGCTTTCACCACGCATGCCCACGGGGTCGCGCCGCTGATCGCCGCGTTCGTGCTGCTCGGCATCGGCATCGGCGCCGCGGAGACCGTCTCCAACGAGCTGATCCTCGCCGCTGCTCCGCCTGAGAAGGCCGGGGCCGCCAGCGCAGTGTCCGAGACGGCGTACGAGCTGGGCGCCGTGCTCGGCACCACGATCCTCGGCGGCATCATCACGGCGTTCTACCGCAGCTCGCTGGTCGTCCCGGACGGGGTGCCGGCGGCGCTCGCGGTGCGCGCGCAGGAGACGCTGGCCGGCGCGTTCTCGGCGGCCGAGCAGCTGCCCGAGGCGCTCGGGCAGGCGCTGCAGCAGGCGGCGGCCGATGCGTTCGGCACCGGCGTGATGATCACCTCGCTGATCGGCGGCGCGCTCGTGATCTGCGCGGGCGTGATCGCCGCGCTGACCCTGGGCCGTCGGCTGCGCTGACGGCCGCCGGAATCCGCGTCGTCCCTCCCGCGCACGCCACAGGCTCCGCGGAGCGGGACGACGCAGGGGTGACATGCGCGCAGGGAGGGGCACCGGCGGGCGATAGCCTGGGATCCTCCACCCGCAACGAATCGCTAGGAGCGTCCTGTGCCGGAAATCTCGCCCCGTGTCGTGAAGCTGGCCGTCATCCCCGGTGACGGCATCGGTCCCGAGGTCGTGGCGGAGGCGGAGAAGGTTCTCGACGCTGTCACCGCGGCAAGCCCGGTGACCTTCGAGAAGACCCGGTTCTCGCTCGGCGCCGCACGTTTCCTGGAGACGGGCGACACGCTCACCGGCGAAGACCTGGATGCGATCCGCGGTCACGACGCGATCCTGCTCGGTGCGGTCGGCGGCCAGCCGGGGGATCCGCGCCTGAAGGATGCGAACATCGAGCGCGGCCTGCTGCTGAAGCTCCGCTTCGAGCTCGACCACTACGTGAACCTGCGCCCCTCCCGGCTCTACCCCGGTGCCGCCGGCCCCCTGGCCGACCCGGGCGAGGTCGACTTCGTCGTGGTCCGCGAGGGCACCGAGGGCCCGTACGTCGGAAACGGCGGCGCCATCCGCAAGGGCACCCCGCACGAGGTCGCGAACGAGACCAGCGTGAACACCGCCTTCGGTGTCGAGCGCGTGGTGCGCTACGCCTTCGCGCTGGCCGAGAAGCGCCGCAAGACGCTCACGCTCGTGCACAAGACCAACGTGCTCGTGCACGCCGGTGCGATCTGGAAGCGCGTCGTCGACGAAGTGGCGCTCGAGCACCCCGACGTGGCCGTAGACTACCTGCACGTCGATGCGGCCACGATCTTCCTGGTCACGCACCCTTCGCGCTTCGACGTGATCGTCACCGACAACCTCTTCGGGGACATCCTCACGGATCTGGCCGGCGCCGTCACCGGTGGCATCGGCCTCGCAGCCTCGGGCAACATCAACCCCGACGGCGCGTTCCCGTCGATGTTCGAGCCCGTGCACGGCTCGGCACCCGACATCGCGGGTCAGCAGAAGGCCGACCCCACCGCCGCGATCCTCTCGGTCGTTCTGCTCCTGGATCACCTGGGGCTCGGCGACGAGGCCGCACGCGTGCAGCGCGCGGTCGAGGAGGACATCGCGTCGCGCGGCGGCGCCCGCACCACCGAACAGACCGGCGCGGCGATCATCGCGCGACTCCAGGCGTAATCTACCGTTATCGGCCTCTTGACCGATGACCAGACCAGAAGATGCGAAATCCGAGGGTCCGCTTTCCGAGACTTTCGCATCACGCGCACGACGCCGCACCCCTCGACCTGTCAGGACGTACTCATGACCATCGAACTCCCTCTCCAGGCCCCGTCAGCCGCCGGCCTCATCTGGCGCGTCACCCGCAACGAGGAGGCACGCTCCGATGCCGAGCGCGAGGAGATCCTGGAGAACCCCGGATTCGGGCAGTATTTCACCGACCACATGGTCGACCTGTGCTGGTCGGACAAGGGCGGCTGGCACCGCCCGCGCGTCTCGCCGTACGGCCCCATCGCACTCGACCCGGCCGCGGCCGTGCTGCACTACTCGCAGGAGATCTTCGAGGGACTCAAGGCCTACCGGCACGCGGACGGATCCGTCTGGACCTTCCGTCCCGACCGCAACGCCGCACGTCTGCAGCGCTCGGCGCGGCGACTCGCGCTGCCCGAACTGCCGACCGAGCTGTTCATCGAGTCGCTCACGCAGCTCGTCGCCGTGGACTCGTCCTGGGTGCCCTCGAACCCCGAGGAGAGCCTGTACCTCCGCCCGTTCATGTTCGCCAAGGAGGCGTTCCTGGGCGTGCGCGCGGCGAAGAAGGTCGCCTACTACCTCATCGCGAGCCCGGCCGGGGCGTACTTCCCGGGCGGCGTGCAGCCGGTGAGCATCTGGCTGTCCCGCGACTACGCGCGCGCCGGCCACGGCGGCACGGGCGCGGCCAAGACCGGCGGCAACTACGCTTCGAGCCTGCTCCCGCAGGAGGAGGCGTACAAGAAGGGCTGCCAGCAGGTCCTGTTCCTCGACGGGGAGTACATCGAGGAGCTCGGCGGCATGAACCTCGTGCTCGTCACTCGGGACAACAAGCTGATCACGCCGGCCAGCGACTCGATCCTCGAGGGCATCACGCTCGCGTCGATCCTGCAGCTCGCGAAGGACCGCGGCCTGGAGGTTGAGCAGCGCAAGCTCTCGATCCAGGAGTGGCGCGACGGTGCGGCTTCGGGTGAGATCGTCGGCGCGTTCGCCTGCGGTACGGCCGCGGTGGTGGTGCCGATCGGATCCCTCAAGGCCGAGGACTTCGAGATCGTGCACTCCGGCCCCGCGTCCACCGAGCTCGCGATGTCGCTACGTGAGGAGCTCACCGACATCCAGTACGGCCGTCGCGAGGACACGCACGGCTGGCTCGTCCGCCTCGACGCCTGATCCGACGCCCCCGGGAGCGCATCCCGGACCCCGGACGCCGCTGCGGCGGCGCACGAACCGCGATCCCTGACAGGAGAGGACCCTGCTATGAAGCTGGCCATGGTCGGACTCGGACGGATGGGGGCGAACATCGTGCGCCGCCTCATGCGCGGCGGTCACGAGTGCGTCGTCTACGACGTCAACCCGGAGGCGGTCGCCGCGCTCGTCGCGGAAGGGGCGATCGGCGCAACCGACTACGCCGACCTCGCGGCCAAGCTCGACGGGCCCCGCGTCATCTGGCTGATGATCCCCGCCGGTCTCACCGGGCAGGTCGTCGAGGAGCTCAGCACGGTGCTGCAGCCCGGCGACATCCTCATCGACGGCGGCAACTCCAATTACCGCGACGACGTGCGCCGCGCCAAGGCGCTGCGCGAGAAGGGCCTGAGCTACGTCGACGTCGGCACGAGCGGTGGCGTCTTCGGCCTGGAGCGCGGATACTGCCTCATGGTCGGCGGCCCGGACGAGGCGTTCGCCACGATCACGCCGATCCTGAAGACCATCGCCCCGGGCGTCGGCGACGTCGAGCGCACGCCCGGGCGCACCGGCGAGCTCGCCCCGGAGGAGCTCGGCTTCCTGCATTGCGGACCGTCGGGCGCCGGGCATTTCGTGAAGATGGTGCACAACGGCATCGAGTACGGCGTCATGGCTGCTCTCGCCGAGGGCCTGAACCTGCTCGAGAACGCGGATGCGGGGATCCGCGAGGCCGAGCACTCCGCCGAGATCGCGCCGCTCGAGGAGCCCGAGTACTACCAGTTCGACATCGACACGCCGAAGGTGACCGAGCTGTGGCGACGCGGATCCGTCATCTCCTCGTGGCTGCTCGATCTCAGCGCCGCAGCCCTCCAGGAGAACCCGACGCTGGAGGGTCTCGCCGGCCGCGTGTCGGACTCCGGTGAGGGCCGCTGGACGGTCAAGGCCGCCGTCGACGTGGGCGTGCCGGTGCCGGTGCTCGCGGCATCGCTGTTCGAGCGCTTCGCCTCGCGCGACGAGGATCGGTTCGCGAACCAGGTGCTCTCGGCGATGCGTCTGCAGTTCGGCGGGCACAAGGAGCTCCCTGCGGGCGACGTGCTCGAGGCCGGCGGCAACAAGGCCGAACACGTCTGAGCCCCGCACCCGTGGCGCGGCCCCTTCGTCGGATCCTGAGCGAGCGCAGCGAGACGAAGGGCGGCCCGCTCGGGGACCGGATCCGCATCCCGCTGGATAGGCTGGCCCTGTGAAGATCGCTCGGTTCAGCCACAACGACGGCATCAAGTACGGGATCCTCGACGAGGGCGAGCTGGTCGTGCTGGCTGGCGACCCGATGTTCGCGGGTTACGAGACGACGGGGGAGCGGGTGCCGCTCGCCGACGCCGTGCTGCTCGCGCCCGTGATCCCGCGCTCCAAGGTCGTCTGCGTCGGCAAGAACTATCACGACCACGCCGCCGAGATGGGCGGTGAGGCGCCGGCCGAGCCGCTGCTGTTCCTGAAGCCCAACACCGCGGTGATCGGCCCCGGCGACGCGATCGTGCGCCCCGTCGCGCTCTCGGAGCGCACCGAGCACGAGGGCGAGCTGGTGGTGGTGATCGGCCGGATCGCGAAGAACGTCGCCGTCGAGAACGCGCACCAGTACGTCTTCGGGTACACCGTCGGCGATGACGTGACCGCCCGCGATCTGCAGCGCAAGGACGGCCAGTGGTCGCGCGCGAAGGGCTTCGACACGTTCTGCCCGCTCGGCCCCTGGATCGAGACCGACCTCGACCTGGACGCGGCCGAGCTCACCACCCGCGTGAACGGGGAGGTGCGCCAGCACGCGCCGCTCACGGACATGATCCACTCGGTCGCCGACATCATCGCCTACGCATCCGCCGTGTTCACGCTGCTGCCGGGCGATGTCATCATGACGGGCACGCCGGCCGGGGTGGGCGCCTTCGTCGCGGGTGACACCGTCGAGGTGGAGATCTCCGGCATCGGGACGCTGCGCAACACCGTGCGCGACGCGCCGCCCGCGTCGTGAGTTCCACCGCTCTCACCGCGCTGGATCGCACCAGGATCCAGCGACGCACCGTCGGCATCCTCTCGCTCGGGCAGGTGCTCGGCGGGATCGCGTTCGGCGCCACCGTCTCCCTGGGCGCGCTGCTGGCCGCGGACATCTCCGGCAGCGACGCGCTGTCGGGCCTGGCGACGGCGTCGGTGACGCTCGGCGCGGCGCTCGCGGCGATCCCGCTCGCGCGCCTCGCCGGGCTCCGCGGCCGCCGGTTCGCGCTGACGGCGGGCAACCTGCTCGCGCTCATCGGGATCGTCGTGGTGATCTCCGCCGCGGCGATCCGGTCGTTCCCGCTGCTGCTGGTCGGGATCGTGATGATCGGCATGGGCAACGCCGGGAACCTGCAGTCCCGCTTTGCGGCGACGGATCTCGCGCAGCCGCAGCATCGCGGTCGCGACCTGTCGATCGTGGTGTGGGCGACCACGATCGGAGGCGTCGCGGGTCCGCTGCTGCTCGGACCGGGGGAGCGGCTCGGCCGGGCGATCGGGATGCCGGTGCACACCGGCTCGTACCTGTTCTCGCTCGTCGCGCAGGTCGCGGCCTTCGCGCTGTACCTCATAGCGCTGCGACCGGATCCGCTGCTCACCTCGCGGGCCCTGCCCGAGACCGGATCCGCATCGGCGGGCGTCGAGCGCGAGGATCGTCCGATCGCGGCCCGCTATGCGATCTTCGCGATCGCCGGTTCGCACGTGACGATGGCCTCGGTCATGGCGATGACCCCGGTGCATCTCTCGCACATGGTGATGACCGGCGGGGCGATGGGCGGCATGCACGGCGGCGGCTCGATGGAGCTCGACGTGACGGTGCTCGTCGGCGTGACGATCGCGATGCACGTCGCCGGGATGTACGGTCTCTCCCCGGTCTTCGGCATCCTGTCCGACCGCTGGGGGCGCCTGCGCACGGTGCTGCTCGGCCAGGCGCTGCTGGTGGCATCGCTGTGCTTCGCGATGTTCGCGGGGGAGACCCCGTGGGGCGTCATGGTCGCGCTCGTGCTGCTGGGGCTCGGCTGGAGCGCCGCCACCGTGGCGGGAGCGGCGCTGCTCACCGAGGTGTCGGCGCCCGAGCTGCGCACGCGGCGCCAGGGGCGCAGCGACTCGCTGATGAGCCTGAGCGCGGCCGGCGGCGCGGTGCTCGCCGGGGTGATCCTGCAGTCGTTCTCGTATGCGGGGCTCGCCATCGCGGCCCTCGTCGTGGTGGCCGCCATCCTCGCGCTGTCGCCGTTCGGCAAGAGATGAACGACGGCCTGCTGCAGGGCGGCGACGTCGCTCACACGTAGAATCGAAGGGCTATGGCTACTCCCGATCCCCGCACCACGACCGCCTCCGGATCCGACGTCCGCGTCCGGTTCTGCCCCTCGCCGACCGGCCTGCCGCACGTGGGCATGGTCCGCACCGCGCTGTACAACTGGGCCTACGCCCGGCACACCGGCGGCAAGCTCGTCTTCCGCATCGAGGACACCGATGCTGCGCGTGACAGCGAGGAGAGCTTCCGCCAGCTGGTCGACGCGCTGACCTGGCTCAAGATCGACTGGGACGAGGGCGTCGAGGTCGGCGGCCCGCACGAGCCGTACCGCCAGTCGCAGCGGGGGGACATCTACCAGGGCGTGATCGCCAAGCTCGTCGAGTCCGGCGCCGTGTACGAGAGCTACTCGACGGCGGAGGAGATCGACGCACGCAACGAGGCGAACGGCCGGGCGAAGCAGCTCGGCTACGACAATTTCGACCGCGACATCACCGAGGAGCAGCGGGCGGCGTTCCGTGCGGAAGGGCGCCAGCCCGCGCTGCGGCTGCGCGTGCCGGACGAGGATCTCACCTACGTCGACCTGATCCGCGGAGAGGTCACGTTCCCGGCCGGATCCTTCCCCGACTTCGTCGTCGTGCGTCCGAACGGCGCCCCGCTGTACACGCTCGTGAACCCCGTCGACGACGCGCTCATGGGTATCACGCACGTGCTGCGCGGCGAGGACCTGATGCCCTCCACGGCACGTCAGCTCGCACTCTACGGCGCGCTCATCGACGCCGGCGTCACGACCTTCGTGCCGCGCTTCGCGCACATGCCGCTCGTGCTGGGGGAGACCGGCAACAAGAAGCTGAGCAAGCGCGACCCGCAGGCCGACCTGTTCCTGCACCGCGAGCGCGGCTTCATCCACGAGGGTCTGCTGAACTACCTGGCGCTGCTGGGCTGGTCGATCGGCCCCGACCGCGACGTGTTCTCTCTCGAGGAGTTCACCGCGGCGTTCGACATCGTCAACGTGAATCCGAACCCGGCCCGCTTCGATCAGAAGAAGGCCGAGTCGATCAACGGCGACCACATCCGCAAGCTCGAGGCGAAGGACTTCGCCGAGCGGATCCTGCCCTACCTCGCCGCGGCTGACGTGTTCGACGGCGAGCCGACGCATGAGCAGATCGTGCTGGCGTTCCGCGCGGCCCCCCTCGTGCAGGAGCGCGTGCAGCTGCTCGGCGAGGTGCCGGGTCTGCTCGGCTTCCTCTTCGCCGACCAGGTGTCCTACGACGAGGACGCGCTCAAGGGCATGCCCGCGAACGCGGCCGAGGTGCTGACCGCCTCGGCGGCGGCGCTGGAGCCGCTGGGGACGTTCACCCCGGGGGCGATCCAGGACGCGTTGTCCACGGCGCTCGTCGACGAGCTCGGCCTCAAGCCCCGCGTCGCCTATGGTCCGCCGCGCGTCGCCCTGACGGGCCGCCGGGTGTCGCCGCCGCTGTTCGAGTCGATGGAGCTGCTCGGCAAGGACGAGACGCTGCGCCGCCTGCGCGCGCTGGCGGAGTTCCTGGGCTGAGCCGTTCCGGATCGGGGCGGGGGAGCGCGACGCGCGCGGGATCCCGCCCCGGTTTGGATCCCGGCACGAGCTCGGGTAGGCTTGATTCTCGGTGCGGAGCTCCGGTTTCGCCCTTGGGGTATGGTGTAATTGGCAACACGGCTGATTCTGGTTCAGTTGTTCTTGGTTCGAGTCCAGGTACCCCAGCCACATGCAGGTTACTCGAACCATGGTCAAATGAACTGACTGTGGAACGAGATGAACTCCCCTCTTTCGAGAGGGGAGTTCTTGCGTTTCCGGTCTGATTCTCGCCCTCGGCGATCTGGATCGCGCCGCAGATCTCGCGGATGCGGTTGTTAGCCTCGTGACGCTCGCCGACGACGTGAATCTCGTTGTCTTCGACACGTACGACCAGGTGGTCGAAGTATGCCGAGAGCAGGTCGCGGCGCACGGTGTCTGAGGCCTGGTTGTAGAGGCGTCCTGGGTCGCTCAGGAGGTCGATGTAGGCCAACGCTGTTTCGGTGCTGTACTGCAAGCGGTCGACGGTCACCTCGAGCTTCTCCTTGATCGCTTCCTTCTGAAGCGTCGCCTTTTCGATCCGTTCGCGGATCTTCGAGATCGGAAGAGCACCGGTCGCGGCGAGCTCGATGAGCCGCTCTTCCTGCGCTTCCAGCTTCTGCAGCTGCTTCGTGAGCTGCGCCTTGACGTCGCGGTCTTCGGCGAGGATGTTCGTGATGGCCGCCGCCGTCCAGCATCTGCTGCCCGCGCTCCAGGAGTTGGGTCGGGGGACGATCCTGTTCATCAACGGCGGAAGCGCCGTACACCCGAACGGGGCCGTCACCGGGACGTCGGTCGCGTTCGCCGGCGAGTCGGCATACGGGCTGATGCTGCACAACGCTCTCGCCCCCGAGAACATTCACGTCGCGCAGCTGATCATCCCGCACGGCATCGGCGGCGGGGACCCCGACCATGAGCCCGACGCGCTCGCGGAGACGATCTGGTCCCTGCACCGTGATCGTGCAGGCTTCCGGACTTTCGTCGGAGGTGAGGCAGCATGAGCTTCACCCGACGCACGATCGCCGCGTCGGTCGCGGCACTGCTCGGCCTCGGCCTGGCCGCCTGCACCACCACCTCCGGTCAAGACGCCGGCGACAGCACACCCGCGACCAGCGCTCCCGCCCCCTCCCGTTCATCCGAACCGTCGGCGTCTTCCACCGAGGATGATGACCGTGACGGCACCGCCATCCGCATCACGATCGGCGACCAGAGTCTCGACGCGACGGTCTGGGACCCTCCGACCGGGCGTGATCTGCTCAGCCGGCTCCCGCTGACCATGTCGTTCGAGGACCTCAGCAACGCCGAGAAGATCGGTCACCTGGAGCAGCCGCTCACCATGGACGGCATGCCCGACGGGGCCGACCCGCAGATCGGCGACCTCGGCTGGTACGCCCCCCTGGGGCAACGTCGTCCTCTACTACGGCGACGTCGGCTACTGGAACGGGATCGCCCGCATCGGACGCATCCACGGCGACCTGTCCGTGATCAGCGACCAGACCAGTGACTTCACCGCCACCCTGGAGGCCACCGAATGAGCCGCCGCAGCACCCCACCCGCCCTCCGCCTTCCCCTGTGAGGTTGACCCCGGTTCCCGGACAGGTGGTTGGTTGGTCAGGCTGCCAGTGCGAGCTGGCGGCGTTCGTACTCTAGCGGGCTGAGGTAGCCGATGCTGGAGTGGCGTCGTCGGGCGTTGTACCAGCCGTCGATCCACGTGTACGCGCCTCGGCGAGCAGCGTCGATCGTGGGGAACACGTGCCGGTGGTAGTACTCGTTCTTGAAGATCGACCAGAACGATTCGGCGGCCGCGTTGTCCCAGCACACGCCAGTGCGGCCCATTGACCGCAGCACCCCGAGCTCGGTCGCGGCGACCGCGAGCTGGCTGCTGGTGTACTGCGTGCCCCTGTCCGCGTGGAAGATCACCTTCCCCGGCAGCGCACCGCGGAGCGCGACGGCCTGCCGCAGCGCGTCCTCGACGAGGTCGGTGTGCATGTTGTCAGCGACGCAACGTGCCAGCACCCGGCGGGTGTGTCCGT
>JAFDWK010000001.1 GCA_018268515.1 Actinomycetota bacterium
CCCGCACACCGGACACGGCTCGCCCCGGCGGGCGTGCACCTGCATGCCGCGCCTTTTGGCGTCCTTGAGGTCGGCCGGCGGCTTGCCGCTCGCCGCGGCGACGGCCTCGCGCAGCGTCGACTGCATCGCGTCGTAGAGGCGGGTGACATCGGCGTCGCCCAGGCCCCCGGCCGGCGCATAGGGCGACATCCGCGCGGCATGCAGGATCTCGTCCGAGTAGGCGTTGCCGATCCCGCCGATCACGGCCTGGTCGCGCAGCAGTCCCTTGATCTGGGTGCGCCGGCCGGTGAGCAGCGCAGCGAATGCGTCACGGGTGAACGACGGATCCAGCGGATCCGGCCCCAGCCGGGCGATTCCCGGCACGTCCGCCGGGTCACGGACGATGTAGACGGCGAGCGACTTCTTCGTGCCGGCCTCCGTCAGATCGAAGCCGCTGCCGTCGTCGAACGCGATCCGCAGCGCGATCGGGGACTTCCCGGGGCGGATCAGCGTGGCGGGAAGGGTGTCGTACCAGCGCAGCCACCCGGCCTTGGCGAGGTGGAACACCAGGTGCAGGTGCGGTTCGTCGTCGCTTTCCAGCGTCAGATCCAGGAACTTTCCCTGTCGTTCCACGCCATCGACGCGGGATCCGGCCAGCGCCGTCACCGGAGGGTCGTACGTCTTCAGCGCCGCGATGGCCGACACCGAGGCGCGTGTGACGGTCAGCCCGATGGCGCGCTCCGCGAGGAAGTCGACCAGCCCCTGCACCTCTGGCATCTCCGGCATGCGTTCATCCTGCCACCCGTGCCCGACATCCGGGCGGCCCGATGCCGACGCCGGTCCGAGGTGTGACCGAGGTCATGCGGCTCAAAGCGGGTCGTCGCCGCCCAGGTCGACAGGCCAGGGCACGGGGCTGCGGTCGTCATCGCGCAGGAGCCCGGCGACCCACCCGTCGTCCCGGCCGCGAGGCCCCGGCAGCGCCTGACGCGACATGCCCTCGTAGCGGAATCCGAGGGCGCGGGCGCTGCGAGCCGACGGCACGTTGCCGACCACGGCCCGCCACCCGATGCGGATCAGCCCGAGGTCGGTGAATCCCCAGTCCAGGACGACGTGCGCCGCCTCGGAGAGGTAGCCGCGTCCGCGCGCCGGAGCGGCGGTCCAGTACCCGATCTCGGCATCGCCACCGGCCGGATGCGGGGTGATGCGATGCAGGCCGATCGCGCCGACCAGGGTGTCGTCCGCGATGATCGTCCACGCCGCCTGGGATCCGTCCTCCCATGACTGCTCGCAGAGACGGACGAACTGCGCCGCATCCTCGCTCGTGTACGGGCTCGGGACCGTGGTCCACCGGGGGATCTCGGGGTCCTGGCATGCCGCGGTGAGCGCATCGATGTCGCCGGGCACCGGGGCCCGCAGGATCAGACGTGGGGTGCGGAGTGTCACGGGTTCCATCAGGTCACCCTAAGCGACCCGTGTCAGCGCTTCGCCGTGCGCACCCTGCGGTAGGGGTGGGTGTCGACCCGGTCGGTGACCTCGGTGACGACCTTCTCGTAGGAGCGATTGCCGCGCGCGAAGCCGATCATCCGCCGGGTGGAGCGGGCGGCGCGGCGCAGGTTCATGGGCCGTCCCTCGACGCCGTAGAGCAGGAGCGCCCAGTCGGGCAGCAGCGAGAGCACGCCGTCCTGGATGACGATCGATGTCCACGACGCGATGGGGTTGCCGCTCAGCCGCGGGGCGCGCAGGCCCCGGGTGACCTCGGCGGCGGGCAGCGTCAGCGCCATCCAGTCCTTCTGCGCGTCGATGTACTCCTCGAGTGCGGCGCGCGTGGCGGGCAGGCGCTGCGGATCGCAGCCGACGAGCTCGGCCGCGATGTGCTGCTCGACGACGAACCGATCCTGTTCGGCGGGTGTCAGGTGCAGGCCGAAGGCCTCGGCCGCGCGCAGCAGGGCGAACACGAGCGTGTTGTGCGTCCAGTCCAGCCACGCGGGCTCATCGGCGCGGAGCACCTGCCCGGTCTGCGGATCCGTCCAGCTCGCGTGCGCGTGCATGCGGCGGACCGACTGGGCCGCAGCATCGGCGTGCGCCTTGTCGCCGAACACCGTCGTCTCCAGGTAGCGACCGGTGCGTTCGCTCCGCCCGGCGGGGTCGTCGTAGGACGCTGTCGCGGCGGAGAAGACGCGCATCATGTTCGGGTTGAGGGCCTGCAGCAGCAGCGCCGCCATGCCGCCGAGCTTGGTCGCCGGGTCGCTGAAGACCTTCCACGACACCGACTCGGGGCCGAAGTATCCGTCATCGGCGCGGGTCGCGCCCGCGGAGGAGCGGGCGGTCAGGGAGTCGATTCGAGGGGACGCGGGCGAGGGCATGGCAGCTCCTTGGACGGCGACGATGACGAGAAATGGATTCCATCCAAAGATGGACTAAGTCCACTCTAGAGGGAGGCGAAGGTCGGATGCCATGGGGGTGTCGTGCGACATATTGCTGGATGGGATCCATAATCGGATGGTGTCCACCTCGGAACCGGAGCCGCTGCGATGACACCTGGGCTCAGGGAACGCAAGCGCCGCGAGACCCGGGTGGCGATCGAGCGCGCCGCGGTCGGTCTCGCGTGCGAACGCGGCTGTGCGGAGGTGACGGTGGCCGATGTCTGCGCCCGGGCGGACGTCTCACGCAGCACGTTCTTCAACTACATGCCGTCGCTGGACGCCGCGATCTTCGGACGTCCGCTCGTGCTCGAGGATGAGGAGGCGGCGCTCGCCGTGCTGGATGAGCACGGCGCGAACATCCCGCGTGCGCTGAATCTCGTCTCCGTGGCCGCCTCCGATGACGACGTCGTCGATTCGGAGGTCATGTCCGGCCGGCGGCGGCTGATCGCGGAGCAGCCGGACACGATCGGCCGGTGGGAGGAGACGTTCTCCCCGCTGCGGCACCAGCTGGTCGGCCTCACCGCGCGGTGGCTGCACGCGCACCCCGAACGGCGCGTGCTGGGGGAGGACGAGCTGGTGCGCGAGGCGCTGCTGCTGGTCAACGCCTCGGGCGCCGTCGCGACCGTGCTGATGGATCGGTGGGCGGACGGTCCCCAGGGCGGAGAGGTCGTCGCCACGGCGGAGGACTTCGACCGCGGGTTCGCCGATCTCAAGCGCGTGATCGCCGCGCACCGCTGAGCGCCCGCTGCCGGCACGCAGTCCGTGGCGCGCGTGTCGTGGAGAGCGCGTGCCGGTATGCGCCGCGTCCTAGAGGACGACGCGGCGGAGCAGCCCCACCTTGTCGTACACGTCGGCGAGGGTCCGGTCGGCGACCTCATCGGCGCGCGCGGCGTTGGCGGCGAGGATCCGGTCCAGCTCGGCGGGATCCGCGAGCAGCTCGTTCGCGCGCTCCCGCACCGGGCCGAACTCGTTCACGACGACCTCGGCGAGACCCTTCTTGAAGTCGCCGTAGCCGCGGCCCGCGTACTCGTCCTCGATCGAGGGGATCTGGCGGCCGGTGAGCGCGGCGTAGATCGTGAGCAGGTTGGAGACGCCGGGCTTGTTCTCGCGGTCGTAGCGCACGGATCCCTCGTTGTCGGTGACCGCGCGCATGATCTTCTTCGCCGACTTCGCCGGGTCGTCCAGCAGCCACAGCACGCCGGCGTCGGTCTCGGCCGACTTCGACATCTTCGAGGTGGGGTTCTGCAGGTCGTAGATCCGCGCGGTGTCCTTCTGGATCACCGGGATCGGCACCACGAACGTCTCGCCGAAGCGGGAGTTGAACCGCTCCGCGAGGTCGCGGGTCAGCTCCACGTGCTGCTTCTGATCGTCGCCCACGGGCACCACGTCGGTCTGGTAGAGCAGGATGTCGGCGGCCATCAGCACCGGGTAGGTGAACAGGCCGACCGAGGTCGCATCCGCACCGAAGCGCGACGACTTGTCTTTGAACTGGGTCATCCGGCCGGCCTCGCCGAAGCCGGTGATGGTCGAGAGGATCCAGGCCAGCTCGGCGTGCGCGCGGACGTGGGACTGCACGTACAGCGTCGACTGGGAGGGCTCGATGCCCGCGGCGATGTACTGCGCAGCCGTGCGACGGGTCTTCTCGCGCAGCTCGGCCGGATCCTGCGGCACGGTGATCGCGTGCAGGTCGACGACGGAGAAGAACGCGTCGTAGGAGTTCTGCAGGTCCCGCCACTGCAGCAGCGCCCCGATGTAGTTGCCGGCCTGGAGGGAGTCGGCGGAGGGCTGCATTCCGGAGTAGAGACGGGGTTTCTTCACGAGAGACCATCCTAGGCGGCACCGGCAGCGGTACTCTTGAGACTATCGGTCAGACTACTGGTCTGAAGGAGGCATGATGAGGATCCTCATCGTCGGCGCGGGTATCGCCGGCCCCACGCTCGCCTACTGGCTGCATCGGTTCGGAAACGAACCTGTGCTCGTTGAGGTCTCGCCGCATCTGCGCGAGGGCGGCTACCTGGTCGATTTCTGGGGAGCCGGATTCGAGGTCGCGCACCGGATGGGACTCACCCCACGACTCAGAGACGAGGGTTACCGCATACGCGAGGTTCGTGAGGTCTCGCGGACGGGCCGGCGGATCGCGCATTTCAACCCGCTTCCCGTCCTCGATCGGATCGGGGACCGCTACGTCAGCATCAGGAGATCGGATCTGGCCAAGGCGATCTTCGAGTCCTCGGAAGGAGAGGTCGAGACGATCTTCGGCGACACCGTGCAGGCGCTCCAGGACACGGGAGATCGCGTCGAGGTGTCGTTCGGCAGTGGTGCTCAGCGAACGTTCGACCTCGTCATCGGCGCCGATGGACTCCATTCGCGTGTACGCGCACTCAGGTTCGGGCCCGAGCGCGACGTCGAACGTGACCTGGGCATCGCGGTGAGCGTGTTCGACGTGCCCGGCTACGCTCCGCGTGACGAACTCGTGGCCGTGACGCACACCGAGGTGGGCACGCAGGCGCTTCGCGTCGCACTGCGCGACGGGGCGACGATGTTCTGCTTCATGTTCAGACAGGAGGGTGCTCTTCCTGCGGGACGCGAGGGGCAGGAATCCCTGCTGCGCCGTCGTCTGGGCCGCATGGGGTGGGAGGTGCCCTCGATCCTGGCGCAGATGCCGCAGGCACGCACGTTCTATCTCGACCGCGCCAGCCAGATCCTGATCCCGTCCTGGTCCCGCGGTCGGATCGCGCTCGTCGGCGACGCCGCAGCCGCACCCTCGCTGCTGGCGGGGCAGGGAACGGCGCTCGCGATGGTGGAGGCTTACACGCTAGCCACGGCGATTGACGCCGCGCCGGGGAACCACCGGATGGCTTTCGAGACATGGGAACGCGGCCTTAAGCCTCTCGTACGCGCGAAGCAGGACGCGGCCGTTGGAATGGCGTCGGCGTTCGCCCCGAGGAACCGGGCCCAGCTGCTGCTTCGCGACGGCGTCGTGGGACTCATGGGGATCCCCGGAGTCGCGAATGCCGTGATGGGCCGGAGCCTGCGCGATCCGATTCGGCTCCCGCCGCTACCGAGCGGTTGAATGATCGCATGGCCCGTCCCCGATTCCAGAGGCTCACCGACGCGCAGCGGAATCTCGTTCTCGACGCCGCGTTGGAGGAGTTCGCCGCCTTCGGATATGAAAGAGCCTCGCTCAACCGCATCATCGTGGCGGCGGGACTCTCAAAAGGTGCGATGTACTACTACTTCGACGGCAAGGAGGATCTGTACTCGGACGTTCTGCGCCGGCAGATCGAGCGTCTCGTCGTCGCGGGCGGCCCGGCACCGGTGCTCGCCGAGGCGGATCCCGATGCGTTCTGGGCGATGCTGGAGGACTATTACGTGCGGCTCTTGAGACTGCTTTCAGGGGATCCCCGCACTGCCGCTCTGCTGCGCGGCTGGCTCAGCGGAGCGGTGCCCGCCATGCAGACTGCACAGCACGACGCTGAGCGGGCAGCCGCACCGTGGTTGGCGCAGGCAGTCACCGCCGGTCAGCAGACGAGGGCGGTGCGCACCGACCTTGCACCTGAGCTGATCATCGCTGTCGCGTTCGGACTCGGCCAGGCCATCGACACCTGGCTGATCGCGCGTCCGCCGGCGGATCACGACTTGCCGGCTGCTGTGCGCCCGCTGTTCGACCTGATGCGTCGCGCGCTCGCGCCCTGACGAACTTGGATCGACGGCACCCTGTTCGCGGCTCCGGGCGGTCAGAAGGTGTAGTCGGCGATCACGGGGGTGTGGTCGCTCCAGCGCTCGGCGTAGCTCGCGGCGCGGGCCACGCGGTAGTTCGTCGCGCGTTCGGCGAGCGGCGCCGTGGCGAGGTGGTAGTCGATGCGCCAGCCGGAGTCGTTGTCGAAGGCCTGGCCGCGCATGGTCCACCAGGTGTACGGGCCCGCGACCTCGCCGGCCGCGACGCGTCCCACATCGACCCAGCCGAGGCCCTTGCCGTCGCCCTCCGCTACATAGGGGCGCGTGTCGCTGAGCTGCCCGACCATTCCCCGGCCGATGCCCTCCTGGCCCGCGGCGGGCTCGCCGGCGGCGCCGAGGAAGCGGTCGAAATAGGCCCGCTCACGAGCCAGATAACCGGACTTCTTGACATTGCCCTTCCAGTTCAGGATGTCGAGGGGCCGGTGCCCCACGTTGAGGTCGCCGGTGACGAGCGCCATCGCGCCGTCGGCACCCAGCTCGCCCATGCGCGTGGTCATCGCGTCCAGGAACTTCCACTTCTCGTCCTGCTTCGGGGTGTCGGCCTCGCCGCTGTGCACATAGGCGCTGACCACGGTCAGCGGGGCGCCGCCGAGGGAGAAGTCGGCCTCGAGCCAGCGTCCCTTCGAATCGAAGTCCTCGGCGCCGAGCGCGGTGCGCGACGCGAGTGCCGGCTCGCGGCTCAGCACGGCGACCCCGGCGCGACCCTTCGCCGTCGCCTCGTCATGCAGGATCGACCACCCGGGGAAGGCCGCCTCGAGATGCTCGTCCTGCGCGCGCACCTCCTGCAGCGTGAGCACATCGACGCCGGCATCGTCGAGCCAGCCATGCATTCCGTTGCGGACCGCGGCGCGGATCCCGTTGACGTTGACCGTGGCGACACGCAGGTGGGGCATGGATCCCAGCCTAACGAGGGCCTCGGACGTTCGGATCCGGCGATCCCGCCGCGAGGGTCCGCAGCCGCCCGACGACGGTGGATTCTGTGGCGGCGACCCGCTCGGCGTCGGCCTCGGCGAGCAGCGACTCCGCGTGCGCCAGAGCGGCCTCGGCGCGGCGGAGCTCGCGCGCCGCGCGTCGCCGCCGGTACCAGGGGGCGGCGTGCAGGGCCGCTGTCGCGCCGCGCACCTGTACCCGCGCGGCGACGCAGATGGCCTCCCGCTCCGCCCGTCGGCGGGCGTGCTCATCCTCGGGGACCAGCGGCTGGTCCCGATCGGAGGCCGACACCGCGATCCACGCGCTGGCCACGAGAATGACGATCGCGATCAGCCGGAACCAGAGCAGGAAGCCGATCACGACGGAGAACGTGGCCAGCAGAGGATTCGTGGGGGAGTAGAGGAACAGCAGACCGGCTCCGACTTGGAGGACGGCCAGTGCTGCGCCGCCCAGGAGCGCGCCGGGCCAGATCGTCCGCCACGGCAGGTGCGTTCCGGTGAGGAAGTGCACCAGCAGCGCGATCGCGGTCGCATTGATGCCGAAGGAGACCAGCAGCGACAGTGCTTGGCTGAGGAAGTTGGCCAGCGCCGGGAGGCCGTCGACGCCGAGGAGCTTCAGAATGCCGCGCAGCGCGCCGGTGCCGAGCACGCCGAGCGCGGAGGCGAGAGCCTGGGCGAGGCCGAACAGGAGGGCGGCGACCAGATCCCGCGCCTTGAGCAGCAGGTAGTTGCGTCCGTCGAACGGCAGCCCGAAGATGTCCCGTACGGCGCGGCGGGCGAAGGTCACGAACCCGATCGCGGTCCACAGCGCGACCACCAGCGCCACGGCACCGGTCGCCACCAGCACGCCCGAGCTGTTGGTGGCGATCGTGGCCACGGCCTCGGGGGTGGCCAGACCGTGCTCGCTGATCAGGTTGGGGACGGCACCGTTGATGATGTCGATCATCCGAGTGATCGCGAGTTCGCTGCCGCCCAGCCACAGCCCGACGATCGCGAACGCCGTGTACAGCACCGCGAACACCGCGAACAGCGACTGGTAGCTCAGACTCGCGGCGAGCAGGAAGCCGTTGCGCTGCAGGAACCGCCGCCATACCCGGATCGGGAAGGCCTGCATCGTACGGCGGGTGATCGCCGCCGCACGTTCGATGGGCGCTTCGAGGCGCGCACGCAGATCCGGCCCGGGTTCCACCACGCTCTCACCTTAGCGAGTGACGCGGAGCCGCCGGACGGCGAGGGGAGACGCGAAGAGGCGTCACCCGATCGGGTGACGCCTCTTCGGAGGGCAGGGGTCAGGCGCGGCCGCGCAGGACGGCCTGCTTGACCTCGGCGATCGCCTTGGTGACCTCGATACCGCGGGGGCACGCCTCGGTGCAGTTGAAGGTCGTGCGGCAGCGCCACACGCCCTCCTTGTCGTTGAGGATGTCCAGGCGCACGTCCGCGGCGTCATCGCGGGAGTCGAAGATGAACCGGTGCGCGTTCACGATCGCGGCGGGGCCGAAGTACTGCCCGTCCGTCCAGAACACGGGGCAGGAGGAGGTGCACGCGGCGCACAGGATGCACTTGGTGGTGTCGTCGAAGACGGCGCGGCCGGCGATCGACTGGATGCGCTCCTTGCCCTTCTCCGGCTCGCTCTTCGCGAGCAGGAACGGCTTCACCTCGCGGTAGGAGGCGAAGAACGGCTCCATATCCACGACCAGATCCTTCTCCAGCGGCAGGCCCTTGATCGCCTCGACGTAGATCGGCTTGGAGATGTCCAGGTCCTTGATCAGGGTCTTGCAGGCGAGGCGGTTGCGGCCGTTGATGCGCATCGCGTCGGATCCGCAGACGCCGTGCGCGCAGGAGCGGCGGAAGGTGAGGGATCCGTCGACCTCCCACTTGATCTTGTGCAGCGCGTCGAGCACGCGGTCGGTGGCGTACAGCTCCACGTCGTAGTCGACCCAGTGCGGCTCGCTGTCGACCTCGGGATCGAAGCGACGGATGTTGAACGTGACCAGGAACGACTGCACGCCGGTGTCCTCGACGACGGCCTCGGCGGCGACTTCCTCAACGACGGCGGCGGACATCAGTACTTCCTCTCCAGCGGCGGGTAGTTCAACTCGCCCTGCTCGTTCTTCGTGAACACGACCGGCTTCCAGTCCAGGCGGATGTGGTCGGTCGCGTCCGCGGAGTGCGCGTCGCCGACCAGGTAGGCCATGGTGTGCTTCATGTAGTTCTCGTCGTCGCGCTTCGGGAAGTCGTCGCGCATGTGCCCGCCGCGGCTCTCCTCGCGGTTCTGCGCGGCGTAGACGACGACCTCGGCGATGTCGAGGAGGAAGCCCAGCTCGACGGCCTCGAGCAGATCGGTGTTGAACCGCTGACCCTTGTCGTCCACGTGCACGTTCTTGTAGCGCTCGCGGAGCTCTTCGATGACGCCCAGCACGTGCTGCAGCGACTCGTGGGTGCGGAACACCTGCGCGCCCTTGTCCATCTCCTCCTGCAGCTTCTTGCGGAGCACGGCGATGCGCTCGGTGCCGCTGTTGTTGCGCAGGCCCTCGAGCATCTCCCGGACCGCGGTCTCAGGAGACTCGGGCAGGGGCAGGAACTCGGCGGTCTTGACGTACTCGACCGCGTTGCGGCCCGAGCGCTTGCCGAACACGTTGATGTCCAGCAGCGAGTTGGTGCCGAGGCGGTTGGCGCCGTGCACCGACACGCACGCGCACTCGCCGGCCGCGTACAGGCCGGGCACGATGGTGTCGTTGTCGGCGAGCACCTCACCGCTGTTGTTGGTCGGGATACCGCCCATCGCGTAGTGCGCGGTCGGCATCACCGGCACCGGCTCGACGACGGGGTCGACGCCGAGGTAGGTGCGGGCGAACTCGGTGATGTCCGGGAGCTTGGTCTCCAGGACCTCGGCGCCGAGGTGCGTGCAGTCCAGCAGCACGTAGTCCTTGTGCGGGCCGGCGCCGCGGCCCTCCGCGACCTCCTGCACCATGCAGCGGGCGACGATGTCGCGCGGTGCGAGGTCCTTGATGGTGGGCGCGTAGCGCTCCATGAAGCGCTCGCCCGAGGCGTTGCGCAGGATGGCACCCTCACCGCGGGCGCCCTCGGTGAGGAGGATCCCGAGGCCGGCGAGGCCGGTCGGGTGGAACTGGAAGAACTCCAGGTCCTCCAGGGGCAGGCCCTTGCGCCACACGATGCCCACGCCGTCGCCGGTCAGGGTGTGCGCGTTCGAGGTGGTCTTGAAGATCTTGCCGAACCCGCCGGTCGCGAAGATCACGGCCTTGGCGTGGAACACGTGCAGCTCACCGGTGGCCAGGTCGTACGCGACCACGCCGGCGATGCCGGTCTTGCCCGCCTCGTCCTTCACCGTGATCAGGTCGAGCACGTAGAACTCGTTGAAGAAGTTGATGCCGAGCTTGACGCAGTTCTGGAACAGCGTCTGCAGGATCATGTGGCCGGTGCGGTCGGCCGCGTAGCACGCGCGGCGCACGGGCGTCTTGCCGTGCTCGGCCGTGTGGCCGCCGAAGCGGCGCTGGTCGATCTTGCCCTCTGGCGTGCGGTTGAACGGCAGGCCCATGTTCTCGAGGTCGATGACCGCGTCGATGGCCTCCTTGGCGAGGATCTCCGCCGCGTCCTGGTCGACGAGGTAGTCGCCGCCCTTGACGGTGTCGAAGGTGTGCCACTCCCAGCTGTCCTCCTCGACGTTCGCGAGCGCCGCGGCCATGCCGCCCTGCGCCGCGCCCGTGTGGGAGCGGGTGGGGTAGAGCTTCGAGATGACCGCGGTCTTCGCGCCGGGGCCGGCCTCGATCGCCGCGCGCATCCCGGCACCGCCGGCGCCGACGATCACGATGTCGAACTGATGGTGGTGCACGCCGTTCTTCACGACGGAATCCTGGGTCTCAGTGGTCACTGGTTCTGCCTATTCTCTGAGCTTGTTCGCCGCTGCCGCTGGGGGCTTGTCTCTCGCTGGCGTTCGCCGGGCTACTTGCCCAGCGCCTTGCAGGTGTCCCACATGGCGCCGCTTTCGAACACGCCGTTGCAGGGGTCGAAGGTGAACACGACGAGGGTGCCGAGCACGATGAGCAGCGCGGCGGCCAGGCCGAGCACGACCAGCAGCGTCTTGCGGATGCCGGCGTGGCCGACATAGTCGTTGACGATCGTGCGCATGCCGTTGGCGCCGTGGATGAGCGCCAGCCACAGCATCAGCACGTCCCACCACTGCCAGAACGGCGTGGCGTACTTGCCGGCGACGAACGCGAAGTCGAGGGCGTGGATGCCCTCGCCGAGCATGAGGTTCACGAACAGGTGACCGAAGATCAGCACGACGAGCACGACGCCCGAGACGCGCATGTAGATCCAGCCCCACTTCTCGAGGTTGATCCCCTTGTTGCGGCGCGCCGCCGCCATGTGCTGCGTGGTGAAGACGTCGGCGGCCATCAGCTCGCACCTCCCACGTGAGAGAACACGTTGATCAGGTGGCGCGGCACGAAGCCGGCCAGCAGCACCAGCCAGAGGCCGATCACGATCCAGAACATCTGCTTCTGGTACTGGGCGCCCTTCGACCACACGTCCACCAGGATGATCCGCAGCCCGTTCAGGGCATGGAACACGATCGCGGCGACGAGGACCGTCTCGCCGAGGCCCATGATCGGGTTCTTGTACGTGCCCAGGACGGCGTTGTACGCCTCGGGCGACACCCGGATGAGCGACGTGTCGAGCACGTGCACCAGGAGGAAGAAGAAGATGGCGATTCCGGTGATGCGATGCAGAACCCAGGACCACATGCCTTCGCGACCCCGGTAGAGGGTGCCGCGCGGCGTCTTGGACGTGGTTTCCGCAATCGAAGGTGTCAAGCGAGTGCTTGCGGACACAGTCGTCCTCCCTGATCTAAGCGGCGGATCGTGGCGCGCAGGCGTCCGATCCACCTCATCCTATTCCTGTCAGCTGGCTGGGAGCGACGAAGGCGAGCCTTAGCACGATGCGGTTCTGCGATCGACACCATGCACGATCGCGATCGTCCGGGAGCGGGCCCGCCGCGGCCGCCGCACGCGCAGCGCCTCGCGGACGGCGCCCGGATCGGCCTCACCGATACCCTGGTGCCATGCGCGAGCCGATCCCCGACTTCTACGCCGTCATCCCCGCAGGGGGCATCGGCAGCAGGCTGTGGCCGCTGTCCCGCGCCGATGCGCCCAAGTTCCTGCACGACCTCACCGGTTCGGGCCAGTCGCTGCTGCGCGACACCTGGGACCGGCTCGTGCCGCTGACCGGCCCCGACCGGATCGCGGTGGTGACCGGTCGTGCGCACCGTGCGGCCGTCGAGGCGCAGCTGTCCGGCATCGCCGACCGGAACGTGTTCCTGGAGTCGGAGCCGCGCGAGTCGGCGGCGGCGATCGGCCTGGCTGCGGCGATCCTGCACCGGAGGGATCCGGACGTCATCATCGGATCCTTCAGTGCCGACCACGTCATCCGAGGCACCCGCGTGTTCGAGTTCGCCGTCCGCGATGCCGTCGAGGTCGCGCGGCAGGGCTACATCGTCACGATCGGCATCACCCCGACCGAGCCGGCCGTCGGCTTCGGATACATCAAGCAGGGTGCGGAGCTCGTGGTCGAGGGGGCGCGCGAGGCGGCCCTCGTGGAGCGCTTCGTGGAGAAGCCGGATCTCGCCACAGCCAAGACGTACGTCGCCGATCGCAGCTACCTGTGGAACGCGGGCATGTTCATCAGCCGTGCCGACGTGCTGCTGGCCGAGCTCGAGCGGCATCAGCCCGCCCTGCACGCCGGGCTCCTGGAGCTCGCGGAGGCGTGGGACGACCGCGACCGCCGCGGCCCCGTGGTCGACCGGGTGTGGCCGTCGCTGCCGAAGATCGCGATCGACTACGCCGTCGCCGAGCCCGCCGCTGAGCGCGGACGGCTCGCCGTCGTGCCGGGCCATTTCGACTGGGACGACGTGGGGGACTTCGCCTCGCTCACCAAGCTCATCCTCAACGGGCGCAAGAACGACCTCGCCGTGCTCGGACCCTCGGCGCGCGTGCTCTCGGATGCGGCGAGCGGGATCCTGGTCAGCCAGACCTCCCGGGTGATCAGCCTGGTCGGCGTGCAGGACATCGTGGTCGTGGACACCCGGGATGCGCTCCTGGTCACGACCACCGAGCACGCGCAGCGGGTGAAGGGCGTCGTGGAGTCGCTCAAGCTCAACGGTCGCAGCGACGTGCTCTGAGCGGATCGCCTCCGCGCCCACAGATGCGCACGAACGTGCTCCTAAGCGGGGATCGGGTGAGGGGTCTGCTCATATGAGCACGAGCAGGCGCAGATGATCTCAGGTCTGTAACCATTGCCTCAAGCCCGTCGGACGAGGATGCCCGATCTTCGTCACTATGGGTAACTTTCAAGTGTCCCGCGATGGCCGCGGGCTCGTTTTCTGGAGGCCCGAGTGACCATCTCCCTCACCAAGAAGCTGATCGGCGCGACCGTCGCGGCCGGTGTCATCGTCGCCCTGTCAGGATGCGGTTCTGCTCCTGCCCCGGCGAGCTCGAGCGGGGCGAAGCCCGCCGACGCCAACTTCAAGCCCTGCCTCGTCTCCGACAGCGGCGGGTTCAACGACAAGTCCTTCAACGAGTCGGCGAAGAACGGCATCGAGAAGGCCGGCAAGGACCTCGGCGTCAAGCCGATCACGGTCGAGTCCAAGGCGGACGGCGACTACAAGCCGAACATCGACTCCCTCATCGCCGGCAAGTGCACCCTGATCATCGGCGTCGGCTTCAAGCTGGACCAGGCGATCGCCGATGCGGCCATCGCCAACCCGAAGCTCAACTTCGGCATCATCGACTCGATGGCCGACCCGAAGAACACCGGAAAGCCGGCGGCGCCGAACATCAAGCCGCTGCTGTTCGACACCGCTCAGGCGGCCTACCTCGGCGGCTACGCCGCGGCGGCATGGTCGGCGCAGTCCGGTGCCAACAAGGTCGGCACCTTCGGCGGCATGAAGATCCCGCCCGTGACGATCTTCATGGACGGCTACGTCGACGGCGTGAAGAAGTACAACGAGGACAAGGGCGCCAACGTCGCCGTCGTCGGCTGGGACAAGGACAAGCAGGACGGCTCCTTCACCGGTGCGTTCCAGGCGAACGACGTCGCCAAGCAGACCGCGAACTCGGTGCTGGACCAGGGTGTCGACCCGATCCTCCCGGTCGGCGGCCCGATCTACCTGTCCGCCAGCGCCGCGATCAAGGACAGCGGAAAGAAGACGGTCATGCTCGGCGTCGACTCCGACCTCGCCGTGGCCGACCCGACGGTCGCCGACCAGATCCTGGTCTCGATCATGAAGCGGATCGACGACGCCGTCTACACCACGGTCACCGAGACCGCGAAGGGCTCCTTCGACCCGACCGCATACGTCGGCACGCTGGAGAACAACGGCGTGGGCCTGTCCTCCTTCCACAGCTTCGAGTCGAAGCTCCCGAAGGGGCTGACCGACGAGCTGAAGGCACTGCAGGAGAAGATCATCAAGGGCGAGATCAAGGTCACCTCGCCCAGCTCCCCGAAGTAACCCCCTCTGACGCGGGGCGTCCCGATCCCGTCGTCGCTGCCGGAAGGCGCGACGACGGGGTCCGGCGCCCCGCGCTCTTCTTGAGTCACCCCCTTCCCGGATAGGGTCACAGTTATGAAGCTCGAGCTCCGCGGCATCACCAAACGCTTCGGATCCCTGGTCGCCAATGATCACATCGACGTGGTCGTCGAAGGCGGCGAGATCCACGCCCTGCTGGGCGAGAACGGGGCCGGCAAGTCGACCCTGATGAACGTTCTCTACGGCCTGTACCAGGCCGATGAGGGCGAGATCCTGCTCGACGGCGTGCCGCAGCACTTCCGCGGCCCGGGCGACGCCATGGCCGCCGGCATCGGCATGGTGCACCAGCACTTCATGCTCATTCCGGTGTTCACGGTCGCCGAGAACGTGATGCTCGGGCACGAGCAGTCCAAGGCGCTCGGCGTGCTGGACATCGCGGCCGCCCGCGAGCACGTGCGCCAGGTCGCCTCCCGCTTCGGCTTCGAGGTCGACCCCGATGCGATCGTCGGCGATCTCCCCGTCGGCGTGCAGCAGCGCGTGGAGATCATCAAGGCGCTGAGCCGCGACGCGAAGGTGCTCGTCTTCGACGAGCCGACCGCCGTGCTCACGCCGCAGGAGACCGACGAGCTCATGGAGATCATGAAGCAGCTGCGGGATGAGGGCACGGCCATCGTGTTCATCACGCACAAGCTGCGCGAGGTGCGCGCGATCGCCGACACGATCACCGTGATCCGGCTCGGCAAGGTGGTCGGCGAGGCCGACCCCAAGTCCTCGAACACCGAGCTCGCCTCGATGATGGTGGGACGCGCGGTCGAGCTCACCGTGCACAAGGATCCGCCGAAGATCGGCGAGGGCGGTCTGCACGTGAAGGACCTGCGTGTGATCGCGCCCGACGGCGTCGTGGTCGTCGACGACGTGAGCTTCGACGTGCGCCCGGGCGAGGTGCTCGCGATCGCCGGCGTGCAGGGCAACGGCCAGACCGAGCTCGCCGAGGCGATCATCGGACTCGGATCCCGCGTGACGGGATCCATCTCGCTGAACGGCGTCGAGCTGGTCGGCCGCAACGTGCACCAGGTGCTCGACGCCGGTGTCGGCTTCGTGCCGGAGGACCGCAACGAGGACGGCCTGGTCGGCGCGTTCTCGGTCGCCGAGAACCTCATCCTGGACCGCTCCGACGACCCGGCGTTCAGCCGATTCGGGACGATCATGCGCGGCGTGCTCGACGATTTCGCGAAGGCGCGGATCTCCGAGTTCGACATCCGCACCCAGGGGCCTGGCCAGGCCGCGGGCTCCCTCTCCGGCGGAAACCAGCAGAAGGTCGTGATCGCTCGCGAGCTCAACCGCGACCTCAAGCTGCTGCTGGCATCGCAGCCGACCCGCGGCGTGGACGTCGGATCCATCGAGTTCATCCACAAGCGCATCGTCGCCACGCGCGACTCGGGTGTTCCCGTGATCGTGGTGTCGACCGAACTGGACGAGGTCACCGCCCTCGCCGACCGCATCGCGGTCATGTATCGCGGACGCGTCGTCGGGATCGTCCCCGGAGACACCCCGCGCGATGTGCTCGGCCTGATGATGGCCGGCGAGAACCCGACGGAGGCTGCCGCATGAGCACCGCGACCGAACCGCAGGCGCCGGCGCCCGAGCCGCCGATCACCCGCAACATCCAGGAGATCCCGGTCTCGAACCGCGTGCTCCGGGAGATCCTGCGCGGAAGCGCGGTCACCACGGTGCTCGCGATCGTCCTCGCCCTCGTCGTCGGCGGCGTGCTGATCGCCGTCACCAGCCCCGAGGTGCAGGCCGCGTCCGGCTACTTCTTCGCCCGCCCGGGAGACACCCTGGGGGCGGCGTGGACGGTCGTCGCCGGCGCCTACACGGCGCTGTTCAACGGATCCGTCATCGATTTCAGCGCCACCGACTTCTGGTCCGCGGTCAAGCCGCTGGGCAGCACGATCGCCTTCGCGGCGCCGCTCATCGCGGCCGGGCTCGGCATCGCGGTCGCGTTCCGGGTGGGCCTGTTCAACATCGGCGCGCGAGGCCAGATGCTCATCGCCTGCGCGGCCGCGGCCCTGGTCACGTTCCAGCTGAACCTGCCGGCGCTCATCCAGATCCCGCTCACGCTCATCGTCGGGATCGTCGCCGGTGCGCTCTGGGGCGGGCTCGTGGGGCTGCTCAAGGCGCGCACGGGCGCGCATGAGGTCATCCTCACGATCATGCTCAACTACATCGCGTTCTACCTCGTGGCGTGGATGGTGCAGGTGCCGCAGCTGCTGCAGCGGCCCGGTCAGATCCAGCCGATCTCGCGGCCGACGCCGGCGAGCGCGGTGCTGCCCAAGCTCCCCGGTCTCGGCCTGATCGACTGGGGCTTCCCGATCGTCATCGTCGCGACGCTGTTCGTGTGGTGGCTCGTCGAGCGCTCGAGCCTCGGCTTCCGGATGCGGGCCGTGGGGGAGAACCCCAGCGCCGCCCGGGCCGCGGGCATCAGCGTGCCGCGCGTCTACATCTACGCGATGCTGTTCTCCGGCGGACTGGCGGGCCTTGCCGGCATGTTCCAGATCCAGAGCACGATCACGGGCGGCTTCGACGGCGGCATCGACGCCGGCATCGGCTTCACCGCCATCACGGTGGCGCTGCTCGGTCGCAGCCGCGCCTGGGGCACCTTCTGGGCGGGGCTGCTGTTCGGCGCGCTCAAGGCCGGATCGTTCCCGATGCAGGCGCTGCAGTCGATCCCGGTCGACATCGTGCTCGTGGTGCAGTCGCTCATCGTGCTGTTCATCGCCGCGCCCCCGCTGATCCGCACGATCTTCTTCCTGCCCAAGGACGACTCCGAGCGTTCGCAGCGCTCAAAGGCCCGCATCGCGCGACGCGCCCTGAAGAACTTCGATTCCTCCGACACGAAGGCGGCGGCCGCATGAGCACCTCCCTCACCTCGGCGCCCGTGCTCGACGCGCCGACCGTCGTCAAGGTCCGCTCCCTGAAGACGCCGATCACGCTGCTCGCGATCGCCGTGCTCCTGGGCCTGCTGTTCCTGTTCGCGCCCCGCTACGGGACCACGACCTTCCGCCTGTCCGAGGCGAGCGCGGCGATCCACCTGGGCGACATCCCGGTGCCCGCGGGCCCGCTGCTGTGGATCGCGTGGGCGCTCGCGCTCGTGCTCGGCGTCCTCGCACTCGTCGCGGCGTTGCAGTACCGCAAGATCGCCCTGTGGCTGCCGATCGTCTACGCCCTCCTGGCGATGACGGCGTTCCTCACCTGGGCCGGCGCCGGCGCCGGAGGCGCGATCACCCTGACCGGCCTGCTCGGCGGATCCATCTCGCTCGCGGTGCCGCTCGTGTTCGGCGCTCTCGCCGGTGTCATCGGCGAGCGCGCGGGCGTCGTGAACGTCGCGATCGAGGGGCAGTTCCTGCTCGGCGCCTTCACCGCGGCGATCCTCGGATCCCTCACGCACAACGCGTTCGTGGGTCTCATCGGCGCGATGTTCGGCGGCATCCTCATCTCGCTCGTGCTGGGCGCCTTCGCGATCAAGTACCTCGTGGATCAGGTGATCGTCGGCGTGGTGCTGAACGTGTTCGCCTCGGGACTCACCGGATTCCTGTACCAGGGCGTGCTCGCCCCGAACGCGCAGACGCTGAACAGCCCCACCCGGTTCTCCCTCATCAAGATCCCGATCCTCGGCGACATCCCCGTGATCGGTCCGGCGCTGTTCAATCAGACCTTCCTCGTGTACCTGATGTACGTCGTGGTCGCGATCGTCGCCTGGGCGATGTACCGCACCCGCTGGGGTCTGCGCGTGCGCGCGGTCGGCGAGCACCCGCACGCGGCCGACACCGTCGGCATCAAGGTCAACCCGACCCGGTTCTGGAACCTGCAGCTCGCGGGCGCCATCGCCGGCATCGGCGGCGCGTACTTCACGCTCGTCTCCGTGCCGCAGTTCACCAAGGACATGACCGCGGGCCTCGGCTTCATCGCACTCGCCGCCGTGATCTTCGGCCGATGGGATCCGCTGCGCGCGGCCCTGGCGGCACTGCTGTTCGGCTTCGCCACGAACCTGCAGAACCTGCTCACGGTGCTGCGCACGCCGATCCCCGGCGAGTTCATGCTGATGCTGCCCTACGTCGTGACGATCCTCGCCGTGGTCGGCTTCGTCGGCCAGATCAAGGCGCCGGCGGCGGACGGCAAGCCCTACATCAAGTCCTAGGAGGACATTCGTGGACATCGACTGGGATGAGCTGCGCCGTGTCGCCGACGAGGCGCAGCAGAAGGCGTATGCCCCGTACTCGCACTACCGGGTGGGTGCGGCCGCGCTCGTCGACGACGGCCGGATCGTCTCCGGCTGCAACGTCGAGAACGCCTCCTACGGCGTCACGCTGTGCGCCGAGTGCGCGATGGTCGGCGACCTGTTCATGTCGGGCGGCGGGCGCCTGGTCGCCTTCCTGTGCGTGAACGGCGAGGGCGAGACGATCATGCCCTGCGGCCGCTGCCGTCAGCTGCTGTACGAGCACTCCGCGCCGGGGATGCTGCTGGAGACCGTGTCCGGGATCAGGACCATCGACGAAGTGCTGCCCGACGCGTTCGGGCCGAGAGATCTTCGACAGGCTCAGGGACCGGAAGGATATTGAGATGAGTGTCGAGCCTTTCGATGCCGTCGACGTGATCCGTGCCAAGCGCGACGGCGGGACGGTCCCCGAGCCCGCGCTGCGCTGGATGGTCGACGCGTACACCCGCGGCTATGTCACGGATCCGCAGATGGCGTCGTTCGCGATGGCCGTGTTCCAGCGCGGCATGGAGCGCGACGAGATCCGCGTGCTCACCGACGCCATGATCGCGTCGGGGGAGCGGATGAGCTTCGCCGCCCTCGGCAAGAAGACCGTGGACAAGCACTCCACCGGCGGCGTCGGTGACAAGATCACGCTGCCGCTGGCACCGCTCGTGGCGAGCTTCGGCGTGGCGGTCCCGCAGCTGAGCGGTCGCGGCCTCGGTCACACCGGCGGCACCCTGGACAAGCTCGAGTCGATCCCCGGCTGGCGCGCCGCGCTCAGCAACGAGGAGATGTTCGCGCAGCTGCAGGGCGAGGTCGGCGCGGTGATCTGCGCGGCCGGATCGGGCCTCGCCCCCGCCGACAAGAAGCTCTACGCACTGCGCGACGTCACCGGCACGGTCGAGGCGATCCCGTTGATCGCCTCCAGCATCATGTCGAAGAAGATCGCCGAGGGCACCGACGCGCTCGTGCTGGACGTGAAGTTCGGATCCGGCGCGTTCATGCAGGACATCGGCCGCGCCCGCGAGCTGGCCCGCACCATGGTGGCGCTCGGCACCGACTCCGGCGTGCGCACCACCGCGCTGCTCACCGACATGAACGTGCCGCTGGGTCTCGCCATCGGCAACGCGAACGAGGTGCGCGAGTCGGTCGAGGTGCTCGGCGGGGGCGGCCCCGCCGACGTCCGCGAGCTCACCCTGGCGCTGGCCCGGGAGATGCTCGCGCTCAGCGGCCAGCCCGACGCGGACGTGGAGAGGGCGCTGGACGACGGCCGCGCGATGGACTCCTGGAAGGCGATGATCCGGGCGCAGGACGGCGACCCCGACGCCCCGCTGCCCGTCGCCCGTGAGACGCACACGGTGACCGCCGGATCCGACGGCTTCATCACCCGCATGGATGCGCTGCCGTTCGGCATCGGGGCGTGGCGCCTCGGTGCGGGTCGCGCCCGGGCGGAGGATGCCGTGGTGTTCGCGGCCGGCATCGACCTGCACGTGAAGCCCGGCGACGCCGTGCGTGCCGGAGACCCGGTGTTCACGCTGTCGGCCGATGACGCGGCCCGCTTCGGGCGCGCCCTGGAGGCCGTCGAGGGCGCCTGGGAGATCGGTGCCGAGCACATCGGGCGCGCGCCCCTCGTGCGCGAGCGCATCACCGCCTAGGCTGATCCCGGGCGCAGCGCCCATGCCCGGTTCCTCTCCCGGAACATCCCTGACGACTCCCATCGATCGACCGCTGAGGAAGGATCCGTCATGCCCATCGACGCGAACGGCGACCTGGAGGTCGAGGGCCTGTCCCTCCGCGCTCTGCCGAAGGTCTCCCTGCACGACCACCTGGACGGCGGCGTCCGCCCCGCCACGATCATCGAGCTGGCGGACGCGGCCGGCATCGAACTGCCGCACACCGATCCGACCGCGCTCGCGATGTGGTTCCGCACCCAGGCGTCGGCCGGGTCGCTGGTCGACTACCTGAAGACCTTCGACGTGTCGCTGTCGGTCATGCAGAGCGCCGAGAACCTGCGCCGGATCTCGCGTGAGTTCGTCGAGGACCTGGTGCGCGACGGCGTCGTCTACGGCGAGGTGCGCTGGGCGCCCGAACTGCACGTGACGGCGGGGCTCAGCCTGCAGCAGGCGGTCGACGCCGTGCAGGACGGCATCGACGAGGCCGAGGACGGCGCGGAGCGTCAGGGGCGGAGCATCCGCGTGGGACAGCTGCTGTCCGCGATGCGGCAGACCGACCGGGTGCGGGAGATCGCCGAGCTCGCGGTAGCCAACCGCGACCGCGGCGTGGTCGGCTTCGACACGGCGGGGCCCGAGGCGGGCTATCCGTCGTCGCGCTACCGTGAGACCTTCGAATACCTGGCGGGGCAGATGTTCCCGGCCACCGTGCACGCCGGGGAGGCGGCGGGGCCCGACTCGATCCGCTCCGCGCTCATCGACGGGCGCGCGTTGCGCCTCGGGCACGGTGTGCGCATCGCGGAGGATCTGGAGATCGTGAACCGCGACGGCGAAGAGGTGCAGGTGCGGTTCGGCGACCTCGCCCGCTGGGTGCGGGACCGGGAGATCCCGCTCGAGCTGTCGCCGTCGTCGAACCTGCAGACGGGGGCGATCGCTGCCTGGGGCACCGAGTTCGCCGATCATCCGTTCGACCTGCTCTATCAACTCGGCTTCGCGGTCACCGTGAACGTCGACAACCGCACCATGAGCGCGACGTCGCTGACGCGCGAGATGGCGCTGCTGGTCGACGCGTTCGGCTACGACCTCGAGGACCTGGAGTCGTTCCAGTTCAACGCCGCCGCCGGCGCCTTCCTCCCCGTCGAGGAACGAGAGGAGCTCGTCGATCTGATCGCCGAGGGCTTCGACGAGTGACCTCGCGGCACGGGTGGCGTCGATGAGCCCCGGGGCGGACGGCGCCGCATGCCGGCGGCGATCGTGCTCGAGGTCGGCGCCACGCCGAGCCTGCGGGTCGTGTCGACCGGCGGATCCGGGTGGTGGCCGATCGCGGTCGTGATCGGCTACGGCGGGGCGTTCTGGCTGGTCGAGGCGGGCACGCATTGACGCCGGAGCCGTCGGCTTTGGACGGCGACATCCATCCGGAGGCCGTCACAGCGGTGGTGGCCCTCCCCGCGAGATCGGCGTGCACCGGAGCTTCCGCGGCACGGACGACGCGAGCCTACGGCCGGGGCGTGCCCGAGGTGTCCACCAGCGAGGACTGACGCTCCCGCGCCACGTCCGGGTGCGTGCGCACGTATGCCTCGAAGGCCTCGGCGGAGGTGAGACGCGGGGTGTAGCCGAACTCGTCCTTGAGCCGGTCGTTGCGCAGCACGGGGCGGTAGCGCAGGAAGCGGATCTTCTCCGGTCCGTGTTCGGTCAGTCGCAGCATGCTGCCGATCGCGAGGGCCACGGTGAGCAGCGGTGCGGGAACGGTGAGCAGCGGCTTGCCCAGACGGCGGGCGATCTGCGGCACGGTGAGCGCACCGTCGCCCGCCACGTTGTAGATGCCCGCAGGCCCTTCGCCGACCGCCGCGCGTACCATCGCCGCGGCGACGTCGTCCACCCAGATGAAGACGAACGGGGAATCGGATCCGGCGATGTGCAGGATCCGCTTCGCATCCCACAGCGCCGTGATCTGGTTGTGCACGGTCGGGCCGAGGATCGTGCCGATCCGGAAGACCACCTGCTCGAGACCCGGGTGCATGATGCGCGCGGTCGCGAGCATCTCCTCGATCATGCGCTTGTGCCGCGAGTACGGGAACTGGTCGTTGCCGCGCAGCGCGTCCGTCTCCACGATCCAGTCCGGGTTGTCGGCGTGGTATCCGTACGCCGCGCCGGAGCTGGACACCACGAGGCGGCGCACCTCGGCTTCCACGCACGCGGCCAGCACGTTGGCGGAGCCCTGCACGTCGACGCGGAACTCGCCCTGCACGTCGCGACCGGGATTCACGATCGCCGCGAGATGGACGACCGTGTCGATCCGGTGCTGCAGGAGCAGCTCCGGAAGCGTCAGCGGATCGGTGACGTCCACGGGCACCGACACCACGCCCGGCACCTCCGACTCGCGCAGATCGCCGGAGAACACGACGTCGACCTCGGGGCGATCCGCGAGCAGTCTCGTGACCCTGCTGCCCAGGAAGCCGGCGCCGCCGGTGACCAGAACCCGCCTCATCGTGCTCCCGCCGGGTTCGCGTGCCGGGAGGCGTCGCCGGAGAGCGAACCGGTGCGGCGCGTGGTGTGCATGCCCCAGAGCGTAGCGACTGCGAGGCCCGCCACGATGTCCCACACACCCCACCAGCCGGCCACGACGGCCATGCCGCCGAGACCGCCGAAGAACGCGAACACCAACCCGAGACCGAGGCCGGCGTTGCGGATGCCCACTTCGAACGTCATCGCCTTGCGCTCGCGCGTGCCGAGCCCGCCCAGCACGGCGGTGCCGTAGCCGATCGCGAGCGAGACCGCGTCGTGGATCGCGACCACGAGCAGCACGGATCCGATCACGCTGAGGAAGACGGCCCAGTTGCCGGCGAGCGCACCGATGATGAAGCCCAGCAGCGCCAGCAGGCTGAACCAGCGCACGAACGGCTGCACCCGCGAGGCGAGCCGCGGCAGCCGGGCGCGCAGCAGCAGGCCCGCGGCGAACGGCACTCCGATGATGAGCATGATCTCCAGCAGCATCTGCCACGGGTTCAACGCGACCTGGTGCAGCAGACGATGCGCGGTCGGGTGCACGGATCCCCAGAACGCGATGCTCAGCGGCATGGCGACGAGGTAGAGCAGATTGCCGACCGCGGTCATCGACACGGACAGGGCGACGTTCCCGCCGGAGCGGTGGGTGAGCACCTGGGAGATGTTGCCGGGCGGGCAGCACGCCACCAGGATCATGCCGAGCGCCATCGACGGCGTCACCGGCAGGATCAGGGTCAGGCCGAAGGTGACGGCGGGCAGCACGAGCAGCTGCGCGAGGATCGCCACGATGAAGGGCTTGGGGTGCGTGAGCACGACTCGGAAGTCCTTGGGGGAGGTGTCCAGCGCGATGCCGAGCATGATCAGGCCGAGCACCACGTTGAGAATCGTCAGCGCGCCGGGCGCGAAGTGGACGACCACGTCGTCGACGTTCATGAGCGTCCCCGGATCCCTTCGACGAGCGCGGACCTCTCCGCGTTCACGGCACGCCGGTAGGCGTCCTTGTTCACGTAGTACGACATGCGTGCGAGCCCGAGGTAGTGGTAGCCGCCGGTGAGGTCGGGCCAGGAACCCGTCCGGACCCGCTCGCGGAATCGGGCGGCGCGCGCCGGATCCTCATCCTGGGCGGCCAGATAGGCGGCGATCAGCTCGGCCTGTTCGTAGCGGCCCTGCCAGCCGATGCCGCTGGCCTCGATCATGCCGCACACGAAGAGCCCGTTGAACGACGGCGGGAACACGTTCAGGAACAGCCGTGGCGAGGCACCCGTCCAGTTCAGGTGCTCCCGGTCGACGAACGGATAGTCCAGCCGGTATCCGGTGGCCAGCAGGATGAGGTCGTAGTCGCCGGCGGTGCCGTCGCGGAAGCGCACGGTCGATCCGTCGAAGCGGTCGACGTCGGCGCGGACCCGCAGGTCGCCCTGGCCGAGATGGTTCAGCACCAGGGTGTTCACGATCGGGTGCGACTCGTAGATGCGGTAGTCGGGCCGGGGGAAGCCGAACCGCACCGGGTCGCCCGTGAACGCTCGCAGCACCCGGGAGTCGATCGCCTGCTTGATCCGGGCGGGCAGCGGCCTGCCCTGGTTGAGGGTGTCGCTCGGCCGGCCGAACAGGTAGCGCGGCACGAAGTAGTAGCCGCGGCGCACGCTCATGTCCACGCTCTCCGCGTGGTGCACGGCGTCGACCGCGATGTCGCAGCCCGAGTTGCCGGCGCCGATGATGAGCACGCGCCGGCCGGCGAGCTGCGACGGATCCTTGTATGCGCTGGTGTGCATGATCTCGCCCGAGAACCCGCCGGCGAACGTGGGGATGTTCGGCTCGGCGAGCGTGCCGTTCGCGAGGATCACTCCGCGATGGCGGTGCTCGGCCACGCGCTGCGCCCCGCGCGCGTCGGTCGTCGTCGTGCGCAGGATCCAGCCGTCGCCCTCGGGCGTCAGACGGTCCACGTGCGTGCCGAACCGGAACCGCTCGCGCAGCCCGAACGCGTCGGCATAATCGTCGAAGTAGCGCTTCAGGATGCGATGACCGGGGTAGTCCACGTCGCTGTCCATCGGGAACTCGGTGAACTCGGTGGTCGTGCGGGAGGAGATCAGGTGGGCGGAGGAGTACATCGTGCTGCGCGGGTTGGTGATGTCCCAGAGGCCCCCGACGCCGTGTGAGGCCTCGTATCCGGTGGCATCGATGCCCGCCTTCTGCAGCGCCCGCGCGACGGCGAGGCCCGACGGGCCCGCACCGATCACGGCGTACGAGGTGGCGGTCATGGTCTCCTTCGACGGCGCGGCCGGGTCATCGCGCGCAGTGCCCCGATCCTATCCCTCAGCTGGGAGAACGGTGGGAGCGGCGAGAGCGGAACAGGCGACCCGGATCCCTTGACGCCGACGGCATCGCGGCGGGATCGTGAGAGCGCGGATCGGCTCGGTCCCGCGCACAGATCGGAGTGACGATGGCGGATCCGCAGACGCCGGACGGGCGATCCGCCATCGCGCGGTCGCTGGATCGGTCGCTGCTGATGCTCGGGGTCGCCGGGCTGACGCTGGGCGTGATCTACCTCGCGCTGACCTTGCCGGTCCACGAACAGTGGTGGGCCTACGCACTGGCCATCGTCGCGTTCTGGACGTTCATCGCGGCCGGCATCCTGGCCTGGCAGCGCCGGCCGAGCAACGGGATGGGCGCACTGATCGTGTTCGGCGGGTTCTCGCTCTACGTCGGCATGCTCGCCGACACCGGCGTGCCGATCCTGGCCGCCGTCGGCGTGCTGTGCGCGACGCTGCTGCTGGCGGTCACGCTGCATCTGCTGCACGCGTTCCCCTCCGGACGGCTGCGCGGACGGTTCTCCCGCGCGACCGTGATCGGGGGGTATCTGGTCTGCACCGTGCTGCAGGCGCCGCTGTTCCTGTTCGATGGGAACAGCCCCTCGCCCGAGCTGGTCATCGCGGACCGCCCGGACTTCGTCGCCCTGGGCGGCGTGATCCAGCAGGTCGCGGGCCTGCTGGTCACACTCGCCACCGTTGTCGTGCTGGCGTCGCGGCTGCGGCGCAGCGACGCCGTGCACCGGCGGGTGCTGATCCCGCTGTTCGGCTATGGGATCTTCGCGGTGCTGTTCGGCCCGTTCGGGCCGATGCTGCTCACAGCGCTGACCGGGATGGCGCCCGACCAGGGGGTGATCGTGCAGCTGCTGGTCTACATGGGCATCCCGATCGCGTTCGCGCTGAGCGTGCTGCGCGGCGGGTTCGCCCGCAGCGGCGAGCTGCAGGAACTCGGCACCTGGCTGGGCGGGAGCGACGGCACGCATCCGGAGCTGCGGTCGGCGCTCGCACGCACACTGGGCGACGACTCGCTGCGCGTGCTGTTCTGGGTGCCGGAGAGGGACGTCTTCGTCGACGCCGACGGCGTTCCGACCCGGCTGCCGCAGGGCGACGGGCGGGCGGCCGTCGATGTCGAGCTCGATGGCCGCCTGATCGGCGCGATCGAGTACGACTCGGACCTGATCGCCGAGGACGGCCTCGTGCGCATGGCGGGACGGATCGTCGCGATCGCGGTGGAACGCGATCGCCTCACTGCGGAACTGCTGGCGAGCCGGCGCGAGCTGCTCAGATCCCGAGCCCGGCTGGTGGAGACGGCAGAGCGCGAGCGCCGCAGGATCGCCCGGGACCTGCACGACGGACTGCAGGTGCGGCTGGTGCTGCTCGGGATGCACGCCGGGGCGCTGGCGCGCGCCGAGGAGGCGTCCGACGGGTTCCGACGGGATGCGACCGCGCTGCGCGAGGGCATCGACAGTGCCGCGGGGGAGCTGCGCCGCTTCGTGCACGCGGTGATGCCCTCGACGCTCATCGAGCAGGGACTGGCCGCCGCGGCTGAGGATCTGGTGGACCGGATGCCGGTACCCACCGCACTGGAGCTCGGGCTGGGCGAGGCGGATCTGCCCCAGACCATCGAGAGCGCGGCCTACTTCGTCATCGCCGAGGGGCTCGCGAACGCCCTCAAGCATGCCGAGGCGACGGCCTGCGCGGTGCGCGTGATCCACGACGGCGACGTGCTCAGCCTCGAGGTGGGCGACAACGGCGTGGGCGGCGCGGCCGCCCCGGTCGGGCTGCGCGATCGCATCGAGGCGGTCGGCGGCGTGCTGAAGGTCGACAGCCCCGCCGGGGGCGGGACGACGTTGAGAGTGGAGTTGCCGTGCGAGTGGTGATCGCCGAGGACGAGGCCCTGCTGCGCCAGGGGCTCGCGCTGATGCTGAGGCAGGCCGGATTCCAGGTGGAGGGGACGGTCGCCGACGCAGAGCGGCTGATCAAGACCGTCGCAGAGCGGCGTCCCGACATCGTGGTCACCGACATCCGGATGCCGCCGACCTTCACCGACGAAGGCATGGTCGCGGCCCTGCACATCCGCGCCGCGTTTCCTGACACGGCCGTGATGGTGCTCTCGCAGTACGTGCAGCGAGGGTATGCGCGCGAACTGCTCGACACGCCGTCGGGTGGCGTGGGCTACCTGCTGAAGCAGCGGATCTCGGATGCGGACAGCTTCTGCGACGCGCTGCGGCGGATCGCGGCAGGCGGGACGGCACTGGATCCCGAGGTCGTCTCGATGATGGTCGATCGCGCGGGCAGGAGCGAGGAGGGGGTCGGCCGGCTCACGCCCCGGCAGCGCGAGGTACTGACGCTGATGGCGCAGGGGCGCAGCAACGGGTGGATCGCCGCGCACCTGTTCCTCAGCGAGAAGGCCGTCGTCCAGCACACCTCGAACATCTACGACGCGCTCGGCCTGCCGGTCGACGCCGACGACCACCGTCGCGTGCTCGCCGTGCTGCGCTACCTCGCGCACTGAGACCCCCGGCCCGCGCCGAAGCCGCCGAGCGCGGCGACAGGTCCTGGGTCTATGGTCGCCGGAGCCCGCCCGGACGAGGCTGGGGGCACCGGTCGGACATCGATCGGACGAGGTACGGAGGAGGGGCAACGTGGCAGAGCGGACCGGGCCGGAGAAGGCGCTGGCGGCGATCGTCGTGCGCAGCTGGAGCGACGAGGCGTTCCGCATCGATCTGCTGGCCGACGGCTCGGCAGCGCTGGAATCCAACGGATTCACCGTGCCGGAGGGCAAGCAGGTACGGGTGGTCGCGGACACCGAGGACGTCGTCCACCTGGTGCTGCCCCTGCGTCCGGCCGGGCTGACGGACGAGGAGCTCGAGGCCGTCGAGGAAGGATGGGCTCCCGTCCCGCCGTGCGATTTCGCCCCGTGAGGGCGCCCGCGCGGACCGGCCGGCGGGATCGGCTCAGCGGCGCTTGTCGAGTCGTGCGTCCAAGCCGTTGCGGACCGCCGGCCACTCGTGGGGGAGGATCGAGTACACCACGGTGTCGCGGAAGGCGCCGTCGGCTCCGATCCGGTGATTGCGCAGGATCCCGTCCTGCTTCGCGCCGAGCCGCTCGATCGCCGCACGGGACTGCCGGTTGTGGAAGTGCGTGCAGAACTGCACCCGGATCGCGTCGCACGTTTCGAAGGCGTGCTCCAGCAGCAGGCGCTTGGCGGACGGGTTCACGGCGGTGCCGTGCACCTCGGGCGAGAGCCAGGTGTAGCCGATCTCCACGACGCGGTTGGGCTGGTCGATGGCGCAGTAGCTCGTCATCCCCACGGCGCGCCCGGTGTCCAGCCGCACGACGGCGAACGGGTTCATGAATCCGTCGGCGCGCCGGGCGAGACGCCGCACGATCTCCTCCGGAACGTCCTCGGCGGAAGGCACCGAGGTGTACCAGCGGTCCTCGAGCCCCGCGGTGGCGGCGGCGAGGTCCTCGGCGTGCTCGGGTGCGAGCGGCTCCAGTCGTACGAAGTCGTTCTCGAGGGTGACCGGCGTGAGGAAGTCCATGGTCCGAGCGTACCGGGACGCATGGGGCGTCCCGATACGCTCGCCGGGGCTCAGAGCGCGGCCTGGCGGGCCCTGACGGCCTCGCGCACGGCCGGGAACAGCGGGTGGTCCGCGTCGAGGCCGGTGACCTCCGCGACCAGCTCCTCCGCGACCAGCGTGCGCAGCATCCCCTGCAGCCGCACGGCCTCCTCATCGGCCGGGTCCGCGAACGCCAGCGCAGCGCCCATCGCCCCCACCAGCGCGGCGGTGCCGAGTCCCCTCTCGGCGGCCTCCGCGGCGGGTTCTGTGAAGCGCTCGTGGCGCGACAGCTTGCGCAGCGGCTGCCGTCCCACGCGCTGCACGGTGTCGGGCAGCGCGGGGTTGCGGAACCGGTCGATGATCTTCGCGCGGTAGTCGGCGAGGTCCTGCGGATCCAGCCCGTGGCGCGCGACCAGCACGGCCGAGGTCTCGATGAGGGCTGCGCCCACCGCGGTCTCGATCGCGGGATCGGCGAGCGATTCCGCGATCGTCGCGTGCCCCGCCGCGGCGCCGAGGTAGGCGGTCGCGGCATGACCCGTGTTGACGGTGAACAGCTTGCGCTCGATGTACGGCGCCAGAGAGTCGACGAAATGGGCGCCCGGGATCCTCGGGGGGTTCCCCGCGAACGGCACGGCCTCGATCGCCCACTCGAAGTACGGCTCCACGGTGACGTCGATGCCCGCGGAGGCCTGCGGCGCCGGGACGATGCGATCGACCGCGGTGTTGGCGAACACGGCCCGTGCCAGCAGCTCCTCGGCGCGGTCGCCCGCGGCGGCGGCGATCTCGTCGCGCAGCCGGTCGGTCGCGCCGATGGCGTTCTCGCATGCCATGATCGCGACCGGGGGCGCCTCCGACCCGCGGCGTTCGAGCCCCGCGGCGATCACCGGGGCCACGAAGCGGAGCACGGTCGGGCCGACCGCGGTGGTGACGACGGCGGCCGAGGCGACGGCGTCGGCCGCCGCCTCGGGGGCGCGGCGGCTGTCGACCGCCCTGAATCCGGTCACCACGTGGTCGCGGCCGCCCGGCCCGGCCTCATGCACGGTGTACTCCGACGCCGCGTTGATGGCGTCGACGAGCTCGGAGGCGACATCGGAGAACACCAGGTCGTAGCCGGCCTCGTGCAGCAGCAGGCCGACGAAGCCGCGCCCGATGTTGCCCGCGCCGAAGTGCACCGCGATGGGCATCAGCCGTTCACCGCCGAGAGCAGCGCGTACAGCTCCTCCGCGGTGGCCGCGGCGGAGAGGCGGGCGACGTCGTCCTCCTCGGAGAACGTGATCGCGATCTGCGACAGGATCTCCAGGTGCTCGTCGCCCCTGCCGGCGATGCCGATCACGAAGGTCACCGGGTCACCCGCCCAGTCGACGCCGCCGTCGTAGCGGATCACGCACAGGGCGGACGCGAGGATCTCGTCCTTCGCCTCGTTCGTGCCGTGCGGGATGGCCAGGCCGTTGCCCATGAAGGTGGACACCGTCTGCTCGCGCTGGCGCATCGCGTCGAGGTAGGCGGGGGTCACCGCGCCGGCCTCGACGAGGAGGCCTGCGGCTTCCTGCAGCGCCTCCTCCTGCGTGGCGGAGCCGGCATGGACGCGGACGCGGTCCGGGGTCAGGATGCTCATCTCGGATTCCTCTCGTGGATCGGGTCAGGCGTCGCCGTCGGTCTGACGGCGGACCATCTCGACGACCTCGTCGTATTGGGGTGCGTTCATGAAGTTGTCCACCGACACGTGGATCGCGTCGCCGTTGCGCGCCTTCGCGCGGTCGGTGAGCTGCTGCTGGGTGACGATCAGATCCTCCGAGCCGTCGAGGTTCGCGATCGCGCGGTTGGTGACCTCGATCCCCTCGACGCCGGCCTTCTTGATCTTGTTCCGCAGCACGCTCGCCCCCATCGCGGACGACCCCATCCCGGCGTCGCAGGCGAAGACGATGCGCGAGATGCGCCGGTCGGTCGCGACGGGTGCCGCGGCGGAGGCCGCGCCGGCCGTCGACGCGCGCAGCGCGTCCATCGCGGCGGAGGACTTGCCCTTGTTCGCCTCGGTCTGCGCGATCGCCGCGCCGAACGTGTCGGCCTCGGTCGCCAGGTCGCGCTTGCGCGAGGCGCGCAGGATCACGCCGGCGATGAGGAACGTGACGGTTGCGGCGAGCAGCACCGACAGGTACACGATCAGCAGGTTGCCGAACCCTCCGGCCGCAGGGCTGAGGGCGGCAGCGGTGACGGCGATGATGCTGCCGGGCGCGGCCGGGAAGGCCAGACCTCCGCCGAGGACCATGTTCGTCGTGACGCCGGTCGCGCCGCCCGCGATGAGCGCGAGGATCGTCATCGGCTTGCTCAGCGCATACGGGAAGTAGATCTCGTGGATGCCGCCGAAGAAGTGGATGATGATGGCTCCCGGCGCCGAGGCCTTCGCCTCGCCGAGACCGAAGAAGGTGAAGGCGAGCAGCAGGCCGAGACCCGGTCCGGGGTTCGCCTCGATGAGGAACAGGATCGATTTGCCGACGTTCGTCGCCTGCTCGATGCCGAGCGGCGTGAACACGCCGTGGTTGATGGCGTTGTTCAGGAAGAGCACCTTGGCGGGCTCGACGATGATCGAGACGATCGGGAGCAGGTGGATCGACACCAGCCAGGCGACCACGGTGCCGAGCACGGCGCTGATCCCGAGCATCACGGGGCCGAATCCGAAGAATCCGACGATCGCGAGCAGCATGCCGAGGATGCCGGCGGAGAAGTTGTTCACCAGCATCTCGAAGCCGGGTCTGATCTTGCCGTCCCAGATCCGGTCCATCCACTTGGTGAGCAGACCTGCGAGCGGGCCCATGATCATCGCGCCCAGGAACATCGGGATGTCCGTGCCGACGATCACGCCCATCGTGGCGATGCTCGCGACCACGCCGCCGCGCTCGCCGTACACGATGCGTCCGCCGGTGTTGGCGATGAGCAGCGGCAGCAGGTACGTCACCATGGGGCCGACGAGGCCGACGTACTGCAGGAAGGTGGTGCCGTCCGGGGCCTTCGCGAGCGCGGTCATCGCGCCCTTCCAGCCGATCGCGTCGGCGTTGCCGAAGCCGCCGAGCAGGTCGGCGACGGGGTGCCACTGGCCGAGCCAGCCCACCGCGATGAAGAGCATCGTGATGAAGCCCCAGGCGATGAAAGCGGCGATGTTGGGCATGATCATGCCCGAGAGGAAGGTTCCGAAGCGCTGGACCCCGACTCGGGCCCTGTTCACTCCGGAGGGGGTTGCTGACGTCGTCGTCATGGTGGATCTCTCCTGATTCTCGGTGTGCGGTGCGGCCCCCGGAGCGGCCGTTTCGGGTTGCGGTGGTTCTGGGTGTGGCTATCCGGCGGCGTCCAGGGCGGCCGCGCGTGCCGAGGCGGCGTCGTCCACAGCGAGCGCCGCGGCGGCGATGCGCCGGGCGTCGTCGAGCGTCTGCCCGGCGAGCGCGTGGCGCACGTCCGCCAGGGCGGAGGGCGCCATCGAGAGCGAGCCGACGCCGAGGCCTGCGAGCACGACGGCCAGCAGGGGATCGGCGGCGGCCTCGCCGCACACCCCCACGGGCTTGCCGAGCGCGCTGCCCGCCCGCGCCACCTCGGCGACCAGGCGCAGGACCGCGGGGTGCCAGGGATCCTGGAAGGAGGCGACGGATCCGAGCAGGCGGTCGGCGGCCATCGTGTACTGGGTGAGGTCGTTCGTCCCGATCGACGCGAAGTCGGCGTGCGCGAGCAGGCGGTCGGCGAGGAGCGCCGACGCGGGCACCTCGACCATGATCCCGGCCGTGCGCAGGCCGTGCTCCCGGGCGAGGGCCGTGAAGTACGCGGTCTCCTCGACGGTGGCGACCATGGGGGCCATGACCCACAGATCCGCCTCGGTCTCCGCGTCCGCCTCGGCGAGCGCGGTGAGCTGCTCGCGCAGGATGTCCTCGCTGGCCCGGAGCGCGCGCAGGCCGCGCAGCCCGAGCGCGGGATTCTCCTCGTGCGCGTCGTTGAGGAACGGCAGGGGCTTGTCGGCACCGGCGTCGAGCACGCGGACGACGACCTTCTTGCCGGCGAACGCGGAGAGCAGCTCCCGGTACGCCGCGCGCTGCTGGGAGACGGTCGGTGCGTGCGTCGCGGACAGGAAGAGGAACTCGGTGCGGAACAGGCCGACACCCTCGGCCCCACGGGCGACGGCGTCGGCGGCGTCGCCGGGCTTGCCGAGGTTCGCGAGCAGGGCGATCGGCGTGCCGTCGGCCAGCGCGCCGGGGCTCGGCGGCGCATCGTCGGCGGCCCGGCGTTCGGCGGCGCGTTCGGCGGCCCGCCCGAGCTCTTCCGCGGTGGGCTCCGTGACGACCGTGCCGCTCGCGGCGTCCACGATCACGGTCTCCCCGTCGGCGAGTGCCGTCGCATCCCCGGCTCCGACGATCGCGACGATGCCCTTCTCCCTCGCCAGGATCGCGGTGTGCGAGGTCGGACCGCCGTCGGTCGTGACGAGGGCGAGCACCTTGTCGAGGTCCAGCAGCGCGGTGTCCGCCGGTGCGAGGTCGCGTGCGACGAGCACGAACGGGTGGCCCGGATCCGGGACGCCCGGTGCAGGAACGCCGCGGAGGCGTGCGAGCACGCGCTGCGCGATGTCGTCGAGGTCGGCGGCGCGCTCGCCGAGATAGCCTCCGACCGCCTCGAGGGAGGCGCGGAAGCCGGCGAACGCGTCGTGCACGGCCCACTCCGCGGTGGAACCCGCGGCGATCCGCTCCTCGACCTCGTCGGCGAGCGTCGGGTCCTCGGCGATCATGGCCTGCGCCTCGAGCACCTCCGCCGCGGCACCGTCCACGGCCCCGGCGCGCCGGGTGAGATCGGCGGCCACGTGCGAGATCGCCTCCTGCACGCGCACACGCTCGGCAGCGGCACCCGCCGTGCTCGGCGCCTGGTCCGGCGCGGGGAGCGCCTCCGCCATCCGCTGGACGGGCCCGGTCGCGACGCCCTGACCGATCCCGACGCCTCTGAGCGCGGCCATCAGGCGGCTCCCTCGTCATGGTCGGTCGAGAGCAGGTCGGAGAGCAGGTCCAGAGCCGCCTCGGCGGTGTCGCCCTCGGCGGTGAGGGTCGCATAGTCGCCCTGCTCGAGGCCGAGCGCGATGACGCCGAGGATGCTCGCGGCATTCACCGCCTTGCCCGAGTCCTTCGCGATCGTCACGGGGATCCCGGTCTCCTTGGCGGCCTGTGCGAAGAGCTTCGCGGGGCGGGCGTGCAGCCCGTGCGAGGATCCGATGCGGACGGTGCGGGTGAGCGCGGTCATGGCGTTCCTTTCGATGCGTTCTCGTCGAGGAGGGCGTGCACGAGGGCGAGCGTGCGCGTGCCCTGGAGGTCGGCGAAAGCCTCCTCCGGAAGTACCGCGATGCGGGCGCGCGGCGCTCGCGCGCCGATCTCCTCGCGTCGTTCGGCGATGTGAGGGCCCACGAGGATCACATCGGCGAAGGGATCGATGCGGTCCACCGAAGCGGCCGCGACCTCCCAGCCGTGGCCGTCCGCCTGTGCTGCTCTGCGCAGCCGTCCGGCGACGAAGGTGCTGGAGGCACCGGCGCCGCAGATCACCTGGATCCTCATCGATTCATCCCTTCCCGGCCATTCTTCGGAGGGAGGGAGGACCGGGGCCACCAGGATCTCTTCCGCCCCGGCGGAACGACGGTTCCGCCCCTCAACGTCGCGGATCCTGACATGATGAAGAAGGCCCGTGCGGGGCGCGGGGAAGGCGAAGGGACAAGGGTGTCGACTCGACGGCAGGACCGGCTGCTGAGCGCGCTGCTGCGTGAGGACGCGTGGATCGCGGGCCCGCGTCTGGCGGATCTGCTCGGGGTGACCCCGCGCAGTGTCCGTGCCTACGTCACGGCGCTCAACGCGCGGGTGCCCGGAGGAGACGCCGTGCTCTCCGGCTCCTCGGGCTACCGCGCCGGAGCGTCCGCGCGCGCCGCACTCGCCGCGCGCTCGGGGGACGACGCGACGCCGCGGGCGCGACTGCATGTCCTGGTCCGCTCACTCCTGGACGAGGCGGACGGCATCGACGTCTTCGACACCGCGGAGCGCCTGCACGTGAGCGAGGCGACTCTCGAGGCGGATCTCGCAAAGGTGCGTTCGCTGCTGGACGGCGCGTCTGCAGACGGCGGGCTCGTGCTGGAGCGCGACCGCGACATCGTGCGGCTGCGCGGCGGTGAATGGGAGCAGCGCCGGTTGCTGAGCCGGCTCGCGCACGACGAGATGGACGCGGCCGAGTTTCCGGTGGATCCGTTCCGGCTCGCTCTCGGCGGCGGAACGATCCCGGCCGAGGCGGTCGGGCCGTTCCGCACGGCGCTGGTCGCGGCGCTGAGCGACCTCGGCTACTACGTCAACGAGCTCGCGATCGCCGACGTCCTGCTGCACATCGCGATCGCCGCCGATCGCGTGGCGTCGGGGCGGGAGCTGGACGGAGCCGAGGCGAATGCGGAGCCGGTACCCGATCCCGTCGCCGAGGTGATCGGGCGGCTCGCCCGCACTCAGCTCGGGGTGGAGCTCGGCACCGGCGATCTGGCGCATCTCGCCCGGCTGGTGCTGACGCGGATCGTGACGCCGGGCGGCACGGATCCCGCGACGCTGGCGCGGGCCGGCCTCGACCCCGTCGTCGAGGCCGCGGTGCGGGAGGTCGTGCGGCAGGCGTCGACCGACTACCAGGTCGATCTGGACGACGACGCGTTCGTGCTCCGGCTCGCGCTGCACGTGCAGAACCTGCTGCGTCGCGTGCAGGAGGAGTCGCGCACCCGCAATCCGCTCACGCGCTCGCTCAAGTCGGCCTATCCGATGCTCTTCGAGGTCGCGGTGTCGGTCGTGAGCGGTCTGCAGGAGCGGCTGGGCCTGCGTGCCGACGACGACGAGATCGCCTACGTCGCGATGCACATCGGAGGCCGGCTCGAGCGCAGTCGACGCGCGGAGTCCCTCCTCACCGCGACGATCGTCTGCCCCGGCTACTACGAACTGCACGAGGTGCTCCGCTCCCGCGTGGACCACTCGCTCGGGCAGGGTATCGAGGTCGTGCGCGTCATCACCGCGATGGATCCGGGCGAGGACGAGATCGACACCGACCTCGTGCTCAGCACGGTCCCCTTGCCGGGGGCCGCGGAGCGGGTGGTGCTCATCCAGCCGTTCCTCACCGAGGCCGACGTCGAGCGGGTGCAGCAGGCGGCGGCCCGGCTGCGGCGCGCCCGTCGTCTCACCCGGCTGCGCGAAGAGCTCTCCCGCTATCTGTCCGCGGACGCGTTCGTGTCCCCGCTGCCCGATGCGGGGGAGGAGGAGATCATCCGTCTCCTCGGAGGGCGTCTGATCCAGGCGGGCCTGATCGGCGAGGACTACATCGAGAACACGATCCAGCGGGAGCGGCTCTCCTCGACGGCGTTCAGCGACGCGCTCGCGGTGCCGCATGCGCTGCAGATGACGGCGCAGCGCACGGCGATCGCCGTGGGGGTCGCGGCGGGCTCGGTGGCGTGGGGGCTGGGGCGCGTGCGGGTGGTCGCGCTCGCGGCCTTCAGCGAGCAGGACAGGGACGCGTTCCAGACCGTGTTCGAGCAGCTCGTGGAGGTGTTCGGCGAAGGGGACAGCGTGCAGCGCATCGTCCGTCGCAGCGCGACGTTCGCCGGCTTCCTGGACGAGCTCGTCGCCGTGATCGACGGCTGAGGCGCAGGGTCAGGGCTGCAGCACCCGCGCGAGTGCGTCCAGCAGCCCCTCCGCGTCCGATCCCTGCGCCGTGAGCACCACCTCGTCGCCGGCGACGAGGGCCAGATCCATCACCGCGAGGACGCTGCGGAGATCGACGGTGCGCCCCTCGGAGGTGGTCAGCTCGACGGATCCCTCATGGGCGAGGGCGAGCCGTACGAGCTCCGCGACGGGACGCGCATGCGCGCCGCCCGCTGCGCGGATCACGACCGTGCGGCTCGCCATCGTCAGCTCAGCCGCGCCAGCAGATTCCTGATCGCGGAGTCGAGCGCCGCGATGGCATCGCGTGCGGCCTCGCCGGAGTCGGCACGCGCATCGAGGTACACCTTGAGCTTGGGCTCGGTGCCGCTCGGGCGAACGATCACCCGGGAGCCGTCGGCGAGACGGTAGCGGAGCACGTCTCCCGCGGGCGCGCCCTCCGCGGCGGAGAGCAGGTCCTCGGCCGAGGAGATCGGGGTCTCGCCGAACGCCGTGGGGGGATCCTGCCGCAAGGCGGCCATGATCCGTCCGATCGCGGACACGTCGTCGACGCGGATCGACACCTGACCGCTCGCGAAATGGCCGACCTCGGCGGCCACCTCGTCGAGCAGGTCGGCGATGGTCGCATCGCGTCCGCGCGCTTCGGCGGCGAGCCCGAGCAGGGCGACGGCGGCGGAGATGCCGTCCTTGTCGCGCACCGTGCCGGGGTTCACCAGGTACCCCAGGGCCTCCTCGTAGCCGAAGGTGATGCCGGGGGCGCGGGAGATCCATTTGAAACCGGTGAGGGTCTCGTGGAAGTCCAGCCCGTAGTGCTCGGCGACGGCGCCGAGCGCGGGGGAGGACACCAGCGAGCACGCGAGCGAGGTCCCCGGCGCGGCAGGACCGTCTGCGGTGACCGCGCGGGCGGCGCGCCAGCCGAGCAGCAGGCCCACCTCGTTGCCGGTCAATCGGCGCCAGCCGCCCTCGGCGGTCTCGTCGGGGATGCCGACGGCGAGCCGGTCCGCATCCGGGTCGTTCGCGATGACGAGCTCGGCGCCGAGCGCGCGGGCCTTCGCGAACGCGAGGTCCATCGCGCCCGGCTCCTCGGGGTTCGGGAACGAGACGGTGCGGAAGGTCGGATCCGGGTCGCGCTGCTCGCTCACCGTCCACGGCGCGGGATAGCCGGCCTCGCCGATGACGCGGGAGAACGTCTCCCAGCCCACCCCGTGCATGGCCGTGTAGACCCAGCGCAGCCCTGCCGTGCCGACGGGGGCGGGGGCCACGGCCGCGGTCGCGGCGACGTAGGCCGCGAGGACGTCCTCGGCCGCTGTCTCGTAGGCCTCCGAGCGGGGGATGCCGAGCGCATCGCCGCGGTCGGCCACCTGCTGGATGTGCGCGGCGATCTCGGCATCGGCGGGGGACACGATCTGTGAACCCTGGTCGGCGCCGCCGAGGTACACCTTGTAGCCGTTGTCGTTCGGCGGGTTGTGGCTCGCGGTCACCATCACGCCGGCGTCCGCGCCGAGGTGGCGCACCGCGAAGGCGAGCACGGGGGTCGGCAGCAGCCGGGGCAGCAGGATCGCTCGCAGCCCGGCGCCGGCGAAGATCTCGGCCGAATCCGTCGCGAACACGCGGGAGTTCCGGCGACCGTCGTACCCGATCACGACGGTCGGCGCCTTTTCGGACGCGGCGCCGGCGGCGGTCGGCGTGCCGCCCGATGCCTTCTCGGTCAGGTAGGCGGCGAAGCCGGCCGCCGCCTGCGCCACGAGCACCCGGTTCATCCGGTTCGATCCGGCGCCGAGTTCGCCGCGCAGGCCCGCGGTGCCGAAGTCGAGCCTCGTCGAGAAGCGGTCGGCGAGGTCGGCGCGGGCCGCCTCGTCACCGGATCCGGCGCGGGTGATGAGGCCGGCGAGCTCGTCGCGGGTCTCCGGATCCGGATCCTGACGCAGCCAGGCGCGCGCCTGCGCGAGCAGCGCCGACTCCTGGCCGCTCACAGCGCACCGATCACACGGGCCAGCAGATCCGAGATGACGGGCTCCGCCTCGCGGCCGGCCTCGATCACCTCGGCGTGACTGAGCGGGGTCTTCTGGATCCCGGCGGCGAGGTTGGTGATGAGGGAGAAGCCGAGGATCTCCATGCCGGCCTGCCGGGCGGCGATCGCCTCGAGCGCGGTGGACATGCCGACGATGTGCCCGCCGATGGTCTTCGCCATCTGCACCTCGGCCGGGGTCTCGTAGTGCGGGCCGCGGAACTGGGTGTAGACGCCCTCGTCCAGGCTCGGATCGATGGTGCGGGCGAGGTCGCGCAGCCGCATGCTGTACAGGTCGGTGAGGTCGATGAAGGTCGCGTCCTCGAGCGGAGAGTCGGCGGTGAGGTTGAGGTGGTCGCTGATCAGCACCGGCTGCCCGGGCTTCCAGGTCTCGCGGATCCCGCCGGCGCCGTTGGTGAGGACCATGGTCTTCGCCCCGGTCGCGGCGGCGGTGCGCACGCTGTGCACGACCCGGCGGACGCCGTGGCCCTCGTAGTAGTGGGTGCGCGCGCCGATCACGAGCACGTTCTTCCCGCCGGGGGTGACGATGCTGCGGAGCGTGCCGACGTGGCCCTCCAGCGCGGGCTTGGAGAAGCCGGTGACCTCGGTGGCGGGGATCGTCGCGACGGTCTCGCCGATGAGCTCCGCGGCCTTGCCCCAGCCGGAGCCGAGCGTGACCGCGATGTCGTGACGCTCGACACCGGTGAGCCGGTGGATGTCGGCGGCGGCCTCTGCGGCGATCGCGAAGGGGTCGGCACTCGGGTCGTCGAGGGGGTGGTTCCAGTCAGCCATGTGATCGAGGATACGGCCCCGCGCCCGGAGCGGGCGAGGAGGGCGCGGAAGAGCGTGCGCGCCCGGCCATCGCGCTCAGCGTGCACCGTCCTGGGGAACGCGCGGGGAACGGTCGCCGAACGCTCCGGCCGCCGGCCGGGCCGGATCACGATCGCGCGGCGGATGCGGAAGAATGGATCCCATGACCTTGATGTTCGAGCGCTCTCAGCGTGTCGCCGTGCTCGGCGGCGGTCCCGGCGGTTACGAGGCGGCGCTCGCCGCGGCCCAGCTCGGGGCGGAGGTGACGCTCGTCGAGCGGGTGGGCGTGGGCGGATCCGCGGTGCTGACGGACGTGGTGCCGTCCAAGAGCCTGATCGCGACGGCCGACGCCGCGGTCGCGATCAGCGAGGCCAGCGACCTGGGCGTGCAGTTCTACGCGAAGGGCGCCGAGGGCAAGCCGCTCAAGCCGCAGGTCGCGATCAACCTCGCCGCCGTCAACAAGCGCCTGATGGCGCTGGCCGGACAGCAGTCCGAGGACATGCGCCGGACTCTGCTCGACGCGGGCGTGACGATCCTGTCGGGCCACGGCCGCCTGGACGGCCCGAACGCGATCGTCGTGTCGACCTCCGAGGACGGCACCGACTTCGATCGCGTCGAGGCCGACACCCTCATCGTCGCCGTGGGCGCGTCCCCGCGCGAGCTCGACTCCGCCAAGCCCGACGGCGAGCGGATCCTCACCTGGACCCAGCTCTACGACATGAAGACGCTGCCGGAGCACCTCATCGTGGTCGGCTCGGGCGTCACCGGCGCGGAGTTCGCCTCCGCCTACATGAACCTCGGTGCGAAGGTCACCCTGGTCTCCAGCCGCGACCAGGTGCTCCCCGGCGAGGACCAGGATGCGGCGCACGTGCTGGAGAAGGTCTTCAAGCGCGGCGGCATGCAGGTGCTGTCCAAGTCCCGTGCCGACAAGGTCGAGCGCACCGGGAAGGGCGTCACGGTGACGCTGTCGGACGGGCGCACGGTCGAGGGCAGTCACTGCCTGATGGCGGTCGGATCCATCCCGAACACCGCCGGGATCGGCCTCGAGGACGTCGGCGTCGAGCTGACCGCCTCCGGCCACATCCGCGTCAACCGGGTCGCACGCACCTCGGTGTCCAACATCTATGCGGTCGGCGACTGCACCAACTTCTTCCCGCTCGCCTCCGTGGCCTCGATGCAGGGCCGCACGGCCGTGTTCCACGCGCTCGGCGACATCGTGATCCCGCTCGAGAAGCTGAAGATCACCGCGAACATCTTCACCGCGCCGGAGATCGCCACGATCGGCTTCAGCGAGAAGGACATCGAGGACGGCGTGGCCGACGGCATCGCCTACAAGCTGCCGCTCGCCGCCAATCCGCGCGCCAAGATGCAGGGGATCCGGGACGGCTTCGTCAAGATCATCGCGCGCAAGGGATCCGGCACCGTGATCGGTGCGGTGATCGTCGCGCCGCGCGCCTCGGAGCTGATCTACCCGCTCGCCATCGCCGTGGAGCGCCGCCTCAACGTCGACCAGGTGTCGCGGGTGTTCGCCGCGTACCCGTCGATCACGAGCAGCATCACCGACGCCACCCGCGCGATGCACCAGGTGTACATCGCGAACTGAGCGTTGCCCGCCGGTGCTGAAGCGCATCAACGCTCTGCTGGCGGACATCGTCCGCAACGGGAACGAAGGGGTCGGCAAGCCGGAGCCACTCAAGCACGATTTCTCCGGATACTGGTCGCGGCGGATCGCAGAGGAGCACCGTCTGATCTACCGCGTGTCCGATATCGAGGTGCTGTTCGCCGACTGCCGCTATCACTACGGGCGATGAGGCCCGCCGCGGCATTCTCTTCGCGTCCGGCCAAGGTGCTCGGAGGGTCGATCCAAGATCGTTCAGAGATATGAGAAAAAGTCTCGAGCCGTGCTTCCAAGTATCGAATATAGATGCTAGATTGGGGTATGGACTTCTTCACGGATCAGGACGATGGGCGGGGCGACATCCTCGACGTCGAGGTGGTCCGTGAGCGGGTGGACGACACATTTCTGACGGCGCGGATGCTGGACGGGCTGGTCGAGGATGAGTTCGCGATCAATCGCCGCGCATTCCGCCGTGCGGTCGGTGTCCAGGAGGTCGTGGCGCATGTGCGCCGACATCCTGAGATCTACACCGTCGGGGATCGTGTCGACGATCTCGACCATGCATTCCGCTCGGTCGTGTTCGAGGTGTCGCTGCGCCTGCAGATCTCGGAGGACGAGGTGCGTCGCACGCTGTGCACTGTGGAGACGGCGCAGGAGTCGTTGCCGCTGATGTGGGAGCGCGCGGAGGATGGTTTCGCGGCGATGCGGTTCGTGGATGCGGCCGTGGGGGCCGCCCTGCGGCTGCGTGCTCCGGTGGGCGCGACGCCGGAGCAGCAGGAGTACGCGACGGGGGCGATCGCGCTGATCGACCGGGCGAGCGCGGAATGGGTGCTGCATCTGTCGCTGCCGGCGTTCCGGCGGCGGCTGAAGGTCCTCGCGGACCGGCTGGACCCGGAGCCCGCCGCGCAGCGGCATGGGCGCGGCATGGCGGACCGGCGGGTCGTGCTCGAGGAGGCCGAGGATGGCATGAGCTGGATCATGGCGCTCGTGCCGACGGTCAAGGCCGTCGCGATCAAGCGTCGCCTGACGTCGACCGCGAAGCACCTGCAGAAGGACAAGCGGGAGCAGCGCACGCGCGACCAGCTCCGGGCAGATCTGTTCACAGACTGGCTGTGCGGGGTCGGCACGTCGACGGCGGTGAAGACCACGGTGTTCGTCACGGTCCCGGTCGGGTTGCTGTCCGGCGGCTCGCCGACGGACAGCGCGAGCGAGGGCACAGTCGCTCCCGGGGGTGTCCCTTTCGCGTCGGGCGAGGCGCGCAACCCGGTCACGTCGCTCGGGTGGGCGCAGCTCGTCGGCCACGGCCCGATCGACCCGCTCACGGCTCGGCAGGCGTTCCTCGACGCGCCGGCGTTCCGGCGGGTGATCACGGATCCGGTTCGCGGCGTCGTCCTCGACATGGACCGCCGCACCTACCGGCCGACCACGGCGCAGCGCGATTGGCTGGTACTGCAGTACGGCACCTGCGCCCGCGACGGCTGTACGCGCCTCGCACTCGACGCCGATCTCGACCATGAGCGGATGTGGGCGCGGGGCGGTCGCACCGATGTCGGAAACCTCCGCCCGCTGTGCCCCGCGGATCACGCCCGCAACCACCGCACCCGGTTCCATCTCCGCAGCCGGCCCGATCGCACCGTCCAGGTCACCAGCCCCACCGGATTCCACACCACCGACCCACCTCCGTTCTGACACGATTCACAGCGAGCGCTCCGGCGCGCGTGCGCATTGAGGCGCGCGGGGTCGATGTGGTACAGGTGATCCTGCCGGTCGTCGAGCTGTGCCGCCGACATCCCACCGCATGACCTGTGAGAATGAATGTCATGCGGCTCCTCCCCGATAGCACTTCCCGGTCGGGCACCCTCCCAGGATGCGCACGGTGAGCGTGACGGAAGACGCCTCCCGCGCCGTCCCGGTGCCCTGGCCGGAGGAGTGGGGAGAGCCCCACCCGCCGCGGAACCGGGGGATGCTCGGCGTCGGCATCGCGTTGCTCGCTCTCGGCACTGCGTTCCTCGCGACCACCGCCGGCGCCGCGGGGCCGGTGGCCGGAGGAACTGTGTTCGCGCTGTTCGGCTTCACCGCTCTCACCGTCGGGCTGCACCGGCCGTTCGGATCCGGGCGCCCGCGCCTGATCAACGCGGTGACGCTGACTCGTGCGCGGGTCGCGCCCCCCGACTCGTGGGTGCACTTCACGCGGGAGCGCCGCCTCGGCGCCGGGTATGCGCTCCTGGCGTGGGCCTGGGCGGCGGGGATGTCGGCGCTGGCGGTCTCGGCCATCGTGATCGGGCTCGGTGGGCGGGTCGCGGGCTGGGTCGCGCTGCCGTTCACGCTCGCTCTGGCCGCTCCCGTCTGGTATCTCGCGGTCCGCAGCTCGATCTCCCAGCATCGGTTGAACTCGTTCGGGCGCCGCCCGGTCGGGATCAGCCTCGGCCCCGGCGGGCTCGGCGGGCTCGGCGGGCTCGGCGGGCTCGGCGGGCTCGGCGTGCTCCGTCTCGCGGATCCGGTGTACATCCCGTGGAGCGCCATCCGCGGCATCCGGTCGGAGGTAACGGCTCCCCGGCGCGGCACCGCGCAGCAGCCGCTGATCCTGATCCGGGTGGATCCGCATCAGGTGCTCGCACCGGACGGCACTACGGTGCCGTCCACCGTCACGATCATGCCGGCGAATCTGAACCTGCATCCGCACGTGCTCTGGGCCGCGCTCAGCGCGTCTGCGCGGATGCCCGATCTGCGCGACTCGCGGGGCACCTCCGCGGGGCAGCAGCTGCTCGAGTCCTGGTGCGCCGAGACCGCGCGCCGCTGAGCCGCGGCGGCGTCGCCCGACGTGAGCTCCTCTGACGCGAACGACCCCCGTGCAGCGAGCGCGGGGGTCGTTTCAGCGAAGGGACGGCGGCGACGTGCCGTGCGGATCCGATCAGCTGATGGTGAGGAGCTGGTGGCCGGCGGAGACGGTCGCACCCGCGTCGGCGTTGATGTTGCCGATGACGCCGTCCTTGTGCGCCTGCAGCGGCTGCTCCATCTTCATCGCCTCGAGCACGACGACCAGGTCGCCCTTGACGACCTGCTGGCCCTCCTCGACGGCGACCTTGACGACCGTGGCCTGCATCGGCGACTTCACCGCGTCGCCGGACGCACCGGCATTCACGGTCTTGGCGTGGCTGCGCCGCGAGGGCGGCACCGCGGCGGGGCGGCCGCCCGTGCTGACGACAGACGCGGCGACACGATCGGGCAGGCTCACCTCGAGGCGCTTGCCGGCGACCTCGACGACGACCGTGTGCCGGCCCTTGGGCTCGGCCGCGGCCTCCAGCTCGCCGTCCCATGCGGGGATGTCATTGACGAACTCGGTCTCGATCCAGCGCGTGAACACGCCGAACGTGCCGTCCTCCGCGGTGAAGGCGGGGTCGTTCACCACCTTGCGGTGGAACGGCAGCACGGTCGGCAGGCCCGCCACCTCGAACTCGTCCAGCGCGCGCCGCGCGCGTTCTAGCGCCTCGGCGCGGTCCTTGCCGGACACGATGATCTTCGCCAGCAGCGAGTCGAACGCGCCCGAGATCTCGTCGCCCGCGGTGACGCCGGAGTCGAGTCGCACGCCGGGGCCGCCGAAGGTCTTGAAGACGTGCACCGGGCCCGGCTGCGGCAGGAAGCCGCGACCCGGATCCTCGCCGTTGATGCGGAACTCGAACGAGTGCCCCTGCGGGGCGGGGTCGTCGTAGTCGAGCGTGCCGCCGGCCGCGATGCGGAACTGCTCGCGGACGAGGTCGATGCCGGTGATCTCTTCGGATACGGGGTGCTCGACCTGCAGGCGGGTGTTCACCTCGAGGAAGGACACGGTGCCGTCGGCGCCGATGAGGAACTCGCAGGTGCCGGCGCCGACGTAGCCGACCTCCTTGAGGATGGCCTTGGACGCGGCGTACAGCTGCGCGTTCTGCTCGTCGGTGAGGAACGGCGCGGGTGCCTCCTCCACGAGCTTCTGGTGGCGGCGCTGCAACGAGCAGTCGCGCGTCGAGATGACGACGACGTTGCCCTCGGCGTCGGCGAGGCACTGGGTCTCGACGTGGCGCGGCTTGTCCAGGTACTTCTCCACGAAGCACTCGCCGCGTCCGAACGCCGCGACGGCTTCGCGGGTGGCCGACTCGAACAGCTCGGCGACCTCGTCGAGCTCGCGTGCGACCTTGAGCCCGCGCCCACCACCGCCGTACGCGGCCTTGATCGCGATGGGCAGGCCCACCTTCTCGGCGAACGCGACGACCTCGGCGGCCGTCTCGACGGGCCCCGGCGTACCGGGTGCGAGCGGCGCGCCCACCTTCTCCGCGACGTGGCGGGCGGTGACCTTGTCGCCGAGCGCCTCGATGGCCTCGGGGGAGGGGCCGATCCACACCATCCCCGCGCCGATCACGGCACGGGCGAACTCGGCGTTCTCGGCCAGGAAGCCGTAGCCGGGGTGCACGGCGTCGGCGCCGGCGCGACGGGCCACAGACAGGATCTTGCCGATCTGCAGGTAGGTCTCGGCGCTGGTCGAGCCGTCGAGGGCGTAGGCCTCGTCGGCGAGCCGGGTGTGCATCGCGTCGCGGTCCTGGTCCGCGTAGACGGCGACGGAGGAGAGACCGGAGTCGCGCGCGGCGCGGATGATGCGGACGGCGATCTCGCCACGGTTGGCGACGAGCACCTTGGAGAGCGGTGCCTGTTCGGTCTGGGGCATGAGTGCCAGCCTATCGACAGCGCCGCCGATATTTTTGACGACCCTCCACAAGAATGATCGCGGATCACCTCTCGGATCCTACGAAGCGGATCCGAGCAGGAGCCGGGTCAGGAGGCCGGCGGCACCGCGTTCCAGAGATCCGTCCAGCGGATCCCGAGCTGCCCGGTGAGGTGCCGGAGCGTGGACAGGGACATGCCGACCACCGTTGACGGGTCTCCGTCCACCCGTTCGATGAACGCGCCGCCCAGGCTGTCGACGGTGAACGCGCCCGCCACCAGCAGCGGCTCGCCGGTGGCGACGTACGTCTCGATCTCGGCGTCGTCGATGTCGGCGGCGAACGTGACGGACGCCTCCGCGACCGCATGCACCTCCTGCGGCGCGGTGTCGGGGACGACCCGGATCACGCTGTGGCCGGAGTGCAGCACGCCGGTGCGGCCGCGCATGGCATGCCACCGGGCGATCGCGTGCTCGGGCCGGTGCGGCTTGCCGTGCACCTCGCCGTCGAGCTCGAACATCGAGTCGCCGCCGATCACGATCCCCTCGAAGCGCGGGTGCTCGTCATGGATCCGGCCCGCGACGTCGGCGGCCTTCGCGCGGCCGAGCAGCAGCACGACCTCCTCGGGGGCGAGAGCGCGGCCGAGCCGTTCTGCCTCCGCGGCGGCGACCGCGTCCTCGTCGACGTCGGGGGAGAGGCACAGCGGCTCTATGCCGCTCTGCCGGAGCAGGGCGAGACGGGCGGGCGAGGTGGAGGCGAGGCACACGCGCATGGCTCCACGGTAGTCGGCGGGCCGCGGATCCGGATCCCGGGTCGCCGCGGGAAGGAGCACGTCGAGGTCTGGGATGATCGAGGGGTGATCGATTCCGATGCGACCGACGGCGCCCTGCTCGACCTCGACGTGACCGCGATCGCGCATGGCGGAGTGTTCGTCGCCCGGCACGAGGGGCGCGTCGTGTTCGTCTCGGACGCGATCCCCGGGGAGCGCGTCCGCGCCCGGCTGACGGAGCCGGCGGCGGGCTCAGGAGCCGGCGGCGCCGACTCCCGCTCGTTCTGGCGGGCGGAGACGGTCGAGGTGCTCGATGCGTCCGAGCATCGGCGCCCGCACGTGTGGCCGGAAGCCGACGTGTCGCGCGCGCCGGAGCGGCGGCCGGGCGGGGCGGACCTCGGGCACATCGCGATCGCGCATCAGCGCGCGCTCAAGCGCCGCGTGCTGCAGGAGGCGCTGGACCGCTTCGCCGGCGGCGGGCTCGACGCACCCGAGGTCGAGGCCACCGGCATCGACGAGAACTGGCGCACCCGGATCACGCTGCATGTCGACGACCAGGGGCGCATCGGGCCGTACGCCGCCCGCAGCCACCGCGTCGTCCCCGTCGTGGCGCACGTGCTCGCGCGTCCCGCGATCGACGCCGCGGCGCGGGAGCTGCGCGGGCTGCCCGAGGGGCGGATCGAGCTCATCGAACCCGCCGACGGCGCGGTGCGGCAGGTGCTGCGCACCGAGGCCGAGCGGACCGCGCACGGACCCCGTGGCCGTCGCGGGCCACGCCGCCCGGCCCCCGCGGCGATCGTCGAACGGGTCGGCGAGCGCTCCTTCACCCTCGATGCCGACGGGTTCTGGCAGATCCACCCGGCCGCCGCGTCCCTCCTGGACGGCGCGGTCGCCGACCTGCTCGACGGGGGAGTGGATCCGCAGGCGCCGCACCTCGATCTGTACGGCGGTGTCGGCTTGTTCTCGGCCACGCTGGCCCGCCTCGGCGCCCGGCGCATCACCACGGTCGAGTCCTCACCGCGCGCCACCCGGCACGCGGCCGCGAACCTGCGCGACCTCGGCGTGCAGGCGGTCACCGCGCGCGTGGACCGCTTCCTGCGCTCAGACGACGCCGGCGCCGAGGCGACGGGTGGCGTGGTGATCCTGGATCCTCCCCGTTCCGGCGCCGGACGCGCCGTGGTCGAGGACGTCGCCGCGCGGGATCCCGCCTCGGTCGTCTACGTCGCGTGCGATCCCGTCGCGCTCGCGCGGGATCTGGCCACGTTCCGCGGACTCGGATTCGAGCCGCGCCGGATGCGTGCCTTCGACCTGTTCCCGCACTCGCATCACCTGGAGACCGTGGTCCTGCTCACGCGGTGAGACCACGACGCCGTACCCGCCCGCGTGTGACGTGCGGGGTCGGCGGCGTCCCGCGCGGCGCAGCCGCAGGGATAGGGTGAGAGCGTGAGCAGTGTAGCCCTGATCGACGACCACGAGTCGGTGCGTCTGGGACTCGCCGCCGCGCTCGAACGGGCGTCCTTCGACGTCGTGTTCGCCGGCGCGGGCGTGGCCGAGTACCTCGACGCCCGCACGCGTGTCGGGGCGGTACCGGCCGACGTCGTCGTGCTGGATCTCACCCTCGGCGACGGTACGACGGTCACCGAGAACGTGACCAGGCTCGTGCTCGCCGGCTCCAGCGTGGTGATCCACAGCGTGGCCGATCGTCCGGCTGCCGTGCGCGAGGCGCTCGCCGCGGGCGCGGCCGGCGTGATCAGCAAGTCCTCGCCGCTGGACGACGTGATCGCTGCGGTGCGCACGGTCGCGCGCGGAGAGGCGCTGAACAACGTCGAGTGGGCCAACGCGGTCGACGGCGACACAGCCTTCGCCGATGCGCAGCTGTCCACCCGTGAGCGCGAGGTGCTGCGTCTGTACGCGACGGGGCTGCCGCTGAAGGCGGTCGCGGAGCGGCTCGGCGTCGCCTACTCGACCGCCAAGGAGAACATCACCCGGATCCGGGTCAAGTACGTGGAGGTGGGGCGGCCCGCGCCCACCAAGGTCGACCTGCTGCGGCGCGCGATGGAGGACGGGATCGTCAACACCGGGCAGGAGGATCCGCAGGGTGTGGGCTGAGCGCGCCGGCCGGCGATCGGGCCGGCTGAGCGCGACGTCGCGCCGGACGGGCTGAGCGATGTCCGCGGATCCGGGTCTCAGGGAGGCGTGGGAGAAGATCCCCACGCCCGGTGAGGTCGGTCAGGAGCTGGAGCGCTTCGCCGGACGGCGCATGGAGCGCATTATCACCATCGTCGTCGGCGTCGGGGCGCTCGCCCTCGGCACCCAGGCGCTGGTGAACGCCCTGGTGAAGATGAGCGTCATCGACTTCCCACACCTCCTGATGATGTCGGTCGTGTTCGTGCCGTGGCTGGTGATGCTGGTGTGCTGCGTGCTCGGGCGCGGCGTGCGTGTGGCCGCGGGTGTGTTCTTCGTGGCGTATCTGGTCGATCTCCTGCTCTGGCCGTTCGTCGCCGGCCGCGGTCCGATGGTGATCCCGACCGACCAGCCCTGGATCTTCTTCCTCGTCAACGTCGCCGGCGTCGCGGCCGTGGTGGCGTTCCCGTTCGGCGTGCAGGTGGGTTGGGCGCTGGTGGGGCCGTTCATCTACGGAGCCGTGCGGCTGGTGCAGGGCGGTTTCCGGGACGAGTTCTGGAGCGTCACCGCGTTCGACGTGTCGTTCACGCTGATCCTCGGCCTCGTGCTCGTGGCGCTCGGATGGATGTTCCGCTCCGTCGCGAACGGCGTGGACGACGCCCGGGGGCGCGCCGTGGCCCTGTACACCGAGGCCGCGTCGGCCGAGGCCGCGGAGCACGAGCGGGTCGCCGTGGCCGCGCTCATGCACGACAGCGTCCTGGCCGCACTGATCGCCGCCGAACGCGCAGGAACCCAGCGGGAGCGCGCCCTGGCCGTGGAGATGGCGCGGGAGGCGCTCACCCGGCTCGCGAACGCCGAGGCTCCCGCCCAGGAGGGCAGCGACGAGCCGGTGCAGATCGAGCTGATCGCCGAGGATCTGCGCAGCGCGGTCACGCAACTGGGGGTGCCGATCGAGATCGAGCACTTCGGGCACGGCGCCGTACCCGACCGCATCGCGAGGGCGATGGCCCTCGCCGCACGTCAGGCCATCGGCAACGCGGTCTCCCACGCATCGGCCCGCGGTCTCGCCGTGGTCGTGGAAGGCCACGGCGACACCGGTCTCACGATCAGGGTCAGCGACACCGGCGGCGGATTCGACCCCTCGCAGGTGGGCGCCGACCGGCTCGGCATCCGGGCCTCGATCCTGGCCAGGATGGCGGCGGTCGGCGGAGTCGCCACGATCGACTCCGACCGCCACGGCACCGTGGTCACGCTGGGGTGGTCGCAGACATGAGGCTGACCGTCCGCATCGTCGCGACCGTGCTCGCCCTCATCTTCGCGGGCTATTTCGCGGCGCGCGCCCTGTGGTGGACCCAGCTGCCGGCGCGGCCGCTGCTGGTGCTGCTCGCGGTCGTGATCTATCTCGGCACGTTCGCGGCGATCACCGTCGGGGGAGCCGGCCGAGAGGTGCGCATGCCGCCCTGGGCGGCGGCACTCGCACTGGCCGCCACGGTGGCCGTTCCGCAGCTGAGCAACCTCGGGATGGACGACGCAGCGCTGCGTGCGCCGTACGCCACCTGGTACATCGGCGCCCTAGGGCTGGTCGGCGTCGTCTGCATCGTGCGCCGGCGAGCGCTGATCGGCTGGCTGGTGCTGGCCGTGCTGACCATCTCGTCGATGGCGTGGATCGGGTTCGCCGATGCGCTAGGACTGGGACTGGTCGGGTCCGCGGTCTGGATGGTGATCGCACGGCTGCTGGTCGCCTTCTGGCGGCGCGCGGTGCGCGACACCGACCGGCTCGCGAGCATCCAGCAGGCGGCCTCGGCCTGGCAGGCGACGCAGGTCGCGCGTCAGCGCGAGCGGCGGGAGCGGGTGCAGTACGCGCTCGCCGTGGCGGGCCCCGTCCTCGGCCGCGTGATCGAGACCCGCGGAGACCTGTCCGCCGAGGAGCGCGGTGCCGCCCACCTCGCCGAGGGGCGGCTGAGGGACGAGATCCGCGGCGGCGAGCTGCTCAACGAGCGGGCCCGCCATGCGATCGAAGCGGCGCGGGCGCGAGGTGCCTCGGTGACGGTGTTCGATGACGGGGGCCTCGAGGGGCTCGCCGAGCACGAGAAGAACCGGATCAGGGAGCGGCTGGCCGATGTGCTGGCGGATTCCTCCTCCGCGCGGCTGATCATCCGCGCACCCAAGGATGAGCGCATCGCAGTCACGGTGGTAGGCCGTTCGGCGGCGGGGGAGTCGTCGGACGAGGACTCCGTGGAGCTCTGGCACGAGATCCCGCGCGCGATCACGGACTGAGCCGGGTCACCCGTCGAGTGTCGCGAGGACGCTCTGCGTGACGCGGACCGCGTCGTCCTCGCCGGGAACGACGCCGTCGTTCGGCAGGAGGCGGTGCGCACGGAGCACAGTTGCGCACGGAGCACTGTGAAGAGAAGGGCGAGGGGCGGCGAAGCCGCCCGCCCCTCGCCAGGTGCGGAACAGTTACCCGAAAACCGTCCGCAAAGACCGGAGATCGTCCGCCTACCCTGTGGCGGAGATCCGGTCGAACGCGAAGCGTTGCAAGAAAGAGTCTTCCGGGTCGCAACAAAGATGTCTGTAGGTATTTTGGGGGACAAATCCGCACAGGTCGGGAAACCGGATCCCTCTCGGGGATCCGCCCGCAGACCCGGTCAGCCCGAGTAGCGACCCCAGGGGATGTCCCGGCGCAGCGGCGTGCGCAGTGCGCGCTGAGTGCGCCCCCAGGCCGACACCGGCTTCTCGGCGGCGACGGCGTCGGCCTCCTCGGCGACGTAGGCATCGGAGAGCACGGCGATGAGCGCCGCGAGCTCCTCCTCGGTGGCGGTGCCGCGCAGCACCTGGATCTCGACCGCCCCGGTGTCGTCCGTGCTCACAGCGGGATGTTCCCGTGCTTCTTCGGGGGCAGTTCGGCGCGCTTGCCGCGCAGCGAACGCAGCGCCTTCGCGATCGAGACGCGGGTGTTCGCCGGCTCGATGATGCCGTCCAGCTCGCCGCGCTCGGCGGCCAGGAACGGGCTGGTCACGTTGTAGGTGTACTCGTTGGCGAGACGGGTGCGCACCGCGGCGACATCCTCACCGGCCTCCTCGGCGCGCTTGATCTCGCCGCGGTAGAGGATGTTCACGGCGCCCTGACCGCCCATGACCGCGATCTCCGCCGTCGGCCAGGCGAGGTTCACGTCCGCGCCGAGCTGCTTGGAGCCCATCACGATGTAGGCGCCGCCGTAGGCCTTGCGCAGGATCACGGTCACCAGCGGCACGGTGGCCTCGGCGTAGGCGTAGATGAGCTTTGCGCCGCGGCGGATCACGCCGGTCCACTCCTGGTCGGTGCCGGGCAGGTAGCCGGGCACGTCGACGAGGGTGACGATCGGGATCGAGAACGCGTCGCAGAAGCGCACGAAGCGGCTGGCCTTCTCGCCGGCCTCGATGTTCAGCGTGCCGGCCATCTGCGAGGGCTGGTTGGCGATGATGCCGACCGAGCGGCCCTCGACGCGGCCGAAGCCGATGACGATGTTCGGGGCGAACAGCGGCTGCACCTCGAGGAACTCGCCGTCGTCGACCACGTGCTCGATGACCGTGTGGATGTCGTAGGGCTGGTTCGGCGAGTCCGGGATGAGCGTGTTCATCGTGCGGTCGGCGTCGGTGGTCTCGAACGCGAAGTCGCTGGCATAGGTCGGCAGCTCGGCCATGTTGTTGTCCGGCAGGAAGCCGAGCAGCGTCCGTGCGTAGTCGATCGCGTCGTCCTCGTCCTCGGCGAGATAGTGCGCGACGCCGGAGCGGGTGTTGTGCGTGTACGCGCCGCCGAGCTCCTCCATGCCGACGTCCTCGCCGGTCACGGTCTTGATCACGTCGGGGCCGGTGACGAACATCTGGCTGGTCTTGTCGACCATGATCACGAAATCGGTGAGCGCGGGGCCGTACACCGCGCCGCCCGCGGCCGGGCCCATGATGATCGAGATCTGCGGGATCACGCCCGAGGAGCGGGTGTTCGCGCGGAAGATCTCGCCGTACTTGCTGAGCGCGAGCACGCCCTCCTGGATGCGCGCGCCGCCGGAGTCGAGGATGCCGATGATCGGCACGCCGCTGCGCAGCGCGAACTCCATGATCTTGATGATCTTGTCACCGGAGACCTCGCCGAGCGAGCCGCCGAAGGTCGTGAAGTCCTGGGAGTACACCGCGACGGTGCGGCCGTTGATGGTGCCGGTGCCGGTCACGACGGAGTCGCCGTAGGGACGGTTCTTGTCCATCCCGAACGCGGTCGTGCGGTGCCGCACGTACTCGTCGAACTCGACGAAACTGCCCGGATCCACCAGCAGCTCGATGCGCTCACGGGCGGTCATCTTGCCCTTGGCGTGCTGCTTCTCCTTGGCCTTCGCCTCGGCCGCGACGACGGCCTCGTCGTAGCGGGCGCGGAGGTCGGCGATCTTGCCGGCGGTCGTGTAGAGGTCAGGGGTGTCCGTCACGGTCTCCACACTAGCGCCGGGGCCTCGGCCTCCGTTGGATGGGAGGCACAACACCCGGCCCGGATCCTCTGTGCGGACCCTCCGATCGGGCGAGGCGCTGCGGGGTGCTCCGGCCGCGCGGATAAGGTGACCGCATGAGCTTCCCGCACAGCGCCGCGGCCGCCGCGCGTCTCGAGATCGTCGCCTCGACCGGATCCGCCAACGCGGACCTGCGGGCGCATGCGGACGACGAGGCGGGATGGCCCCACCTGTCGGCGATCCTGACCGAGGATCAGGTCGCAGGGCGCGGGCGTCTCGACCGGATCTGGACGGCGCCCGCGGGCTCGGCGCTGGCCTTGTCGGTGCTGCTGCGGGTGCCGCGCATCCCGGTCGCCCAGCGCGGCTGGATCCCGCTCGCCGCGGGTCTCGCCATGGCGGAGGCGATCGCGGCGCAGCTCCCCGAGCGGAGCGTCGGCGTGAAGTGGCCGAACGACGTGCAGGTCGCCGATCGCAAGATCTGCGGGATCCTCGCCGAGGTGGCCGGATCCGACGCCGTGGTCGTGGGATCCGGCGTCAACACGTCGATGACGGCCGAGCAGCTGCCGGTCGAGACCGCGACCTCGTTCGCCGTCGAGGGCGTGATGGCGGACCTCGATCTGCTGATCGCCGGCTACCTGGCGCGGCTGGACGGGTGGATCGAGGGTCTCGCCGAGCACGGCTCCGCCGTCGCGAGCGGCCTGCGCGACGCCGTCGCCGCGCGCTGCGTCACGCTCGGCCGCACGGTGCGGGTGATGCTCCCGGGCGGCGCGGACCTGATCGGCGAGGCGACCGGGCTCGGCGAGGACGGCTGCCTCCTGGTGGCGGCGGAAGGCATGGAGCACCGCATCGCGGCGGGCGACATCGTGCACTTGCGCCTCGCGTGAGCCGGCCGGCACGCCACGCGATTCCGGGTGCGCCGAGTGAACCGGAAGCTGTCGAGTGCACGGCATCTTGACGCGAACTTCCCGTGCACTCGTCATGATCCCGTGCACCCGCGGCGGTCGGAGCGCGCGCGGAGGAACGGCGCGGGATCCCGAACGCAGCCCGGAGCAGGCGCGACTACCCTGGAAGCCGACATGGCACATCTTCTCGGGGCCGAAGGGCTCCACCTCTCCTTCCCCACCCGGATCGTCTTCGACGCCGTCACCCTCGGCATCGAGGAGGGGGACCGGATCGGCATCGTCGGCCGCAACGGCGACGGCAAATCCAGCCTGCTCGCGATGCTCGCCGGCCGGCTGGAGCCCGACGCCGGACGCGTGACCGTGCGCGGGGGCACCACGATCGGCGTCCTCGACCAGGCCGACGTGCTCGACGACGCGCTCACGGTCGGCGGGGCGATCGTCGGCGACACCCCGGAGCACGAGTGGGCGGGGGATCCGAAGGTCCGCGACGTGATCGACGGCCTTGTCAGCGACCTGGATTGGACCGCCTCGGTCGCCGATCTCTCGGGCGGTCAGCGCCGCCGCGTGGCGCTCGCGAAGCTGCTCGCCGGAGACTGGGACATCATCGCGCTCGACGAGCCGACCAACCACCTCGACGTGGAGGCGATCGGCTGGCTCGCGGAGCACCTGAAGCGGCGCTGGCCCGCGAACCAGGGCGCCCTCATGGTCGTCACGCACGACCGCTGGTTCCTGGACGAGGTGTGCACCGAGACCTGGGAGGTGCACGACCGGATCGTCGAGCCGTTCGAGGGAGGCTACGCCGCCTACATCCTGCAGCGCGTCGAACGCGATCGGATGGCGGCCGCCTCCGAGGCGAAGCGGCAGAACCTCGCCCGCAAGGAGCTCGCCTGGCTGCGCCGCGGCGCCCCCGCCCGCACCTCGAAGCCGAAGTTCCGCATCGACGCGGCGAACGAGCTCATCGCCGACGTGCCCGAGATCCGCGACCGCATCGCCCTGCAGTCGCTGGCCGTGTCGCGGCTCGGGAAGGACGTCGTCGACCTCATCGACGCCGGCGTGACGTTCCCCGCGACCGGATCCGCGCCCGAGCGCGAAGTGCTGCGCGACGTCGAGTGGCGGATCGCGCCGGGCGAACGGACCGGCATCCTCGGCGTCAACGGCGCCGGCAAGTCGACCCTGCTCGGCCTCGTCGCCGGCACCCTCGCTCCGACGAGCGGCCGGGTCAAGCACGGCAAGACCGTGCAGGTGCGCACGCTCACCCAGCGCCTGGACGAGCTGCAGGGCGTCTGGGACGAGCCCGTGCGCATCGTGATCGGGCGCCTGCGCACGACCTACACGTTCGGGACCGGATCCAAGGCCGCAGAGCTCACCCCGGGGCAGCTGCTGGAACGCCTCGGATTCTCTTCGGCGCAGCTCTCCACGCCCGTCAAAGACCTCTCGGGCGGTCAGCAGCGTCGCCTGCAGGTGCTGCTGGTGCTGCTGGATCAACCCAACGTGATGATCCTCGACGAGCCGACGAACGACATGGACACCGACATGCTCGCCGCGATCGAGGATCTCCTCGACTCGTGGCCGGGCACGCTGCTGGTGGTGAGCCACGACCGGTACTTCCTGGAGCGGGTGACGGACCAGCAGTACGCGATCCTCGGCGGGCGGCTCCGGCACCTGCCGGGCGGCGTGGACGAGTACCTGCGGCTGCGTACGCTCGAGCAGGCGGAGTCTCAGGGCCGATCGGGATCCGGATCCGCGGGCGGATCCTCCGCACCGGCTGCCGAACCGGCGCTCGCGGGCGCCGAACGCCGCGCGGCGGAGAAGGAGCTGGCAGCGCTGGAGCGCCGCATGCAGAAGCTCGCTCAGCAGATCGACAAGGCCAAGCACGCCCTCGCCGACCACGATCAGACCGACTACGCCGGCCTCGGCGAGAAGATGAAGGCGATCCAGGCGCAGCAGGACGAGGTGGACGAGCTCGAGCTGCGCTGGTTCGAGCTCACCGAGCAGCTGGGCTGAGCGCGCATCCGGGATTCGGAGGTGTGAGCGTATCCCCGCCTGCGGGCGGGAAGCCGCACCGACGGCGCGCGATCGGACTCAGAAGACGATGGTGGGCCTGGCATTCGGGGGAGGCGTCCCGATCTCGTCGATGGAATGACCCTGACATGGCGTCGCCGTGACGGTAGCCCGATCGATGCGGTCCGCGGTGAACCAGCGGATCGCCCCGCGCAGCCGGCACCAGCCGACGAGGTACCACCGTCCCGCCGTCGACGCGAACATCATCGGCTCGACCTCGCGGATGGTGGTCGCTGCGTCGTTCGCGGTGTAGCGGATCCGGACGACGCGCTGGTCGGCCATCGCCTGCTCCAACGCGGATCGGGTCGCCCGGGACGGGGCAGGGGGCGCGTCGACCCAGACCCGTCTCGCCAGCGCCTCGGCCCTCGCCTGCGTCTGGGGATCGAGGACATCGACGATCTTCCGGATCGCGGCGGTGGCCAGGTCGGAATAGGGCGCGTCGGAGGCGGCCGCGACGGCGGCGAGGAGCGCGACCGCCTGGGCCGATGACAGGCTGACCGGCGGCAGCGACGCGTGCGCCGCCAGGCCGTATCCGCCACCGGGGCCGGGGCGCGACCAGACCGGGGGGCCGCTGCCCGCCAGCGCGGCCAGGTCGCGCTTGATCGTGCGCACCGACACCTCGAACTCGGCCGCGAGCCTCCCCGCGGTGCGTCCGCGTGAACCGCTGCGGCGCAGCATCTCCGACAGCGCATGGAGGCGCTCGGCCCGCTTCACCACGGATCCCAGGAGAAATTCATGACATAGATGGTGACCTGCCGTTGCCCGGGCAGCTCGAGAGAATCGGGCCATGACAGCGACGAAGACCACCGCCGATCCTACGATCATCCCCATCCCGGGCCACTGGCTGGGGGCCTGGGCCTGGGACGAGGTGCGGGAGCACCTCTCCGGCGCCGGTGCGATCTCGGTGGCGTTGACCCTCCCGGGCCTGGAGCCCGGCGACGCTTCGCGATCGTCCAGGACTCTGGATGACCAGGCGGCGGCGATCGAGGAGACCATCGATCGAGCGGAGGGCGACGCGGGCGTGGTCCTCGTCGCGCACAGCGGCGCGAACGCCCCCGTCACCCTCGTCCTGGACCGGCATCCGGAGCTCGTCCGCCGAGTGATCTGGGTGGACTCGGGCCCGGTCGCTCCCGATGCCGTGTTCGCCCCCGATGCGTCGCGCGCTCTGGAGGAGCTTCCGCTGCCGCCGTTCGAGGCGCTCGCGCAGCAGGCCAGCTTCGAAGGGCTGAGCAGCGAGGCTCTCGATCGCTTTCGGGCTCGCGCCGTCCCCGAACCCGGCCCCGTGCTTCGCCAACCCGTGCGTCTCACGAACGACGCACGCCGGAGCGTGCCGACCACGCTGGTGTGCTGCTCGATCCCGAGTGCGCAGCTGTGGGAGCTCGCCCAGGCCGGTCACCCGATGTTCGCCGAGGTCGCCGTGCTGGGGCGGCGGGAGCTCATCGATCTGCCGACCGGGCATTGGCCCATGTGGAGCCGCCCCGAGGACTTGGCGGCCGTGCTCCACGCCGCCGCCACCCGGGTCGATGAGGATCAGCCGCGCTGATCCTCGCTCAGCCGGCAGCCGGGGCGGGTGCGGTGGCGAGACGGAAGTCCTCCTCGACGAGCGCTCCGTTGACGCCGGCACCCGCGATCGCGCCGGCGCCGATCGACATCGGCACCGTCGCCATGGGGTTAACGACGTTGCCCGCCGCCCAGACGCGCGGGTGCGATGTCCGTCCGACGGGATCCGCCTGCACGAAGGATCCGAGACCGGACGGCAGTTCGGTGCGCACCAGGCCGAGGCCGCCGAGGAATCCGTCGTGCGGGATCGGCCGGCCGCCGGTGAAGACCGCATCGACCGGGATCTCGGCGCCGTCCGCGGTGCGGATCGCCGAGATCGAGGTGCCGTCGCCGACGACCTCGAGCGCGGGTGAGGTGACGATCTCGACGCCGCGAGCGCGCAGCAGGCGCTCCTCCGCGTCGTCGAGCGCGCCGAGGCCGGCGGAGAAGAGCACGACGTCGGCGCTCCACTGGCGCACCATCTTCGCCTGGTGCAGCGATGCGGGTGAGGTCGCGAGCACGCCGAGGCGCCGGTCGCGCACCTCCCAGCCGTGGCAGTACGGGCAGTGCAGCACGCTCGTGCCCCAGCGCTCGGCGAGCCCCGCGACCGCGGGGAGCTGGTCGGTGATGCCGGTGGTCACGACGATCGCACGGGCACGCTCGCGGGTGCCGTCCTCGAGTTCGACCAGGAGCGCGTCGCCCTCGTCGCGCACCGTCGTCGCCGCCCCCTCCCGCGCGACGACGCCGTATGCGGTGGCTTCCGCCCTTCCGCGCTGTGCGAGGTCGAGCGGCGCCGTGCCCTCGTTGCCGAGGACGCCGTGCATGTGCGACGCGAAGCGGTTGCGCGGGCTGCCCGCATCGATCACGAGGGTGCGACGGCGCGCACGTCCCAGGAGCAGCGCGGCGGAGAGGCCGGCGGCCCCGCCGCCGATCACGATCACGTCCCAGGAGGAGGAGTTCACGGTTCCCATGCCTTCAGTTCACGGCTAGGATCGCAAGATGGCAAATCATCTTGCGATTTCGGCAAGTGACGGACTCGGCGGGACTCGGGGAGAAGGATCGTGCAGGACGAACTCTCGCAGGTCGGGCCGCGGCTGCGCGCGGCACGCCACGCCCGCGGATGGACGCTCGACGAGCTGGCCGAGCGGGCGGGCATGTCGGCGAGCACGCTCTCGCGCCTGGAAGCGGGCAAGCGGCAGGCGAGCCTCGAGCTGCTGCTGCCGCTGACCCGCCGGCTCGGGATCCGCCTCGACGACCTGCTGCCCGCCGAGGCGCCGGATCCGCGGGTGCGCCGCCCGGTGATCCGCAGAGACGGGCTCGTGATCGTGCCGCTCGCACCGGAGGGATCCGCGGTGCGCACCTATCGGATCACCTATCCGCCGCTGGCAGCCCTTCCAGCACTGCGCGTGCACGACGGCTACGAATGGCTCTACGTGCTCTCCGGCCGGCTGCGGCTCCGGCTCGGCGGGCAGGATCTGGTGCTCGCGCGCGGGGAGGCCGCCGAGTTCGACACCCGTACGCCGCATGCCATGTCGGCGGCCGGTGGGAAGCCCGCCCAGATCATCAGCATCTTCAACGACGACGGCATGCGGATGCACACCCATGTCGCGGAGTCCGAGGGAGAGGTCTGACGGCAGAGGGTCTGCCGCGTCGGCGTCGGACCGGCCGCCCGGTCTGTCGCCGGGGCCCGGCGGGGAATACCGTGGGTCCAGACGACGCTGTCCTCTGCGCGGGAAGGCGGTCGTCGTCTGCCGCAACCGCATCGGAGGCGCACATGCAAGGACTCGAGGTCACCGTCCTGCTGGGGCTCACGATCCTCACCGGAGCCCTGCTCGCGCCGCGGCTGCGCCTCGCGCTGCCGCTGGTGCTCGTCATCCTGGGGCTCGCGCTGGGGTTCGTGCCGGCCCTTCGCGAGATCCAGCTGCCGCCGGAGACCGTGCTGCTGCTGTTCCTGCCGGTCATGCTGTTCTGGGAGAGCCTGACCACCTCGCTGCGCGCGATCCGGCGCGACTTCCGTTACATCCTGCCGATGAGCACGCTGCTCGTGGTGGCGTCCGCCTTCGCCGTCGCCGGGATCGGGATCCTGTTCGGGCTGCCCTGGGAGACCGCGCTGATCCTCGGCGCCGCCGTGGCCCCGCCCGACGCGACCGCCGTCGCCGCGCTCGGCCGGCTGCTGCCGCGGCGCATGTTCATGAAGCTCAAGGCCGAGAGCCTCACCAACGACGGCACCGCCCTGGTGCTGTACGCGATCGGGATCTCGCTCGCGGTCGGCGGGCACGTCACCCCGCTCAGCGTCACCTGGTCCGTGATCGTGTCCTACGGCGGGGGCATCGCGGCCGGGGTGGCCGTGGCCGCCCTCGCATTCCTGCTGCTGCGCGCCGTCTCCTCGACGATCGTGATCAACACGACGCTGCTCCTGGTCCCGTTCGTCGCGTTCCTGCTCGCCGAAGTCATCGGTGCCTCCGGAGTGCTCGCGGTCGTCGTCGCGGGCGTGATCATCGCCTACGTGTCGCCCACTGTGACCACGGCGCAGTCCCGCAGGCAGGCGGAGTCCGCCTGGCCGTTCGGGGTGTTCCTGCTCAACGGCGCACTGTTCGTGCTGATCGGGCTCGAGGTGCAGTACGTCGTGCATCAGATCTCCGCGGGCGCGATCGGCCGGCTCGTGCTCGTCACGCTCGTGGTCTGGATCGCGCTGCTGGTGGTGCGCTACCTGTTCCAGTGGCTCAGCGTGCCGTTCTACCAGCGCACCGGTCCCCGCCCTCCACGCGGCGTCAGGGCGCGCTCGCGCGTGCTGAGCACGTTCGCGGGCATGCGCGGGGCGGTGTCGCTCGCGATCGCGCTGTCGGTGCCCGCAGGCGCCGTCGCCGGGGGAGCGCTCGACGGCCGCGACGAGATCGTGTTCGTGACGGCCGGAGTCATCCTGCTGAGCCTGCTGGTGCAGGGAACGCTGCTTCCCGCGATCGTGCGCTGGGCGCGGATTCCCGCAGACCAGGGCGAGGTCGAGGAGTACGAGCTCGCCGAGCGCGCGATCTCCGGCGCCGCGCTGTCGGCGCTCGACGACCTCGCGGTGCGACACGAGATCAGCGACGAGGTGCGCGACCGGATCCGGTTCGAGGGCTACCAGATGCTCGAGTACACCAATGCGCGCACTCTCGCCCGTGAGCAGGCCCTCGTCGACGCGGAGGTGAGGGCGCTCGACGAGATGCTCGGCCAGCCCGACCCGCTCGCCGCAGGGACCCAGCCGGAAGAGGAGGCCTCCGGATCCGAGGGGATCGGATCCGACGGTTCGGCATCCGACTCGAGCGGATCCGACGGGATGGGCGGCGAACCGATCGATGCCGGTGCGGACGGCTCCACGAGCGGATCCGCACCGCGTCGCACGCTGATCGAGGGGGCGACCCTGCAGATGATCGCGACCTCGGAGGACGTCGACCTCCTGCAGCGCTCGCCGTTGATCCGCCACGAGGAGTTCACACGACTGAAGCTCGCGCTGCTGGACCGCAAGCGCGAGGTGCTGCTGGGCCTGCGTCGTTCCGGCACGGTCGACGACCTGGTCGTGCGACGGATCTCCGCGCGCCTGGACCTCGAGCAGTTGCGCCTGCAGGGGCTCGAGGAATTCGACTGACCGCGGTTCAGCCGGCGAGCGCGGTGCGGAGCGCCGGCAGCAGCATCTCCGCCGTCGGGTGGCCGGTGGGGCCGGCCGGCGTGCGGTACACCCGGCACGCGAGATCCTGGATCGGCGCAGATCCCGGCACCGCATCGACGCCGTCGACGAGCACGGTCGGCGAGCCCGCGAACGCGGTCGCGGCCGCCTCCGCCGGGGTGCGGATCACCCGGATCGCGGGCTCCGTCCGGAAGTCGAGCTCCGCGAGTGCTCGCCGCACCTCACGCTCCGCGGCGGGTCCGTTCGGGCAGCCGTCGATGGTCAGGATCTCGATCCGCATAGGACGATCATCCTCCCCTTCGCGGAGGCGGGCGCCGTCAGTGCGGTCGCGGTGCCTCCTGAAGTACCCGCCGGGTGCGGAACTCGCGGGGTTCGCCCGTGAGCGGATCCGTGAAGCGCAGCTCCCGGGCGAGCAGCTGCAGGGGATGGGCGAAGTCGTCGGGGGCCTCGGGCAACAGCTCCGGGTAGAACGGGTCGTTCAGGATCCCCGCACCGAGCTCGGCGAGGTGCACGCGCAGCTGGTGCATCCTGCCCGAGTGCGGGCGCAGCAGGGTATGCAGCGCACGGTCGTCGAAGTCCAGCACCTCGATGAGCGTCTCCGCGTTCGGCTCGCGGTCCGGATCCACGCGGACGCAGACGTGCCCGCGGAGCTTGGAGATGTGGTTGCGATGGACGAGCGGGAGCGGGGATCCGCCGAGCGCCGGTGTCTGCGGATCCCAGCCCTCGGGCAGCAGGGAGACCGCCTCGTAGACCTTCTCGACCCGGCGGTTCTCGAACAGCAGCTGGTACGCGCCGCGGGTGACCGGCCGCGTCGAGAACATCAGCAGGCCCGCCGTCGCGCGGTCGAGGCGATGGATGGGCGTGAGCTCCGGATTGTCGAGCGCATTGCGCAGGCGCACCAGCGCCGAGTTCTGCAGATACTTGCCGCCGGGGGTCGTGGGCAGGAAATGCGGTTTGTCGACGACGACGAGATCCGCGTCCTGATGCAGGATCTCGACGTCGAACGGGATCTGCTTCTCGACCGGCGGCTCCCGGTAGTACCAGACGAAGTCGTGCACACCGAGCGGGGTGTCGCGTGTGAGCGGGGCGCCGTCGAGCGCCACGATCTCGCCGCGGTCGAAGCGGTCGAGCAGCCGCTCGGGGTCGAGATGGAAGAAGCGCTCGACCATGAAGGCGCCCACGGTGGGCCACGGCCCCGCGTCGGGCACCCGCAGACGCGTCGCACCGACGCCGTCGCGCACGGGCAGGGGAGAGCGCATCGCCATTCGGCCCAGCCTAGT
>JAFDWK010000020.1:0-7871 GCA_018268515.1 Actinomycetota bacterium
CTTCTGGGGGCTCTCAGATTCCGGTGCCGGGGCGGATGGCCCCGACGTCGCTGCCGCCTCCGAGGACGGCGAGTGGAAGGGCCGAGGCGAGGCTGTCCACCTGCGCATCGGTCAGGGCGCCGGCGTGCGCGAGCAGGGTCGCGGTGACGACGGGCGTCGCCCGGCCGGATCCGTCGAGCATCTTCAGGGCGACCGTGGTCCCGTTCGGGGCGACCATCACCATCACGCCTTCGGCGCCGTGCTTGGCGAACACGCCGAGTTTCTCGATCGCGATCGTGTCGGGGCGCCCGGGACCCTCGATCGTCCACGGGTTCTCCCGGACGGTGCGCACCAGCGCGCCGGCGACCCGGTGCAGCGCGAAGGGCGAGCGCTCCGAGGCGCTGCCGATGCGGTGCAGCGCCCGGGTGAGCCCGGTCAGCGTGAGGGCGTGCACCGGGGCGCCGCAGCCGTCGATCGCGGTGGCCGCGACGCGCTCGCCGCTGAGCCGCTCCACGACCTCCTTGATGTGCACCTGCAGCGGATGACGGGTGTCGAGGTATCCGGCCGTCGGCCAGCCGTTCGCCACGCAGGCGCGCAGCATCGTGGCGTGCTTGCCGGAGCAGTTCATCCGGATCCGGGCTTTGCTCGCGTGGTCGCGCACGAGCTCGTCCCTGGTCGCCGAATCGCCGGGCCAGTCCGCCGGGCAGCCGAGGTCGTCTTCGGTGAGACCGCCCGCGGCGAGCATCTCGCGCACCACGGCGACGTGACGGTCGGTGCCGATGTGGCTCGCCGTGGCGAGGCCGAACTGCTCGCCTTCCAACGGGGCGCCGGCCGTGAGGCAGGCGACGGCCTGCAGCGGCTTCATGCTGGACCGGGGGAGCACCAGCGCCTCGGGGTTGCCGTGACGGGCGACGATCTCGCCCTCCGGGGAGAGCACCACCGCCGCTCCGATGTGGCGGGATTCGATGAACCCGTTCCGTTCGACGACAGCGAGTTCCACGGCATCCTGGACGCTCAGAGTCTGCACCACGACTGTCAGCTTAGTTCCTGGCACGATGGTGGCATGAGCCTCGGCACGCATCGTTATGCCCTCACGACGACATGGACCGGCAACCGCGGCACTGGCACATCCGGCTATCGCGCATATGACCGGGCGAGCACCATCAGCGTGCCGGGAAAGCCCGAGCTGCTGGCCTCCGCGGACAAGCCGTTCCGGGGGGATCCGAGCCGGTGGAATCCCGAGGACATGCTTCTGGCCGCACTCAGCGAGTGCCATCTGCTGAGCTACCTGCACGCGTGCGTGACCGCGGGCGTCGTGGTGGTCGACTATCGCGACGAGGCGACGGGCACCATGCAGGAGGACGGGCACGGAGGCGGATCCTTCACCGAGGTCACACTGCGTCCGGTGGTGACCGTCGCTGAGGAGTCCATGCGCGCCGCCGCCGAGGTCGCGCACGCGCAGGCGAACGCCTGGTGCTTCATCGCGAACTCGGTGTCGTTCCCCGTGCATCACGAGGCCACCATCCGCGTCGCCTCCGACGCGACCTGAGCGCAGCGACGCGGCCTGAGCGCAGCGACGCGGCCTGAGCTCAGCGCCGCTCGTGCGGCAGCGCCTGCTTGATCTTCTCGATCGCGCCCTGTGCGGGAACCTCGTTGTAGACGCCGGCGAGTTCCTGCTCGCTGAGCGCGTGGATCGCCGCCATGATCTCGTCGGTCGCGCCGCGCCGGGCGCGGCCTGAGTTCGCCTCACCATGGTGCGAGAGGTCCAGCGGCTCGCCGAAGCGGATGGTCACCTTGGATCCGACTTTCGGCATCTTGGCCCCGACCGGCATGGCCTTGTCGGTGCCGATCACACCGACCGGCACGACCTTGGCGCCGGTCTGCAGGGCGAGGAACGCGACGCCGGTGCGGCCCTTGTAGAGGCGGCCGTCGGTGGATCGGGTCCCCTCCGGGTAGAGCGCCACCGCCAGCCCGGCGTCGAGGAGCTTGCGCTGCTCGTCCAGGGCGTCCAGCGCCGCCTGCCCCGCGCCGCGGCGCACCGGAATGGCGCCGACGGCCCGCATGAAGCTCGCCACGAACCGGCCCTTCAGGCTCGTCCCCTCGAAATAGCTCGACTTGGCGAGGAAGTGCACGCGCCGGGGAGCGGCGACCGGGATCGCGATCGAGTCGATGAACGACAGGTGGTTCGAGGCGATGATGATCGGGCCGTCCTTCGGCACGTTCTTGCGGCCCTCGATCCGCGGCCGGTAGATCAGCCGGGTCAGCGGGATGAGGATCATCCGACCGAGGAAGTAGGTGGCGCCGGCGCGGTGCAGTTCTTCGTCGACATCACCGTCGCGGTCGCCGGGCGCGGCAGAGGAGTCCAGGGTCACTCATCAAGGCTAGATCAGGATCTATTCCCGCATCGGCATGGGCACGAGAGCCCGAGAGCGGCCCTCGGATCCGCGCCGACGCGGCCCGCTCCGGATTCCGCGGAGCGGCGTGCCCCTCTCAGCGCTGCCAAAGCGGGGTAGGGCAGGATGGACGAAACCACGTCTACGTTTTGAGGTCCTTCGTGCGCATTCGCATCGCCGCTGCCCTGTCCGCCGTCGCAGCGACGGCTCTTCTGCTCTCCGGCTGCGCCGGCGCCGGCAGTCCGTCCGCCTCTCCGTCCCCGTCCGCCTCGTCGTCGTGCCTGCTCAATGCCAAGCCGGGCAAGACCTCGGACGCGGTGAAGGTCGAGGGGGAGGGCAAGGACCTGAAGGTCACGGTGCCGTCGGGTACCGATCTCGACAAGGCGACCGCTGCCGAGCGGACCGTCGTGAAGAAGGGCGACGGCAAGGACATCGTGGCCGGGGACCTGGTCTCCGTCCAGTACCGGATCGTGAATGCGGCGGACAGCGCCGTGCTGGACTCCAGCGCGCGGGGCGTCGACGACCAGCTGCCGGTGCTGCTCGACCCGAGCCAGCAGTCGCTGTTCGTGGTGGCGCTCGAGTGCCAGCCGGTCGGATCCGCCGTCGTCCTGGCACTGCCCGGGAAGCTGCTGAGCCAGGGGCAGGGCGGGACCCAGAAGTCGATCGTCGTCTACGCCCAGTCGACGAAGAAGCTCCCGACCGTCGCGACCGGCAAGGAGGTGGCCCCGGTCGAGGGCATGCCGACCGTGAAGCTCGCCAAGGACGGCGCCCCGGAGATCACGATCCCCAAGTCCGACCCGCCCACCGAGACGAAGATCGCGAACCTCAAGCAGGGCGACGGGCCGACCGTGGCGAGCGGCGACTACGTGATCGTGCAGTACCGCGGCGTGACCTGGGCCGACGGCAAGGAGTTCGACTCCAGCTGGAAGCGCGGCGCGCCCACTCAGTTCCAGACCACGGGTGTCGTCACCGGTTTCAAGAAGGCCCTGGAAGGGCAGAAGGTCGGCTCTCAGGTGCTGGTGGTGATCCCGCCCGCCGAGGGATACGGCAGCCAGGCCCAGAGCGGCATCCCGGCGAACTCGACTCTCGTGTTCGTCGTCGACATCCTCGGCACGGTCCCGTCCGCCCCCGCGCAGTAGAGCTCCGTTTCGACTCGAGGGCCCGGCGCGTTCACGGACGCGCCGGGCCCTCAGCCACCGGCGACCGCTTTCGGCGGGGCCCGCGCGACCCTCGGCGCGAGCCGGAGCCCACGGCTTAGGCTGGGCGCATGCGTCGCGTTCTCATCCTCGGATCCACCGGCTCCATCGGCACCCAGGCCCTCGATGTGGTCCGGGCGAACCCCGACCGGTTCGAGCTGGTCGGTCTCGCCGCGGGCACCCAGGCCGATCTCCTGGAGCAGCAGGCCGAGGAGTTCGGCGTCGACGACACGGCGCTCGGCGCCGACGAGGCCGAGCAGCTGGTCCGCGACGTCGAGGCCGACGTGGTGCTCAACGCGATCACCGGCTCCATCGGCCTGGGCTCCACGCTCGCCGCGCTCAAAGCCGGCCGCACCCTCGCCCTCGCGAACAAGGAGTCGCTCATCGTCGGCGGCGCCCTGGTCACCGCGCTCGCCGCGCCCGGCCAGATCGTGCCGGTCGACTCCGAGCATTCGGCGCTCGCGCAGGCGCTGCGCTCCGGCACGAAGCAGGAGGTGCGCCGCCTCGTGGTCACCGCCTCGGGAGGGCCGTTCCGGGGGCGTTCCCGCGAGGACATGGCCGGCGTCACCCCGGCGGAGGCGCTCGCGCACCCCACGTGGGACATGGGGCGGATGGTCACCACGAACTCCGCCACGCTCGTGAACAAGGGCCTCGAGGTGATCGAGGCGCACCTGCTGTTCGACGTGGACTACGAGCGGATCGATGTCGTCGTGCACCCGCAGTCGATCGTGCACTCCATGGTGGAGTTCGTGGACGGTTCCACGATCGCCCAGGCGTCCCCGCCCGACATGCGCCTGCCGATCTCGCTGGGCCTGGACTGGCCGAACCGGGTCGGCGGGGTGGGGCGGCCCCTGGACTGGACGAAAGCGGCGAGCTGGACCTTCGAGCCGCTCGACAACGCGGCCTTCCCGTCGGTCGCGCTCGCGAAGCAGGTCGGCCGGGCGGGGCGGACCTTCCCGGCCGTCTACAACGCGGCGAACGAGCAGGCCGTCACCGCGTTCCACGAGGGGCGGCTGAGCTTCCTGGGCATCGTCGAGACCATCGAGCGCGTCGTGGACGCGCACGAGCCGCCGGACGAACTCACGGTCGGCACGCTCGCCGCCGCCGAGACCTGGGCGCGCGCGACGGCCGACCGGATGATCGCCGCGCGGGACTGACCGCACCGCGGCGACCCGCGGCGCGCCGTCCGTCGGAGACCGAGCGCGTGCACAGCTGCGGCACGGGCGTTTCCTAGGGCGGCACCGGTAGCGTGGCGGGGTGGAGATCCTGCTGTACGTCGGTGGCCTGCTGTTCGTGCTGGTCGGGCTCGGCGTGTCGATCGCGCTGCACGAGCTGGGGCATCTGGTGCCGGCGAAGCTCTTCGGGGTGCACGTCGGCCAGTACATGATCGGCTTCGGCCCGCGACTCTTCTCGAAGAAGATCGGTGAGACCGAGTACGGCGTGAAGGCCCTGCCGGTCGGCGGCTTCATCTCCATGTCCGGCATGTACCCGCCCTCGCCCCCGGCGGAGGACGGCTCCGACCGCCCGCAGAGTCGATCGCGAGGGGCGTTCCGCACGCTCATCCAGGACGCGAGGGCAGCGAACGACGAGACCATCGACCCGGAGCGCGCGAGCCGCGTCTTCTACCTGCTCCCGGTCTGGAAGCGCGTCATCGTCATGTTCGGCGGCCCATTCATGAACCTGGTGCTCGCCGTCGTGATCTTCACCGTGCTGCTCAGCGGCATCGGCCTGCAGCAGGGCACGACGACGATCGGCTCGGTCTCGCAGTGCGTGCTGCCCGCGGGCTCCACGCAGACCGCGTGCACGGCATCGGATCCGATCGCGCCCGCGGCCGAGGCGGGAGTGAAACCGGGGGACCGGATCGTCGCCGTCGACGGCAAGGACGTCACGACCTTCGCCGAGGCGAGTGCGATCATCCAGGCCTCCCCGGGCAAGACGATCCCGCTGGTCGTCGAGCGGAACGGATCACGGCTCACCCTGCAGCTCACGCCGGTCGCCGCGCAGAGGCAGGAAGCCGACGCGAACGGGCACGCGGTCGTGGACGACAAGGGCAACGCCGTGCTGCACACGGTCGGTTACGCGGGCGTCGGCGCACAGCTCGCCTACGTGCAGCAGCCGCTGGGCGCGGGCTTCGAGCAGGCGATGGCGAACACCGGATCCGTGGTGCAGCTGATCGGCAACCTGCCCGTGCGGCTCTGGGACGTCGGCGTCTCGCTGGTCACCGGCACGCCCCGCGACCCGAATGGGCCGCTCAGCGTGATCGGCGTGGGACGGATCGCCGGGGAGGTCGCCGCGGCGGACGCGCCGCTGCTGAACCGCTTCGCCGTGCTGCTGAGCCTGATGGGGTCGCTGAACATCGCCCTGTTCGTGTTCAACCTGATCCCGCTGCTGCCGCTGGACGGCGGGCACATCGTGGTCGCACTCTGGGACGGCCTGAAGCGGGCCTGGGCGAAGCTGTTCCAGCGCCCGAAGCCCAAGCCCGTCGACGCCACCCGGCTGGTGCCGCTCACGATCGTGGTCGCGGTGCTGCTGATCGGAATGGGCGGACTGCTCTTCGTCGCAGACCTGTTCCACCCCGTGACGCTCGGCTGACCGTCGCGGCGGACCCGGCGGGTGTCTCAGCGCTCGCCGAGGGCGTGCCCGACCAGGCGCTCCAGCGTGGTCATGCCGTCGCGGGACAGGATCGATTCCAGGTGGCCCTGCACCGAGGCGAACGCCGGACCGCGCAGGGCGTACACGTCGCCCGAGACCGGATCCGCGGACACCTCGGTCTCGCCGACCTGCGTCGTGCCGGGCGCGACCCGTGCCGTGAACGTGTTGTAGAAGCCGATCGAGGCGTCCGTCCCGAACACCGGCACCGACTTCTGCAGCCCCTGGTGCGGGCTCGCGAGAGCGGCGAGCCCGATCCCGAGCGAGTCCGCGAGGATCTGGTGGCTGAGGCAGACGGCGAGCAGCGGGCGCCCGCTCTCGCGGCGCCGCGAGACCAGCGCGCGCATCCGGGCGATGCGTGGGGAGGAGTCGTACCGCGGGTCGCCGGGGCCGGGACCCGCGACGAGAAGATCCGCAGCGTCGATCTCCACGTCCAGCGCCTGCGACCACGGCTGGATGCGCACCTCGAGCCCGAGGTGGCGCAGCTGGTGCGCGAGCATGGTGGTGAAGCGGTCCTCGGCGTCGACGACCACGGCGGTGCGTCCCGCGAAGGGAGCAGCGGACGACGCGTCGGTGCCGCCGTCCTGCGGGTTCATCCAGAACTCGGCGAGGCGCGCGTTGCGGGAGGCGAGCAGCGTCCGGATCTCCGGGTCGTCGGCGGGGGTCGCGCCGGATCCGGGTGCGTCGGCGTCCTCGCGGGCCTCGGCGGCGGTGTCGCGCGCGATCGCGCCGATCGCGCCGAGCACACCCGCGGCCTTGCCGTGGGTCTCGCCGACCTCTCCGGCGGGATCCGAGTGCCGCACCAGGGTCGCACCGACCGGCACGCTGAGCTCGCCGTCCTTCAGGTACACGGTGCGGATGAGGATCGGCGCGTCCAGGTCATGGCCGTCCGCATCGTTCGGGGTGAAGAGCGCTGCGACGCCGGAGTAGTAGCCGCGGGGCTTGCGCTCGTGCCGGCGGATCACCGTGCAGGCGTTCTGCATCGGGGATCCGGTCACGGTCGGTGCGAACATGGTCTCGCGCAGGATGTCGCGCGGGTCGAGGCGGCTGCTGCCGCGCAGCATGTACTCGGTGTGCGTGAGACGCGACATCTGCTTCAGGTGCGGGCCGGTGATCCGCCCGCCGTCGGAGCAGACGGCACTCATCATCTTGAGCTCCTCGTCCACCACCATGAACAGCTCCTCGGTCTCCTTCGTCGAGGAGAGGAACTCGCCGAGCGCCGCCGTGGTCGAGCCGCCCGCGGGGTGGCGGAACGTGCCGGAGATGGGATTCATGGTCACCACGCCGCCCTGGGCGACGACGTGCGCCTCGGGGCTCGCGCCGACCGCGATCACGCCCGGGGTGACGACCGCGAACGTCCAGTACGCGCCGCGCTCGTGCTCCAGCAGCGCCCGGAACCAGGTGAGCGCGGCCGTGCGCTCGGCCTCGGCGGTGGCAGCGTCGATGCGCGCGGTGTAGTCGCGGCGGATCACGAAGTTCGCGCCCTCGCCGCGCCCGATCTCGTCGGCGATCACGCGCTCCACGATCGTCGCGTACTCGTCGTCGCTGAGGTCGAAGCCGCCGTCGTGCAGCGGGATCGGATCCGCGGGGAGCGCCTCGCGCACCTCCTCGGCGGGCAGGTGCAGGTGCTCGTCGACGAGCAGGCAGCGCAGCG
>JAFDWK010000020.1:7929-81757 GCA_018268515.1 Actinomycetota bacterium
TCATCGCCGGTGCCCAGCGGGATGTCGGCGAGGTTCGTCACATCAAGGATCTCGCCGGTGAGCAGCTCGACGCTGTCCGAACCCTCGCGGGCGAGCAGGACGAAGGACGAGTCGAGAGCGTGGATCCGGTCGGCGGTGGTCATTGAAAGGGCTCCTGAATGAGGGATCCGACGCGGCAGAAACGACAAGACCGCCCCGGAAGGCGGTCTGGATCGTGGGTCGCGAACTCTCCGCCTAACAGGCGGGCCACCAGGAGCGGTTCGTCGACATGCGCCGAAACTATCACAACGGCGCCCTGCGGACGCGCGCCGTGACGTTCGCGGCTCCCATCCAGGCGGTGCGCGGATCCTGTCCAGCTGGGCACGGGTACCCTGGGAGACGTGCCAGCTGTGAACCTGGGGATGCCCCGGATCCCCGACGTCCTCGCCCCGCGACGCAAGAGCCGCCAGATCAAGGTCGGCAAGGTGCTCGTCGGCGGCGATGCCCCCGTCAGCGTGCAGTCGATGACGACCACCAAGACCACGGACATCAACGGGACGCTGCAGCAGATCGCCGAGCTCACGGCCTCCGGCTGCGAGATCGTGCGGGTGGCGGTGCCGTCGCAGGACGACGCCGATGTGCTGCACATCATCGCGAAGAAGAGCCAGATCCCGGTCATCGCCGACATCCACTTCCAGCCGAAGTACGTGTTCCAGGCGATCGATGCCGGCTGCGGCGCGGTGCGCGTCAATCCGGGCAACATCCGCAAGTTCGACGATCAGGTCGGTGCGATCGCCAAGGCCGCGAAGGACGCGGGCGTCTCGCTGCGCATCGGCGTGAACGCCGGATCCCTCGACCCCCGCCTGCTCGAGAAGTACGGCAAGGCCACCCCGGAGGCGCTCGTGGAGAGCGCCGTGTGGGAGGCATCGCTGTTCGAGGAGCACGACTTCCACGACTTCAAGATCTCGGTCAAGCACAACGACCCGGTGGTCATGGTGAAGGCCTACCGGCTGCTCGCGCAACGCGGCGACTGGCCGCTGCACCTCGGCGTCACCGAGGCGGGCCCCGCGTTCCAGGGCACGATCAAGTCGGCGACCGCCTTCGGGATCCTGCTCGGCGAGGGCATTGGCGACACGATCCGCGTCTCGCTGTCCGCCCCTCCCGCCGAGGAGGTCAAGGTCGGCCATCAGATCCTGCAGTCGCTGAACCTGCGCGAGCGCAAGCTCGAGATCGTCTCCTGCCCCTCGTGCGGCCGCGCGCAGGTCGACGTCTACACGCTCGCGGAGAGCGTCACCGAGGGCCTCAAGGACATGACGGTGCCACTGCGCGTGGCCGTCATGGGGTGCGTGGTGAACGGTCCGGGAGAGGCCCGCGAGGCCGACCTCGGTGTCGCCTCCGGCAACGGCAAGGGGCAGATCTTCGTGAAGGGCGAGGTCATCAAGACCGTGCCGGAGGCGGACATCGTCGCCACCCTCATCGAGGAGGCGAACCGCATCGCCGATGAGATGGGCCCCGCCGCCCCGGTCGGCACCGCGCAGGTCGTCACCAGCTGAGGGGCATCCCGTAGCGCGAGCCCTCCGCGGAGGTGAGCGTGACAGAGTGGGACCTTTCCGAGGAGGAATCATGAGCCGAGTTCCCGCTGCCGTGCAGCGCATGGTCGACGCGATCAACGATGCAGACACCGAGGCGTTCGTCGCCGCCTTCACGCCGGACGGATTCGTCAGCGACTGGGGCACCGTCAAGGCGGGCCCGGAGGGCGTGCGCTCCTGGGCCGGGTCCGACGCGATCGGCGCCGGCGCCCGCATGACCGTTCTGTCCGCGGACACCGACGGGGACACGACCCGGATCCGCTTCGGCTGGCGCAGCAGCGTCTTCAACGGCGAGTCGGACGGGATCTTCGTGGTCTCCGGGGACCTCCTGGCGAGCTTCACCATCCCGCCGTCGCACTGACGTCGGCGGCGTTCCCCGTCACCTTGTCTGGAGTCTCCGTGTCGCACAGCACCGTCGTCACCTTCCCCTCGGGGTCCCTCGCCGAGTCGGCGCGCGTCGTGGGCGTGCATCCGGCGGAGGGCGGAGCGGTGGTCGTGCTCGACCGCACTCCGTTCCACCCCGTCGACCACACCTGGCCGGATCAGCCGGGCGATCGGGGTGCCCTGCGCGTGGATGACGTCGAGGTCGCGGTGACCGAAGCGGTCATGGCGGCGGTGAGCGACGAGGGCGAGGTCGCGGTCGGTGCGGGTATCCCGGCCAAACGCGGCGCGGAGGGCTGGACCTGGCTCGTCGGGCACCGGGTCGAGGCGGTTCCTTCGGCGCTCGCGGCAGGCGCCTCGGCCGAGGCGACGGTCGATGCGGAGCGTCGTGCCGGACTGAGCCGCGGGCACACCGCCTGTCACCTCGCCTCACTGGCCCTGGACCTCGCCGTCGCGGATCTGTGGCGCAAGGATCCCGGATCCGATGCGCTCGGCACTCCCGATTTCGAGGGCCGCGCGAACCAGACGAGCTTCATCGACGAGGGCGGCTCGGTCGACGAGTACCGGCTCGGCAAGAGCCTGCGCAAGGCCGGGTTCGATACCGAGGGGTTCGCCGCGACTCTGGCGGACCGCGAGGAGCGGATCAACGCGCAGCTCGCAGCCTGGGTGGCGTCCGGCGCATCGAGCCGGATCGAGGTCGACGGCGAGACGATCGTGGATCGCCGCCGCTGGGTGTGCGGGCTGCCCGAGGGCACCGCTTCGATCCTCTGCGGTGGCACGCACGTGTCGTCGCTCGCGGAGTTCGCGTCGATCCGGGTGTCGCTGGATCTGGCGGATCCGCAGCTGCTGGTCATGAAGACTTCGGCCGTGCCTGCGTAGCTCGCGCCAGACTGGGTGCATGACGATCTGCGAGGTCCCGGCCACCCCCGCTGTGCACCCGGCGCTGGCCGGCAGATTCAGCCCGGTGGGATTCGACCCGGAGTTCGAGATCGGCGCCGCACACGTCGATTCGCCGCTGGACGCGGCGCGGATGGCGCCGTCGGCGGGAAACGGCCAGCCCTGGATGTTCCTCGTCGCTCGCCGGGGCGATGAGATCCACCGGCGGCTCGTGCCGCATCTCGCGCGGAGTTCATCGAGGTGGGCGCCCGATGCGTCGCTGCTGGTGGTGAACTGCGCACAGGTGCTGGTTGAGGGGACCGTGGACTGGGAGTACTCGGAGTTCGCCCGCTACGACCTCGGCCAGGCCGTCGCCCACATGACGGTCCAGGGCCTTCATCTCGGACTCGACGCGCACCAGTTCCGGGCGTTCGACCGCGATGCGCTCGCCGCCGAGTTCCAGATCCCGCCTCATTGGGAGGCCACCACCATGACCGCGTTCGGTCGCGCCTCCCACGCCCCGGGGGACGTCTCGTCCGCGGGCACGAGCCGTGAGCGAGCCGGCCGTGACGAGATCACCTGGGCTCGCGACTGAACGCTTTCCGCGATCCCGTCATGCGGCCGCGCGGAATCGCTTCGGCCATGGTTGGACTCCTGCCCAGGCGTATCGGAGGGCAGGTCTGGGCGGGAGCGCGAAGGTCTGCCCGCGAGGGTGATGAAGGAGGAAGTCTTGCTTCTCGTGGCGGGTGATCCGCCAGCCGCCATGGTGCAGTTGCATGTGATGGAACCCGCACAGCAGGATGCCGCGGTCGATATCGGTCCGCCCGTCATCGCGGACCCACTCATCGATGTGGTGTGCTTCGCCGAAGGACGCCGGGCGATCGCAGCCCGTCCATCGGCATCCACCGTCTCGGATGGCGAGCGCGACGCGCTGCTTGGGCGTGAAGAGGCGGTGTTCGCGACCGACGTCGAGCGGGTTCCCGCGGGAGTCGCCCGTGACGGTGCCGACATCGCACGTCTGCTGCTGGGCGACCGCGGCGGGGAATGAGTGCAGGTGATCCTCCGCGTGTGCGATCGGACCCGCGATGCCGTCGCCGTTCACGACCTGGACGATGCGGACTCCCGCACGTCGCGCGCCGAACACGGCCGGGGCATCGGCGAGAGCGCCGGTGCGGAGCAGATCGAGGAACAGGTCGTAGGTCAACTGGTCGTTCGTGCGCGGATCGTCGGTCAGAGCCTGCGCGCGGGCCTTCTCCTCGGCGTCGACGAAGCGGGGACCGCCGGTCCGCGGGCGCATGGCGTTGGCGATGATCGTTGTCGCCCACGCGTAGCCTTCATCGTCGAAGTCGATCGCGCCTCGCTTGTGGCCGTCGGCCGTGGTCCACACGCGGAACGAGCGCCGCGAGAATCGTTCCTGGAATCGTCGGGCCGCACCCTCGGGGTCGAGCCGATCGCCGATCGTGCGCGCCGCGGAGCCCAGCATCTCAGGCGTGTCGTGCGCCGCCGCGCCGACGAGCTGATCGGCGGCCACCTCCCACAGCTCGCGCATGAGCGCGTCGTGCACGGTCTCGTCGCACCCGTGCTCGGTCCCGCATTCGTGCTCCAACTCGTCGGAGAACGGAGGATCCGCGAGCCCCTGACGGATCGCGTCGTGCTGCGCCGACGTGATCCGCCCGTCGAGCAGGGCGTGATCGAGCCCGGCGTGCCAGGGCGTGACCGGCTTCTCCGCGCGAGTCGATTCATCGTCCGAGGACGGGTCGCCGACGGGCGGGTCTGACGAAACCGACGCGGAAGTCGAGGCGAGGAGCGACTCTCTGATGCGCACCTGCCGGCCGGCCTCGGCCATCGTCGAGCCCGTGATCTCCTGCACGAGGGAGGCGACATTCCTGTGTCCGCGGGACTGGGCGAGCCCGGCCTGCCCGGCTTCGCGGGAGGAACGAGCCGCGATGACGCTCGTGGCCGCCGCGCGGATCCTCTCCCCGCTCTGGACCAGCGCAGTCGCCGCCGTGAGTGCATCGACCGCTTGCGCGTCGTCGAGCCTCTCGATGAGCGGGATGAGATCGGCCGGTTCGAGGGCGTCACCGACCAGCGCGCGCAGGGCCTGGACCTGTGCCTCGATGTCGGTGAAAAGTTCCATGCTCCATTCTCTCGAACGCCACCGACATTCGGAGAGGCGATCCAGGATCGGGGAAGAACTTCGAACGAGGGTCGGATGTGCGGATCGTCAGCGCACGTAACCCTCGTGGATGCGGCCTCCGGCGAGGTCGAGCTCGTGCTCGATCTGAGCCGCGAACAGGCGCCGAACCCGTACGAGACCCCTTCGTGCAGGGTGTCGCGCAGCCCGCCTCGCCCGGTGCGGATCCACTCGTCGACGCGCGTTCCCTCCGGGAGCCCGCTCTCCGTCACGAGCGCGGTGAAGCCGGCGCGGCGATGAAGGAACCGGAACAGGCGGTGGCGCAGCGCGAAGAACTCGTGGACGCAGTGCATCGACTCGCCGATCGCGACGACCCGGGCATCGCCGACGATGTCGAGAAGCGGCTCGAGGTCCGCGTCGTCGTCCTCGTCCGGATCGAGCGTGCGGAGGCGATGCGCGTGGCTGCGGAGCCACGCGGTGAGGTCGTCCGCGGAGCCCTCAGACGACCGCAAAGGCCGCCTGTCCTTTCGTGACGTCGACGGAGTTCAGCACCACCTGGATGGTCGCGCCCGCGGCCGCCGAATCCGGCAGCGCCATCGAGGCGGTCACCGGCGGGTCGGCGATCTGGACCGTGCCGCGCGTGCCGTTGCGGCGGATCACGACGGCGGCGAACGTCTCGCCGACGTGCGGCGCGAGCACGGCGGCCTCGACGAGATCGAGTGTGCGCGAGTTCAGCGTCGACGAGCGCTGGGCGGAGGCGCGCATGAGATCCGGCACCTGCGCCATGCTCTCGTGCACCCACGCGGGAACGTCCTCGCCGCGGCTCACGGCCAGCGAGATCGCCAGCGACCAGCGATCCACCAGCCGCCGCAGCGGAGCGGTCGCATGTGCGTACGGCGCGGCGATCGCGGCCTGCGTCGTCTCGGCGGGAACCTCGCCGTCGAACGCGACGTACCCCGCGCCGCGGAACAGCGCGGACGCGGCCTCCAGGATCGGCAGGGTGCGCGGGTCGTCCTTTCCGAGTCCTCGCAGGTAATCGCCGTAGCGGCCCGTGGTCCATGGCACGCCGAGCGTAGCGGTCTGTCGACGGAACGTCTCGAAGGCCGTGTCATCGGGTTGCGGCATGGTGCGCAGGATCCCGACCTTCGCCTGCAGCATGAGCTGAGCCGCGGCCATGCCGGTCATGAGCGACAGCTGCGCGTTCCAGTCCTCGATCGGCAGGGGGGAGCGGCGCTCGATCGCGTACGTGCCGTCCTCGCGGCGCACGACCTCCTCATCGGGCAGGTTCAGGCTCGCCCCTCCCCGCTGCGCCTCCTGCTCCAGGCGGAGCCTGCCGATCTCCGGCAGCAGCGCCGCGGGGGAGTCGCGGCCCGTATCGAGGTCCGCCTGGGCGCCGACGTAGTCCAGCTTCGCCCTCGAGCGGATCAGCGCCCGCTCCAGGCGGGTGTCCGTGACGGATCCGGTCGCGTCCAGCGCGAATGTCCAGACCAGCGCCGGACGCTCCTGATCCGGCAGCAGGGAGGCGCGGTCCTCGCTGAGCACGGGCGGATGCAGGGGAATGGTCCCGTCCGCCGCGTACAGGGTCTCGCCGCGCTGCCGTGCGGCGAGATCCAGAGCTCCGCCGGGTGTCACGAAGGAGGGGACGTCGGCGATCGCGTAGCGCACGACGTAGCCGGATCCGCTCCGTTCGAGCTGGAACGCCTGATCGAGATCCATGGATCCGGCAGGGTCGAGCGTCGCGAACGCGATGTCGCGCAGATCCAGATCCGGCGCGGGCGGCATCGTGGAGGCCGCTTCGGCGAGCGCTTCGGGGGAGAACTCCACCGGGGCGTCGATCTCGGTGCGAAGGGCCGCGAGGGCGGCGGCGAGCTCCGACTGCGCGGCGGACGGGGCGACGTGCGATCTGCGCTGGGGCATGCCGCCAGCCTATGGCGCGCCGTGCGCTCTGGGCGGAGCGCGCCATCAGGCGGGATCGCGGATCAGCCGGCGCGGCGGATCAGGATGCGCCAGCGCTCCGGTCCCTCGTCGAGATAGCGCGTGCGGAAGGCGTCTCCGTGACGCCGCACGAGCTGGTGCAGCAGCGGCACCGGGTCGTGCGTGGCCGAGACGATCATCGCGGCGCCGGGACGCAACGACTCGATCGCCCCGAAGATCGCCGCATGACGGATCGCATGCGGGATGGTCTGCACATCGAGTTCGGGGAGTTCTTCATCGTGCTCGCCGCACGTGCAGCCCGCCGTCGGCGTCTGATCGATCGCCTCCTCGCGGGAACGCTGGATCTCGATGTGGGCCATGTCTGCTCCGATCGCCGGGAAATGATTTAACTATAATAAACAACGTGGAAAATCAGGGCGTATCCCCGTCCCGCCGCACCGGCACAGGACGCAGGCTCTCCTCCGCGCGGGAGCGCCTGCTGCGGGAGCTCGAGACACGCGGCGGCGCCTCGACAGCGGAGCTGGTCGCGGCACTGGGACTGCATGAGAACACGGTCCGCGCGCACCTCGATCAGCTGCGCGAGGACGGGCAGGTGCGGCGCATCCGTGAGCCGGCCGCCGGGCGCGGAAGACCCGCCTGGCGCTGGACGCCGGTCGAGCCCGAACGGCAGCACCCCTATGCGGGACTGGCCGCGACGCTCGCCGACGCGGTCACGCACGCCGCGCCGGATCCGGTCGACCTCGCCCGTGACGCCGGCAGCAGCTGGGGCCGTCGGCTGGCCGAGGCGGAGCGCGCCGAGACGCGCGGCGCCGAAGAGACGACCGCGGTCATCGTGGAGGTGATGCGCGAGCAGGGCTTCGCCCCCGAGGTCGTCCGAGAGGCCCCAGGGGACGGCATCGCGGCGGTCGTGCGGCTGCACAGGTGCCCGCTGCTGTCCGCCGCCGTGGCGAACAGCCGGGTGGTGTGCGCCGTGCACGAGGGCATGATCGAGGGGATCGCACGTGCCGCCGGATCCGATCTCGTGAGCCGTCTCACGCCGTTCGAGGAGGTCGGCACCTGCGTGCTGCGGCTGCGGGCGTCGGCGTGAGCACCGCACCGCGCCGACGCGCCGGGTCATGGCGCCTGCTCTGGCTGGTGCCCGCGGGGCTCACGCTCCTCGGCGGGCTCGACGCTGGGCTGCTGCTGCTCGGCCTTCCTGCGCCGGTCGACGTCTCGCGTCTGCCGCAGGTGCACGGCATGCTCCTCGCCATCGGCTTCGTCGGGACGCTGATCGCGCTCGAACGCGCCACGGCCCTCGGGCGCTGGTACGGCTATCTGGCACCGGCTCTGCTCGGGCTCGGCGCCGTCGCGCTCGTGGCGCCGAGCGTGCCGCCCCCGGCGGCGAAGGCGGTGCTCGTGGCGGGCGCTGCGGCCTTCACGCTCGGCTACATCCCGTTGTGGCGCCGGCAACGGGACCACGCGACCCTCACCCAGCTGATCGGCGCGGCGCTCGCGCTCGCCGCCACGATCCTCTGGCTCGGCGACGGCGGCCAGAGCGGGCTCGTGCCCGTGCTGCCCTGGCTCATCGGGTTCATCGTGCTCACGATCGCCGCCGAACGCGTCGAGCTGGCCCGCATCACGATGGGGCCCGGCGCCGGCCTCCGCCTGCTGCTGCATGCATGGGGCGTCACCGCGGCGCTCGTGCTCGGCGCGGTGCTGCCCGGCCCCGGCGCGATCCTGCTCGGTGCGGTGCTGCTCTCGCTGACGGGCTGGCTCCTCACGCACGATGTCGCGCGCCGCACGGTCCGGTCCGCGGGCGTCACCCGCTACATGGCGGCATGCATGCTCGGCGGCTACGTCTGGCTCGCGATCGCCGGCGCGGTGCTGCTGCTCGGATCCCCGGTCTCCCAGCCGCGGTACGACGCTGTGGTGCACGCGGTGTTCCTCGGCTGGACGTTCTCGATGATCATGGCGCACGCGACGACGATCCTCCCCGCGGTCCTGCACGTCGTGGTGCCGTACCGGCCGGCGTTCTGGGCGCCGGCGGCCCTGCTGCATCTGGCGCTGATCGTGCGGATCTGGTTGGGCGACGGACTCGGCATCACCGCCGCATGGCGCTGGGGAGGCGTGCTGGGTGTCGTCGCGCTGCTGCTGTTCGCACTGACGGCACTGACGAGCGGGCTGCTCGGCGCGAAGAGGACCGCTGCGGAACGCGCGGGCGCGAAGGCGACCGCGACCAGGAGCCCGATCGAGGAGAAGAGATGAGGATCCCGACCCGACCGGAGCCGCGGGACGGCCGGGCGAGCGAGAAGGCGCCGGCGCGAGGATTCTGGTTCGCGCGCGACGTGCCCACCGCCTTCTGGCTGCTGCTCACGGTGATGGCGGTCCTCGTGCACCGGCAGCTGCCGCAGTCCGGCTGGCTGATGATCCACCTGCTCCTGCTCGGCGCGGTCACGCACGCGATCCTGGTGTGGAGTCAGTACTTCTCCTTCGCGCTGCTGCGCCGGGCGGTGACGCACACCGACCGCCGGACGCAGAACATCCGCCTCGCGCTGTCGAACGCGGCCGTGGTGCTGGTGCTGCTGGGGGTGCTGCTCGCGATCTGGCCGCTGTCGCTGCTCGGCGCGGCCGCGCTCATCGTCGCCGTCCTCTGGCACGCGGCGAGCCTGGTGCGCCGGCTCCGCGGCAGCCTCCCGGGCCGGTTCGGCCGCACAGTCCGGTACTACGTCGCCGCGGCCGGGATGCTGGCGCTCGGCGCGGCGCTGGGCGGCTGGCTCGCGCGCGGAGACGCCGCACCCCGCCTCGTCCTCGCCCATGCGCTGCTGAACGTGCTCGGCTGGATCGGCCTCGCCGTCGCCGGCACCGTCGTCACCCTGTGGCCGACGATCCTGCGCACGCGTGCCGACGCCGCCGCCGCCGTGGGGGCCGCACGCGCCCTGCCGCTGCTCGCCGCCGGCGTGCTCGTCGCCGCAGCCGGCGCGGCCTTCGCGGTGCTCCCGATCATCGCCCTGGGGCTGGCCGGGTATCTTGCCGGGCTCGGCATCATCGGCGTCTCCCTCGGGCGGGCCGCGCGCAGCAGGCCGCCGAGGTCGTACGCCGCACTGTCCGTCGGGCTCGCGCTGGTCTGGTGGGCGGGATGCGTGGTCGCGCTGATCGTCGCCCTGCTCGCGGCGAGCGTCGACGGCACCGGCCTCGCGGGCTTCCTGCCGGCGCTCGAGCAGATCGTGCCGTTCCTCGCCGCCGGCTTCGCGGCGCAGGTGCTGCTCGGGGCGCTCAGCTATCTCGTGCCGGTCGTGCTGGGCGGCGGACCCACGCCGGTGCGGGTCGGCACGTCGTGGTTCGATCGCGCCGGCGTGCTGCGGGTGACCGTGGCGAACACGGCGCTGGTGGTCTGCGCGCTGCCGGTGTCGAGTCTGACCAGGGTCGCCGCGTCGGTGCTGTACCTGGTGGCGATGGCGTCGTTCCTGGTCATCATGATGCTCGCGATGCGGGCGCAGCGTCGGGCCAAGGCCGAAGCGGGTGACCCCGCCCGTGCCGCGTCGGCCTCGCCGACTGTCCGCGGCCCGCGGACCCCGGAGGGGGAGCGGCCGCCCGAAAGCCGCGCGGGGCAGGCCGTGGCGGGGCTGCTCGCGGTGGTGCTCGTCGTCGCGGTCGGCGCGGCGGTGGATCCGCTCCCGTCCCGTGCGGGCGTCCAGGCGCAGGGCACCGCACAGAGCGACCCGAACGCCCCGGTGAAGACGGTCCAGGTGCACGCCGCCGACATGCGCTTCACGCCCGACCGGATCGAGGTCCCCGCCGGGACGCGGCTGGTGATCGAGCTCACCAACACCGACAAGGCGCAGGTGCACGACCTCGTCCTCGCCAACGGCACAGGCGGCACTCGGCTCTCACCCGGACAGTCCGCACGGATCGACGTGGGCGTGATCACGGCGGACGTGGACGGCTGGTGCTCCATCATCGGGCATCGGCAGGCGGGGATGACCCTCACTGTCGTCGCGACGGGTGCCGGCGCGTCCGGCGGCGGCCAGGCCGCTCACAGCGGATCCGGATCCGGATCCGGATCCGGTGCCGATGCCGGTCGCGGGGCCATGAGTGGCATGAGCGGGATGGGCCAGGCGACGCCGGGACCGGGATTCACCCCGCGCAGCGCGGTGCTGGATCCGCTGCCGCCCGCCGAGGGGCCCGTCACCCGTCGGGTCACGCTCACCGTGACCGACACGAAGACCGAGGTCGCCCCCGGCGTCGAGCAGACGCTGTGGACCTACAACGGCACGGCGCCGGGGCCGACCCTGCACGGCCGGGTGGGGGACACCTTCGTGGTCACCCTCGTCAACCACGGCACGATGGGGCACTCCATCGACTTCCATGCCGGCTCGCTCGCCCCGGACCGGCCGATGCGCACCATCGCACCGGGGCAGAGCCTGACCTACACGTTCACCGCCACGCGAGCGGGGATCTGGGCGTACCACTGCTCGACCATGCCGATGTCGGCGCACATGGCGAACGGCATGATCGGCGCTGTCGTGATCGAACCGCCCGATCTCGCCCCCGTCGACCGCAGCTACGTGCTCGTGCAGAGCGAGTTCTACCTCGGAGCGCAAGGCGGCGAGGTCGATGTCGACAAGGTCGACGCAGACACCCCGGATCTGGTCGTGTTCAACGGCTACGCGAACCAGTACGATCACGCGCCCCTCGTGGCGAAGGTCGGTGAACGCGTGCGGGTGTGGGTGCTCGACGCGGGGCCGAACAGGGCGACCGGCTTCCACGTCGTCGGCGGGCAGTTCGACACGGTGTGGGCCGAGGGTGCATTCCTGCTGGACCATTCGCCGAACACCGGCTCACAGGTGCTGGCGCTCGCGCCGGCGCAGGGAGGGTACGTCGAGCTCGCCTTCCCCGAGGCCGGCGATTACCCGTTCGTCTCGCACTACATGATCGATGCGGAACGGGGCGCGCATGGGGTCTTCGCCGTGGCGCCCTGATCCGGCGCGTCGATCGTGTCGAGCCGCCCGCGTGCCTGGCGGCGGGCATTAGCGTGGTGACATGACCAGCACTGCAGACAAGGCCCGCACCCTCGCCGCGCTCTACGCGGCACCCGAGATCCTCCGCGTCGTGAACGTGTGGGACGTCGTCTCCGCCCGCGCGATCGCCGCTGTGCCCGAGACCACGGCCATCGCCACCGCCGGGCACTCCATCGCCGCCTCCTACGGCTATGCGGACGGTGCCATCCCGCGCGAGCTGATGCTCGACATGGTCGGCCGCATCGCCGCCGCGGTCGAGCTGCCGGTGACCGCCGACCTCGACGACGGCTACGGCGATGCGGGGGAGACGGTGCGCCTCGCCATCGGCGCGGGCGTCGTCGGCGCGAACGTCGAGGACCGGCTGCGTCCGCTCGCCGAAGCCGTGGCGAACGTCGAGGCGATGATCCGAGCCGGTGAGGCGGAGGGCGTGCCTTTCGTGCTCAACGCCCGCACCGACGCCTTCGTGCGCGGCGGCGGCCGCCCCGCGGAGGAGTCTCTCGCCGATGCGATCGAACGCGGCTGCGCCTTCCTCGACGCCGGTGCCACCGCGGTCTTCGTGCCGGGCATCCTCGACGCCGACACCACCCGCGCGCTCGTCGACGGCATCGGGCACGGCAAACTCAGCGTGATCGGCCTGCCCGGGGCGCTCACCTCGACCGAGTACGAGGCTCTGGGCGTCGCCCGCATCTCCTACGGCCCGATGCCTCAGCGCGTCGCGCTCACCGCGCTGCAGGACAACGCCGCCGAGATCTACGCCGGCGGGATCATCCCGGCGGGCACCCGCGCGCTGAACTGAGGTGCGCGACAGGCCTGCATCATCGGTGATGCGCGTATGATGCGAACATGCGCACCACTGTCGATCTTCCTCCGCGCACCCACGAACGTGCTCGTGCGCTGGCGAGGGAACGGGGCATCTCCGTCTCGGCGATGGTGGCCGAGCTCACCGCACGCGGACTCGCGCAGTTCGACGAGCCGCTGACCGTGCTCCGTGACGAGCTGACGGGGCTCCCGGTCATCTCGCTCGGACGTCGGATCACGTCCGAACAGGTCGCGAATCTTCTCGATGACGACGCCTGACTCTTCGGACGTTCCCGCGGGCGGGTACCTGCTGGACGCGAATGTGCTCATCGCACTGGTGGTCGTCGAGCACGAGCATCACGAGATCGTACGGCGCTGGTTCACCGAGGTCGACAGGACCTGGTTGTGCTCTCTCGTCGAAGGATCGCTGATCCGCTTCCTCCTGCGCATCGGCGAGAGCGCGACCGTGGCGCAGGCCGTGCTCACGATGTTGGCGGACGAGCCGAAGGTCGAGTTCTTGACGATCTCGCCGTCCTATCGAGACGTCGACCTCGGCGGGATCCGTGGACATCGCCAGGTGACCGACGTGTATCTCGCAGGACTGGCCGCATCGCACGGGCTGCGGCTCGCGACCCTGGACCGCGCGCTCGCCGAGCTGCGCCCGGTGCACACCTCTCTGATTCAAGGACGACCGTGACACGCACTCGGTGCGAACTGAGGCCGTAGCGCGGCCCTGTCCGTGCAACCCCGCACGGACAGGGCGATCGCCGTCACTAGACTTGCCTGGTGGTCACTCGTCTCTCGAACTTCTTCCTCCGCACGCTCCGCGAAGACCCGGCCGGCGCCGAGGTCGCGAGCCACAAGCTGCTGATCCGCGCCGGATACATCCGACCGCAGGCGGCCGGCATCTTCGCATGGCTGCCGCTGGGACTGCGCGTGAAGGCGAAGATCGAGACCGTCGTCCGCGAGGAGATGGCGGCGGCGGGTGCGCAGGAGGTGCACTTCCCGGCCCTCATGCCGCGTGAGGCATACGAGGCGACGGGTCGCTGGGAGGAGTACGGCGACCTGCTCTTCCGCCTCCAGGACCGCAAGGGCGGCGACTACCTGCTCGCCCCCACGCACGAGGAGGCGTTCACCCTCCTCGTGAAGGACCTGTACTCGTCGTACAAGGATCTGCCGCTGACGATCTACCAGATCCAGGACAAGTACCGTGACGAGGCGCGTCCCCGTGCGGGCCTCCTGCGCGGCCGCGAGTTCACGATGAAGGACGCCTACTCGTTCGACGCGAGCGACGCCGGCCTCGACGCCAGCTACCAGGCGCAGCGCGACGCGTACGAGCGCATCTTCCAGCGCCTGGGCCTCGAGTACGTCATCGTGCAGGCCGACGCCGGTGCCATGGGCGGATCCCGCAGCGAGGAGTTCCTGCACCCGACCCCCGTCGGCGAGGACACCTTCGTGCGCTCGAGCGGCGGCTATGCGGCGAACGTCGAGGCGTACACGACGGCTGTCCCCGAGCCCATCCCGTTCGACGCGGACGGCGCCCCTGTGGTCTTCGACTCCCCGGACACGCCCACGATCGAGACGCTCGTGGCGCACTCCAACGCGCACCTGGACGGCGAGTACACGGCTGCCGACACGCTGAAGAACGTCGTGCTCGCGCTGACCCACCTCGACGGCACCCGTGAGCTGGTCGTGGTCGGCGTCCCCGGCGATCGCGAGGTCGACGAGAAGCGCGCGGAGGTGGCCTTCGCTCCGGCCGAGGTCGAGCCCGCCACCGCCGACGACTTCGAGAAGCACCCGCTGCTGGTCAAGGGCTACATCGGCCCCTGGTCGCCCGCCGGAGCGATCCTCGGCGAGGAGTCGGCCACCGGGATCCGCTACCTCCTGGACCCTCGTGTCGTCGAGGGCACGAGCTGGATCACCGGTGCGAACATCGACCAGAAGCACGCGCACTCCGTCGTCGCCGGGCGCGACTTCGCCGCCGACGGCATCGTCGAGATCGCGAACGTGCGCGAGGGCGATCCGGCGCCCGACGGATCCGGCCCGGTGCACCTCGCCCGCGGCATGGAGATCGGCCACGTCTTCCAGCTCGGTCGCAAGTATGCCGAGGCCCTGGGACTGAAGGTGCTCGACGAGAACGGCAAGCTCGTGACCGTCACCATGGGCTCCTACGGCATCGGCGTGACCCGGATCCTCGCGATCATCGCCGAGCTCAACAACGACGAGAAGGGCCTCATCTGGCCGGCGTCGGTGGCGCCGTTCGACGTGCACGTCGTGGCCGCAGGCCGTGAGCAGGTCGCCTTCGACGTGGCCGAGGACGTCGCCGCCCGGCTCGAGGCCGCAGGCCTCGATGTGCTCTATGACGACCGCCCCAAGGTCTCGCCCGGCGTCAAGTTCGGCGACGCCGAGCTCGTCGGCGTGCCGCGCGTGCTCGTCGTGGGCCGGGGCGCGGCCGACGGGCAGATCGAGCTGTGGGACCGTCGCACCGGCGAGCGCGACACGGTCTCGATCGAGGAGGCGCTGCAGGCGCTGGCGCGCTGAGTCGCTGGTCGCCCAGGGCCCGGGACGGATCCGTCCGCCCGGGCCCTTGGCGTCCATGTGCGGTCGCGAGGTCGGCGACCCGACGTCCTCCGTGTCAGCACCCGTTTCCGGTGCACGTCCTTCCGTGGCGCATCCGGGCGCGGGATGATGGCGCCATGAGCAGTTTCCTGCTGACCGCGATGCCGTTCACCGGGCATGTGGCGCCGATGACCGCGATCGCGGGGGAGCTGGTGCGGCGTGGCCACGACGTGCGGTTCTACACCGGATCCCGGTTCCGCGCCCGGGTCGAGGCGGTCGGGGCGCGGCTGGTGCCCTGGCGGCAGGCCCCCGATTTCGACGAGACCGACCTCGCCGCGACTTTTCCGCGGCTGATCGGCAAGAAAGGTGTACGGCAGCTCCTGGTCAACATGGTCGACTGCTTCATCCGCACTGCGCCGGCGCAGGTCGCCGACCTCGTGACCGAGTGGCATCGGGATCCCTGGGATGCGCTCGCGGCGGATGAGACCTCGGTCGGCGCGGTGCTGTTCAGCGAGACGATGCACCATCCCTGGAGCACGGTCGCGGTGCTGCCGTTGAACTTGCTCGGGCCCGCGGGCCCGCCGAGCGGAATGGGCCTGCGCCCCGGCAACACCGCGGTCACGAGGGTGCGGGATGCGGTGCTCCGCGGGCTCGTCCCGGCGCTGTCGCGTCCCCTGGTGCGCGCGCTCGACGAGGCGGAGCATGCCGTCGGCCTCGAGGCGCGCGGCTGGAGCCTGGACCGGCTGGTGTTCTCGCCGACGCTGATCCTCGCCAGCGGCGCACCCGCGCTCGACTACGACCGTGCCGATCGTCCGGAGCACGTGCACTTCGTCGGCGAGCTCGCGACCCGTACGAGGGCCACACCGGCGGTGCCACTGCCGTCATGGTGGGCCGACCTCGATGGCCGCCGGGTGGTGCTGGTCACGCAGGGCACCCTGAACACCGACCCGGAGGACCTGGTCCGCCCCGCGTTGCAGGCCCTCGACGGACGGGACATGATCGTCGTGGCCACGACCGGTGTGCCCGGCCGCGACGGGCTGTCGTTCCCCGTCCCGGCGAACACGCGCGTCATCGGCATCGCGCCGTTCGCCGATCTGCTGCCGCGGCTCGACCTCGCGATCACGAACGGCGGCTGGGGTGGCACGCTCGCCACGCTCGCGCAGGGCATCCCGCTGGTGATCGCCGGGGGAGACCTGGATAAGCCAGAGGTCGCCGCGCGGGTGGCGTTCACCGGCGCCGGGGTGAACCTGCGCACCGGAACCCCCTCGGCCGGCGCGGTCGGGGCAGCGGTGGACCGCGTCCTGGGGGAGGGGGGCTTCCGAGATTCCGCCACGCGGGTCGGCTCCGAGTTGCGCGCCCTCGGCGGGGCGGCGCACGCGGCCGATCTCCTCGAACGAACTGCTCGGGCGTCGGTCAGTCCGTCGTGAACTCGCACCGCAGGGCGAGCGACGCGTACGACAGGATGTTCGCGCGATACGTGGCCGCGCCGTGCTCGAGCCCGATCAGCGGATACAGGTCGTAGGCGTCCTCCAGCGCGACGATGTTGCGGGCGATCACGGTGAGCCCGGCGGCCGGGCGGAACGCGCCGAGAGCCGCCCCGATCTCGATCGTGGAGCGGTACAGGCTCACCTGGCGCTCCACGATCGACCGGTGCAGCGGTCGGTACTGCGGCTGCTCGCGCAGCAGCGGGATGCTCTCGTAGGCCATCCGCAGATGGTCGCTGATCTCGTCGGGCACACCCGCCTCGACGAGCTTTGCGAGCCGGCGCACCGGATCCGGTTCCTGCTCGGCGATCACCCGGCGGTGCTCGTACATCTCCTCCAGCACGCCCTCGACGGTCGCGTACATCAGCTCGTCGAAGCTCGGGAAGTAGTAGAGCACGCTGCCGGCGCTCACCGAGGCCTCGGCCGCCACCGCGCGCACGTTGGTGGCAGTCAGCCCGCTGCGGCCGGCGACCCGGCGGGTGGCCGAGATGAGCTCGGCGCGCCGCGCGCTGTGCTTGTGCGGTGCCGGCACGGCGACCCCTTTCCTGCGGACGGCCGGAGTCGTCCACGGATCGTGCGGACCCGGCTCAGGACTCGTCGTCCACGACCACCGTGGTCAGCTCAGCATAGTGCTGGGGATTGCGTACCTTGAGCACGAAGCCGATCACGGCGATCGCGGCGACGGCCTGGGCGAACACGAGCCCCGCGACCCCCACCGAGTACACCGGCAGCGCGAAGTCGAGGAACGGATCCGCGCCGGCGGCGAGCGTGATCACGATGGCGGCGAGCGAGATGACGCTCATCACGAGGCTGGCGTGATGCTGGGTCTTGATCTGCGTGCGGGCAAGCCAAGCGGGCAGCAGCCGCTCACGGCCGATCGAGAACAGATAGCGCGTGCACGCGTTGTGGAAGGCGAGGCGGCGGGCGAGCGCGGTGCCGCCGGTGAGCGCGGGGTCGGCCGGGGCGGTCACCGCGGAATCTACGGGGGAAGGTCGAGACATCATCGGCTCCTGGTTCGATCCGCCGTGGCGTGCCGTGGCGTGCCGTGGCGTGCCGTGGCGTGCCGTGGCGTGCCGTGGCGTGCCGTGGCGTGCCGTGGCGTGCCGTGGCGTGCCGTGGCGTGCCGTGCCGTGCCGTGGCGTGGCGTGGCGTGGCGTGGCGTCGGGTCGGCGACGGGGCTTGAACAGTGACTCAAGAGTATTAAGTCGATGCTGTCATGCAGAAATGTAGGATCTGTCCTAGACTTCTGAACAATCGTTCAGAGCAGATCGGAGACGTCGTGACGTCGCAGCACAGTTCGCCGCAGCCCGAGGCGCGCGTGCGCGCCCGCGATCTCGGCGTCGCCTTCGACGGCGAGCCCGGCGTGCTGGACGCGATCACCGACGTCCCCGGCCTCGAGGTGGGCTTCACGACGCTGATCGAGGGGGAAGGCGCCCACGCGGTGCGCAGCGGGGTCACCGCGATCCTGCCGCGGGGCAGCGACGGCGTGGGCGTCGCCTGCGCGGCGGCCGTGCACTCCTTCAACGGCAACGGCGAGCTGACCGGGCGCAGCTGGATCGACGAGTCCGGATCCCTCGCCCTGCCGATCGCGCTCCCGCACCACGAGATCCGTGCGGCCGCGGAGCGCATGTCGGTGCGGTGAGGACCGGGCCCGTGCGGGGTCCTGTCAGGATGGGGGCATGCAGACCTCTCCCGGCGCGTGGCTGAGAGCGCGCCCGTCGCTGACCGGAACCGCACCTGCGCTGCACCCCGCATCCGTGCCGGACGATCCGCTCGCCCTGTTCCTGAACTGGATCACCGCGGCGGCGGAGGCCGAGGTGGCAGAGCCGCACGCGGCGACGCTCGCCACGATCGACGCGGACGGGCTGCCGGATGCGCGCACGCTCATCCTCAAGGACGTCGACGAGCGCGGCTGGGCGTTCGCCGGAACCCGATCCTCGGCCAAGGGACAGCAGCTGGCGGCGAACCCCCTGGCGGCGCTGAACTTCTGGTGGCAGCCCGTGCTGCGCGCCGTGCGGGTGCGCGGCAGGGTGCAGGAAGCCACTGCCGCGGAGAGTGCGGCGGATCTGGCCACGCGCTCCCCGTCGGCGCGCGCAGGCGTGGCGGACGGCGATTGGGTGCTCTGGCGGGTCGTGCCGAGCCGGATCGAGTTCTGGCAGGGGGCGACGGATCGGCGTCACCTCCGCATCATCTACACGCGGCGCGCGGACGGCTGGCGCCGCACCTGGCACGGTGACGAAGGCACGGCGCCGATCGGCGCCCGAGAGGAGCGGAACGCATGAGCGACTACGAGATCACCGAGATCGGCGCACCGGACGAATGGCGCCGGCACCACGGCGGGTTCGATGCGTCGCGCTCGCGCGACGGCCGCCGCGTCGTCGACCACGAACTGGCCATGCAGTACATCGGGATGACCGCGAACGCGCTGGAGCCGGGGGAGGAGGCCGGATACTGGCACACCCATTCCCGGATCGAGGAGCTCTACGTGTTCCTCGCCGGACGCGGGCAGATGGGCGTCGGCGACGAGGTGGTCGAGGTCGGCCCCGGCACCGTGGTCCGTGTGAGGCAGGACGTGCCGCGCACCTGGCGCGCCCTCCCGGACAGCGCCGGCGAGCTGCGCTGGCTGTGCATCCGCGCCGGCGGCGAGGCGCTGCCGCACCTTCCGGACGACAGCGCGCGCCTGCCGGAACGGCCGATGCCGTGGCACGCTGCGGACTGAGCGCGCCCGTCCGACCGGGCTCGGCGGATCCGCGTCGCTTCGCTCCGTGTTCACCGGGGCGTGACACCCTGGAGGCATGACCGACGAGACCCTGCCTCCGGCCCTCCGTGCCGAGATCAACGCCGTGCTCGACGACGCGGGTGTGCACGCCGATCGGCGCCTGGTGATGCGGATGCTGCAGACCGCGGTGCTGCTCGGTGAGGATCGCACCGACCGGCTGGACCTGAAGATCGCTTCGGCCGCACTCAGCGAGATGCGCGACGCGTTCCGGCTGTTCGCGCCGTTCCAGGGCGTCCCCAAGGTCACGGTCTTCGGATCCGCCCGCACCGCTCAGGACGACCCGCTGTACCGGCAGGCTCGCGACGTCGCGGCCGCGCTCGCCGCGGAGGGCTGGATGGTCGTGACCGGTGCGGGACCCGGGATCATGCAGGCGGCCGCCGAGGGGGCGGGGCAGGAGATGTCGCTCGGCGTGTCGATCCGGCTGCCCTTCGAGGAGAAGGCGAATGCGGTCGTCGAAGCGGCCGATCACGTCGTCGCGATGAAGTACTTCTTCACGCGCAAGCTCATGCTCATGAAGGAGTCGCGCGGGTTCATCTGCCTGCCCGGCGGCTTCGGCACCCTGGATGAGATGTTCGAGCTGCTCACCCTGCAGCAGACCGGCAAGGCCGAGCCCATGCCGATCGTGCTGCTGGACGAACCGGGCGGCACGTTCTGGCGCGGGCTCGAGCGTTTCGTGCAGGAGGATCTCGCGCCGACCGGGGTCATCTCACCCGGCGACTTCGACCGCGTGCAGATCACCGACTCCGTGACCGAGGCGGCCGCGGTGATCACCGGATTCTGGCGCAACTACGACTCGCTGCGCTGGGTCGGGGATCTGCTGGTGCTGCGCCTGCGAGCCGAGCCGACTCCGGAGGAGATCGCGCGGCTGAACGAGCAGTTCGGATCCCTGCTGTCCTCCGGCCGCATAGAGGCATGCGGTCCCCAGCCCGCCGAACTGGCCGACAAGGACCGCCTCGAGCTGCCCCGGGTCTCGCTGCATCTGGATCAGCGCACGGTCGGGGGCCTGTTCCGCCTCATCGGCGCGATCAACGGGTTCGGATCCGCACCGCAGCGGTGAACCGCGCCGCCGCGGACGGTGTGCGGTTCACCGGGCGACGAGCGCCTCGATCCGGTCGGCGGCGACCGCGGCCCCGTCCTGGGTGCGCAGTCTCCGCCCCGTGCTCGACACCCGCTCCGCGATGCCTCGATCGGTGAGGATCCGTCGCACCGCATCGCCGATGGCGTCGGCCGACGCGGTCCGCGGCAGGGTGAGCCCGAGGCCGTTGTCCTGCACGATCCGCCCGATCAGCGGCTGAGCACGGCGACCGCGTTGCCCGGCACGCCGCGGACGACGACGACGGCGAGCGCGATCTGGAACAGTCCGATCGCCGCAGCGACCGTGACCTGGGCGGGCTCGTGGAGCAATGGGCCGCCGGAGCAGCGCCGTCGCGGTGAGCGTCGCAGCGACGAGCACCAGCGTCGCCCGTGTCGGCCACGACGCGTGCGTCTGCGCAGGGCCCCCAGAGCCGCGTCCATGACAGCACCATAGGACCCGCCGCGTCCGGGCGGTATCCGTGTCAGCACGCGGCAGGACGCCGGGGTGACGCCCAGGCGTGTCCGGAGTCGACGCCGAGGGCATCGCCTTCCGACCCGGTCAGGCTCGGAAGAGCCCTGATCCCGGCTCCCGCACCAGGAGGAATGATGACCGTCATCGAACCCGCATCCGCCGGCGTCATCGCCGAGACCGCGCCGACGACCGGATTCCCGCGCGTCTGCGGCGCGATCGCACTGCCGCTGGCGTTCGTCTGCCAGCTGGTGTGCAACAGCCTGTACGCCTGGACCTCGACGTCCTCCGGACCGGGGGACCAGGGCGGCGCCGTCGAAGCGCAGCGGTTCCATGCCGCGTTCGGTGGCGAGATGGGGCGACGAGGTCATGACGGGATCCTTCCTCTCTGACCCCATCCCAGCGGACGCGGTTCCCGGGAGGCCAGGGCAACCGTCTACCAGAACCCGGGAAGTCCACCGGGATTCGCGCCCCCGGATGTCTTCATTCCGCGGATCGCATAGCCCCCGTCGTCCCAGAACCGTTTCGGGAGCTGGAGGAAGATCTTGTCGGACACACCCGTCCCGAGGCGTGCGATCGGCCTCGCGACCGCGGCGGGCAAGGGCGGCTCGAAGGCGATCGAGCCGGCGGCCGGCGTCCGCGCGCAGGCGGGCCGCGGTGACGCCCGAGATGCCGGCACCGATCACGATCGGTGCAACGGAATCTTCCGGTCCTCCTGAAGCCGCGTGGCGAGCGGCCGCCGATCGCGCGCGGGAGCCGGACCAGGGTATCGTTGTACGGATGTCGTGCGTGCGAGCGCACGACGAGAGCTGAACAGGGAGGCCGCCATGGATATCGATCTCGGATTGCTGCGCACGATCGAGCGGGAGAAGGAGATCCCCTTCGACGAGCTCATCGCGATCATCGAACAGGCCGTCCTGACCGCCTACGCCAAGCACGACTCGAACGACGGTGTGCTCACCGAGGGCACTCGCGTCGAGCTCGACCGCAAGACCGGCCACGTGGCCGTCCTCGTGCCGGTCCGCGATGAAGAGGGCGCGATCATCGGCGAGGAGGACTCCACCCCCGACGACTTCGGCCGCATCGCCGCGTTCGCCGCGAAGCAGGTCATCGGCCAGCGGCTGCGCGACATCGCCGACGACGCCGTGCTCGGCGAGTTCCGCGGCAAGGAGGGGGACATCGTCGCCGGCGTCATCCAGCAGGGGTCCAACCCGCGGATGATCCACGTCGACCTCGGATCCGTCGAGGCGATCCTGCCGCCGGAGGAGCAGGTCCCCGGCGAGGAGTACGCGCACGGCAACCGCATCCGCGTGTACGTGACCTCCGTCGCCAAGGGCATGAAGGGCCCGGCGATCACCGTGTCCCGCACGCACCCCGGGCTCGTTCGCAAGCTGTTCGCGCTCGAGGTGCCGGAGATCGCGGCGGGGCTCGTCGAGATCGTGGCCCTCGCCCGCGAGGCCGGGCACCGCAGCAAGATCGCGGTGAAGGCGAACGACCCGTCGATCAACGCCAAGGGCGCCTGCATCGGCGAGATGGGCCGACGCGTCCGCGCGGTCACCGAGGAGCTGGCGGGGGAGAAGATCGACATCGTCGACTACCACCAGGACCTCGCCACGTTCGTCGCTCATGCGCTGTCGCCGGCGAAGGTGACGAGCGCGTTCGTCCTCGACGCGGGCACCAAGGCCGTGCGCGCGCTCGTGCCCGACTACCAGCTGTCGCTCGCGATCGGCAAGGAGGGGCAGAACGCCCGCCTCGCCGCGAAGCTCACCGGTGCGAAGATCGACATCCAGCCGGATTCGGTGCTCGACGCGTGAGGCCGGGCGGCGACTCCCGCGCTGAGCGCACCCGCCCCCGTCGCCCCGAGGTGTAAGATGGATGCAGTACGAACGTGTGTCGGTTGCCGCGCTCGTGCATCTCGTGCCGCCCTGCTCAGGGTGGCGATCCGCAACGGTGAACTCGTCTTCGACGAGCAGGCTGTGCTGCCGGGACGAGGTGCGTGGGTGCATCCGACACGGGAGTGCGTGGATTCCGCCCTGCGGCGCCGCGCCTTCGCCCGTGCGCTCCGTGTGTCCACTGCGATGGAATTCCCGGAAACAGAGAACACGCAGACCCTCGAACAGTACCGATTGAAGAACAAGGGCTGAACGGCTATGGAAACAAAGTGAACGGCTCGAAATGAGACCCGTCCGCGACTAGTGGTCTGCCCTGCCAGGGCGGACCGACCCTGACAGGAGAATTGTGGCTGGTAAACCACGCGTGCACGAGATCGCCGCTGAACTCGGCGTCGACAGCAAGTTCGCACTCGCGAAGCTCAAGGAGCTCGGCGAGTTCGTGAAGTCCCCCTCATCCACGATCGAGCCCCCCGTGGCACGCAAGCTGCGCGCCGCGATCGAGGCCGACAAGCCGGCCGGTGCCGCGCCCGCGAGCGCCCCGGCGGCGAAGCCCGCAGCGGCTTCTTCCGGCGCGCCCAAGCCCGGTCCCAAGGCGCCGACCCCCGGTCCCAAGCCCGGACCGGTCAAGCCCGCGGAGCCCGCCCCGGCCCCGGTGGCGGAGAAGCCCGCGGCTCTGGCCGCTCCGGCTGCGCCCGCCGCGGAGAAGCCGGCTGCGGAGAAGTCTTCCGCGCCGAAGCCCGGCGGATCCGGCGCCCCGCGCCCCGGTGCTCCGCGTCCGGGCAACAACCCGTTCGCCTCGTCCCAGGGCATGGGCTCGCGCCCGGCAGGGCCGCGCCCGGGCAACAATCCGTTCGCCTCGTCCCAGGGCATGGGCTCGCGCCCGACCCCGGGCAACATCCCGCGTCCGCAGGCTCCGCGTCCCGGTTCGCCCCGCATCGGCGCTCCGCGGCCCGGCCCGGGCGGTCGTCCCGGCCGTCCCGGTCAGGGTGGCGGCGGTCGTCCCGGTGCTCCGTTCCAGCAGCGCACCGGCGGCCCCGGTCGCCCGGGCGGTGCCGGTGCAGGTGCCGGTGGTGGCTTCCAGCGCCCCGGTGGCGCTCCGGCCGGTGGTTTCGCCGGTCGTCCCGGCGGTGGTGGCGGCCGTGGCCGTGGCCCCGGCGGCGGCACGGCAGGCGCCTTCGGCAAGGGCGGCGGCAAGAGCAAGCAGCGCAAGTCGCGGCGGGCGAAGCGGCAGGAGTTCGAGATGCGGTCGGCGCCGGTCGTCGGCGGCGTCAACGTCTCCAAGGGCAACGGCGAGATCATCCGTCTGCGCCGCGGTGCCTCCATCGCCGACTTCGCGGACAAGCTCGAGGCGCTGAACGGCTACACCGTGCAGCCCGGAACGCTCGTCACGATCCTCTTCAACCTCGGTGAGATGGCCACGGCGACGGAGTCGCTGGACGAGGCCACCTTCGAGGTGCTCGGCGCCGAGCTGGGCTACAAGGTGCAGATGGTCTCGCCCGAGGACGAGGACAAGGAGCTCCTCGAGGGCTTCGGTCTCGACCTCGAGGCCGAGCTGGAGGCGGAGAGCGAGGACGACCTCGAGATCCGTCCTCCGGTGGTGACCGTGATGGGCCACGTCGATCACGGTAAGACCCGACTGCTCGACGCGATCCGCAAGACCAACGTCATCGAGGGCGAGGCCGGAGGCATCACCCAGCACATCGGTGCGTACCAGGTGTGGACCGAGCACGACGGCATCGAGCGCGCGATCACGTTCATCGACACCCCGGGTCACGAGGCGTTCACCGCCATGCGTGCCCGTGGTGCCCAGGTGACCGACATCGCGATCCTCGTGGTCGCCGCCGACGACGGCATCATGCCGCAGACGGTGGAGGCGCTGAACCACGCCCAGGCGGCGGGGGTGCCGATCGTGGTCGCGGTCAACAAGGTCGACAAGCCCGAGGCCAACCCGGCCAAGGTGCGCCAGCAGCTCACCGAGTACGGGCTGGTCGCCGAGGAGTACGGCGGCGACGTCATGTTCGTCGACGTGTCGGCACGGGCGAACACGGGCATCCAGGACCTCCTGGACGCCGTGCTGCTCACCGCCGACGCGGGCCTGGACCTCACGGCGAACCCGAACAAGGCCGCGCGAGGCATCGCCATCGAGGCGAAGCTCGACAAGGGCCGCGGTTCGGTCGCCACGGTGCTGATCCAGTCCGGAACGCTCCGGGTCGGCGACGCGATCGTCGCGGGCACCGCGTACGGACGCGTCCGCGCCATGATCGACGAGAACGGCGATGCGGTCGACGCCGCAGCCCCCTCCCGTCCGGTGCAGGTGCAGGGTCTGAACTCGGTCCCGCGCGCCGGCGACGTCTTCATCGTCACCGAGGAAGACCGCATGGCCCGTCAGATCGCCGAGAAGCGCGAGGCCGTCGAGCGCAACGCCCAGCTGGCCAAGGCCCGCAAGCGCATCTCGCTCGAGGACTTCACCCGTGCTCTGGAAGAGGGCAAGGTCGAGACGCTCAACCTCATCATCAAGGGCGACGTGTCCGGTGCCGTCGAGGCGCTGGAGGAGTCGCTGCTCAAGATCGAGGTCGACGACTCGGTGCAGCTGCGCATCATCCACCGCGGTGTCGGTGCGATCACCGAGAGCGACGTGAACCTGGCGACGATCGACAACGCGATCATCGTGGGCTTCAACGTGCGTCCCGACACCAAGGCCCGTGAGGCCGCGTCCCGCGAGGGCGTGGACGTGCGGTTCTACTCGGTCATCTACACTGCGATCGACGAGATCGAGAACTCCCTCAAGGGCATGCTCAAGCCGGAGTTCGAAGAGGTCCAGTCGGGTGTCGCCGAGATCCGCGAGGTGTTCCGCTCCTCGAAGTTCGGCAACATCGCCGGTGTCATCGTCCGCTCGGGCACGATCACGCGCAACGCGAAGGCGCGCGTCATCCGCGACGGAGTGGTCATCGCCGACGGCCTGGCCATCGAGTCGCTGCGCCGTTTCAAGGACGACGTCACCGAGGTCCGCACGGACTTCGAGGCGGGTATCGGCCTCGGCAAGTACAACGACATCCAGGTCGGCGACGAGATCGAGACCACCGAGATGGTGGAGAAGCCGCGCGGGTAACGCCGTCGCGGGTACGCCGTTCGGCACCCTGTGCCGGCCTTATGGGGCCCCGGTCCGCTTCGCGGATGCCCCAAACGGCCGACACAGGGTGCCTGTCGGCTCCGTGTTCGGTTTCGCCGCCGGTGAAGAGAGATAGGTTTTGGGAATGGCCGGAGAACGACAGGCACGACTCGCGGACCGGATCCGCGTCATCCTCGCCGAGCGACTGGAGAAGGGGCTGCGCGATCCGCGCCTCGGCTTCGTGACGATCACCGACGTGCGCGTCACGGGTGACCTTCAGCACGCATCCGCGTTCTACACCGTGCTGGGCACGGAGGAGGAGCGCGTGGCCTCGGGGGCGGCGCTCACCGCCGCGACCGGACTGCTGCGCAAGGAGGTCGGGCGCCAGCTCGCCGTGCGGCTCGTGCCGACGCTCGAGTTCATCCCGGACGCGCTGCCCGAGAACGCCGACCACATCGGCGATCTGCTCCGTCAGGCGCGCGAGCGCGACGAACAGGTCGCCGGCATCGCCGCGTCCGCCTCGTTCGCGGGTGAGGCCGACCCCTACGTGAAGCCTCGCGAGGACGACGAGGAGTAGCCCGATCGCGGCGGCCGCCGCCGCTGAGAGATCGATCCGCAGAGGCCCCGGGAACAGCGTTCCCGGGGCCTCTCTGCGCACCCGGACGTGGCACGGGTTCCTCAACCGGGTACAAGAACTTTGGAATCTGCTGGGAGTCTTGTTAGCATCCAACCCACGTGCGCGAAGACGCGCGCGATGACGGGGGGCTGCGCGACGATGGATGGCGCGACGACGGCGACAGCGCAGGAAGAGACCGCGAGCGACGCGGGCGGCGCACGACGACAGGGATCCGAGGGGCGCCGGATCGGCATCGCCGATGTCGTTCCGCACGTGCGATCCATCCTCGAGCGTCACTGCGGTGGCGACGCGACCGCGATCGCGCAGATGCTGGCGGCACTGGATCCCGAGCAGCGCCGAGGGTGGCGGATCCTGCCGGACCCGCTTCCGGCAGTCCCCGCGTTGGCCGCGCACGCCGAGCGGATCCTGCCCGTCGATGCCGATCCGGAACAGGTGCTGAGTCTCGCCGTGTGCGGCGCCGGATCGGTGCGGGTGCTGGCCGCGATCGCGGGATGCGCGCCCGATCGGATCCCGCAGTCGCCGCTGGCCGGTCTCGTCGACGTGCGCGGTGGGCGGTTCCGCTTCGTCGACGCGGCTCTGCGTGCGCACGTTCTCGCGGCGGCGACGCCGCAGGAGCGGCTGCGGGCGCACCGCCGGCTGGTGCCCCTGATCGCCGGGGCCGGAGCCGAGGCCGGAGATGAGGGCGCCGTGGCCTGGCACCGCGCCCGCGGCGCCCTGGCCGGTGACCCTGCCCTGGTCGAGCCGCTTCTCGGCCGGGCGTGCGACGCCCTGCGGTCGGGCGACGCCGAGCGCGCGTGGCGCGGCGCGGCGGAAGCCGCGGAGCACGCCCGGCCCGGCACGCCCGCGCACGCCCGGGCTCTGCTGTGCGGCGGACGCGCGGCGCTGGCCGGAGGATGGGTCGCCGACGCCGTGGAGCGCATCGAGCAGGCGCTGCGGATCGAGGGCGGGCACCAGGGGGAGGCGACGGCCGCGCTCGTCCTCGCGCACGCCCTGCGCCACGGCTCGGTGCCGGCGCCGGACCAGCTGATGCCCGCCGCTGCGACCGGCCGAGGGTTCCGGCGTGCGGCGGCGCTGGGCGCGTCGCTCAGTGCGGAGCGCGGCGATCGCGAACGCCGCGCGCAATGGCTGGCCGTAGGAGCACGGCTCGGCCGGGATCCGGACGACCGCGCGACCCTGCTGGGGTGGTGCGATGCGCTGGCCGGGGATGCGCCGGTGGGCGACGCGGGTACCGGGTCGGTCGGCGATGCTGGACCGGCCCACCGCGTGGCGCACGCGCTGTGCGCGGGTCTCGACGGTGATCCGGATGCCGGAGTGCGCGCGCTGACCGAGCCGGGCGCGACCGACGTGGCGGACCCGGTCCTCGGCTTGTACGAGCACAGTCCGCTGCTGCGCGCGCGCCGTGCCGTCGTGGAGGTGATGCTGCATGTCTGGGCGGGACGGATCGGCGCCGCATACGAGCTGCTGGCCGCATCGGCGGCGGAGCTTCCCGTGGCCCTGCCGTTCGCAGGCATCGCCGTCGCACTGTCCCGGCGGCTCGACCTCGCCGTGGACGGCCGCATCGGGACGCTCTCCCGGGAGCTGGCGGCCGGCGTGCCGTGGACGCAGGCGCCCGATGGGTTCGTGGACAGGGCGATCGACGCCTACCTGCAGGGACGCAGCGACGAGGCCGCCGTGCACATGGCGCTGTGGGCCGACCGCGGGTGCCCCGGCGAGCTTCTCGGTCTTCCCGGCCTGGACGAGATCGGGCCGCTGAGCACGTCGGCCGCTCCCGAGCCTCCGGACGCCGCGGACGCGCGTGCGCTGCGGGAGCGCGTCCGCGCGGCACGCGAGTCATCCTGGCGCACCGACCTCGACGTGGTGGCGGAGGAGAGCCGAGGCATCCGCTCCGCCTTCGAACGGGCCAGGGTCGAGGCGCTGCTGGGGTCGACCTGCGCGGCGCGAGGAGATCGAGGACGCGGCGTGCGGCATCTGCGGGCGGCTCGGAGCCTGTTCGACGAGTCCGGGGCGCGGGCGTGGCGGGGCATGGTCGACCGCCGGCTGCGGATGATGGCGGAGCGACGCCGGCGAGGTGCGGCGGACGACGAGACGCGCGCCGCGCCGCCGTCACTGGAGGTCTGCCGCGCGACGTGGGAGCCCGTGCTGACCGTGCGTGAGCTCGAGGTCGCGCTGCTCATCGCGGAGGGGCGGACGAACCGCGAGATCGCCGATGCCCTGCACGTGTCCGTGCGGACCGTCGAGGTGCACGGCGGGCGGATCTTCGCGAAGCTCGATGTGCGCACCCGTCACGAGCTGACCGTGCTCGCGCACCGCACGGACCAGCACCTCTGACCGCGTCGCGCCTCTGGAGCGCCGGGCCGCACGCCGCGAACCGGACGGCGCCCGCGCCCGCGTCAGCGCGGCAGCAGCAGCTCGCCGTCCGTGGCCTCGAGGAGCCCATCCGCGATGAGCGAGTCGATCGCCCTGTCGCGCTGCACGGCGTCCGGCCAGCCCGCGAGCACGGCGACGGCGGGCAGGCGATGGCCGTCGGCGTGCCGCAGCGCGCGCAGCACCCCGCCGCGCGCCTGCCGGTCCGACCCCTCGTACTTCGCCTGTCGTCGCCGGCGATCCTCGCCGTCGGGGAACCCTGCGGTGCGCCAGGCGCAGAGCGCGGCGAGAGGGCAGCGTGCGCAGTCCGCGCTGCGCGCGGTGCACACCGTCGCGCCGAGCTCCATGGTCGCGGCGTTCACGACGGCAGCGGCGCCGGGGTCGTCCGGCAGCAGGGCGAGCATGTCGTCCAGATCCCGGCGGGAGGGCGGATCCGGTTGGGCACGCCCGTGCACCGCGCGCGCGATCACGCGGCGCGTGTTCGTGTCGACCACGGGATGGCGGTCGCCGAACGCGAACACCGCGACGGCGCGAGCCGTGTAGTCGCCGATGCCGGGCAGCGCCAGCAGGGACGGCACCTCGTGCGGGGTGATGCCGCCGTGCTCGTCGCGGATGGCGACCGCCGCGCGATGCAGCCACAGCGCACGGCGCGGGTAGCCGAGGTTCGCCCATTGCTGCAGCACCTCGGCCGGGGTCGCCGCGGCGAGCGAAAGCGGATCCGGCCAGCGCGCGAGCCAGGCCTCGAGGTGCGGGATCACGCGGTTCACGGGGGTCTGCTGCAGCATGAACTCGCTGACCAGCACGCCCCACGCGCCGTACTCCGCGAGATACTCCGCGCGTCGCCAGGGCAGATCCCGCGCATGCTCCCGGTACCAGGCGATCAGCTCTGGCGCGATCGACGCGGAGGCGGGGGAGTCGGGCACGGGAGTCCACGCTACCGCCCGCCGTTCGGGCGCGGCGCGCCCACGCTCTAGGCTGGGGGGATGCCAGCCAGCGGGATCCTGCTCGTCGACAAACCGGGCGGGATGACGAGTCATGACGTCGTCGCCCGCACCCGCCGGGCCTTCGGCACCCGCAAGGTCGGGCACGCCGGCACCCTCGACCCGATGGCGACGGGCCTGCTGGTGGTCGGGATCGAAGCGGCCACGCGTCTGCTCACCTTCGTGGTCGGCGCGGACAAGACCTACCACGCGACGATCCGGCTCGGGCAGAGCACCGGCACGGATGACGCCGACGGCGAGATCGTCGCCTCCGCCGACCCGGCGCGGGTGGCGGCCATCACCGCGGCGGAGATCGCCGCGGGCGTGGCCGCCCTCACCGGCGCCATCTCGCAGGTGCCGAGCTCCGTCTCCGCGATCAAGGTCGACGGGCGCCGTGCCTACGATCGCGTCCGGGCGGGGGAGGACGTGGTGCTCGCGGCCCGTGAGGTGGTCGTCTCCCGCTTCGACGTGCTCGACGACCGCCCCGCCCCGGCCGCGGACCCTGCGGTCGGAGTACGCGACCTGGACGTCGTGGTCGACTGCTCCTCCGGCACGTACATCCGCGCCCTCGCCCGCGACCTCGGCGTCGCCCTGGGCGTCGGCGCGCACCTCACGGCGCTGCGGCGCACGCGGGTGGGGTCGTTCGACGTCGCGGACGCGGTCGGCCTGGACGGTCTCGCCGAGGCGCAGCCCCTCACGGCCGCCGCGGCCGCCGCCAGGATCCTGCCCGTGCTCGATGTCACGGCGCAGGAGGCGATCGATCTGCGGCACGGCAAGCGGCTCGCCGGGCAGTGGGACCGGCTCGAGGGCGCCCGCGCGGCGGCCATCGACCCGGAGGGCGCGCTGATCGGGATCGTGGAGCGTCGCGGAAACGATCTGAAGAGCGCCATGAACATGCCCGAGGGCGCGTCATGATCCTGTGGTTCACCGTCGTCCAGCTCGCCGTCGCGGTGGCGGCGGGGCTGTTCTGCCTGGTCATGGGTTTCGCGGGCAAGCGTCCGAACGACTGGACCGTCGGCTCGCTCGCCCTGATCGAGGTGCTGCTGATCGTGCAGGTGGTGATGGCGATCGTGTCGCCGCTCGCTGGGAATCCCGCACTCGGCGACCCGCTGGAGTACGGCGTGTACCTCGTCTCGGCCGTGCTCCTCCCGATCGGCGGCGGTGTCTGGGCGCTTCTGGAACGCTCCCGCTGGAGCACGGTGATCATGGGCGTGGTCGCGCTGGCGCTGGCGGTGATGATCTGGCGGATGCAGGTGATCTGGATCACGCCGATGGGTGGCTGAGAGCACCTGCGCCCTGCGGATCACCGCCCGGCGGTTCCGTAGAATGGACCCCGCCATGAGCACTGCGCCCCACTCGACCCCATCCGACTCCGCCTCTTCGCCGGACGCGGTATCCGCTGCGCCGGTGCGGCCGCGCATGCGTGGCGTGGGCCGTGTCCTGGTGATCGTCTACGCCGTGATGGCGCTCGGTGCGACCGGACGCTCGTTCGTGCAGATCGCGCGCGCCTTCGACGAGGCGCCGCTCGCGTACTCGCTGTCCGCCGCGTCCGCGGTCGTCTACATCGTCGCGACGCTCGCCCTCATCCTCTCGGCGCGGCCAGGGTGGTACCGGGTCGCCTGGGTCGCCATCGTCTTCGAGATGCTCGGCGTGCTGGTGGTGGGGACGCTGAGTCTGACCCATCCCGCGCTCTTCCAGCACCAGACCGTGTGGTCGCAGTTCGGCCTCGGCTACGTGCTGATCCCGCTGTTCCTGCCCATGGTCGGGCTGTGGTGGCTCGTGCAGCACCGTCCGTCGCGTGCGGTGCCGACGATGCCGGCCGTATCCGCGTCGTCGGAGGGATCCGGCGCATGATCGTCTTCCGGGATCCGGCCGAGATCCCCGCGGACTTCGGCCGCACGGTCGCCGCTATCGGCAAGTTCGACGGCGTGCACTCCGGGCACCGCGCGGTGTTCCGTCGCGCCCGGCAGGACGCGACGCGGATCGGTGCGAAGACGGTGGCGGTCACGTTCGACCGCAACCCGCTGAGCGTGCTGCGACCCGACCGCTGCCCGGACGACCTCATGTCCGTCGAGCGCAAGATCGAGCTGCTCTCCGGATGCGGGCTCGACGCCGTGCTCGTGCTCACCTTCGACGAGCAGCTCGCCGCGCGCACGGCGGAGGACTTCGCGCAGGCGATCCTCGTCGACGCCCTGCACGTCGCCACCGTGCTGGTCGGCCGCGACTTCCGCTTCGGCCGGGGCGGCAGCGGCACGCCCGCGCTGCTGGCCGAACTCGGCGCAGCGGGCGACTTCACGGTGGACGTGATCGAGGACGTGTTCCTCGAGGGCACCGACCGCCGGGTCTCGTCCTCGTGGGTGCGCGAGCTGCTCGCCGCCGGGGACGTCACCCTCGCGGGCGCGGTGCTCGGGCGACCGGTGTCGGTGCGCGGCGAGGTCGTGCACGGTCTCGAACGCGGGCGAGAGCTCGGGTTCCCGACGGCGAACCTTCCCGCGCTGCTCGACGAGCTGGCGCCGGCCGACGGCGTCTATGCGGGCCGGCTGGTCGACCACACCACCGGGCTCGCCCATCCCGCGGCGATCTCGGTCGGCACCAACCCCACGTTCGACGACGTGCTGCAGCGCCAGGTCGAGGCGCACGCGATCGACAGCCCGGGTCTGGACCTGTACGGCCACGACGTCACCGTGGAGTTCTCCCACCGCCTGCGCGGGATGACGGCGTTCGACAGCATGGAGGCGCTCGTCGCGGGGATCGCGTCGGACGTGGAGCAGGCGAGGGCCCTTCTGGGCATGCCGGATCCGGCGGACTCGCGCACGGAGTGACTCCAAGAGGGCTCGCGTGGCGTAAACTGGCCGCGAACCCGCTGTGACCGACGTGCGCGATGCACGCCCACGGGGTTCTCGTCCGCCCGGGTCCGCGAAGCCTGCCGGCAGCCGCCCGTCCGTGGACACCGCGTCGTCGGGATGAGCACTGTCCGGGCGATGGATGTTCGGAACAGTCGCCGTCCTCTTCGAGACGGCCTCCACGCTCAGGAGGAGCATGCCGACCACGGCGACCGCCACCCGGCGGAAGAAGACGTCGCGCCGAGACGAGGACGCGCCGCTGATCCCGATCCTCGCGCGAAAGGTCCGCGAGATCGAGGCCAAGGCCCAGCACGGGAAACTCGGGCCCACCAACCGCGTCAAGTTCCAGGTGATCGCGTTTCTGGTGCGCGAGGAGCGCGCCAGGGTCAAGAGCGACGCGGAGCTCGGCGATTCCGCCCGTGCCGAGCTCCTGAAACGCCTGGACGGCGTGGCGACGATCCTCGCGAAGACCGCGGCGCGCGACACCTCGCTGATCCAGCTGCTCGAGGCGGATCAGGCGACCAGCCCGGTCGCGAAGCGGATGCGCCGCGACTGGTTGCTGGAGTCCGGCGCCGAGCTGGCCCCGGAAGAGCTCGTGATCGCCGACGTCGCCCGCGTGCAGCAGGCGCCCGTGGTGCCGGCAGCCCTCGCGGAGCGCCAGGTCACACCGCCGTCCGTGGAGTCGCGCATGCTCGCGAACCCCTTCCACGCCCCGGATCTCACGCCCCGGGCGGCGGCTACGCCCCGCCGTCGGCTCGACGGCTGGGAGCTGATGGGGCCGCTGTACAAGGCGTTCGAGTCGGGCGCCGGGGGATCGGCGGCTTCGATGGAGCTGCCGCCGCTGCCCGAGTACGACCACCTCTCGCCCAAGGGCCTCGAGGTGATGGTGCACCAATCCCGGTTCGTGGAGTCGGTGCGGGCGGGGCACCGGTCGTTCCTGCTCGCCGACGAGCCGGGGCTCGGCAAGACCGCGCAGTCGGTGCTCGCCGCCTCCATCGCGAACGCCTATCCGCTGCTGGTGGTCGTGCCGAACGTCGTGAAGATGAACTGGGCGCGCGAGGTGGAGCGGTGGACCCCGCAGCGCCGCGCCGCGGTGATCCAGGGCGACGGTCAGGACGTCGACGCCTTCGCGGACGTCTTCATCGTGAACTACGAGATCCTCGACCGGCACCTGTCCTGGCTCGGCGAGATCGGCCTGCGCGGCATGGTCGTCGACGAGGCGCACTTCATCAAGAACCTCTCCTCGCAGCGCTCGCAGAACGTGCTCGCCCTCGCGGCCCGGATCCGCGAGCAGTCGCCGGGCGGTCACCCGCTGCTCATGGCGCTCACCGGAACGCCGCTGATCAACGACGTCGAGGATTTCGACGCGATCTGGCGGTTCCTCGGCTGGACCAACGGCGAGCGGCCCTCGGCCGAGCTCGCGGACAAGCTCGACGCGACCGGGCTCACCCCCGCGGACAAGGCGTTCTACGGCGAGGCCAGGGACGCCGTCATCTCGATGGGCATCGTGCGCCGCAAGAAGAAGGACGTGGCCGCCGACCTGCCCGACAAGCTCATCGCCGATCTGCCCGTGCAGCTCGACGACGAGTTCGGCCGCAGCATCCGCCAGGCCGAGGCCGAACTGGGCGCCCGGATGGCGGCGAAGTACCGCCGGATCATCGAGGCACGCGGCGAGCGCGGTGCCGACCGGTCCCTGAGCCTGTCGAAGGGCGAGATCGACGAGGACATCGTGCGCCTGGTCGCGCACGGCGAGCTCGAGGAGTCGAAGGCGGCGGGCACCGGCGGGGACAACGTCTTCACCATGGTCCGCAAGATCGGCCAGGCCAAGGCCCTCCTCGCGGCGGACTACGCCGCACAGCTGCAGCGCTCGGTCGGCAAGGTGGTGTTCTTCGCCAAGCACGTCGACGTGATGGACCAGGCCGAGGCGCATTTCGCGGCGGCCGGGATCCGTTCCGTCTCGCTGCGCGGCGACCAGACCGCGATCGCCCGGCAGCAGGCGGTCGACGCGTTCAACGGCGACCCCGAGGTCGGGATCGCCGTCTGCTCGCTGACCGCGGCGGGCGTCGGCGTCAACCTGCAGACGGCCTCGAACGTGGTGCTGGCCGAGCTCAGCTGGACCGCGGCGGAGCAGACCCAGGCGATCGACCGGGTGCACCGGATCGGGCAGGACGAGCCGGTCACGGCGTGGCGGATCATCGCCGCGCACACGCTCGACACGAAGATCGCCGAGCTCATCGACCAGAAGCAGTCCCTCGCCGCGCGCGCTCTCGATGGGGAGGCCGTGGAGGAGGGCGCGAGCGAGTCGGTGCAGCTGGCGGCGCTCATGCACCTGCTGCGCGAGGCTCTCGGCGGCGATTGACCGCACCGGTCACAGGATGTCAAGAACGGCGCTTCTTCTCCCGACTCTGAGGGGTGAGGCGCCGTTCTTCGTCAAGAAGCCGGGAACTCCGCGAGGTCGTGTGTAAGAACTCCGCTTTTCGGCACCGCGGAATGGCGCCCGGCGGCCGATCGGCACTAGGGTCGAACGAGGCAACGGCGCCGCGCTTCCATCCCCTTTCCCCTTTGAGGACGTCCCATGAAGATCGGCATCCTGACCAGCGGTGGCGACTGCCCCGGCCTGAACGCGGTCATCCGCGGCATCGTGCTCAAGGGCACCACCACGTACCAGCTCGAGTTCGTCGGCATCCGCGACGGCTGGCGCGGAGTCGTCGACGGCGACTTCTTCCCGCTCACCCGGCACGAGGTGAAGGGCCTGAGCAAGGTCGGCGGCACGATCCTCGGCACGAGCCGCACGAACCCGTACGAGGGGCCGCGCGGAGGCGCCGAGAACATCGCGAAGACCCTTGCCAAGCACGGCATCGACGGCATCGTCGCAATCGGCGGCGAGGGCACGCTGGCCGCCGCGGACCGGCTGGCGAACGACGGCATCAACGTGCTCGGCGTGCCGAAGACCATCGACAACGACCTGCGCGCGACCGACTACTCCTTCGGCTTCGACACCGCGGTGAACATCGCGACGGACGCCATGGACCGGCTGCGCACCACCGGCGACTCGCACCAGCGCTGCATGATCGCCGAGGTCATGGGCCGCCACGTGGGCTGGATCGCCCTGCACGCCGGCATGGCCGCCGGAGCCCACGCGATCTGCATCCCCGAGGTGCCGATGTCGATCGAGGAGATCTGCGACCTCGTCACGCAGGCGAGCGATCGCGGTCGTGCGCCGCTGGTCGTGGTGTCCGAGGGATTCAAGCTCAAGGGCATGGATCAGGCCTTCAGCGACAAGGGCCTCGACGCGTTCAACCGCCCGCGCCTCGGCGGCATCAGCGAGATCCTCGCGCCGGAGATCGAGAAGCGCACCGGCATCGAGACCCGCTCCACGGTGCTCGGCCACATCCAGCGCGGCGGATCGCCCTCCGGCTTCGACCGCGTGCTCGCGACCCGTCTCGGCCTGCACGCCGCCGACGCCCTCGTGGACGGCGCCTGGGGCCAGATGGTGGCACTGCGCGGCACCGACATCGTGCGCGTGCCGTTCGCCGAGGCGCTCGGCGAACTGAACACCGTCCCGCTGCAGCGCTACGAGGAGGCCGCCGCGCTGTTCGGCTGAGCAACAGGCCGACGCGACCGGATCTCCGCGAAGGTGCAGGGCAGGATCTCGGATCCTGTCCTGCACAAACGCCTCCGGCCTCGAAAGGCGCGGCCTTGAGACGCCGGGTTCAGGCCGCGGCGACGCCCAGGCGGTCCAGGATCCAGGCCAGTTCGAACGCGCGCTCGCGCCAGGAGTTGTACCGGCCGCTGACGCCGCCGTGGCCCGCCACCATCTCGCACTTGAGCAGCACGTCATCCGCCCCCGCGTCGCGCAGACGCGCCACCCATTTGGCGGGCTCCACGTACAGCACGCGCGTGTCGTTGAGCGAGGTGACGGCGAGGATCGACGGATAGACGACGTCGTCCTGTACGTTCTCGTACGGGGTGTACGACTTCATGTAGGCGTACACCTCGGCGTCGTGCAGCGGGTCGCCCCACTCGTCCCACTCGATCACGGTGAGCGGGAGCGACGGATCCAGGATCGTCGTCAGCGCGTCCACGAACGGCACCGAGGCGAGGATGCCCGTGAACAGCTCGGGCGCGAGGTTCGCGACCGCTCCCACGAGCAGACCGCCGGCGCTGCCGCCCTCCGCGACCAGACGGTCCGCGGCGGTGACGCCCGCGGCGACCAGATGCCGCGCCACGGCGACGAAATTGGTGAACGTGTTCCGTTTCTGGCCGAGCTTGCCGTCCTCGTACCACTGCCGGCCCATCTCCCCGCCGCCGCGCACATGCGCGACCGCGAACACCACGCCGCGGTCCAGCTCCGACAGGCGCATGACGGACAGGCCGGGATCGATCGAGTGCTCATACGAGCCGTAGCCGTACAGATGCACCGGGCGCGGCGCGGATCCTGGTTCGCCGAACGAGCGCTTCCAGACCAGCGAGATCGGGATCCGCGTTCCGTCCTCGGCCACGGCCCAGTCCCGCCGCTGCCCGTAGTCGGCCGGGTCGTAGCCGCCCAGCACCGGCTGGCGCTTGCGCAGATGCAGCGTGCGGGTGGCGAGCTCCAGGTCGTAGACGGTCGATGGGGTGACGAAGGAGCCGTAGCCCAGGCGCAGGAACGGCGCGGCCCATTCGGGATTGCCGCCGAAGCCGGCGGAGTACAGCGGCTCGTCGAAGCCGAGCTCGTCGAGCACGCCCGTGGCCGGATCCATCAGCGCGATGCGCTCGAGGCCCTCGAAGCGGTAGGCGACCACCGTGATGTCGCGGAAGGCGTCGACGTCCAGCAGGCGTCGTCCCGGCGTGTGCGGCAGGATCATGCGGCGCTCGCCCTGCGGATCGTCGGCTGACACGGCCACCAGCTCGAAATCCAGCGCCCCGTCGTTGTGCAGCACGAGCAGCTCGTCCCGGCCGTCGACCACCGCGTGCTCGATCGAGTACTCCACGCCCTCGCGGCGCGGCCACACCACGCGCGGGGGAGCGGTGAGGTCGCCGAGGTCGACGAGGAGCTCTTCGCTGGTGATGCTGGATCCGACGCCGATCACGAGGTAGCGGCGGCTGCGGGTGATCCCGGCGCCGAGCCAGAACCGCTCGTCCGGCTCGTGGAACAGCTGCACGTCGTCGGACACATCCGTGCCGATCCGGTGCAGCCAGAGGGTGTCCGGGCGCCACGAGTCGTCGACCGTCGTGTAGATCACGGCCTCGCCATCGGGCGTGAAGAAGGCGCCGGACGTCCCGGGGATCTCGTCGGCGAAGGTCGTGCCGGTGACGAGGTCGCGCACGCGCACCGTGTAGCGCTCGTCGCCCTCGAAATCGGTGGACCAGAGCAGCCGGGTGGCGTCGTCGGACACGTCGAACGCGCCCATGGCGAAGAACTCATGCCCCTCCGCCTCAGCGTTGCTGTCCAGGAGGACCTGCTCGCCGGGCACGGGCACGGCGGGATCCAGCACGGGCGGCGTCCAGTCATCGGGGGAGGCGACGGCGGCCCGGCACTGCAGGCCGTACTGCTGCCCCTCGACGGTGCGCCCGTAGTACCACCAGTCGCCGCGACGGGTCGGCACCGAGAGATCCGACTCCTGCACGCGCCCCTTGATCTCCTGGAACAGGGTCTCGCGCAGCGGCTCGAGGTGCGCGAGACGGGCGTCGGTGTACGCGTTCTCGGCTTCGAGGTGCGAGATCACCTCCGGATCCTCCTTCGCGCGCATCCAGTCGTACGGATCGTCGAAGACGTCGCCGTGATGACGGCGGATCAGCGAGCGGCGAGCGGCTCGCGGCGGGACGGGCAGGGAGACCGGGACGGGGTCGGAGACGGAGGTCACGGATCCACGCTAGCCGAGGCCATGCGGGTCGGCTCCGAGGCGTCGTACAGGGACGTCGAGTTGACCGGCCTGGGCCGGGGTGGGAGGATGCAATCGGCCCGTTAACGGATGCTGAACCCCCGGTGAACTCTTCGTTCGTCACGTCCCTCGACTCCGAAAGCGATCGGTGGAAACCGCAGCCCTCATCGTCGTGCTGGTGATCCTGCTGGCACTGTTCTTCGACTTCACCAACGGGTTCCACGACACGGCGAACGCCATGGCGACGCCCATCGCGACCGGCGCGCTCAAGCCCAAAGTCGCGGTGATGCTGGCCGCCGGGCTGAACCTCGTCGGCGCCTTCCTCTCCACAGAGGTGTCCAAGACCATCTCCGGCGGCATCGTGCGCGAGGACCAGATCCACGGGGACCTGTTCCCCGCACTGATCTTCGCCGGCCTGATCGGCGCGATCACCTGGAACATGCTCACGTGGCTGCTCGGGCTCCCGTCCAGTTCCTCGCACGCCCTGTTCGGCGGCCTGATCGGTGCGACCCTCGTCGGGATCGGGATGAAGGGCATCGACTTCGGCGCCGTGCTGTCCAAGGTCGTGCTGCCGGCCCTCATCGCACCCGTCACGGCCGGACTCATCGCCTACCTCGCCACCAAGCTCGCCTATCTGGTCACGCGCCGCTACGACGGCAAGCCCGACGGCCGCTCCGGGTTCCGGTGGGGGCAGATCTTCACGTCCTCGCTGGTGGCGCTCGCGCACGGGACGAACGACGCGCAGAAGACGATGGGCGTGATCACCCTCGCCCTGATCACCGTCGGATGGCAGTCCGGCGCGCACCACGAGCCCCAGCTGTGGGTGATCATCGCCTGCGCCTGCACGATCGCGCTGGGCACCTACCTCGGCGGCTGGCGCATCATCCGCACGCTCGGCAAAGGCCTCACCGACGTCAAGCCCGCACAGGGCTTCGCGGCCGAGACGTCGACCGCGGCCACGATCCTCGCCTCCAGCGCCCTCGGCTTCGCACTGTCGACCACGCAGGTCGCCTCCGGATCGGTGATCGGGTCCGGACTCGGCCGCCGCGGATCGACCGTGCGCTGGCGCACGGCGGGTCGCATCGCCATCGGCTGGGTGCTCACCCTCCCGGCGGCGGCCGCGGTCGGCGCGGTCGCGGCGCTCATCGTCGTGCTCGGCGGCGGCTGGGGCGTGCTGATCGATGCGATCCTCGCGATCGCGGTGATCATCGCCCTGTTCGCGCGCTCGCGCCGCAACGCCGTGACGGCGAACAACGCGTTCAGCGAGGTGGCCGCCTCCGGTCACGCGATCGACGTGCCCGAGGCGCCGCCGCTCACTCCGCGGCAGGCGAGGGCTCAGCGTGCGCGCGAGCGCGCGAAGGCGAAGGGGGCCGGACGATGACCGTGGTGATCCACTGGGAGGCCTTCTTCGAGGTTCTCGGAGCGGCCCTCATCGGCACCCTCCTCGTGGTCGGCTTCTACGCGCTCGGCCTGCGGATGATGGTGCGCGCCGGCCGTTCGCCGGTGGTCACGCCCGCGGAGTTCACCGACGCGATCACCGTGATCAGCGACAAGGAGGCCAGGCGTGCGGCGAAGGCGGCCGCCAAGGCCGCGCGCAAGAGCCCGCTCAGCGAGGGGCAGAAGACCCTCGCCCAGATCGCGGCCTACGCCTGCTTCGTCGTCTGCGCGGCCGCGGTGCTCGGCGGCATCCTGCTCATCGTCGTGAAGTAGCCCGCCCATGCGTCGTCGCGCCGGGAGGGATCCCGTCGCGGCGCTAGCCTGGGCACCATGACAGTGCAGTTCGGTCGATACGCACCGCCCACGCACACCCTGGTGCATGTCAGCGACCCGCACCTGCTGGCCGGGGGAGCAGCCCTCGGCGGGCGCTTCGACGTGGACCGCACCCTGGCCCGCACGCTCGCCGCGATCGAGAGCGCCGTGCAGCGCCCCGACGCGATCGTGGTCACCGGAGACCTCGCCGACCTCGGCGAGCCGGACGCGTACCGGCGTCTGCGGTCCGTCGTGGAGCCCGTGTCCGAGCGCCTCGGCGCACCCCTGATCTGGGTCGCCGGCAATCATGACGAGCGCCCGGCGATGCGGGAGCACCTGCTGGACTCGGCTCCCACCGAGGATCCGGTCACCGGGGTCTGGGATCTGAACGGCCTGCGGGTGATCGCGCTGGATTCCACGGTCCCCGGCTGGCACCACGGCGATCTCGACCCCGGCCAGCTCGCCTGGCTCGGCGATCAGCTGCGCACGCCGGCGCCGCACGGCACCCTGCTCGCGATGCATCATCCGCCGGTGCCGAGCCACATCCCGTTCTTCGACATCCTCGAGCTGCGCCACCAGGACGAGCTCGCCGACGTGCTGCGCGGGTCCGATGTGCGCGGGATCCTCGCCGGTCACCTGCATTATCCGCTGCACGCCACGTTCGCCGGCATCCCGGTGAGCGTGGCGAGCGCCACCTGCTACACCATGGACGTCGCGAGTCCCGCCGATCGGGTGAACGGCATGGACGCCGCGCAGTCGTTCCAGCTGGTGCACGTACGGCCCCAGACCATCACGCACACGGTGGTCCCCGTGGTCGAGGCGGCGCCGGTCGACACCTTCGGCCCGGAGTGGGTGGCGCGGATGGCCGGGCTCACGCCCGAACAGCGGCTGGAGGCGTTCTCGCGCAAGCCGGGACGGTGAGCCGGGATGGGTAGGATGAAGGCATCCCCCTTCCCTGTTCGCCATCACCCACGAGGATGTGTCCATGGCCGCCGTTGCGCCTGCCGCCCGTACCGAAACCGACTCCCTGGGAAGCAAGGAGATCCCGGCCGACGCGTATTGGGGGATCCATACGCTCCGCGCCGCCGAGAACTTCCCGATCACCAAGCGCCCGATCTCCGTCTACCCGGAGCTGATCGAGGCACTGGCGATGGTCAAGCAGGCCAGCGCCCGCGCGAACAAGGAGATCGGCGCCCTCGACCCGGAGAAGGCGGACCTCATCGACGCCGCCGCGCAGAAGGTCATCAACGGCGAGTTCCACGACCAGTTCATCGTCGGCGTCATCCAGGGCGGGGCCGGCACCTCGACCAACATGAACGCGAACGAGGTCATCACCAACATCGCGCTCGAGCTGGCCGGCCGGGAGAAGGGCGATTACGCCTTCCTCTCGCCGATCGACCACACGAACCGCAGCCAGTCCACGAACGACGTCTACCCGACGGCGATCAAGATCGGCCTGTCGCTCAACCTGCGCTCGCTGCTGGACGAGCTCGACCTGCTGCGCGTGTCGTTCCTGAACAAGGCGCGCGAGTTCCACGACGTGCTCAAGGTCGGTCGCACCCAGCTGCAGGACGCGGTGCCGATGACCCTCGGCCAGGAGTTCCACGGCTTCGCCTCGACCCTCGGCTACGATCACACGCGTCTCACCGAGAACGCCTGGCTCATGTACGAGATCAACATGGGCGCGACCGCGATCGGCACGGGCATCACCACGCACCCGGCCTACGCCCCGTCCGTGCTGAAGCACCTGCGCGAGATCTCGGGGCTGGACCTGGCCACCGCGAGCGACCTGGTCGAGGCGACCAGCGACACCGGATCGTTCATGTCGTTCTCCTCGTCGCTCAAGCGCAACGCGATGAAGCTCTCCAAGATCTGCAACGACCTGCGCCTGCTCTCCTCGGGCCCGCAGGCCGGTCTCGGCGAGATCAACCTGCCCGCGATGCAGGCCGGCTCCAGCATCATGCCGGGCAAGGTCAACCCGGTCATCCCCGAGGTCGTGAACCAGGTGGCGTTCGCCGTCGCCGGATCCGACATGACGGTCACGATGGCCGCCGAGGCCGGTCAGCTGCAGCTGAACGCCTTCGAGCCCGTGATCGCGCACTCGATCTTCCAGTCCATCACCTGGATGCGCCAGGCCATGTGGACCCTGCGCGTGAACTGCGTCGACGGCATCACCGCCAACCGCGACCGCCTCGGCGCGATGGTCGGATCCTCGGTCGGCGTGATCACCGCGCTCACCCCGTTCATCGGCTACGCTGCGTCGGCCGCGCTCGCCAAGACCGCGCTGCTGACCAACCGCAACGTCGCCGACCTCGTGGTCGAGGCGGGTCTGATGTCGCGCGACGAAGTCACCAAGCAGCTGTCGCCGGCGCGCCTGTCGGGCCTGGAGACCATCACCTCGGCGATCCCGGTGATCCCGTCGAAAGACGTCGACGCGGGAGCCTGACCCCTGTCGAACGTCGAAACGGCCCGTCGCTCTCCACAGCGGCGGGCCGTTGTCGTCCCTCGGGGCCGGATCCGATCAGTCCAGGATCCGGCAGTGCGTCGTGAGCTCGCCGATACCGTCGATGCCGACCGTGACGGTCGAACGGTCGCGGAGGAAGATCTGCGGGTCCCGGGAGTATCCGGCGCCGCCGGGGCTGCCGGTGGAGATGAGCGTGCCCGGCCGCAGGGTGAGCGAGCGCGACAGGTGAGCGATGAGGGCGGACACCGGCCGCACCATCTGCCCGGTCGTGGCGTCCTGCACCCGGTGTCCGTCGACGACCGTCCAGATGTGCAGGTCCTGCGGATCCGGGATCTCGTCGGCCGTGACGACCACCGGACCGGTGGGGGAGAAGCCGTCGAAGGATTTGCAGCGCGACCACTGCGCCTCGGCGAACTGGATGTCGCGCGCGGTGATGTCGTTGACCACCGTGTATCCCCAGACGTGGTCGAGCGCGTCCTCGGCCGACACGTCCTTCGCGGCGGCTCCGATCACGACGCCGAGCTCGGCCTCGTAGTCCACGGACTCGGACAGAGCCCGCGGCCAGGACGTGGTCTGCCCGTGCCCGGCGAGGGAGTTCGGCCACAGCGTGAACACGGTCGGGGCGGTGTCGGTCTTGAGCCCGAGCTCGCTCGAGTGCGCGGCGTAGTTCAGGCCCACCGCCAGCACGACCGGAGGTGCGAGGACGGCCGCGCTGTACGCGAAGCCGTCGAGCGGGTGCACCGGCGCCTCGCCGCGGGCGTGCGCGGTGCGGACGGCGTCGAGAAGGACGTCGCCGCCCTCGATGAGATGCTGGAGGGTGGCAGGGGCCGGATCCACGAGATCGGAGACGAGCGTCGCGCCCGAGCCATCGATGACGGCGAGGGCAGGAAGGCCGGATTCGGGACGGCGCAGATGAGCGAACCGCATGACTCCACGCTACCCGGCGCACCCGGTGCCCCGCCGCTGCGAGCCTCTAGGCTTTGGGCATGAGCTTTGGAGGACACGGCGATCCCGCCGCGCAGCGCCCGGCGTCGCGTCCGTCGCCGCCCGTGCAGGCGTCGTATCGGCCGCCGATCGCGCAGCCGTCGTACGGACAGCAGCCGGCGGGCGCCTATCAGCCTCCCCGATATGCGCAGCAGCCGCAGTATGTGCAGCCGCAGGCCTATCCGCAGACGGCGTCGACGCCGGTCGCGCCGGTCTACGGATCGGTGCTCGCCCGGCGCCCGGAGCATCACGGCGCCGTGGCCTACGACACCTACACGCCGCCCGCGCCCGTGCAGGCGGTGCCCGCGCTGCCGGTGCCGTCGGCGAAGGGAAGGCACGCATCGGTGTGGGCGTTCGGCGCGCTCGGCTTCGTGCTGCTCGGGCTCATCGCCTACTTCGTCTGGGCGCTCGGGCCTTCCGCCTCCCTGATCGGCATGGTCCTGGCGCTCGTACCGCTGACGATCGTCTTCTTCGGGGTGTTCTTCATCGATCGCTGGGAGCCCGAGCCCAGGTCGCTGGTCGCCTTCGCGATCGCCTGGGGGGCCATCGCCTCGGTCGGGCTCGCGCTGCTCGTCGACCTGCTGCTCACGCTGCTCGTCGGGCGGCGCGGCGACGGGCTGGCCGCCGTGATCCAGGCGCCCATCGTGGAGGAGAGCGCCAAGGGCCTCGGCGTGTTCCTGATCTTCCTGATGGCGCGGCGCGCCTTCGACGGCCCGATCGACGGCATCGTCTACGGAGCGCTGGTCGGTGCGGGCTTCGCATTCACCGAGAACATCCAGTACTTCGCGATCAGCCTGATCGAGGGCGGCGCGCCCGATCTCACCGTGACGTTCGTGCTGCGCGGGCTCATGTCGCCGTTCGCCCACGCCATGTTCACCTCGGTGACCGGGTTCGCGATCGGGCTGGCCGCACGCCGAGGGGCGTCGGCGGGGCGTGTGCTCGGTGCCGCAGTGCTGGGACTGATCGGCGCGATGGCGCTGCACGCGCTGTGGAACGGCTCGTCGATGATCGGCAATTTCTTCGTGCTGTACCTCGTGCTGCAGGTTCCGCTCTTCGCCGGCTTCATCATCGCGATCATCCTGTTGCGCAAGGAGGAGGCGCGGCTCACCTTCGCCCGGTTGAGCGACTACGCGACCGCCGGATGGTTCACGACGCAGGAGGTGCTCATGCTCGCCACCCCGGCGGGTCGGCGCGCCGGCATGCGGTGGGCGGCCGGGCTTCGCGGAGACCGCCGGCCGATCATGCGCGGCTTCATCAAGGATGCGACCACGCTCGCCTCGGTGCGTCAGCGCATCATCACGGGGCGGGATCCGCTCGCGAGTCAGGACGAGCGGGCGCTGCTGCAGCGTACGCACGCCGCCCGCGACGCCCTGCTCGCGGTGTGACGGCGGGCGGAGGTTCCGCCTCGCTCCGCCCTCGGCGGTGCTCGCTCGACCTTGCCGTGACGATGACTCACGTCCGCTGCGCGGCCGGGAGCCGTCGCGGAGCAAGACTCAGCGCCCGGTGCTGCGGCGATGCCTGCAAGTCCTCCGGGCGCTGAGTTGGCCTGAGATCAGGGTGCACCCCTCTGGCGGAGAAGTCAAGGATTCGACGCCGATCCCGACGATGCCGAGATCCGGCCTGTTCGCCGTCGGCGCATCCGCTCGCGTTGACCGCTCCGGAACCGTCGGGTTGGATGGAGGACATGACTGAGCGCACCAAGCCCGAGTTCGACGCCCCCACCGGACCCGCTCCTGCGGAGCTCGTGATCCGCGACCTCATCGAGGGAAACGGTGACGAGGCCAAGCCCGGCGACACCGTCACCGTGCACTACGCCGGTGTCGAGCACGACACCGGCGAGGAGTTCGACTCCTCGTGGGGCCGTGGCGAGACCATCCAGTTCCCGCTGCGCGGCCTGATCCAGGGCTGGCAGGAAGGCATCCCCGGCATGAAGGTCGGCGGGCGGCGTGAGCTGACCATCCCTCCGCACCTCGCCTACGGACCCGCCGGATCCGGGCACTTCCTGGGGGGCAAGACCCTCATCTTCATCATCGACCTCGTCGCCGTCGGCTGACGATCGCGATCCCGAAGGCCCTGTCCGCGGACAGGGCCTTCGTCGTGTGCGGGCAGGGCCGCGAAGAAAAGTCAGACGGATCGGGAATGCATTCACACGCATGTAAGTTGAACCATGATGTCGCCGCAGCAGCGGTGGCGGAGATCTTCCGACGAGGAGCACCAATGAGCATCGACATCCCCGGCTACCGCAGCGGCACCTGGACCCTGGACCCCGCCCACAGCGAGGTCACGTTCAGTGTGCGTCACATGATGATCTCGAAGGTGCGCGGCACCTTCGGCGTGAAGAGCGCCACCCTCGTCGCTCCGGAGAACCCGCTCGAGGCGCGCGTCGAGGCGAGCGTCGACGTGACCTCGCTGAGCACCGGTGACGCCGGTCGTGACGGCCACCTGCTCTCGGGCGACTTCTTCGACGTCGAGAAGTACCCGACGATGGACTTCGTCTCGACCGGTGCGCGCGCCGAGGGCGGCGAGCTGTACGTCGACGGCGACCTGACCATCCACGGCGTCACCAAGCCGGTCACCTTCGAACTGGACTTCGGCGGCTTCGGCGCCGACCCGTACGGCAACTACAAGGCCGGTGCATCGGCGAAGGCCGTCATCAACCGCGAGGACTTCGGCCTCACCTGGAATGCGGCGCTGGAGACCGGTGGTGTGCTCGTCGGCAAGGACGTCACGATCACCCTCGACCTGCAGGGCGCACTGCAGGCGTAATCCGAGATGGCCTCGAGGGGCGGGCGTCGCACCACGCGGCGCCGCCCCTCGGCGTCCGGGCGCATCCGTCATCCGGACGCCGGGATCACGCGCCTTGGATGGATCGGTCGTCGACGAGCCGGGATCCGATCGCGCGCAGCGACACGGCCGCCCAGGTGCGGAAGGGGCGCCACGCCTCGGCGATCCGCTCCAGTTCGGCATCGCCCGGCTCATGGTCCAGGCCGTACAGCGCTTGGACCGCGACCCGGGTGTGCTCCGCCTGCATGGACATCGCATCGGCGAGCCCGCAGGCGCGGAGCACGATCAGCGCACTGTAGAACGGTCCGATCCCGGGCAGGCGCTGCACGTCGAGCATCGCCTCCTCCGGCTCCATGCCGGTCAGCCGGGCGACGTCGAGCTGTCCGTCCAGCGCCGCACGCGCGATCGCATGAAGCCGGGGGACGCGATCCGCCGGAAGCCCCGGGAACCCGTCGATCTGCAGCAGCTGCTCGGGCAGCGGCAGTGCCGCCTCCGCACGTCCGGCGAGCTCGAAGACCGCCCCGTGCTGTGCCGAGAGGCGCTGCCGCAGCGCGATGCCCTGTCGGCGGGCGCGCCGCGCCGACACCACCGCCCACACCGCCGCCTCGTACGGACTGCAGAAATTCGAGGGGCGGAAACCCGGTGCCTCCGCATGCACGCGCGCGAGAACCGGATCCGCCGCGCACACGCCCGCCCAGGCGTTGCCGTCGTGGTCGGCGGAGACCACGCGCGCGACCTGCGCGGTGATCGCGTCGAGGTCGCCGTCGCCGTGCACGGTCAGCGCCAGGCCGTCGGCCTCCTGGCGGACCTCGACGCCGACCTGGGAATCGAGGGCGTCGGTGCAGAACGCCAGGCGCATGACCCCGTCGAAAGACGACTCGTCGCGATGACCGAATCCCATGAGTGCGACCTCACGGAGGTCGTATGGCCCGATGACAGGCAGCGTGGTGGTGCGGATGGGCGTGCTCATGCCGACAGCATGCGCCAGGGGTCGGACATCCGTCCGTCCGGCAGATGCGGAGTCTGGCCGCGGTCCGCCGGGCCGAAGCCCCGGGCCGCGGACATCGGGCGCGGGCTCAGACCGGCAGGGACAGCGCGGCCACACGCTCCGGCCCGGCGAACGCGTCGATCGCGGCGATCCGGTCGCCGTCGACGTCGAACGCCATCACCGAGACGGCGCGCCCGTCGATCGTCACGATGACGCCCGGCAGACCGTCCACGAGGACCGGTCGCAGCACAGCGGCGGGCGCGGCGAACATGAGCGCCCGGCTCGCGACGGCCGAGCCGCCGCGCACCAGCGCAGTCGCGGACAGGCCTTGATCGATCCGCAGCTGGACCTCCGGGGAGAGCAGCGAGACCAGGCGATCGAAGTCGCCCGCGCGTGCGGCCGCGAAGAACGCGTCGACGACCGGGCGCCGCTCACGCGCGGGCCGGATGCCGGCGACGTCCGCCGACCGCACCCGGCGTCGTGCCCGGCTGGCCAGCTGCCGCACCGCGTCCGGGGTGCGCTCCAGCAGATCCGCGATCTGCTCGAAGGGCACCTCGAACGAGTCGTGCAGCACGAACGCGACCCGTTCGGCGGGGGAGAGGCGCTCGTGCACCACCGTCATCGCGGCTCCGACCGCATCGGCGCGCTGCGCCTGCTCGGCAGGATCCGCCGCTTCCCGGGCTCCTTCGATGACCGGATCCGTGCCCTCATCATCGAGGGGGATCTCGCCGCGCCCGGCGCGAGCGCGCAGCACGTTCAGGCAGGCGCGCGAGGCGATGGTGGTCAGCCAGCCCCCGAAGTTCTCCACATCGTCCGCGCCCGCGGCGGAGACCCGCAGCCACACGTCCTGCACCACGTCATCGATCTCGGCCGTGGATCCGAGCATGCGCTGCGCAAGCCGGCGCAGCCGTGGACGATGCTCCTCGAAGCGCTCGGCGAGAATCTTCTGATCGGTCATGTCACATATCCTCCGGCCCGCGTGTCATCAGAGTGACCGTCCGAAACGCGACGGCATCTGACACCAAGAACGGGAAGAGTCTGACATGACCATCGACCAGACCATCGACACCACGGCCGCCGTCGCGATCAAGGCGCGGATGCCGCACCCCGCGTTCCTGCTCGAGGGCGGTTTCGACGCGCTCTCGAAGCTCAGTGCCGTGGCGGGCTCCACCGATCTGCCGGAGGAGCTGCTGCACCTCGTGCACCTGCGGGCCAGCCAGATCAACGGCTGCAGCTGGTGCACGATCGAGCACTCCAAGGAGATGCGCGCCGACGGCGCGAGCGACGAGCGCGTGTTCGGCGTCGCAGCGTGGCGCGAAGCGCCGTTGTTCACCGCTCGGGAGCGGGCCGCGCTGGCTTTCACCGAGGCGCTGACGCGCATCGCCGACACCTCCGAGCCGGTGCCGGACGCGTTGTGGGCCGAGGTGTCCGCGCATTTCGACAAGCGTCAGCTGTCGGCCCTGATCCTGGCGATCAGCGCGATCAACGTGTGGAACCGCATCAACGTCGCCATCCGTCAGCCCGCGGGGCAGCGCTGAGACGCAGGAGGATCCGCCGCCCGTCGGTCAGGGCTGCGGATCCTCCGCCCGTCGGTCAGGGCTGCGGATCCTCCGCGTCGTACGCGCGGAATCGCGGGCTGAGGCGCACGAGCACCGCGACCAGGCCGATCACGAGCAGTCCGCCCAGCAGAGGCGGGAACCACAGGGCGGTGAGCGAGGCCAGCACTCCCGCGTAGAGCGCGCCCAGGCGGGGCCCGCCGGCGACCACGATGACGAAGACGCCCTGCAGACGCCCGCGCATGGCGTCGGGCACCGCCGCCTGCATCATGGTGTTCCGGTAGATCGAGCTGACGTTGTCGGCGGCGCCCGAGAACGCCAGGGCGACGCAGGCGAGCGCGATCAGCAGCAGGTTCGGCGAGGACGCCGTGGCGCGGCCGGCGGGGAGCATCGCCCCCACGAGCAGGACGACACCGAACAGGGCGATCGTCGTGCCGTAGGCCTGCACGGCCCTGGCGATCCCGCGGCCGTGCCAGCGGTAGTGCACGATGCGCCCGGAGAGCAGGCTCGACAGGAACGTGCCGACCGCGACGGATGCGGTGAGCAGGCCGGTGGTGACCGCGCCGCCGCCCAGGATCACGGTGCCGAGCGCGGGGAAGAGGGCGAGCGGCTGACCGAACGTCATGGCGCAGATGTCGAGGAGGTACTGCATCCGGATGTTGCCGGCGCGGCGCAGGAAGCGCCAGCCGTCGACGAGGGAGGCGATTCCCGGGCGCACGATCTCGCCCTCCGGCTTGAGCGCCGGCAGCGTCCACAGCCCGAGGAACATCGAAAGCATCAGGATCACGTCGATCGTGTACGTCCATCCGTAGCCGGTCAGGGCCACGAGGATGCCGGCCAGGGCGGGGCCGGCCATCACCGTCATGCCGAACGCGACGCCGTTGAGGGCCGAGGCCGGCGCCAGCATCTCGCGGGGGAGCAGTCGCGGGATGATCGCCGTGCGCGTCGCCATCCCGACCGAGTTCGCGGCGGCGATGATCATGCTGAGCGCGTAGAGCCACCAGATCGTCTCCGCGTGCGTCCAGGTGAGCGTCGCGAGCAGCGCGGTCGCGGCGAACGTGACGACCGCGGCGATGAGCGCGACCCGTCGTCGGTCGAAGGCGTCGGCGAGCATGCCGCCGTAGAGCCCGGCGAGGATCATCGGCACGAGCCCCGCCACCGCGATCATCGAGACGGCGAACGTGCTGTGCGTGAGTGCGAACACGTGCAGCATGACGGTGACGACGGTGAGCTGACCGCCGATGCCGCTGAGCGTGGACCCGATCCACATCCGGGCGAATGCCGGGCTCCGCCGGAACGGGCTCAGATCGATCAGATGGCTCACTCATCGAGCGTATCGGTGCGCGGGCAGACCCGGATCCGGTCCGGCGCGCGGAGCCGTCCTGTGCTGATAGACTTGTGCGGTTGCCGTTCGATCGGCCGCGGATAAAGAGAGCCCACGCAGTCGGCGTCGGGCACCGCGCAGCAAAGAGGAAGGGGATCACCTATGGCACTGGATGCAGACGTCAAGAAGGCGATCATCGAAGAGTACGCGACGCACCCCGGTGACACCGGATCCCCCGAGGTGCAGGTTGCCATGCTGACGCAGCGCATCAAGGACCTCACCGAGCACCTCAAGGAGCACAAGCACGACCACCACTCGCGTCGTGGCCTGTTCCTGCTCGTCGGTCAGCGCCGTCGTCTGCTCGGCTACCTCCAGGATGTCGACATCGAGCGTTACCGCTCGCTGATCGAGCGACTGGGGCTCCGCCGCTAAGCAGCGCAGCCAGCGTGATATCGCGCGAAACATTCTTGCGAGGCCCGTCCCACGGTGTGGGGCGGGCCTCGACCTTTGTCCGGAGTGTGGTCGGCCGCGCCATGAAACACCATTTCCCGCATGAGACATCACGTCAGACGTGGTTTCTCGTGCAGGGAGCGGTTTCTCGCGCGGCGAGCCCGGACTCGTCGACGCTCGGCGGCTCAGACCGGGGCGCCGACCAGGTCCGCGTGGTGGATCGCGGCGACGTCGGGGTGCGCGCGCAGGCGCGACTTCAGCGCGTTCTCGCCGTAGAGCGCGTGGATCGGGTTCGACGGATCCTTCGTCACACCGCGCGCCTGGCCGGCCAGATCCGCCGGCAGGTCGATCAGCGGCAGGCGGGCGTCGAGGGCGGGATTGAAGAAGAACGGGATCGAGATCCGCTCGTCCGGCGCCTGCGGTGAGACCACGCGGTGGTTCGTCGCCTTGAGGTAGCCGTCCGTGGCGTACTCGAGCAGCTCGCCGATGTTCACGACGAAGGCGCCGTCGACCGGCGGAGCGTCGACCCACGCGCCGTCGCGCTCGACCTGCAGGCCGCCCTTGCCCGGCTCCACCCAGAGCAGGGTGAGCACTCCGGAGTCCTTGTGCGCTCCGACCCCCTGCTGCGGCTCGGGTTCGTGCGTGCCCGGGTAGCGGACGATCTTGATGAGCGTGGACGGATCCCCGAAGTTCTGCTCGAAGTAGGTCTCCTCGGCGCCGAGCGCGAGCGCCCAGGCGCGCAGCAGCTTCCGCGCCACGCCGGACAGATGCTCGTGCCATTCCGAGACGACCTCGCGCAGCTCGGGCTGAGCGTCCGGCCACAGATTCGGGCCGATCAGCCGGTTGTAGCCGGGGCCGCCGTCGACGGACTCCCGTTCCGGGCCGATGTCGATCTGCTCGCGCCAGTCGACCCTGCCCTGCGTGCGCTCGCCGCCGATCCGCGTGTACCCGCGGAAGTGCGGGCTCTTCACGTTCTCGATCGCGAGCTTGTCCGCCTCGGGCAGCGCGAAGAAGTCCTTGGCCGCCTGGTGCAGGCGTCGTTCCAGCGCCGGGGTCACGCCGGTGCCGGTCAGGTAGAAGAACCCGACGTCGTGGGTGGCGGTGCGCAGGTCGTCGCGGAAGGCCGCCGCAGCTTGCGGTCCGGCGTCGAGCTGGGAGAGGTCAAGGATCGGCAGGGTGAGTTCGGCCATGAGGCGAGGCTAGGCCGGGTCTGGAGGACGGCGGCGGTTTGTTGCCGAGGATTACCTCGCCGGATGCCGTGCCCGTCCTCGGGTCGGGAGCACGGTCGAGCGGATGCTAGGGTCATTGAGGTAAGGCATTCCTTACCTAAGACTTCCTCCTGGAAAAGTGCTTCCCTGTGTTCGCCACCTTCCTCATCGGCCTTCGTGAAGGCCTCGAAGCCGCGCTCGTCGTCGGCATCCTCGTCGCCTACCTGAAGCGTCTCGGTCGGCGGGACGTGCTGCCGCGCCTCTGGGCCGGTGTCGGGGCCGCGGTGCTGCTGGCACTCGTGATCGGCGCCGTGCTCACCTTCGGCGCCTACGCGCTCACCTTCCAGGGGCAGGAGATCATCGGGGGCACGTTGTCGCTGGTCGCCGTCGGCATGGTCACCTGGATGATCTTCTGGATGCGCAAGGCCGGACGCACCATGAAGGCCACGCTGCAGGGCGGCGTCGATCGCGCGCTCGAGGCCGGCACGGTCTGGGCGCTCGTACTGGTCGGGTTCGTCTCCGTGGCCCGCGAAGGCGTGGAGACCACGTTGCTGCTGTGGTCGATGGTGCAGTCCTTCGGGGATGCGCCCTCGGCGATCCTCGGCGCCGCACTCGGTCTCGTCGTGGCCGTGCTGGCCGGCTGGCTGCTCGCCCGAGGCGCCGTCCGCCTCGACCTGTCCCGTTTCTTCACCTGGACCGGCGGCTTCCTCGTCATCATCGCGGCCGGCGTCCTCGCCTATGCGATCAGCGACCTGCAGGAGGCCGGCGTGATCCCGGGGCCGTTCACGTCGGCCGCCCCGCTCGATGCCGCGGGTGCCGTGCTCGTCGGCTGGTCCGGTCTGCCGTTCGGCTGGGCGTTCGACGTCACCTCAGTGATCCGCCCCGACAGCGCCCTCGCGGTGCTGCTGCAGGCCACCGTCGGCTTCATGCCGCGGATGAGCTGGCTCCAGGTCATCGCCTGGGTGCTGTACCTCGTGGTCGTCGGATCCCTGTTCGTGCGCGGACTGCGCCGCCCGTCGCCGCGTGCCGCCTCCTCCTCGTCTTCCCCGTCCATCCCCGGGTCGGCGTCGTCCGCCGTGCCCGCCGCCGTGGAGTCGCCGGCCGTTCGTGCCGCGTCGACGACCGCCTCGCCCACCCCTGAAGGAGCCTCATGACCATCGCCCTCCGACCGGTCGCCGTCCTCGGCGCCGTCGCCGCCCTCGGCCTCTCCCTCACCGGGTGCGTCGCCAAGTCCGACGTCGCCGCCGGCGGACGTCTGACCGTCTCGTCCACGGCGGATGCATGCAGCGTCTCCGCAGGCACCGCGACCAGCGGCACGCTCGCGTTCGACGTGAGCAACAAGGGCGAGGAGGTCACCGAGTTCTATCTGCTGGCCGAGGACGGCGTGCGCATCGTCGGCGAGGTAGAGAACGTGGCGCCCGGCGCGTCGCGGACCCTCACCGTCGTCGCGCAGCCCGGGAAGTACTTCACGGTCTGCAAACCGGGCATGATCGGATCCGGCATCGGCAAGACCGCTTTCGCCGTGAGTGGCGAGAAGGTCGCCGAGACCGGTGGCGACGCGGCGCAGAAGCAGAAGGCCGTCACCCAGTACGCCGCATATGTGAAAGATCAGGTCGACCAGCTGCTCCCTGCCGCGAAGACCTTCGCCGACGCCTACCGGGGCGGCGACGACACCGCCGCGAAGGCGCAGTTCTCGACCGTGCGCTCCTACTACGAGCGCATCGAACCGGTCGCCGACAAGCTCGGCACGCTGGATCCGCGCCTGGACTTCCGGGAGCTCGACGCCAAGGCCGACGGTCTCGACTGGACCGGCTTCCACCGCATCGAGAAGGACCTGTGGGCCCCGGCCGCCGGCGCCATGAACTCCGACGGCACGACCCCGGCGACCCAGGACTGGGCGCCGTCGACGCCCGCCGAGCGCGCCGTCTACGCGGACAAGCTCCTCGCGGACCTGCAGGAGCTGTACGACCACGTGCACTCGGACGCCTTCCTGAAGGATCTCGACGCGCAGGGCATCGCCGGCATCTCCAACGGCGCGATCTCGCTGCTGGACGAGGTCGCCAACGGCAAGATCACCGGCGAGGAGGACTGGTGGTCCGGCACCGACCTGTCCGACTTCGCGGCCAACGTCGAGGGATCCAAGATGGCGTTCTCCGTCGTCCGCGAGTTCGCGGAGGGCAAGGGCGCCGAGGGCAAGAAGCTCGTGCAGCAGATCGACCGCGGCTTCTCGTCGCTGGAGGCCGAGCTCGCCGTGCACGGATCCCTGAAGGACGGGTTCGCCCCGTACTCCACCGTCACCGAGACGCAGAAGCGCGACCTCACCGACCTGCTGAACGCGCTCGCCGAGCCGCTCTCCAAGCTCACCAGCACGATCCTCGGCTGAGATGACCGCATCCGACCCTGTCGACGGGGCCGTGCCGCCTGCCGGCTCGGCGCCCGTCGAGACCCCGGCCCCGGCGGATGCGCCGCTCCCCGGCGGGACGTCGACCCCGGCGGCTTTCGAGGGGGCCGCACCCGAGGAGACCCGGCGTCCGGCCATCACCAGGCGCGGCCTGCTCGGCTGGGCGCTCGGCAGCGGCGTCGCCGGCATCGCCGTCGGTGCGGGCGGTGCGGCGGCCGTCGCTTCGAGCGGCGTGCTGTCCGGATCCGCCCCCGAGGACGAGTTCGCCTTCGAGGGCGCTCACCAGGCAGGCATCACCACGCGCGTGCAGGAGCACCTGCACTTCGCGAGCTTCGATATGATGCCGCGCGCGAGCCGGGATGACCTCATCTCGCTTCTGCAGGACTGGAGCTACGCCGCGTCGCGCCTCGCCAAGGGGCTCGACGTCAGCGCGTCCGGCGCCGTCGGCGGATCTCCCCAGGCGCCCCCGGACGACACCGGCGAGGCGCAGGGGCTCTCGGCGGCGGGGCTGACGATCACGTTCGGTCTCGGTCCGTCGCTGTTCCTCGCTGAGGGCGACAGGTTCGGGATCGCGGATCGACGTCCCCCCGCGCTCGCCGACCTGCCGGGGTTCGTCGGGGACGCGCTCGACCGGGCCTACACCGGAGGCGACCTGTGCATCCAGGCGTGCGCGGACGACCCCCAGGTGGCCGTGCACGCGGTGCGCAACCTCAGCCGCATCGCCTTCGGCCGCGCGCGGCTGCGCTGGTCGCAGCTCGGTTTCGGGCGCACCTCGCGGACGTCGTCCGATCAGCAGACGCCTCGCAACCTGTTCGGCTACAAGGACGGCACGGCGAACATCCTCGCCGACGACGCGAGAGCGCTCACGGACCACGTCTGGGTGGGGGAGAAGGACGAACCCGCCTGGATGGCGGGAGGCTCCTACCTCGTCGCGCGCAAGATCGCGATGCTCATCGAGACCTGGGATCGGCTGCGCCTCGCCGAGCAGGACCGCACCATCGGTCGCGCCAAGGGCAGCGGCGCGCCGTTGTCCGGCGGTGATGAGAACACCGAGCCGTCGTTCCACGGCCGCATCGACGAGCATGCGCACGTCCGCCTCGCGCACCCGACGGTCAACGACGGCATCCGGATCCTGCGCCGCGGCTACAACTACGTCGACGGCAACAACGATCTCGGGCGCCTCGACGCGGGGCTGTTCTTCCTCTCGTACCAGCGGCGGCCCGAGCAGTTCGTCACGCTGCAGAAGCGGCTGTCCACCGACCTGATGAGCGAGTACATCAAGCACATCGGATCCGGGATCTGGGCGATCCCGCCCGGTGCCGGGAAGGGCTCCTACGTCGGGGCGGGGCTGTTCGCCTGACACTGGAGAGGCCGCGCGATCGCCGGAGTAGCGTGGAAGGCATGCTCCGCGTGGTGAACCTCCTGCGTCTCGTCGTGCCCGCCGTCTGGATCGGCCTGATCGGCGGGCTGTCGTTCATCGAGACGCCGCTGAAGTTCCTCGCTCCCGGCATCACGCTTCCGCTGGGGCTGGGCATCGGACGGCTGGTGTTCAACGCGCTCTCGATCGCCGGGGTGGTGCTCCTCGTCGCCCTCATCGTGCTGGGCCTGCTCGCACCGAGGGAGGATCGGCGCGGGTGGATCCTGATCGGTGCGGTCCTGGTGGTCAGTGCGATCCAGGATCTCGGGATCCGTCCCGCGCTGAACGCGCGCAGCGACATCATCATCGGGGGCGGAGACCCCGGCCCGTCCTGGCTGCACTACGGCTACATCGCCGCCGAGCTCGTGCTGCTCGCGCTGCTGGTCTGGTACATCGCACACGCGTGGAATGGGACGCGTCGCGCTGTTGCGATCTCCAGCTGAACGGATCGGGGAATAGTCCTGACTTTCTCCGGTTCTACCAGATATATTCAAGTGAATAGAAATCTGAAGGAGACAGCAGTGAGCGAGTCGAGCACCTGGTCGGGTATGCAGTTCGGCCTCATGTCGGTCAGCGACATCACCCGCAACCCGGTCACGGGTGAGACCCCGAGTGAGCGGGAGCGGATCCAGAACACCCTCACGATCGCCAGGCACTCGGAAGAGGTGGGCCTCGACGTCTTCGCCATCGGCGAGCACCACAATCCGCCGTTCTGGTCGTCGAGCCCCACGACGTTCCTCGCCGCACTCGCCGCGCAGACCGAGCGCCTGATCGTCTCGACCTCCACGACGCTCATCACCACGAACGACCCGGTGAAGATCGCCGAGGACTACGCGATGCTGCAGCACGTGTCGGGCGGCCGCATGGACCTCATGATGGGCCGCGGCAACACCGGCCCGGTCTACCCCTGGTTCGGTAAGGACATCCGTCAGGGCCTGCCGCTCGCGATCGAGAACTACGCGCTGCTGCACGAGCTGTGGACCAAGGACGTCGTGGACTTCGACGGCAAGTTCCGCACCTCGCTGCAGGGCTTCACGTCGACCCCGCGCCCCCTCGACGGCGTCGCGCCGTTCGTGTGGCACGGATCCATCCGCACGCCCGAGATCGCCGAGCAGGCCGCCTACTACGGTGACGGCTTCTTCGCGAACAACATCTTCTGGCCCAAGGAGCACTACCAGCGCCTGATCGAGCTGTATCGGCAGCGCTGGGCGCACTACGGACACGGCGCACCCGAGACCGCGATCGTCGGTCTCGGCGGGCAGGCGTTCATCCGCCCGAACTCGCAGGACGCGGTGAACGACTTCCGTCCCTATTTCGACAACGCCCCGGTCTACGGCCACGGCCCGTCGATGGAGGACTTCACGGAGATGACGCCGCTCACCGTCGGCTCGCCGCAGCAGGTGATCGACCGCTACGCCGCGATGCGCGACCACTTCGGCGACTACCAGCGCCAGCTGTTCCTGATGGACCACGCCGGCCTGCCGCTGAAGACCGTGCTCGAGCAGATCGACCTGCTGGGAGGCGAGGTCGTGCCGGTGCTCCGGAAGGAGCTCGCACAGAACCGTCCCGACATGGTGCCGGACGCGCCGACCCACGCCGACCGCGTCAGGGCCGTGTACGGCGACGGTCCGTCGCGCGAGGCGCGTCCCGGTGCGAACCGCGGCGACAACCTCACCGCGGGCTCGCCTTATCAGGACGGCGGTGCGGTTCCGGCCGCGGCGGTCGCTGAGCCTGTGCAAGGATCCTCGTTCGGCGCCGCGGCCATGAAGGGGGCGAACTGAGATGAGCGCACGTCGCATCGCGGTGATCTCCGCGGGGCTCAGCAATCCGTCCTCCACGCGCATGCTCGCCGACCGCCTCGCGGCGGAGACCGCCCGGCGGCTCACCGAGCTCGGCTCCGAGGTCAGCGTCGACGTGATCGAGCTGCGCGACCTCGCGCATGACATCACGAACAACCTGCTCACCGGGTTCGCGCCGCCGGCCCTCGACTCGGCGATCAACACGGTGATCTCGGCCGACGGACTGATCGCCGTCACGCCGATCTTCTCGACGAGCTATTCCGGTCTGTTCAAGTCGTTCATCGACGTCCTGGATCCGGACGCGCTCACGGGCAAGCCGGTGCTGATCGGGGCGAACGCGGGTACGGCGCGGCACTCGCTCGCGATCGACTACGCGATCCGGCCGCTGTTCACCTACCTGCACGCCGAGCCCGTGCCGACCGGTGTGTTCGCCGCGTCGAGCGACTGGGGCGCGAACGCCGACGAGGTGGCTCCGCTCAGCACCCGGGTCGAGCGCGGCGCGCGGGAGCTCGCCGAGGCGATGGCCCGGCGCGAGCCGGCGGCCGACAAGGATCCCTTCGATCCGGGCAACTATCTGGGCGAAGGACGCTCCTTCGGGCACCTGCTGGGGGGCCTCGCGGGGGAGTAGGCGGGGCTCGCGCCCAGGGGGTGTGACGCCGCCGGGAATGTCCGTGGGGGCATCCCCGGGTGGCGTCATCCCCTTCTCTCTGCCTTCGACGCCCTCGACCGTGCGCGGGACGGAACGCTGCTGCTGCCCTGCGGTGACGGCTTCGACACCGCCCGTCGGCCGTCGAACCTCACGAGGCGCTGTCCGCGGACGGCGCGGACGGCGCGGCCGCCGCGCTCCTCGACGGTGTGCGCCGCGCCGGCACCGTGCAGCGCGAGATGTCCGGCGCGACGTCGCCGGCTGCACTCGCGGTCGCGTCGGGGGAGCTGACCGAACCGACCGCGGGTCGCGGCGCGTCCCTCGCACTCGACGAGCTCGACGATGCCCCGATCGACGCGCGCGTGGACTTCCGTCAGGCACCTGCGCGGTCGACGATCGTCGGGATCGATCTGCGCATGCTGGGTGGAGCTCCCGACGCCCCGCGCCGTTCCGGCCTCGCCTCCCTGGTCTCGGCCGGCCGGCTCCTGCACGCGCTCGTGCCGAACTCCCCGGGGGCGCCGTCCGAGCCGGGCGACGCCGGCATCGCGGGGCTGGTCGAGCTGCTCTTTCCGCGGGTCGGTCAGCCGATCGCGGCGAGGCTCTGCACCGTGGCAGACACGGCCTCGGCGAGTTCGCGGCCCTTGACGGAGAAGTGGCGCCGGAAGTAGTCCTGGTGCTCGTCATGCTCGTGGAAGTGGTGCGGAGTGAGCACCGCGGAGAACACCGGCACGTCCGTCTCCAGCTGCACGCGCATGAGCGCGTCGACGACGGATCCGGCGACGAAGTCATGCCGGTAGATCCCGCCGTCCACCACGAGCGCGCTCGTGGCGATGGCCTCGTAGCGGCCGGTGCGCGCCAGGCGCTGGGCGTGCAGCGGAATCTCGAAAGCTCCGGGGACGCGGTACACGTCGACCTGGTCGATGCCGAGCTCTCGAAGCCGTTCCAGGAAGGCCGACACGGCCTGCTCGACGATCTCGGCGTGCCACTGCGCGGCGACGATGGCGATTCTGGGCATGGTGGTGCTCCTTCTGTCCTCTCTCATCCGGACTGTGACCGTCGGCTCCGGAATCGCACCGGATCGGCGGTCCCCACCATGGGGACCGTTCGCGGGCTCGCGCGGACATGCCGCGACACCGCCGGTGGGGACTCGCACCCCGCCCTGAGGACAGGACGACGTTATCACCGCGCCGACGGCACGGCCGACCATCGTGATGCGGGCCGCAGCCGGCAGCGCTGTCAGCGCGGGGCCGAGGCCGCCCCGGCCAGCCGGTACGCGGTCTCCGGGCGGCCCGGGGTTCCGTAACGCGGGGCGCGGATCGCGACCTGCTGGGTGACGAGGTGCTCCAGGTAGCGCCGCGCGGTGACCCGGGAGACGCCGACGAGGGGAGCGGCCTCCGCAGCCGAGAGCTCGCCGTGCGCGCGCAGCACAGCCGTCACCGTCTGCAGCGTCTCGGCGGCGAGCCCCTTCGGAAGGGCGATCGCGCCTGTCGTGGGGCCCCCGATCAGGGCGTCGATCTCCTCCTGGCTGGCGGCACCCGCGAGCGCGACTGCGCGGTCATGCCGGTCTCGGAACTGCAGCAGGCGTTCGCGGAAGACGGCGAACGGGAACGGCTTGAGCAGGTACTGGGCGACGCCCAGGGCCGACATCCGCCGGACGGCCTCGACGTCGCGCACGCTGGTCACGGCGATCACGTCGATCGCGCTGCCGGCGCCGCGGATGCGTCGCAGCACGTCGATGCCGGATCCGTCGGGCATCGTGAGGTCCAGCAGCACGAGGTCGATCCGCTCCGCGTCGGCGGTGAGGGCGTTCAGCGCGGCACGGACACCGGTGCACTCGCCGACGACCTCGAATCCCTCGAGCCGCGCGATGTACGCCGCGTGCAGTTCGAGCGTGAGCGGGTCGTCGTCCACGAGCAGGACGCCGATCATCCTGTCCTCCCCTCGGCACGGACGCCGGGCAGCGTCACGCGGAACGCGGTCGGGTCGGCGGACAGCTCGATGCTGCCGCCCGCGGTCGTCACGATGTCGCGCACGAGGGCGAGTCCGACGCCCCGCCCGGAGCGGTCGCTCGGCTTGGTGGAGAAGCCGTGCTCGAAGATCTGCTCGCGGACGTCCGCGGGGATGCCGGGACCGCCGTCCGAGACCGTGATGGTGACCGCGCCGCCGTCGGCCCCTGTCACGTCGACCCGCACCCAGCGGTCGGCGCCCGTCTCGGCCTGAGGCGCGGCGTCGAGCGCGTTGTCGATGAGGTTGCCGACCACGGCGACCGCATCGACCGGGGTCAGATCCGCGCGGGGAGCCGCGGGATCCACGTGCACCTGCCAGCGCACGCCCCGCTCCTTCGCCTGCGAGGCCTTGCCCAGCAGCAGTGCGCCGAGCGTCGGATCCCCGTCCCGGAGCGTCATCTGGTCGATCACGGACTGGCTCTGCAGGGACGATTCGGACAGCAGCGCGATCGCCTCGTCGCGCCGGTCGAGCTCCAGCAGCGACAGGGCGGTGTGCAGGCGATTGCCGTGCTCGTGCGTCTGCGCCCGGAGCGCCTCGCCGAGCGTGCGCACCGACTCGTATCCGGCCACGGCCTCGCGCACGTCGCGGGCGTCCAGATCGCCGGTGATGCGCCGCGTCGCGAGCCGTGCGAGCACAGCCCCGATCGCGCCCAGCGCCACGACGGCGAGGGACAGCAGCACGATCACGGGCAGGCGCCGCAGCAGCGCCCCGGCGAGCGATTCCACCGTCACCCCCGCCGACACCCAGCCGACGACCGCGCCGCTCGCGTCGTGCACGGGGGCGATCGTGCGCACGGACGGACCGAGCGTGCCCGTGTACTGCTCGGTGAGGGGGCGACCATCTGCGGGGATCGTGCCGAGATACCTCTCGCCGATGCGCGCCGGATCAGGGTGCGTGAGGCGCACGCCGTCGCGGTCCATGACGGTGATGAAGTCGAGCCCCGCCCCGGTGCGCACGGACTCGACGTACGCGCGCAGATCCTCCTCGGCCGACGGGCGGTCGGTCGCGGTCACGGCGGCCTCGATCGCGGGAGCCGCCGAGAGCGCGTGCGCGATCGCCGCGGTGACGTGCTCGGCCTCCTGCCGCGCCGAGGCCTGCGCCTCCCCGGTGAGGAACGCCCCGATCGCGGCGCCGATCACCAGGACGGATCCGATCAGCAGCGCGAACACCCGTGATGCCGCGCTGCGCGCGCCGCCGCGTCTTGTCGTCGCCATCGCCGATCGGACCTCCTCAGCCAGTATGCGCGAGCTCCTGCGGCCGGCGGCGACCCGGACGGGATCCGTGCTGGTTTCAATACGACCAGAACTCGCCGCGCAGTGCCGCGGACCCGCACGATGGTCGGCACGGCCCGCCCGCAGCGGTGCGGGCGTCACGTTCACTCAGCGGAGGCGATGATGGCTCTCACCGAAGGTTTCACTCTCCCGCGGCACGATTGGCGCCGCGGCAAGAACTCCTGGGACAAGCACACCTGGCTCTATGTGTCGGTGCTCATCGCCGTGGGTCTCGGGATCGCGGTGGGGCTCCTGTTCCCGCAGTTCGCGCAGGGCCTCGAACCCGTCGGCAAGGGATTCGTGAGCCTCATCAAGATGATGATCGCGCCGATCATCTTCTGCACGATCGTGATCGGCGTCGGGTCCATCGCGAAGGCGGCGACGGTCGGCAAGATCGGCGGGCTCGCGCTCGTCTACTTCATGGTGATGTCGACGTTCGCCCTGGCGATCGGCCTGGTCGTGGGCAACATCATCCACCCCGGTGAGGGACTGCACATGGCTGGCGCGACCTACCAGGTGGCGACGACCGAGGCGAAGACGACGCAGGACTTCATCCTCGGCATCATCCCGGCCACGTTCTTCGGCGCCTTCACCGGCGAGAGCGTGCTGCAGGTGCTCTTCATCGCGCTGCTCGTCGGGTTCGCGCTGCAGGGGCTGGGGGAGCGCGGCGCCCCCGTCATGACGGCGATCAAGCACCTGCAGACGCTCGTGTTCCGCGTGCTCGGCATGATCCTCTGGCTCGCGCCGCTCGGCGCCTTCGGTGCGATCGCCGCCGTGGTCGGCAGGACCGGTGTCGCCGCGATCTGGAGCCTCGGGATCCTCCTCGGCGCGTTCTATCTCACCTGCATCGTGTTCATCGTCGTGGTGCTCGGCGGAGTGCTGCTGCTCGTGGCACGGGTGAACATCTTCCAGCTCATGAGATACCTGGCGCGCGAGTACCTGCTGATCGTCGGGACCTCGTCTTCCGAGTCGGCGCTGCCCCGGCTGATCGCCAAGATGGAGCACCTGGGCGTGGCGAAGCCGGTCGTGGGCATCACCGTGCCGACCGGATACTCGTTCAACCTCGACGGCACGGCGATCTATCTGACGATGGCATCGCTGTTCATCGCGACGGGCCTCGGCCAGCCGATGTCGATCCCCGAGCAGATCGGCCTGCTCGTCTTCATGATCATCGCGAGCAAGGGTGCTGCGGGGGTCACCGGCGCCGGGCTCGCGACGCTGGCGGGCGGCCTGCAGGCGTATCGTCCCGACCTCGTGAACGGCGTGGGCGTGATCGTGGGCATCGACCGCTTCATGTCCGAGGGGCGCGCATTGACCAACTTCACCGGCAATGCCGTCGCCACGATCCTCATCGGCACCTGGACGAAGCAGATCGACGCGGAGCAGGTGCGTCTGGTGCTCTCCGGGGCACGACCGTTCGATGAGTCGGCGCTGGACGGCGTCGATTCGCACGCCGGCGGCGCACCGACCATGGAGCCGGTCGGCACCGAGACGCTCGGGCGCGCCGCTGTCCACGAGATGGCCGCGAAGCGGGAGCGCGCGAGGGAGCGCGTCGTGCGCCGCTGATCCGGAAACCGGAACGGACATGGGGAGGAGTGCCGATGAGCGCCCTCCCCATGTCTGTCAGTACCAGTTGTTCGCGACCTCATGCGCCCAGGCGCCGCACGGGGATCCGTAGCGGTTCTGGATGTAGTTCAGGCCCCAGTCGATCTGGGTGTTCCCGTTGGTGCGCCAGTCCGCTCCGGCCGCGGCGAGCTTCGACGCGGGAAGGGCCTGCGGGATGCCGTATGCGCCGCTGTCGGGATTCAGCGCGTCGGCCCGCCAGCTGGATTCCTGCATCCACAGCCGGTACAGGCAGGGGAACTGGTCCTGTCCCCAGCCGTAGTTGCCCAGCTGGCCCGCCGCATAGGCCTGCGCACCGGCCGGATCGACGTTGACGCCGCTGGTGTCCACCCAGCCGGAGTCTCCGGAACCGCTACCGCTGCCGGAGCTGCTGGAGCCGCTGCTGTCCGCGGCCTGCCGGGCCTGACGATCGCGCTCCGCCTGCTCGGCCGCGGACTGTGCGGCAACCTGCTGGCCGATCTGATAACGCCGTTCCACATCGGCGGTGGTGTTCTTCAGCGTGGCGAGCTGCGCGTACATCGTGGCCTGGTGACCCTGCAGATCCTTCACGGCCGCCGCTTCTGCGTCCGCCTCGTCCTGGGCCTTCTGCGCGGCCTGTGCCGCAGCGGTCGCGAGCGCGTCGCGTGCCGAGCGGGCGGTCTGCGCCTGGCTCTGCAGGGAGGTGGCGACCCCCTGCTCGGCGATCGCGCGCTCCCCGATCGTCGCCCAGGTCGCGTCGAGCTTCTGCATGACGCCGAGGCGGGTGAGCAGCTCGTCCGGATCCGCCGAGGTGAACAACCGCACCGCCAGCGGCGATGCGGTCTCGGTGCGGGCGCGCTGGGCGACGACGGTGCCGACCTGCTCATGGGTCTGCTGCACCGCCTGCTCCGCGGCATCGGCCTGCGCGGTGAGCTGCTCGGCGCGCTGTGCCGCCGAACGGGCCTCGGTGCGCGCGGCATCCGCGGCCTGGGCGGCTTTCATCGCGGCCGTCGACGCATCTGCGGCCTTCTGCTGCGTGGTGGCGAGCGCGTCGTTGATCTTCGTGATCTGATCCTGCGTGGCCTGCTCGTTCCCCTGGGCGTTCTGCACGTCCTGCCAGGAGGGGTAGTCGTCGGCGTAGGCAGGGGCGGCCACCGACAGCGGGATCACGAGCGCCGTGCCGATCGCCAGAGTCAGCGCCGCCCGCGCCGCGCGCACGCGGTGCGGGCGTGCGGGGGCAGGATGCGAGGCGGTCACGACTTCGACGCTAATCCCACTGCCTGTGATCCGCATCCTCTTCTTCGCCGGACCGATGCTTCTTCGCCGGACCGGTGCTTCTCGCCGGACCGATGCGCAGGGGCGCCGACGATCGTTCGTCGACGCCCCTGCGAGGGAGTCGGGATCAGCCGCTCTTGCGGCGGAACTCGCGCCTGGTCTGCGCGCCGTGCGCGCTGTGAACGGCGGAGTCGCCGTCCAGATGCGCCTCGCCCCGGTGCTGCTGAGCGTTCTTCTTGTCGAGCGCCTCCTTGAACTTGCGCTTCATGTCGGCGGCGGTGTCGTCGGTACTCATGCGCGCCAGCCTATGGCGTGCTGCACCTCCGCGGCCAGGGCGCCACGACGGGGAACGGAATCGGACGTGCAGGCGGCGTGGTGGAGGACGCCGGGTGACCTCGGGCCGTGCATCCGGTGAACACTGCGCGACGTCGGCCGTTCCCGGCGATCGGGGGCGGATGGGAGCGGGATCCTGATCTCGTGAGAGCAGCGATCGTGACGGAGTCCTTCCTCCCGCACATGAACGGCGTGACCGGGTCCGTCCTGCAGATCCTCCGCCATCTCGAGCGCCACGGGCATGAGGCCCGGGTGTACGCCCCCGCCGCCGCGGACATGCCGCGGATGATCGGGCACGCCCGGATCGAGGCGATCCCCTCGGTCGCCCTCCCCGGCTATCGCACCGTGCGCGTGGGCACCTCGAGCGCGCACCGGCTGTCCGGGGCCCTCGCGCGCTTCGAACCCGACGTCGTGCATCTCGCCTCGCCGTTCGCCCTCGGCTGGAGGGGCGCGCTCGCGGCCGAGCGGATCGGCGTTCCGGCGGTCGCCGCATACCAGACCGACGTGGCCGCCTACGCCGCCCGCTACGGGGTCTCGCTCACCACGGCGCTCGCCGAGGCGCACATCGCGCGGCTGCACCGACGCGCCACGCTCACGCTCGCCCCATCGTCCGAATCGGAGGAGCAGCTCGTCCGGCTCGGCGTCGATCGGGTGCGACGATGGGGCCGCGGCGTCGACGCAGAGCGGTTCCATCCCGACCGTCGGGCGAACGGGGGGGAGCACCGTGCCGGCGCCGAGGTGGTGGTGGGTTACGTGGGCCGGCTCGCGCCGGAGAAGCAGGTGGAGGACCTGGCAGTCCTCGCGGATCTGCCCGGCGTGCGGCTCGTGATCGTCGGCGACGGTCCGTCCCGCCCGCGACTGGAGGCGCTGCTGCCCGCAGCGGCGTTCCTCGGGCATCTCAGCGGGCCGCAGCTCGCCGAGGTCATGGCGTCCTTCGACGTCTTCGTGCACCCGGGCGAGAGCGAGACGTTCGGTCAGACGCTGCAGGAGGCGCACGCGAGCGGGATCCCTGTGGTCGCGACCGGCCGGGGCGGACCGCTCGACCTGGTGCGGCAGGGCATCGACGGCTGGCTGTACCGCCCGGGCGACCTGCAGGATCTGCGCGAGCGCGTGCGGGATCTCGCCGGCGATGCGCGCAAGCGCCAGGCGTTCGGCCGCGCCGGACGCGAGGCGGTGGAGGGTCGCAGCTGGAGCGCGGTGTGCGACCAGCTCCTGGACCACTTCGCCGAGGCGCAGGAGCTGCACCGTGTCGATGCGGGCTTGCGGGCGCCTCGCGCCGTGCGTCCGGAGCCGACGCCCGCGGGGGAGCGCAAGCACTGGCGGCGCTATGTGGCCCTCGGCGACTCCCTCACCGAGGGACTGTGCGACCCCGGACCCGACGGAGCGCTGCGCGGCTGGGCGGACCGCCTCGCGCTGCTGCTGGCCGCACAGGAGCCGCTGGACTACGCCAATCTCGCCATCCGATCCAAGCGCGTCCAGGACGTGTGCGGGACGCAGCTGCACCGCGCGCTGCAGCTGCGCCCGGATCTGGTCTCGATCCTGGTCGGTGCGAACGATCTGGTGAAGCAGCGCGTCTCGGTGCCGCTCCTGGCTGTGCGCCTCGAGGATGCCGTGCGACAGCTGCGCGAAGCCGGCGCCGACGTGCTCCTGGTGACGGCGTTCCTGCCGGGCAACCCGGCGGCCCGGGTCTACACCCGCCGATTCTCGGCCTGGGCCACCGCGCTCGCCGGCATCGCCCGGCGCCAGGGTGCGATCCTCCTCGACACGGACCTGCACCCGCAGCTCGCCGAGCGGCCGAACTGGGGCGAGGATCTCGTCCACCTCTCCAGCCGCGGGCACCGCTTCCTCGCCTACCGAGCGGGCGTCGCACTCGGCGTGCCCCTGGCGGATGAGCTCGGCGCGCTCGACGAGGCCCTGCACGAGACCGAGCGCACCGGGGCAGGCGTGTGGTGGCGGCGGCACGCGCTGCCGTGGGTCTGGCGCCGGCTGCACGGGCGCGCGGCCGGGGACGGCCGCAGCGCCAAGCACGACGACTATGTGCGCCTGGGGCGCGAGCGCGGCGTGCGCGAACCCAGCGAGGTGTGACCGCGCCTCGCGGCCGGTGCGCGTGCCGTTCGCTCAGACCGAGAACACGTCGTCGAGCCAGTCCAGCGCGCGACGGTTGAGCAGCGACCGGTTCTTCATCTCGCAGTGCATCCCTGCGCCCTCGGCCGCCGTGAAGTCGACCGGGGCCCTCGAAGATGAGGCAGTGGTAGCCGCGACGACTCGCAGCCACGCCCGAGGCGAAGTGGAGATCGGCCGCGGTCGCGTCGTATCCGTTCACGAGGACGATCAGCGGCCGGCTCTCGGTCTCCCGCCACTCGGCCGGCACAGGTAGGCCCGCATCGCGGCGCCTTCGAACGGGATGTCGAACGCCAGCGCCCCCGCGGGCCGCAGCACGAGGCCCGCCTCGAAGGCGGCGCGCTCACGCCGACGGCGAGCGGTCGCGACACCCGCACTGATAGCATCGAACAGGATGCCTCTGTGCGCATCCGTCCATGCTCGCGCTCCACACGGGAGAGCGAGCCTAAACAAAGAAGGAGAGACCTCTTGGAAGGTCCTGAAATCACCGCCACCGAGGCCGTTCTCGACAACGGCCGCTTCGGCACCCGCACCGTCCGCTTCGAGACGGGTCGCCTCGCGCAGCAGGCGCAGGGCGCGGTCGCCGCCTACCTCGACGAGGAGACGATGCTGCTCTCGGCGACGAGCGCCAGCAAGTCGCCGCGCGAGGGCTTCGACTTCTTCCCGCTGACCGTCGACGTGGAGGAGCGCTCCTACGCCGCCGGCAAGATCCCCGGCTCGTTCTTCCGCCGCGAGGGCCGCCCCTCGACCGAGGCGATCCTCGTCTGCCGTCTCATCGACCGCCCGCTGCGCCCGTCGTTCGTCGACGGCCTCCGCAACGAGGTGCAGATCGTGATCACCGTCCTGAGCATCGCTCCGGGCGAGTACTACGACGCGCTGGCGATCAACGCGGCCTCCGCCTCGACCCAGATCTCGGGTCTGCCGTTCTCCGGCCCGATCGCCGGTGTGCGCCTCGCGTTCATCCCCGGTCACGGCGAGCACGCGGACCAGTGGGTCGTGTTCCCGAACGCGGAGCAGGTCGAGCAGGCCGTCTTCGATCTCGTCGTCGCCGGTCGCGTCGTCACCAAGGGTGACGGCACCGAGGACGTCGCGATCATGATGGTCGAGGCCGAGGCCACCGAGGGCAGCTGGAACCTGATCAAGGCCGGCGCCACCAAGCCCAGCGAGGACATCGTCGCGCAGGGCCTCGAGGCCGCCAAGCCCTTCATCTCGCAGCTGGTCAAGGCTCAGGCCGAGCTCGCCGCCCAGGCCTCGAAGGAGCCGGGCGTCTACCCGGTCTTCCTGCCGTACAGCGAGGGCACCTACGACTTCGTGGCAGAGCGCGCGTACGCCGAGCTCGTCGACGTCTACCAGATCGCCGACAAGCAGGAGCGCCAGAACGCGGACGACCGCGTCAAGGACCGCGTCAAGGCCGAGCTCGTCGCCGCCGTCGAGGCGGGCGAGCAGCCCGAGGCCGCGCTCGCCGAGTTCTCCGGCGCCTACAAGTCCGTCACGAAGAAGATCGTGCGCGGCCGGATCCTCACCGAGGGCGTCCGCATCGACGGTCGAGGACTGGCGGACATCCGCCCGCTCGACGCCGAGGTGCAGGTCATCCCGCGCGTGCACGGCTCCGCGATCTTCCAGCGCGGCGAGACACAGATCCTGGGCGTCACCACGCTGAACATGCTCAAGATGGAGCAGCAGATCGACTCGCTGTCCCCGACGACGAGCAAGCGCTACATGCACCACTACAACTTCCCGCCCTACTCGACCGGTGAGACCGGCCGGGTGGGCTCGCCGAAGCGTCGCGAGATCGGGCACGGCTTCCTCGCCGAGCGCGCGCTCGTGCCGGTGCTGCCGACCCGCGAGGAGTTCCCGTACGCGATCCGTCAGGTCTCCGAGGCGCTCAGCTCCAACGGATCCACCTCGATGGGCTCCGTCTGCGCCTCGACCCTGTCGCTGCTGAACGCGGGTGTGCCGCTGCGCGCACCGGTCGCCGGCATCGCGATGGGCCTCGTGTCCGACCAGGTCGACGGTGAGACCCGCTACGCGGCGCTCACCGACATCCTCGGCGCCGAGGACGCCCTCGGCGACATGGACTTCAAGGTCGCCGGCACGAGCGAGTTCGTCACCGCGATCCAGCTGGACACGAAGCTCGACGGCATCCCCTCCGAGGTGCTCGCCGGCGCGCTGACCCAGGCCAAGGAAGCGCGTCTGACGATCCTGAACGTGCTGAACGCGGCGATCGACAGCCCGGACGAGATGGCGCCGACCGCGCCGCGCGTGATCAGCGTGCAGATCCCGGTCGACAAGATCGGCGAGCTGATCGGCCCCAAGGGCAAGACGATCAACGCGATCCAGGACGAGACCGGCGCGCAGATCTCCATCGAGGAGGACGGCACCGTCTACATCGGCGCGACCGACGGCCCCTCGGCCGAGGCCGCCCGCGCCCAGGTCAACGCGATCGCCAACCCGACCAACCCGGAGGTCGGCGAGCAGTTCCTGGGCACGGTCGTCAAGATCGCGACGTTCGGTGCGTTCGTCTCCCTGCTCCCGGGCAAGGACGGTCTGCTGCACGTCACCGAGGTGCGCAAGCTCGCCGGTGGCAAGCGCGTGGAGAACGTCGACGACGTGCTCTCCGTCGGCCAGAAGATCCTCGTGAAGATCACGAAGATCGACGACCGCGGCAAGCTCTCGCTCGAGCCCGTGATCGACGAGGCTCCGGCCGAGGCCGCAGCGCCGGCCGCGGAGACCGCCGAGGCCTGACCCTTCGCACGAAAGGGCCCGTCTTGTCCACCGAAAGGGGGACAAGACGGGCCTTTTTCCGTTCCTGTGATCGAAACGTTACACGTTGTTCGCCTCCTGGACGACTCAATGAACGGAACTGTCCGCGGCCTCCCTTACTCTCGAAGGGACGCACCGGGGGGTGCGTCCCAGAACACAACGCAGCAGACACGGGGGTGATCGCATGCGTCTCTTCAGCGTCGGATCCGGAACCGGATCCGCAGTCGGTGGTGGTTCGCCTGCCGTCACGACCGCGTCCGCGGTGGTCACGCCGCATCCGTCGGCGCCGATCCCGGTGGTCGGCCCCGGCATCGGAACCAGCCTGCGCGTGCCGCTCGCCGAAACCGGCATCCGCACGTTCCCGCTCATCCTCGGCGGCGCCGAGTTCGGGTGGAACACCGACGCCGACACCGCGGTGCACATCCTCGACCGCTATGCCGACTTCGGCGGCAACGCCGTGCACACGGCCGACAGCTTCGCCGCAGGCCGCAGCGAGCACATCATCGGCCGGTGGCTGGCGTCGCGCCGCAACCGCGAGGACATCGTCCTGAGCGTGCGCGTCGGCGGCCATCCCGACAATCCGGGCATCGGATCGGTGAACCTGGTGCGCGCGGCCGAGGCCTCTCTGACACGCCTCGGCGTGGAGCGCATCGACGTGCTCTACCTCGACGGCACGGTTGACGACGGCAGCGCCCTGGAAGACACGCTGGCCACCGCCGAGTGGCTCGTCGAGACCGGCAAGGTGCGGGCGCTCGGCGCCTTCGGCTTCACGGCGGAGCGTCTCGTGGAGGCGCGGATCCTGGCCTCGGCCGGCTACCCGCGCATCGAGGTGCTGGACGAGCCGTACAACCTGATGCGCCGCTCAGGCTTCGAGGGAGACCTCCGGCTCGTCGCCGCCGCTCAGGGGCTCGCGGTCACCCCGTCGCACGCCCTCGAGCACGGCTTCCTGTCCGGTCGGCATCGCTCGAAGCAGTCGCTGCAGGGCGTGCGGGGCATGCAGCTGCGCGGCAACATCAACCGCCGGGGCATCAAGGTGCTGCGGGCGCTCGACATCGCCGCGGGGGAGCTGCAGGTTCCCGTCGCCGCGGTCGCGATCGGCTGGCTGCTCGCGCAGCGCACGATCGCGGCGCCCATCGTGAACGCCTTCGCCACCGAGCAGGTCGACGAGCTCATGCAGGGCGCGGGTGTCGCCCTCGGCCGAGCGCAGCTGGCCGAGCTCACCCGGGCGGCGAGCTGACCCGACCCGGGGTCGCCGTGTCCGATCCGTGACATAGGCTGGAAGCATCCCGGCCGCGGAGCCGGAGACGAGGCGAGCGAGTTGTGACGCATTACATCTATCTGGTCCGGCACGGCGAGCATCAGGACGCCGAGTACGGCCTCGCCGACGGACCCCTCTCGCCGCGCGGTCGCCGCCAGGCCGAACTGATCGCCGACCGTCTGTCAGGGCTCCCGCTCGACGCGATCTGGCATTCCCCGCTGCTGCGCGCGGCGGAGACGGCCCGCGCGATCTCGGAGCGGATCCCGTCGGTGGAGGCGGAGCCGTCCGCGTTGCTGTTCGACTGCGTGCCGACCGGGATGACGGATGAGACCCCCGCCGTCTTCGAACCGTTCTTCGGATCCGTCACGGATGCGGAGATCGAGGCCGGGCGGGCGCAGATGGGCGACGCGGTGAACGAGTTCCTGGTGCGCCGGCCAGGAGACGTGCACGAGGTGCTCATCACGCACAACTTCGTGATCAGCTGGTTCGTGCGCGAGGTGCTGGAAGCGCCGGACTGGCGCTGGATGACCCTGAATCAGGCCAACTGCGGTCTCACCGTGATCTCGCAGAAGCAGGGCCGTCCATGGAGTCTGCTCGCGCACAACGACCTGAGTCACCTCCCGATGGAGCTGCGCACGGGTCTGCCGGATCCGCTCCTGGTCTGATCAGGTCCGGACCCGTTCCCCGTCCGCGACCGGGCCGTCCACGACCGTGAACAGCGGATGCGGCGTCGGGAGGGGGATCGCGCGCCAGCGCTCCGACCACAGCCTCATCCTTGGACCGTCAGATCCTTGCGATACCAGCGCGTCGCGTTCGGATTGGCGTTGTAGCGCGGGATCCCGGTGAAGCCGCTGTTGCGGTACAGGTGCCCGGCCGCCTCGAGGGTGTGGTGGGTGTCGAGCACGAGGGCCCGGGCGCCCCGTCGGCGCGCGCGGCGCTCCAGCTCGTCCAGCAGCAGCCGGCCCCAGCCCCTGCCTCGGGTCTCGGGGCGAAGGAAGACGTGCTTGATCTCGAACACGTCCTTCTCACCGCCCGGCATCACGACCCGGCGGATCCCGCCGCAGCCGACGATCGCGCCCTCGTCCTCGAGCAGGAGGAAGACGCCGTCCGGATCCTGGAACGCCGCAGCCGTCGGATAGGCGGGGGAGTAGCCGCCGCCGGGGAACTCCGCCGCGCGCAGCGCGAAGTAGTCGCCGAGCACGGCGTGGGCGTCGGCGTCCTCGGGGGACGCGATGCGGAACGTGGGCATGCTCCGACGGTAACCGATGCCGCGGATCCTGCGGGTCCGACGTCTCGGGAGCCTCCGCGGCCGGCCGCACCGGCGCGCGCCGCGCCGCGTCGGACCCCTGAATAGACTGAGGGCATGACGACGCACGTGGCCCTGGTGGGCGCCTCCGGCAAGCTCGGCACCATCATCGGCGACGTGATCGCGCACCTCGACGGGTTCGAGGTCGCGGCGACGCTGGGGTCGTCGAGCACGATGGAGGAGCTCGACGGCGCCGACCTCGTGGTCGACGCTTCGACGCCGGCCTCCAGCGTCGAGGTCGTCCGGGCGGCCGCGGACCGTGGCATCAACGTGCTCGTCGCCACCTCCGGGTGGTCCGCCGACCGGATCGCGCAGATCCGCCCGGCCATCGACGCCGCCGGCACCGGAGCGCTGTTCGTGCCCAACTTCTCGCTGGGATCCGTGCTCGGCACGGCCCTCGCCGCCCTCGCCGCACCGTTCTTCGGCTCCGTGGAGATCATCGAGGCGCACCAGCACACCAAGATCGACTCGCCCAGCGGCACGGCCGTGCGCACGGCCGAGCTCATCGCGGCCGCGCGTGCCGAGCAGGGTCCCGTGGATGCGCCGCACATCGACCAGCGCGCCCGCGGGCAGCAGGTGGCGAGCGTGCCCGTGCATTCGCTGCGCCGCCCCGGCGTGATCGCGAAGCAGGAGGTCATCCTCTCCGGTCCGGGGGAGTCGCTGTCGATCGTGCACGACACCGTGCAGTCGGCCGCGGCGTACGCCCCCGGGATCCGTCTCGCCCTGCCGTATGCGCGGGACCTCCGCGGCGTGGTCGTGGGTCTGGAGAACGTGATCGACCTGGGGATCCGGCCGCGCGACTGACCCTGCGCACTGGCGTGCCGAGGCCCTGCCCGCGGTGAGGTGCAGGGCGGCCGCCGACCTAGGATGGAGGGATGGGTTCCCGCATCGGCGTCGCCGTCATGGCCGTGCTCCTCGCGCTGTACATCGCGGTCGCCGCCTGGTATTCGTTCGCTCTCTTCTCCGGTGGACAACCGCTCGCCATCGTCATGGGCTCGGCCCTCGTCGCCCTCGCGCTGCTCGGAGCCTGGGCGCTCGTGCGGGAACTGCAGTTCGGCCTCGCCGCGGATCGTCTCGGCCGCACCCTGGACGGCGAGGGCGGGATGCCCCCGGCGCCGGAGCACCTGCGTGCGAACGGACGGCTGCTCCCCGAGGACGCCGACCGTCTGCTGGCCGAATACGGATCCGCGGCCGAGGCGGAGCCGCAGGACTGGCGTGCGCAGTACCGTCTCGGCGTGGTGCACGACGCCGCCGGGCACCGCAAGGACGCCCGCGCCGCGATCCGTGCCGCGATCCGCCTGGCCAAGTAGCACTCCGCTCTCACGCGAAACGGCCGCGCCCCCGGCGGGACACGGCCGTTCGACCCACCGACTCGCGTCAGACCCTATGAGGGTGGGGTT
>JAFDWK010000021.1 GCA_018268515.1 Actinomycetota bacterium
GCTACCCGAAGCCCCGGCTAAACAAGCGCAGCTCGCGAGCTTGCCGATCACGAAGCACCAGCCCGCGATGAAGCCCCACCACGGCCCCAGTTCGGCCCGGCCATAGGCATAGGTGCCGCCCGACACCGGATGCACGGCCGCGAGCTGTGCCGACGAGGTGGCGTTGCAGAACGCCACGAACCCGGCGAGCACCAGCGAGATCATCAGGCCCGACCCGGCAGCTCCCAGGGCCGGGCCCCAGACCGTGAAGACGCCGGCGCCGATCATGGATCCGAGGCCGATCGCGACGGCATCGGCGAGCGTCAGGCGGCGGGCGAGCGGCATGCCTCCATCATCCCGGAGCGCGAGGCCGGGGACGGGCCGCAGGATCCGGAGCCGGCCCCCCAGCGCTCAGGAGCGGGCCGCCGTGACCCGCTTCTTCTCCCGCACGTACACCTCGCGCCGCACACGTGCCACCACATCGCCGGCGCCATCGGTGATCTCCGTCTCGAACCACTCGAGCACCTTCGCGCCGCCGGTGGCGCGCGACCTGATATCGGCGACCCGCTCCGCCGGCACGTGGAAGCGCGCCGTCAGTATGCCGCGGCCCGGCTTGAGGAACTCGATCTCGCCGCGGGTGTCCCACACGACGTAGTCGCGGCCGAGCTGATGCATCACCAGCATGAAGAAGTACGGGTCGGTCATGGCCTGCATGGACCCGCCGAACGCGGTCTTCACGTAGTTGCGTGTGAACACGTTCACGTGCAGCTCGACGGTCGCCTGGGTCCAGTCGGCGCTGAAACCGCGCACTCTGATCCCGCTGAAGAGGTTCGGGATCCACAGGCTCATGCCGACGGCGAGACGGCGGGGCGTGATGCGCATGCGCCAAGTCTTGTCGCCGACCATCGCCGGCGCTGAATCGACTGGATCCCTTCCACAATTGATCTAGTTGACATAGAATAAGTGCACAGAGGCGAAGAGAGCGAGGTACGGCGATGCTGATCCGGATCGATGCCGACAGCGCGCAGCCGCTGTTCGCCCAGATCGCGGCCTCCGTGCGCGCGGAGGTGCTCGCGGGGCGGCTGCGGCCCGGCGATCGGCTGCCCGCGGCGCGCGAGCTCTCGGCCGCGATCGACGTCAACGTGCACACCGTGCTGCGCGCCTATCAGGAGCTGCGGGACGAGGGGCTGGTCGACCTGCGCCGCGGACGGGGCGCCGTGCTCTCCGCCGCGGCGGCGCCGCTCGCCGACCTCGCCGAGGACATCACCGCGCTGGTGCGCCGGGGGGCCGCACTCGGCATCACCCCCGCGACGCTCGCCGCCCTGATCGCCGCACACGAACCAGAGAGGACCACCTCATGAACGACCGTTCCGGTGCTGCCGCGCAGGATCTGACCGCGATCCCGGCCCGCGACCTGCGTCGCGCGCGCCTGATGGCTCTGATCCTCGGCGTCGTGGTGCCCCTGGTGCTGTCGGGTGTCGTGCTCGGGCTGGTCCTGGCCTGGCTGCCCGAGCTGCCCGCGCCCGCCGCGACCCACTGGGGTCCGTCCGGCGTCGACGGGTTCGGTCCGCCGGTCGTGTTCGCCTGGATGTCGGTGCTGCTCGGGTTCGTGCTGCCCGCGGTGCTGACGATCACGACCATCATCGGCGTACGCGATCACTGGGGCGGCGGCGCCCGGCTCCTCGTCGGGATGGCACTGGGTATCTCCGGGCTCAGCGCGGTCCTCACTCTGGGCGTCGTGGCCGCGCAACGCGGGCTCGCCGACGCGAAGCAGGCCGGCGACACCTTGGGGGTGATGCTGCTGTCCTTCGGCGCGTTCGTCGTGCTGATCGGGGTCGGCTGGCTGCTGCAGCCGCACATCCGTCCGGCCCCTGCGACGCCGCTGCGGCCCGCGCACGTGGATTCGATCGCCCGGGGAGAGCGGGTGGTGTGGCTCGCGACGGCGACACTGTCCCGGCCGGCGGTGATCCTCATCTCGCTGCTCATCGTGGTCGTGGTCGGCATCACCGCGTTCATGGCGATCCGGTTCACCGACCGGCTGTGGGTGCCGGTGCTGACGCTGCTGCTCATCGGCGGCGCCTTCGCCTCGTCCGCCTCGTTCCGCGTGCGCGTCGGGCCGGACGGCCTGCGGATCCGCTCCCTCGTCGGCTTCCCGCGGGTGCATGTGCCGCTCGACGAGATCGTCTCCGTGCGTGCGGTGGAGTGCAACCCGTTCGGGGAGTTCGGCGGGTTCGGCTGGCGGCTGGGCCTCGACGGGCGCACCGGTATCGTGCTGCGTCGCGGCCCCGCGATCGAGGTCGAGCGTCGCGACAAGCGCCCCCTGGTCGTCACGGTCGATGGCGCCGCGGTCGGCGCGGGCGTGCTGCAGGCGTACCTGGAGCGGGATGCGTCGCCACGAGACGTGGGACAGGATGGCGGAGCGCCCGGCGACGAGCGCACCGGACGATGAGCGGGCGCGCCGCGGAGCCCGCGGCACGAGGAACGGAGCGGACGATGAGCGAGCACGACGGCACGGCGACCACGGCGACGGACGACGAGGCTCGCGCGCCGCAGGGCGCACCGGTGCGCATCGGATTCGGCGCGATCGTCGCGTACGTGCTGCTGGCGTGCGGGCTCGCCTGGCTGGTGGTGCTGCCGCTGTGGCTGGGCGATGGGCTGCGGGAGCCGTACGCTCTGCCGTTGCTGTCGGCGCTCATGTACACCCCCGCGGTCGCGGTGGTGGTCGTGCTGGCGGTGTTCCGGCCGATCCCGAAGGGGCGGCGGCTGCGGTTCCTCGGCATGTGGCCGCTGCGGCCCGCGAAGCGCGTCGTGTGGCTGATGGTGATCGGGTGGCTGGCGCCGCCGCTGCTCGTGGCGGTCTCGGTCGTGGTCGCCGCGTTGTGCGGCTGGCTGTCGATCGACCTGCTCGGGTTCTCCGGGTTCACCCACCTGCTCGCGGAGAAGGCGCCCGCGGGCACCCCGCTGCCGCCGGCGATCGTGCTGATCCTCGCCCAGGCGGTGAGCATCCCGTTCGCGGCGGCCACGATCAACGCGCTCGCCGCGTTCGGCGAGGAACTGGGCTGGCGCGGCTTCCTCGTGCCGGCGCTGCGCCGCTACGGCACCTGGCCCGCGCTGGTGATCAGCGGTGCGATCTGGGGGTTGTGGCACGCGCCGATCATCCTGCTCGGCTACAACTTCGGCCGCACCGACATCTCCGGCGTGCTGCTCATGACCGGCGGGGGCATCGTGTGGGGCGTGCTGCTGGGATGGCTGCGACTGCGGTCCGCGTCGATGTGGCCCGCGGTGTTCGCGCACGGGGCGCTCAACGCCTCGGCGTCCATGTACCTGTGGTTCTTCGCCTGGGGAAGCACGGCGGATCCGGCGCTCGTGCTCCCGCTGGGCGTCGCGGGCTGGATCGTCGGCGCGGCCGTCATCCTCGTGCTGATCCTCACCCGGCAGTTCCGCCGGCAGCCGGAGCTGGCCCCCGACCGCCCGCGCACCCTGCCGTCGACCCTGCCTGAGGTCGCCGCGGAGGTCGGCACGGGGCCAGGGACCGGTGACGGTGCGGGGCCGGACACGATGCCGGAGACCCCGCCGCCCCCGCGCTGATCGGAGCGCCGGCCGCGACATCTCCGGCCCTTGAGCGCTGAGAGCCGGCGCGCCGCCCGGATCGGAACCGGATCCGGATCGGAATCGGATCGGATCCGGATCGGAATCGGATCGGATCCGGATCGGATCCGGATCGGTCTTGATCGGCTCGTCCGCAGGCGCGAAGCTGGGCGCATGGCCCAACCGAACCCGGCGAACTGGCGCGCCGCCGACGACTATCTCGCCGAGACCCTGGTCGGGCACGATCCCGCCCTCGAAGCGGCGCTCGGCGCGCAGCAGGAGGCGGGGATGCCCGCGATCGAGGTCGCGCCGGTCAGCGGCAAGCTGCTGAACCTGCTGGTGCGGATCTCCGGCGCCCGCCGGGTGCTCGAGATCGGCACCCTGGGCGGCTACTCCACGATCTGGATGGCGCGGGCCGTGGGCGAGGCCGGTCGCGTCGTCACGATCGAGGCGGAGCCCGCCAACGGGGCGGTCGCACGGGCGAGCATCGATGCCGCGGGCGTGGGGGAGCGGGTCGAGATCCGCATCGGTCGGGCGGCCGAGGTGCTCCCGTCCCTGGAGGATGACGAGCCGTTCGACCTGGTGTTCATCGACGCCGACAAGGAGTCGAACACGCTCTATCTGGACTGGGCCGCACGCCTCGGGCACCCCGGATCCGTGGTCGTCGTCGACAACATCGGCAGGGACGGCGACATCATCGACCCGGCGTCGGGCGATTCCAAGGTGGTCGGCACGCGGGAGGGCCTGGAGATGCTCGGGCGCGACCCCCGCTTCGACGCGACCGCGTTGCAGACGGTCGGCGCGAAGGGCTGGGACGGCGTGGCGATCGCCGTCGTGGTCTGAGCCTCCCACGACGACCGGAAGGCATCACGGAGCGCACGGCATCCGGACACACCCCGGTCGGGCGACCCCTCGCGCCGCGGATCGGGTCACAATGGACGCGTGACGCAACCGGTGGGACTGAGCGGGCGGCCGATGACGCCGCCGCCCGGCGTGTCCGCCGAGGAGCGCCTGATCGCGCGCTTCCATCCGCACGCACGGCACCTGTTCTGGTCGGCGCTGGTGCTCATCGTCGTCGCCGGAGCGACCGGGTTCTTCACCGACAACCTCCCGGCGCCGATCGCGGGCTGGGCGAAGGACTGGATGCTGTGGACCGCCGCGGGGGCGCTCGTGCTGCTGCTCGTGGTGGTCCCGTACGTGGTGTGGCTCTCGCGCCGGGTCACCATCACGACGCGCCGGGTGATCGTCCGCGACGGCATCGGGATCCGCCGCAGCACCGAGATGTCGCACGCCCGCGGATACACGATCTCGGTGCGCCGCGGCCCGCTGCAGCGCCTCGCGGGCGCCGGGACGGTGCTGCTCTCGAACGGCGTCGACGCGCCGCTGCGACTGCGTGACGTGCCGAACGTCGCGCTCGTGCAGGAGACTCTCACCGACCAGATCGAGGTGGGACAGATCCTCGCCCACCGCGACGCGCAGGCCGCGCAGAACCCCTACACCGCCTGACGCGCGCCCGCAGCGCCCAGGGACGTTCGCCCTTCGCAGCGCGGATTCGCTTACGGTAGGGCGTGGACCATCGGCACGACTCTGCTCGCATCTGCTCCGAGCAGGTCGGCGTCCGGTATGGGCACGTAGAGGGCGCTCCGGTAGGCGCGGGCGTCTCCGGTGAGGACCCATGCAGAGCCTCGCCGCACGCGCACCGGCGAGGCGAAGCGGATCCGGTCGCGCCTGTGCAGCCGTGTGAGGAGTTCGCGCACACTCCACTCGTGCATACATACAGCGGCACCTGCTCCGCGCACCGCATCAACGACGGAAAGATTCTGTACTGGCCTGTCTTCATCGAGCATCGGAGTCGTGTCCACGTCGAGGTGAAGAGACCTGGCCAAGGGCGCGAGTGTCTCGACGCTGCGCACGGTCGTCGCCGAGAGGACGCTACTCAGTTCGAATGCAGCGGCGATCGCGGTGAGCGCCTGTGCAACGTGGCGACCAGCGTCGGCAAGCGGGCGTGTCGCATCGGATCCGTCCCACTCCGTGCTGCTGACGGCTGCGGCACCACGGATCACGAGTGTGGCCCGATCGCGAGGCGACGCGAGGTGGGGATGGAGTGCAGCGAGACGGTGCGCCAGTATCAGGGCGAGGGCGCGTTCCCTTGCGTGGGTGAGGAGATGCAGCGCGGTCGTGGGTCGTACCCAGCGGAAGTCATCGATCTCGGAGTTCGGAGAAAAGGTTCCCGCCATCGCCTCCATCGACCAGTACCGTACGATCTTCTCGTGTCCCGCCCGATCGCGGTAGCGGATCGAGGGCAGTTCTTCGCCCAGCACGCCGTCGAGGCCGGTTTCCTCGCGCAGTTCGCGGTAGGCACACGCATGCGCGACCTCACCGGGATCAGCGCGTCCCTTGGGGATCGACCAGTCGCCACGCTTTCGGCGATGGACCAATCCGAACTCGATCGTGCCACGTGCGCCGACGCGCCACGGCAGCGCACCTGACGTGGATGTGTGTGTCTGACCGGTCATCGGAGCAACTCCGTTTCGAGATTCCGTCCGCTCGAACGTCCGAGTGGAGAAAGCGTGGGGAGCGTATCGCTTGGCGCGAGTGCACGCCGGTCTCGCCGCGGGGGCTGCGCAACGAGGGACGTAACCCGGCTCTCGGAAGGAACGGTGTACGCCACTGTCGGCGCAGCGTCGGCTGGAGTTGGATTCACCACGGGCGTCGGGGTGCCGGTCAGGGCAGCGCGGGCAGTGTGCGCTGCACGTGCATGTTCCCGCTCCGCATCGTTCGGGTCGATGATATCCCCCTGCTGCAGTCGCTCGAGCGTCGCGTACAGCCCGTCTTCGCGGAGGAGTTCCTCGTGGGTGCCCTGCTCGATGATGAGTCCCATGATCGACGACTTCCCTGCGTCCGTGGGGCCGGTGATCGCGATCATCTGGCCGGGGGCGGCTCGCAGGTCGATGTCGAGCAGCGTCCGGTGTCCGGGCGCGTACTCGAAGTCCACGCTGCGCAGTTCCATCGCGCCTCTGGCGGGTCTGAGGTTCCGGGCGCCGTCGCGGCTGATGATGTCTGGCGCGGTGCCGAGCAACTCGCGCTCGTGACGGTGTTCGCTCGCATACGCCTGCATGATGCGCACGGATCCGAAGGTCTCGGAAACGGTCGATGGGATCTCGCTGTTCTTGGCTCTCGCCTGTCGTGATGCCGCCCTGATCCGTCGACGGTAGAAGAGGACGACGGCGAACAGCCTCGGCGCGACGGCCAGCGAGATGAGAGCGAAGGCAGGGTCCACGAGGAAGCAGATTCCGGCGATGAACAACAGTAGAGCGCCGACGATGAGCGGCCGCAGATATGGCAGCAGGGCGGCACGAAACCACCAACATGTCTTGAACAAGAAACTTCCCAGTGAGCTTCGCGCTCGAATTCACAGCGAGCCGATGCTCACATCCCCAGCGAGCATCACGCTCAAACAAGTCACCGAGCTTGCTCGGATTCCCCTGCGAGCTTCGACTCAGAAACGACCCCGATATCACACGAAAGTAGCGCAGACCCGAACAACGGGCAAAATCGCGATGCATGAGAGCGGTGGGAGACTGCGCTGGTGGAGTGACCTGAGGCAAGCGCTCAGAGGTGGCCGACGCGGGCATGGCCGTGCGGAAGAATGGATCACGAGGAATGGAGATCCGATGGCGTTGCGTGTGGGTGTGATCGGCGGCGGCCAGCTGGCGCGGATGATGATCGCTCCGGCAGTCGAGCTGGGAATCGACATCCGGGTGCTGGCGGAGGACGAGGGTATGTCGGCGCAGCTGGCGGCGACCGCGGTGGGCGACTACCGCGACCTCGAGACCGTGCGCCGGTTCGCGGCGGACGTCGACGTCATCACGTTCGATCATGAGCACGTGCCGCAGGAGGTGCTGCGCGCGCTCGTCGCCGACGGCGTGGCCGTGCACCCCGGACCCGACGCGCTGCGGTTCGCGCAGGACAAGCTGGACATGCGCGCCAGGCTGGCCGAGCTCGGTGCGCCGCAGCCCGACTGGGCGCGGGCCGCGGACGCGGCCGCGCTGCAGACGTTCCTGGACGCGCACGGCGGTCGCGGCGTGGTGAAGACCCCCCGCGGCGGCTACGACGGCAAGGGCGTGCGCGTCGTGGGCGCCGCCGAGGAGGCCGCGGACTGGTTCGCAGGCCTCGGCGACGGCGACGCGCTGCTCGTCGAGGAGCTCGTGCCGTTCGTGCGCGAACTCGCGCAGCAGGTCGCCCGGCGCCCGAACGGCGAGTCCGTGTCGTACCCCGTCGTGGAGACCGTGCAGAAGGGCGGCGTATGCGCGGAGGTCGTCGCCCCCGCGCCCGATGTCGACGCCGAGCACGTCGCCCAGGCCGCGCGGATCGGCCTCCAGATCGCCGAAGGGCTGGGCGTCACCGGCATGCTCGCAGTCGAATTGTTCCAGACCGCCGACGGCCGGATCCTCGTCAACGAGCTCGCCATGCGCCCGCACAACAGCGGGCACTGGAGCCAGGACGGCGCCGTGACCGGGCAGTTCGAACAGCACCTGCGCGCCGTCGCCGACCTGCCGCTGGGGAACACCGCCCCGCACGCGGACTGGTCGGTCATGATCAACATCCTCGGCGGTCCTGCGGATGCCGGCATGCTCGATCGCGTCCCCGCAGCGCTCGCCGTGAGCCCGCACGCCAAGGTGCACACCTACGGCAAGGCGCCGCGGCCCGGTCGCAAGGTCGGGCACGTGAACGCGAGCGGATCCGACCTCGACGCTGTGCTCGCCGAGGCCCGCGCCGCCGCGGGGGCGTTCGCCTGAGCCGAGTCTGCTCGCACGTTCTCGCGCGCCGGGGTCGCGCCGCCGCGCCGGAGCTCCGGACTCTGAGCTCCGCGGCCGGTGTCACAGCCAGTCCGTCTCCGGTCCCTGAGCCTGTCGAAGGGTCCGGAGGCCAAGGGCCCGGAGGTCGCGGTTCTGGGCCTGCAGCGCGCCGCAGCGGGCTTCTCCCAGCCGTCGCCCGTAGCCTGTACGGGTGACGACTGGGACATTGCACTCCGCCGCCGCGCCCCTCGTCGGCGTCGTGATGGGATCCGACTCCGACTGGCGCGTGATGAGCGCCGCCTCCGAGGCGCTGACCGAGTTCGGCATCCCGCACGAGGTCGAGGTCGTCTCCGCGCACCGCACGCCCGAGAAGCTGCATCGGTACGGCACCGAGGCGCGTGAGCGCGGGCTCAAGGTCATCATCGCCGGAGCCGGCGGTGCGGCCCATCTGCCGGGCATGCTGGCCTCCGTCACGGCGCTGCCCGTCGTCGGCGTCCCCGTCCCGCTCGCATACCTGGACGGCATGGACTCGCTGCTGTCGATCGTGCAGATGCCCGCGGGGATCCCGGTCGCCACCGTCTCGATCGGCGGGGCGCGCAACGCCGGCATCCTCGCCGCGCGCATCCTCGGCACGGGGGATCCGGCGCTCGCCGACCGGATCGAATCGTACGCCCGCGACCTCGAGGCGCAGGTCGAGGAGAAGAACCGGCGGCTGAAGGACAGCCTGTGACCCAGGTCCTGAGCCGGCCCGGCGGGGTCTCGAATTCGAGTGCGGGGCTGATCCGCACGAGGCCGATGCGGGATCCCGATTTCGGCTCGCCCGAGGTGATGACCCGTCGCGGCTGGTGGCTGGTCGTGCTCAACGTGCTGATCCCCGGATCCGCGCAGGTGCTCTCCGGCAACCGCCGGCTCGGCCGGATCGGCCTCGGCGCGACGCTCGTGATGTGGGCCCTGATCGTGGCGGGGGTGCTCACGGCGCTGCTCTGGCACCAGGCGCTGCTGTGGCTCACCGTCGGCGGTGGCTGGGTGAGCTGGATCGTGCTCACGCTCATCCAGATCCTGTGCATCGCGTACGCCGTGCTCTGGGTGGTGCTCACGTTCGACACGCTGCGCCTCGTGCGGATGGTGCGCACCAAGAACTACGCGAAGATCGCGATCCCGCTCGTGGCGGTGCTGGTGCTGAGCCTGTGCGGATCGGGCGCCGCCTACGCCGCGAACGTCGTCGGATCCAGTCGCAGCGCGATCACCACGCTGTTCGGCGCCGGAGGACCGAGCGTGCCGCCCAGCGATGGCTACTACAACGTGCTGCTGCTCGGCGCGGACAGCGGCCTCGGCCGCGACTCCATGCGCTTCGACAGCATCTCCGTGGTGTCGGTGAACGCGACCACCGGCGCGATGACGATCTTCGGCATCCCGCGCGACATGCCGCATGTGCCGTTCGCGCCGGGCCCGATGCATGATCTGTACCCCGACGGGCTGCAGGCGCACGATGACGCGGAATGCGGCTGGGGGAGCGGCATCAACCAGCTCACCAACGCCGTGGAGGTGTGCCACACCGGCCCCTCGCTGTACCCGGATGCGAAGAAGCAGGGATCCAGCCCCGCTGTCGAGGCCACCAAAGACGCGGCCGAGGGTGTGCTGGGCATCACCATCCCGTACTACGTGTTCCTCGACATGAACAGCTTCGCGGATCTGATCAACGCGCTCGGCGGCGTCGACATCAACGTCAAGGAGCGCCTGCCGGAGGGCAACGTCCCGGAGTGGGGCGGACCCGACAACGCCGAGCAATGGGCGACCGGGTGGATCGAGGCCGGTCAGCAGCACATGAACGGCGACACCGCGCAGTGGTATGCGCGCTCCCGGTACACGACGAGCGACTTCGATCGGATGCGCCGCCAGCGCGAGCTGCAGGAGGCGATCCTGAAGCAGTTCACCCCGCAGAACGTGCTCACGCACTTCTCCGAGGTCGCCAGTGCCTCGACGGATCTGGTCAGGACCGATCTGCCGCAGGACAAGCTGCCCGAGTTCTTCGATCTCATGCTGAAGGCGAAGAAGCAGAAGGTGAACACGATCGAGCTGACCCCGGCGAGCGGCGTCGACGAGTTCGAGCCGGACTGGAACCAGATCCACGGGATCGTCAAATCCGCCCTGCATCCGGAGCCGGAGCCGTCGCCGACCAACTGACGTCAGATCCGGGTCCGGGTTCTGCCCGGCTCCGGTCAGTGAGCCGGGCCTACGCGCCTCAGAGGCTCGGGGCAGCGCGGGGCGCTGGCTGGAGGGAGGCGTGGGGCGCGAAGGGCCCGGTGGGCCCATCCGTGCGGACCTATGCCGTGCGGGCCTCTTCCGCGTGTGTCTCGTCGGCGTCGTAGCCCTGCGGGTTGCCGGACTGCCAGCGCCAGGAGTCCTCGGCCATCTCTGCGATGCCGCGCTGCGCCGTCCAACCGAGTTCTTCCTCGGCGCGCGTCGCATCCGCCCACGCCTGCGCGAGGTCGCCCTCGCGGCGGGGCAGCATCCGGTGCGGGATCGGCCGCCCGACGGCCTTCTCGAACGCGGCGATGAGCGCCAGCACCGAGGTCGCACGGCCGGTGCCGAGGTTCCACGCGCGGACGCCGGTCTGGGCGCGCAGGTGCTCGAGTGCCGCGACATGCCCGTCGGCCAGGTCCAGCACGTGGATGTAGTCGCGCTCGCCGGTGCCATCCGCGGTCGGGTAGTCGTCGCCGAAGACGCCGACCTCGGCGAGACGCCCCACGGCCACCTGGGCGATGTAGGGCGCGAGGTTGTTCGGCACGCCACGCGGGTCCTCCCCGATGAGCCCGCTCTTGTGTGCACCGATCGGGTTGAAATAGCGCAGCAGCGCGATCCGCCAGCGGGGATCCGCCTGCGCGACGTCGGTGAGGATCCGTTCGATCATCACCTTGGTTTGGCCGTAGGGGTTGGTGGCGTTCAGCAGCCCACCGCCCTCGCGGTAGGGGGCGTGCTGGTGTTCGCCGTAGACGGTCGCGGAAGAGGAGAAGACCAGCGTGCGCACGTCGTGTCGCCGCATGACTGCGAGCAGGGCGAAGGTCGTGCCGAGGTTCACGGCGTAGTAGCGCAGAGGGTCGGCGACGCTCTCGCCAACCGCCTTCAGACCGGCGAAGTGGATCACGGCCTCCGGTCGCTCGGTCGCGAACACCGCGTCGAGGGCATCCTCGTCGGCCACGTCCAGCCGATGCAGGCGTGCGCTGCGACCCGCGAGGCGTGCGACGCGCTCGAGGGCGACCGGCGAGCTGTTCGCGAAATCGTCGACGACGATCACGTCGTCCCCGCGTTCGAGGAGGGCGAGGACGGTGTGGGATCCGATGTATCCGGCCCCACCGGTGACGAGGACGCGCACGGGTGCTCCTTGGGTAGATGGTGCTTCGATGCTACTTGTTCGCCGTTCCATAGCCCCGTGTCGCCTCGGGAGACCGCACACCACGCAAGGAACGCCCGCAGCGGAGCGCCTCAGGAGCGCCGTGCCGACCCCCGGATAGAGTCGGACCATGGCTGTGCTGCGGGTTGTGCTGGATCAGGTGAACGACGTCGTCGACGCCGATCAGGCAGAGGCCGCCCGCTCGCTCGTCGCAGGGCTCGCCGCCACGGCGCCGCAGAAGTGCAGCATCGAGGCGATCGTCCCGAGCGGTGGGTCCGAGCCGGTCGTCGAGGGTGCGGACTCCGTGCACCGTCTGACGCTCGCGCGTCGCGAGCTTGCTGCGGCCTGGCAGCTCGGCGTGGTCAGCGGCGTCGGTGGCGGCATGATCCACGCGCCGTCGCTGTTCGCCCCCCTCGCGAAGCACGACAGGGCCAACGATTACGACCAGACCGTCGTCACGGTGTGGGACCTGCGCGCGTGGAGCGCGCCGGAGCAACTGCCCCGGGCGAGCGTGCTGTGGCAGCGCGGCATGCTCAAGCGCGTGGCCAAGCATGCCGACGCCGTCGTCGTGCCGACGCACGCCATGGCCGAGCAACTGTCGGGGCTGGGCCGTTTCGGCGACCGCATCCGGGTGATCCCGGGGGCGGTCGCCGACGGCTTCGCCATTCCGCCCGACGCCGTGCCGCGCCGGATCGCGCTGGGGGCGGCCGGTCGGTACGTGGTGAGCACCGGCGTGGCCGCCGATCTCGAGCCCGTGTTCGCCGCAGCCGTCGATGCGCGCGCCGACGCGTTCGTGCTCGATGCGCCGGACGGCGCCGCGCCGGGGATCGCCGCGGCGGCCGCCGCGGCCGGACTGATGGCCCCGCGGGTGCACGTCCTCGGCCGGCTGGACGCGCCCGATCGGGGCTCCCTCCTCGGCGGCGCGCTCGCGTTCGTCGCCGCGGATCCGACCCCGGCATGGCCCTGGCGGCTGATCGAGGCGCTCACCGCGGGGGTGCCGGTGGTCGCGGTCGACAACGGTGTGCACCGCGACGTGCTCGCCGACGGCGGCCCGCTAGTGGCGCCGGATGGCTTCACCGATGCCGTGCGTGACGCAGCCGGGAACGGCGCCCGGCGGCTGTCGGTGCTCGCCGCGGATCGCTCGCGTGCATACTCGTGGAGCGGGTCCGCCGAGCGGGTCTGGGCGCTGCATGCGGAGCTGTGAGCGCAGAACCACAGGCGCTCTCGCCTAGACTGATGACGCTCCGTCGACGCCCCGATCAGAGAAAGTCTTCGTGAACAGCAGATCCGACCTCTTCGCCGCCGTGCCACGGGCGGAGTTCGACAGCCCAGGGCGCAGCCACGGGCTGCTCGACATCGTTCGCTGGCGGTACCTTCTTCAGCTTCTGGTCCGCACGGGTGTGACCACGCGGTACCGCAACTCGGTGCTGGGCTGGACCTGGTCCTATGTGCGGCCCGCCGCACAGTTCCTGGTGTTCTGGGTCGTGATGGGGATCTTCCTGCGGATGCAGGGCAGTACGCCCAACTACGTCGTGTACTTGTTCTCCGGCATGATCGTGATCAATCTCTTCTCCGAGGCGTTCAAGAACGCGACCACGTCGATCGTGGGCAACGCCGCGCTGATCCGCAAGGTGTTCCTGCCCCGTCAGCTGTTCGCCGTGTCATCGGTGATCGTCGCGCTGGTGCACGTGCTGCCGCAGGTCGCCCTCCTCGCCGTCGTCGTGCTGATCATCGGCTGGTTGGGACATGCTTCGCTCCTCGCAATCGGAGCGATGCTGGCAGCCGTGGTCATCATCAGCGTGTTCGCGCTGGGCCTGGGGCTCTTCTTCGGTGCGATCAACGTGCGGTTCCGCGATTCCGAGAACGTTGTCGAACTCCTGCTCCTGCTCGCGACCTGGGCGTCTCCGGTGCTCTACGTCTGGACCATGGTCGAGACCGCCGTCAACGATCTCGGCTGGCCGCACTGGATACTGAAGCTCTATCTGCTGAATCCGATCACCCAGGGTGTCGAGCTCTTCCACTACGCGTTCTGGCGACCGACGGTCGCGGACCCCATCATCCCCATTCCGCCAGGCCTCGGGTGGAACACGCTGTGGACGTTCCTCATCGCCGTCGCCACGGTCTTGATCGGGCAGATGGTATTCCGCCGTCTCGAGGGAAGGTTCGCACAGGATCTATGAGCACCGCCGCCGCTCTCCGACCGAGCGTCATCATCGACGGGGTCCACAAGAGATTCACCCTCAATCACGCGTTCTCCTTCAAGGACACCGTGGTGTCCTGGATCCGGCGTCGTAAGACGACCTCATCCTTCGAAGCGCTCAAGGGGCTGAGCCTGGTCATCAACGAGGGGGAGTCCGTCGCGATCCTCGGCCTCAACGGCTCGGGCAAGTCGACGCTGCTCAAACTCATGTCGGGCGTGATGGAACCCGACAAGGGCGAGGTGCTCACGCGGGGCCGCGTGGCGGGTCTCATCGAGGTCGGCGCGGGCTTCCACCCGGAGCTGTCCGGACGCGAGAACGTGTTCCTGAACGCCGCGATCCTGGGAATGAAGCGCAAGGAGATCGAAGCGCGCTATGACGAGATCGTGGCGTTCAGCGAGATCGAGGAGTTCATCGATCAAGAGGTCAAGCACTACTCGTCGGGCATGTTCATGCGGCTGGCATTCTCGGTGGCGATCCATGTCGAAGTCGACATCCTGCTCGTGGACGAGATCCTCTCCGTCGGCGACGCACCCTTCCGGGAGAAGTGCCGGCTGAAGTTCGAGGAACTCATCGCCGCGGGCAAGACACTGGTCGTGGTCAGCCACGACGCGGAGATGGTGCGCGAACTCTGCACCCGGGGTGTGGTGCTGTCCCGCGGAACGATGGTGTTCGACGGCGATGTGGAGCAGGCGCTGACCCACCTGGAGCCAGCCTGAGGCCGAGCACGCAGCGCTGGACGCCACGGGTCGGGGAGGCCTTCAGCGAGGGGTCGCTAAGATCGTCCGGGGTCTGTGCCCCGTTTCTGCGGTGCGACCGTGCCTGCTCCGAGCCGTCCCGAAGAAAGAGGTAGTTCCCAGATGACGTGGTTGGCCCTCGCCCTCGCCGTCGCCGTGCTGGCACTCGTGATCGTGCTCCCGGGCCTTCTGATCGCCTTCCTGCTGGGCTTCCGCGGGCTCTGGCTGCCGGGACTCTCGGTCGCCTCCGGAGTGTCCGTGCTCGCGATGGCGGCGACCGCGGCGCCGCTCGTCGGGCTGACCTGGGGGATCCTCCCCGTCGCCCTCATGACCGCGGTGGTCGCGGTCATCTGCGTCGGACTCCGGTTCCTGCTCTGGCGCGGGGAGAGGGGCGTCCGCGGCCCGCGGACGAGCCGGGGAGCGGTGCTCGCCGTCGTCGGCGCCGTCCTGCTGATCCTCGTCCAGCTGCTGCTGATCATCCGCGTCCCGGATGCGATCTCGCAGACCTTCGACAACATCTTCCATCTCAACGCGATCCGTTTCGCGCTCGACACCGGCAGCGCCTCGCCGCTCACGCTCGGGCAGCTCACCAGCAGCCACTCGGGCGGGCTGCCGTTCTATCCCTCCGCGTGGCATGCGGCCGGATCCCTCGTGGTGACGCTCACGGGAGTCAGCATCCCCGTCGCCTCGAACGCCGCCACGATCTTCTTCGCTGCGGTGTGGCCGCTGTCGGCCGTGCTGCTGGTGCGGGCCCTGTTCGGCTCGAGGACCGCGCTCCTCGTCGGGGCGATGGCGGTCAGCGCGGCGCTCCCGTCGTTCCCGATCCTCCCGCTCGACTACGGCGTGCTCTTCCCGTTCATGATGTCGGTCACCGTGCTCGGCACGGCGCTGGCGCTGCTGCACACCGCCATCGAGACGACCGGACCCCGGCGCCGGGCGGCGCTCGTCGCGCTCGTCGGCATCGTCCCCGGCATCGTGATCAGTCACCCCGGCGGTTTCGTAGCCCTGCTCGCGTTCGGCACGGTCATGCTCGGCTGGTCGTTCATCCGGTACCTGCGCAGCGTCGGCTCGACCCGGGCGCGCCTCTGGGCCGCTGCCGGCGCGGCCGTCTATCTTCTCGTGGTCGCGGCCGCGTGGTACGTGCTGCGTCCGCCGGCCGCGGCGCGCACCTGGGTGCCCGATGAGACCGCCGGCCAGGCGATCGGCGAGGTGCTGACGGTGTCCGGCTGGCACGGCCCGATGAACTTCGTGGTCGCGGTGTTCCTCATCATCGGGCTGGTCGTCGCGTTCCGTCGTCGCACGCCGGCGCACATCACGGCGCTGTTGCTGTTCGGGCTCGCCGGGATCCTCTACGTCGCGGTCTCCGGGCTGCCCTATCCCTGGCTGCGCGACATGCTCACGGGGGCCTGGTACAACAACTCGCCGCGGCTGGCCGCGCTGCTGCCGATCGGCTGGATCCCGCTGGCCGCGCTCGGCGTGGACGCCGCGTGGACGCGCCTGGCCGGCTGGTCCGCGGCGCGCACGCCGCGGACCCTCGTCCGAACGCTCCTGGCCGTGGCCGCCGCCGTCGTGCTCGTGGTCGTGCCGCAGGTGACGGTCATGCGACAGGCGGTCGCGAGCGCGAACTTCGCCTTCACTCGCGGCGCCGATGCCCCGCTGATCTCCTCGGACGAGTGGAAGCTGTTGTCCCGGCTGCCCTCCGAGGTGCCGAAGGACGCCGTGATCATCGGCAACCCGTGGACGGGCACGGCGCTGGCCTATGCGCTCGCGGGCAGGACGGTCGTGCTCCCGCACACCCTGACCGACATCACCCCGGAGATGACCGCGATCCTCGACGGCCTGAACAAGGCAGCGCCGGGCAGCAAGGCGTGTCGCGCGGTGGCAGACCTGAAGGTCACCTATGTTCTCGACTTCGGGGGGCGCGAGGTCAACAACGCGAACGTCGTGTACACCGGTCTGAAGAACCTGTCCCGCTCGCCGAATGTGACCCTCGTCGACTCCGAGGGCGACGCGCGCCTGTACCGCGTCACCGGATGCAACGGCTGAACAGTCAGGAGGAGAAGCCATGACGCTGGAGATCTTCTGCCCGTTCTGGGGCGACCCGGAGCTGCTCTTCGAGACGGTCGAGTCCGTGCGCGCGCAGCGCAACCCCGACTGGCGGCTCATCGTGATCGACGACTGCTATCCCGACGACACCGTCGCCGGGCGGTTCGCGGCGATCGAGGACGACCGCATCACGTACGTGCGCAACGAGAAGAACCTCGGCATCACGGAGAACTACCGAGAGGCGATCCGACGCGCGACGACGCCCTACATCGCGATCCTCGGATGCGACGACCTGCTGCACCCCGGATACGTCGATGCCGTCCTGCGCACGATCGCGGAGGTCCCGGCCGCCGATGTGATCCAGCCGGGCGTCGTCGTGATCGACGAGCACGGCACTGTGATCTCGCCGCTCGTCGACCGCGTCAAGCAGGGCCTGCTCGCGCCGAGCACGCACGGCGCGACCGCCGTGCTGACCGGGCAGGACATGGCGACGAGCCTGATCCGCGGCGACTGGCTGTACTGGCCTTCTCTGACGTTCCGCACCGAGACGCTCAAGCGCATCGACTTCCGCGAGGGGCTGCCCATCATCCAGGACCTCGCCCTGCTCATGGACATCGCCTTCGACGGGGGGACGCTCGCCTACACGCACGAGGTGGTCTTCTCCTACCGGCGGCACGGATCCAGTGCCTCGCAGAAGACCCTGATGGACGGACGGCGCTTCCGCGACGAGCGCGCGTACTACCGCACGGCGCGCGGTCTCGCCGCGGCGAAGGGGTGGAAGCGCACGGCCCGGGTCGCGCGCGTGAGGATCATGTCGCGCCTGCACGCCGTGACCGAGCTGCCCGGCATCATCCGGCACGGCAACGGCGCTGCGCTAAAATCGACGCTGGCACACATCTTCGCGGGCTGAGGCCTTCGCCGACGCGAACACCGCCGAGCACCGTCTGACCGCCGAGGAGAGCACCGATGTCGGAACACGTCTTGATCACCGGAGGGGCCGGCTTCATCGGAACCCGCCTGGCCGCGAGGTTCGTGGCCGACGGCCACACCGTCACGGTGCTGGACTCGCTCATCCCTCAGGTGCACGGGGACGACCCGGCCACGACGTCCCCTCTGCTGCGCTCGCTCGACGGTGTGGCCGAGGTGGTGACCGGCACGGTGACCTCCAAGGACGATCTGCGGCGGGCGCTCGCCGGCGCAACGATCGTGATCCACCTCGCCGCCGAGACCGGCACTGGGCAGTCGATGTACGAGATCGACCGCTACGTCGACGCGAACGTCGGCGGCACCGCGAAGCTGCTGGACATCCTCACGAATGAGGAGAACGCGGTGCGCCGCCTGGTCATCGCGTCCTCACGCTCGATCTATGGCGAGGGCGCCTACGAGACCGAGGACGGGCGTCGCGTCTACCCCGGACACCGCGCGGATGCGGACATGGCCGCCGGCGACTTCGACGTGCACGCGCGGGGTGAGGGCCCCCTGCAGCTGGTCCCCACGGACGAGACCGCCCTCGTGCATCCGTCTTCGGTGTACGGCATCACGAAGCAGATGCAGGAGTCGCTCATCATGACGGTGGCGCCCACGGTCGGCGTCGAGCCGGTCTCCGTGCGCTACCAGAACGTGTACGGGCCGGGGCAGTCGCTGAAGAACCCCTACACCGGGATCCTCTCGATCTTCTCGACGCTGATCCGCCAGGGCAAGGACATCAACATCTTCGAGGACGGCGAGGAGAGCCGGGACTTCGTCTACATCGACGACGTCGTCGAGGCGACCTTCCTGGCCGCGACGGTGCCCGCCGCCGCCGGGGGGATCTTCAACGTCGGATCCGGGGTGGCGACCTCGGTGAACGAGGTCGTCGCGGCGCTCTTCGCGGCCTACGGCACGGAGGTGCCGACGCACATCTCCGGCAACTACCGTCTCGGCGACATCCGCCACAACGTGGCCGATACCACCGCGCTGCGCGAGGTGCTCGGCTTCACGCCGGCCGTCGCCTTCGCCGACGGGGTGAAGCGGTTCGCGGAGTGGGTGCTCACCGAGCCGATCGAGGCCGACGGCTATGAGCGCTCGCTCAAGGAGATGGCGGAGCGGAAGCTTCTGAAGTGAGCCGGGGCGTCGCTTCGCGGGGCGCCTGGCTGACGGAGGCGATGGAGTACCCGTATCGTCGCAACAGCCTGAACCTGTTCCGCCTCGTCCTGGCGTTCCTCGTGCTCGTCGCGCACGGCTACTACATCGTCGGCCGCCACGACAGCCCGGGATTCAACGGCGAGAACCTCGGCGGATGGGCCGTCATCGGGTTCTTCGTCATCAGCGGCTTCCTGATCACGCGGTCGCGCTTCCGCACGGATCCGGGGACGTTCCTGGTGCACCGGATCGGCAGGATCATGCCGGCGTTCATCGTCTGCCTGCTGCTCACTGCCGCGGTGTTCGCGCCGGTCGCCCTCTGGGTCACGCAGGGGTCGCTGAGCGGCTACCTGCACGACGGGCCGACGCCGCTGCAGTACGTCTGGAGCAACTTCTTCCTGCACATCGACACCTACCAGATCGGTCGGTCGCTCTCGACCGTTCCCTATCCGAACGCCTGGAACGGCTCGCTGTGGACCCTCTACTTCGAGTTCCTCTGCTACCTGGCGGTGTGGCTGCTGGGGGGCCTGGCGATCTATCGCCGCTCGGTCACGGCGGTCGCGGTCGTCTGGGCGGCATCGGTGGCCGTGCGCGGCGCCAACCTGATCGGTCTCACCGGTGGTCTGGACGGAGACTTCGAGCTGCTCGCGCGCCTGGCGCCCTATTTCCTCGGCGGCTCCCTCATCTACCTCATCATCGATCGGTGGGGACTGCGGCGGGTGCTGGGCATCGCCAGCATTCCGATCGCGGCACTGCTCATGGTGTTCGTGCCAGGACTGGGCGGGCCGCTTTCCGCGCCCTTCCTCGGGTACGCCCTGCTGTTCCTGTCCACGGTCGTCCCGCAGCCGGCGTGGGTCGCGCGCAACGACGTCTCCTACGGGTTCTACATCTACGCCTGGCCCGTCCAGCAGCTCGTCGTGGTGTTCGGCGGTGCGGGGCTGAACATCGCGCTGTACACGGTGATCTGCGCGATGATCACCTTCGGGTTCGCGGCGGCGAGCTGGTTCGGCGTCGAGCGGCACTTCATGCGCCTCGCCAGGAACGCGACGTCGCCGAGGCCGGTGGTGGCGTCAGCGGTCGATCGCGCGGACGCGGCGGCGGGCGAGTTGCCACAGGCGCAGCAGCAGCAGCCGGGAGCGCAGCACGGCGCCGATCCCGCGCGGGCGTGAGGTCGAGGCGTTGTCCTCGTGCACGCGGCGGTAGAGCGTCGGCTGCTCGAGGTGCGTCATTCGACGCGCGGCGTTCGCGACGGTCGCGATCCAGAGATCGTGCGACTCCGTGAGGCCCTCCGGGAACGGGAGCACCAGGTCGAGTGAATCGCGGCGGATCGCCATCGCACAGCCGAAGTAGGGGATGTCCCCGGCGAGGATCCCCAGCTCGTTGCGCAGCGGGCGCGTGCCGTCGGCCGCGCGGAGCAGCCACGGCCGACCGGTGAGTGGCGAGCGCAGCGCCTCCTCGGATCCGAGCAGCAGCAGGTTCGAGGCCGCGACGCCCCTGGCCGTGGCCGCTTCGACGAGCGCATCCCGCCTGCCCGGGATCCACACGTCGTCCTGATCGCTCAGGAGCAGCACGTCACCGGTGGCGACGCCGAGCGCACGCTCGAAGGATCGCACGTAGCCGCGGTTCCGATCGTTGCGGACGAGCCGGATCCGGGGGTCGTCGTAGGTCTCGACGACCGCCACGGTGTCGTCCGGGCTCGCGTCGTCGACGATCACGATCTCGTCGTCGGGGCGGAGCTCGGACAGGATGGAGTCCAACTGCTCCCGCAGGTAGGCGGAGCCGTTGTAGGTCGCCATGCACACGCTGGCTCGAGTCATCTCAGACCTCCTCGGTCATCGGCCGCGGATTGGTGTGCGGGCGCGCCCTGAGCCGCAGCACCAGCGCCGCACACGCGGCGAGGTTTACCGTCTCGCCGAGCGCGAAGCCGGCCGCGACGCCCGCACCCCCCCAGAACAGACCGAGCACGATCATCGCGATGAAGGCCGTGGCGGCACCGGCGACGCTCGCCAGCAGCACCTGACGGTCGCGGCGAGCCGGGACGAGGATGTTGCGGATCAGCGGAGTCGCCAGGGTGAGCCCGACGAAGGCGATCGCGTAGAACTGGAAGACCACGGGATCGCCGGCCTTGTCGGCGCCGAACAGGAGACCGCTCACGAACGGGCCGAGGATCGCGAGCACGACCCAGCCGATCGCGGCTACGGCCGCCATGATCGCGAAGGCGATCCGGTTGCGGCGCTGCCGGATGGCGGCCGTGGATTCGAGCACCCACCCCTGCAGGGCGTTGCCGACGGCAATGATCGCCATCAGTCCATAGCGATAGATCCGATCGCTCGAGGAGAACGAGACGGTGGCGGCCGTGCCGATCACGATGCCCGCGATGGGCACCGGAGCGTTGGTCGACAGGCTCGTCATGGTCTCCACGCCCCAGGCCGCGCGCATGTCGGCGACGTCGTCCCGCAGTTGCTGCCCGCCCGGCCAGGCCGGCAGGATCCGGCGGAACACGCGCAGGTGGAACACGATGAGCCCTGCGACGAACGAGAGCGTCAGCAACGCGCCGTACCAGAACACGCTGCCGGTCGAGAGCACGACCGCGATGGCGAGCGCCGTGGCGATCGCCCGCGGCACCACTTCGTACCAGAACACCAGACCGGGTGCGGCGACGGCGACCGCATACCAGCTCAGGGTCATCGCGTTGAGCGCCGTGGCCACCGCGAAGACCGCCGCGGTCGCGGCCACCTGCGGGGCGATGGCCGCGGCGACCACACCGCCGATCATGCATACCACGACGACGGCGATGCCGCGGATGTAGAAGGATCGTGCGTACAACTGCTCGCGCTCGGCGACCGACTCCGCGGCGATCACCATGGGGGTGCCGAGCAGGTTCCACCCCACGAGCGCGACCGCGGCGGCGAACGCGCCCACACCCATCCCCACACCGAGGGCCGCCCAGTCGTCGCCCGTCGATGCGCGCGACATGATCGGCAGCGCGATGAGGGGGAGCACTGATGCGAGGAAGGGCAGCATCGAGAACCCGAGCAGGCGCTGCACGAGCCCGGGCGAGCCGGTGCGCTCCGGGGCGGGCGAACCCGCGGTCACGGGTACTCCGTCCCGGGAGGGGCAGGATCCGCGACGCGCGGTGCCGCCCAGACGATACCGGCGGCCAGATCCATGAGCTCCTGGGGCATTCGTCCCATCCGCCCGCTGCGTCCGGCCCTGCGACCTTCGCGGAGCAGCCGCCGCAGGGACCTCCGCGGCTTCGCGAGCTGCAGCACGTTCACGAAATGCAGGTGATCCAGGATCGTGTCGCGCAGGATTCTGGCGCGGAACGTGCCGGCGTATTCGCGGTTCAGCACGATCCTGTTGCGCCGACGGTAGTAGTAGCGGAACGGGGTGCTCACGGTGACCTCGTCGGGGAGCAGTCCCGGGATGCCGAACCGACGTCCGAACAGGCGCCGCTCCAGCGCCGTGCCCAGACGGTGCCCCATCTTCAGGCCGGGGGCGGCGATGATCGGTCGTCCCGCCCGGGTGAGGCGGAACTCGTACTCCGTGTCGACCAGGTCGATGAAGAAGTCCTCGCGGAAGCCGCCCAGCGACTCCCACACCTCGCGGGGGATGAGCATGCCGGACTGGATCACGTTCGCCGTTCCGTGCACCCCGGGGGCGATCTCCTCCCGCGCCTGCCGGACGTCGGCGAAGTATTCCGGCACCACGGCCCCGGGGGAGAGCGCCACAGAGGCCTGCGCGTGGGTCTCGTGCAGGCGCCGCACCGCATCCTCCGGTAGCGACGAGTCCTGATCCAGCGTCACGACGAACTCCGCGCCCCGTGCGAACGCCTCGGCGACGCCCCGGTTCAGGGCCGCCCCGATACCGGCGTTGACATCCTGTCGCAGGACGTGTGCGCCCAGCTCGTGCAGTGCGCTCAGCGGGCCTGCGGCATCGGGACCCGATCCGTCATCGACGACGACGAGCCCTGAGAGCTGCGCGAATGCGGCCCCCGCAGTGCGGACGACATCGTCGCCGGGGCGGAAACAGCTCATCACGCCCCAGATCACGGCCCCGGTCATCGATCCCCGGAGTCTCCGGCGTCCGGGCGCAGGCATTCTTCCAGCGCGCTCAGCCGGTTCCGCAGACCCTCGAGCTCGGCACGGGAGATGGCGGCTTCCTCGGCGGTGCGGCGGATCTCGTCCTCGGCCTGGGAGAGCTCCCAGGACAGGTGCAGGGCGACGCCGAGGAGCAGCACGATCGCAACCGCGAACAGCATGTTGGCGGGCACTTGCACGCCGAACAGGGCGGTCGCCCAGAGCAGCAGGTTCGGGAAGACGCCCAGCACGAGAAGCGCCAGCGCGATGAGGATCCACATCACCGCGTACTTCTCGCGCATCCGGCGGGTGAGCAGCATCCACCCGACGATCGCGAGGATCACGACGGCGACGGTGATTCCGACGATGACGATCACGCCGTGGCCTCCTCGGGCTCGGGGAAGGTCCGGCGCGGGCGTCGCAACATCGACAGCCCCAGGGCGAAGAGGGAGCGCAGCAGGTAGATCGACGATCCGATGGGGCCCTGGCTCGGGGTGCCGTGCGCGCGAGGGCGCATGGCCACCGGCACCTGGGTGACGGCGAGCCCCGCATGACAGGCGGCGACGAGCGAGTCGATCGTGTCGCCGAGGTATTCGGCGGGGTAGTAGCGCACGTACTGCTCGATCGCGCGCGGACCGGCGGCGCGGAAGCCGCTGGTCACATCGGTGAGGCGCGTCTTGGCGACCCGGGACACCGTGCTCGCGAGGAATGTCATCGCCCACTGCCGGGGTCCGCGCACCTTGTAGTCGCCCACCTCTGCGAAGCGCGCGCCGATCGAGATGTCGGCCCGTTCGAGGCCCCCGAGCACCTTCGCGATATCGGCAGGGTTGTGCTGGCCGTCCGCATCGACCTGGATGGCGCGGGAATACCCATTGCGCCGTGCATAGGTGAACCCCGTGCGCATGGCTCCGCCGACGCCGAGGTTGAACGGCAGCGAGAGCACGGTCGCGCCCGCTTCCCGTGCGACATCCGCCGTGCCGTCCTCGGATCCGTCGTCGATGACGACCACGTCGTAGGCGCTGTCCGCGGCCTTGATCTCGTGGACCGTCGCGGCGACGTTGCGCTCCTCGTTCCACGCGGGGACGATGACGAGTACACGGTCCTGCGCAGAGATCATAGTGTCCCCATCCTAAGGGCTGCGGCTTACGGGATGTCCGCGCCGATCGTGTACGCGGAGCGGAAGCCCGGGTCGAGCGTGAGGATCGACGGCAGCTGGCCGCCGCCCAGCGCGACGAGCGTGGCGTAGGAGAGCACGTGCCGCAGCGCGCCGTCCTGATACCGGTAGACCTCGCCCGCGCCCGCGAACTGGACGAAGTCGACGGACTCGGTCAGCAGCGGCGCGCCGATCGTGAAGTCGGCCTGGCTGCTCGCCGGGAGAGTCGCGATCGGCGGCACGGCCCCGTTGCCCAGGGCGAGGAGCGTGCTGAAGGCCCGCACCTGGTGCAGGGAGCCCCCGGTGAGGCGGTACACCTCGGGCTTGCCCCGGAACGACACGAAGGCTCCGTCGGGGAGGTACGGGGCGCCGATCCCGACCGCCTGAAGCGCCGCGTCGGACCAGGAGACGATCTGCAGCGGCCGCGAGCCGTTGAGCGCCACCAGATCGGCGTAGCGGAGCACGTGCCGCGCGGATCCGCGATCCAGCGTGTAGACGGCCCCGTCGGACCCCTGCACGAGGAGCGGCGCCGAGACGGCCGGCGAGCCCGCCGTCGCGGGGAAGGCGTCGCACTCGCCCTGCTGGAGCGGGGTGGGCGTGACGCCCCCGGTGTCGGCGCCGTTGACGGAGCGCAGCGAGGCGCCGTCGAGCACGCGCACGGTGCCGCCGCACGAGACGAACGGGGTCAGCCCCGTCGCGGTGCGCGTGCTGCGGGACAGCGCGGCATCGGTGACGACCGAGTACCGCCGCGCCCCGAAGTCCGCGGCGAGCCCGAAGCTCGGGATGTGGACGATGGTCCCGGTCGAGGTGGTGAGGTACACGTCGTTCTCGGACTGGGCCCGTACGAGCGAGTTCGGCGCGAACAGCGTGGCGCCCTCGGGCAGGCGATCGGACGAGGCCGGCTCCATCGTCGCGATGTAGGCGGGGCGGCCGCCGAACGCGTACGCGAGCGCCAGCGAATCCCAGACGTGGCGCTTCCCGCTGTCGGTCATCCGGTACACGTCTCCGCTGCCGTACGGCGTGAAGATATCGGACACCTCAGCCCCCGTGGTGAACGCGTCGGCGAGGGAGGCCGGGATGTTCACGAAGGAGCCGAACGCGTAGCCATAGGACGCGACCGCCGCCGCGGTGGGCAGCCGGTGCTTCGTCCCGTCGGTATCGAGCAGGTAGAGCGTTCCGGTGCGCGGGTCGTGCACGTAGCGCGTGACGTCCGGTCCAGTCTTGATCCCGTCGAGCAAGGAGGCGCTCACCCAGCGGAAGGATCCGAGTCGCGACGTCAGCGCGGCGAGGTCGAGCGAGCTGACCACGTGGTACTTGGTGCCGCTCATCACCAGGTAGACCTGGTTGCCGCCGTAGGCGACGGCCAGCGAGGCGTCGCTGCCGCCGGAGACCTGGGTGCTGCCGAACCAGTCGGTGAAGAAGTTGAAGAAGTTGCGGTTGCCGTACGCCGAGCAGCTGTTGCCGGTTCCGTAGCCGGCGGCGAGCGCGGCCGCGTTCGGCTGGTAGGGGGTGTAGTAGTACAGGGCGGAGGTCGCCGCGTTCTCGATGTAGACCGGGGACGACCCGCAGGCCTCGTTCGGGTTGTAGAGGATGTTCCAGGTGCGCCCGGGGGCGTACCAGGTGAAGTAGACGCCCTCGAGGTAGATCTTCATCTGCCGCGCGCCGCCGTACACCTGGGCGAAGAAGCCGGCGAAGCTGGGATCGCAGGGCGCGGTGTCGGGACAGGCCTGGCCCATCGCCGCAGCGTACTGGGCGCCGACCGGCCAGGTGTCCAGCACGAGGCCCTGCTCCTTCTGGAGCATCACGACCAGCACCTGGGGGTTGATCCCGCAGGACTGGGCGACCTTGGCGATGATCGTCGCGGCGGATTCGCCGCTGGAACCCGAGTAGCCGTTGCAGTAGCGGTCGGCGCTCTTGTTCGGAGTGGACTGCTGGAAGTCTTTGAGGCACACGTAGCCCGATCGGCAGGCGGACACCTTGCTCTGGAGGAACGTCTGGACCTGAGACGCGCTCATCGTCGAGGAGTTCGTGAACACCGCGTCGGAGATGATGTTGCCGGCGCGGAACTGCGAGAGGTCAGCGGCGGGCCGGACTCTGGCGTCGACGGCGGCCGGCGCGGCGGGGCGGGCAGAGGCCGATGCCGCGGGGGGCGTCAGGGCGAGCACGCTCGTCGCCACCACCGCCGCCGCGAGAAGGGCCAGGCCGCGTGTGAGACGGGTTCCAATCGGGCGCACCCGATTATTCTGCCTGGATATTCCAGGATTCCTAGGTTACGCCGCGCCTGCACGGGCCCCGGGAGGGGCCCGGTGTGCCTCGTCAGAGGGTCTGTGGCACGATTGACGCGTGAAAGGCATCATTCTCGCGGGCGGTTCCGGTACTCGACTGCACCCGATCACGCTGGGCGTCTCCAAGCAGCTGATCCCGGTCTACGACAAGCCGATGGTCTACTACCCCCTGTCCACGCTGATGCTGGCGGGGATCCGGGAGATCCTCATCATCACTACGCCGCACGACGCGGAGCACTTCGAGCGACTCCTCGGCGACGGGTCCCAGTTCGGCGTCTCGATCGCGTTCGCGCAGCAGCCGTCCCCGGACGGGCTGGCGCAGGCGTTCACCATCGGTGCGGACTTCATCGGCGACGACAAGGTCGCGCTGGTGCTGGGTGACAACCTGCTGTACGGTCCCGGCCTCGGCACGCAGCTGAAGCGCTACGCGGATGTCGAGGGCGGTGCGGTCTTCGCGTACTGGGTCGCCGAGCCGAGCGCATACGGCGTGGTCGAGTTCGATGAGCAGGGCACGGCCGTCTCTCTCGAGGAGAAGCCCGCCGCGCCGAAGAGCAACTACGCGGTTCCCGGCCTGTACTTCTTCGACAACGACGTGGTTGAGATCGCTCGGAATCTGGCGCCCAGCGCGCGTGGCGAGTACGAGATCACGGATGTGAATCGTGCGTATCTGGAGCGCGGGAAGCTTCAGGTGGAGGTGCTGCCGCGGGGCACGGCGTGGCTCGACACGGGCACGTTCGATCAGATGACCGACGCCGGCGACTATGTGCGCACGATGGAGCGCCGCACCGGGATGCGCATCGGCGTGCCCGAGGAGGTGGCCTGGCGTCAGGGCTTCCTGTCTGACGACGAACTGCGGGAACGCGCGCAGAAGCTGGTGAAGTCCGGCTACGGAACCTACCTGCTCGAGATCCTGGAAAGGGGCCGCTGATGGCTCGTCTGCTCGTCACCGGCGGGGCCGGCTTCATCGGTTCGAACTTCGTGCACCACGTCGTGGAGAACACCGATCATCACGTGACCGTGCTGGACGCGCTCACCTACGCCGGTAACCGTGCCTCTCTCGACGGGCTCCCCGAGAACCGGGTGACGTTCGTGCACGGCGACATCACCGACGCCGCGCTCGTGGATGCGCTGTTCGCCGACGCCGACGCCGTGGTGCACTACGCCGCCGAGTCGCACAACGACAACTCGCTGCACAGCCCGCGCCCGTTCCTGGACACGAACATCGTCGGCACGTACACGCTGCTCGAAGCGGCCCGCAAGCACGACCGCCGGTTCCACCACATCTCCACCGACGAGGTCTACGGCGACCTCGAGCTCGACGACCCGGAGCGGTTCACCGAGAACACCCCGTACAACCCGTCCTCGCCGTACTCCTCCACGAAGGCGGGATCCGACCTGCTCGTGCGGGCGTGGGTGCGCTCCTTCGGCGTGCGGGCGACGATCTCGAACTGCTCCAACAACTACGGCCCCTACCAGCACGTGGAGAAGTTCATCCCGCGTCAGATCACCAACGTGATCCGCGGCATCCGCCCCAAGCTCTACGGCGCCGGCGAGAACGTGCGCGACTGGATCCACGCCAACGACCACTCCTCCGCCGTGATGACGATCCTGGAACAGGGCAGGATCGGCGAAACCTATCTCATCGGCGCCGACGGGGAGCGCAACAACAAGGACGTCGTCGAGCTCATCCTCGAGCAGATGGGCCAGCCCCGCGACGCGTACGACCACGTGACCGACCGGGCCGGGCACGACCTGCGCTACGCGATCGACTCCACGAAGCTGCGCACCGAACTCGGCTGGACCCCGCAGTACGCCGACTTCGAATCAGGCCTCGCCGCCACCATCGACTGGTACCAGGCCAACGAGGCCTGGTGGGCGCCATCCAAGGACGCGACCGAAGCCTTCTACGCCACCAAGGGCCAGTGATGGCCGTCGAGTTCGGCAAGCAGCTGCAGGTCGTGCAGACGCCCATCCCGGGCATGATCGTCCTCGAGCTGCCGGTGCACGGCGACGCACGCGGCTGGTTCAAGGAGAACTGGCAACGCGAGAAGATGACCGCGCTGGGGCTTGCGGACTTCGGCCCCGTGCAGAACAACATCTCGTTCAACGACGCCGTCGGCACGACGCGGGGCATCCACGCGGAGCCGTGGGACAAGTGGGTCTCGGTCGCCACCGGACGGATCTTCGGCGCCTGGGTGGACCTCCGCGAAGGCGAGAGCTTCGGCACCGTGTTCACGACCGAACTGGATCCGTCCCGTGCGATCTTCGTGCCGCGCGGTGTCGGAAACTCGTACCAGACGCTCGAGCCCGACACGGCGTACACCTACCTCGTGAACGACCACTGGTCGCCGGACGCGAGCTACTCCTTCCTCAACCTCGCCGACGAGACGGCCGCGATCGCCTGGCCGATCCCGCTCGCTGACGTCGAGATCTCCGAGAAGGACAAGAACCATCCGCGCCTCGCGAACGTCACGCCCATCGCACCGCGCAAGACGCTCGTCATCGGCTCGAACGGACAGCTCGGCCTCGCCCTGCGCGCCGCGCTCGGAGACGCCGCGCACATCGAGTACGCGACCCGTGCCGATCTCGATCTAGCCGACCCCGACCTCGCGACCGCGCGTCGCTGGCGCGACTACGGAACGATCATCAACGCCGGCGCCAACACGGCCGTCGACCTCGCGGAGACCCCCGAGGGCCGCCGCGACGCGTGGATCGCGAACGCCGAGGGCCCCGCACGCCTCGCCCGCATCGCCGCCGAGAACGGCATCACGCTCGTGCACATCTCGAGCGACTACGTCTTCGACGGCACGTCCGACCGGCCGTACCGGGAGGACGACGCACTCGCGCCGCTCGGCGTGTACGGGCAGTCCAAGGCCGCCGGCGACGTCGCCGCGGCGACCGCCCCGCGGCACTACATCCTGCGCACCTCGTGGGTCATCGGCGAGGGCAAGAATTTCGTGCGCACGATGGCGTCGCTGGCCGAGCGCGGGATCGACCCGAAGGTCGTCGACGATCAGACCGGGCGCCTCACGTTCACGGACGACATCGCCCGCGCGATCGTGCACCTGCTGGCCTCTCAGGCGCCGTACGGCGTCTACAACGTCACCGGATCCGGTGAGCCGGCCACCTGGGCCGACATCGCCCGCGCCGTGTTCTCCGCGACCGGGCACGACCCGGCCCGGATAACCGGCGTGAGCACTGAGGAGTACTTCGCCGCGGCCGCCGCGCCCGTGGCGCCACGTCCGCAATGGAGCGTGCTGGACCTCGCCAAGCTGGAGGAGACGGGCTTCCGGACCCGCGACCACCTGGCCTGCCTGCAGGAGTACGCCGCCCGCTGAGCGATGGAACGCGCGATGGGGCGCAGATGAGCGGACGGATCGATTTCTCAGCCGCTACGGGTAAGCTCGTAGTTTCGTGCCGCGCGGACCCGAACCGTGCGCTGGAGCAGGTCCGATTAGTACCCCGATCATCGGGCTCCGCGAACGCATGAGGAGCTTGCCCGTATGACGTCTGCCGTGGCAGAACGACCTTCCACACGAGTCGCCCGTCCGCGATACCGTGCCGACATCGACGGTCTGCGGACCCTCGCGATCCTTCTCGTAGTGGTATACCACGTCTGGCTCGGGCGGGTCTCGGGAGGCGTCGACGTCTTCCTGATGATCTCCGCCTTCTTCCTGACGGACTCCCTCGTCCGCAGGGTGATCGACGGACGCCCGCTACGGCTGGGGATGTTCTGGCTGCGCCGGTTCCGGCGGCTGCTCCCTGCCGCGGCCGTCACACTGCTCGCTCTGCTGGCCGCCGCGTACTTCCTCTATCCGCCGAACCACTGGCAGCCGATCTGGGATGACACCTGGGCGAGCCTGTTCTACTGGCAGAACTGGCATCTCGCCTTCTCCTCCGTCGACTACTACGCGCGCGATGCGACATCCACGAGCCCGTTGCAGCACTTCTGGTCGCTGTCCGTGCAGGGGCAGGTGTTCATCCTCTGGCCGGCGTTGATCGGTCTCGTCGAGGTGATCTTCCGAAGGGCGCGGCATCTGGTGCGCCCCGCGCTGATCGTCGTCTTCTCGGCGATCTTCGTCTGGTCGCTGTGGTTCTCGATCGCCGAGACCGCGGATTCCCAGGCATTCGCCTACTTCGACACCCGCACCCGGCTGTGGGAGTTCGCGGCGGGCTCCCTCCTCGCGTTGGTGCTGCCCTTGCTGCGTGTGCCGCAGTGGTTCCGCGCGGCGCTCGGCTGGATCGGCGTCGTCGGGATCGTCACCTGCGGGCTGGTGCTGGACGTGCGCGGCGGGTTCCCCGGCTTCCTCGCGCTCTGGCCCGTACTGTCCACCGCGGCGATCATCGTCGCCGGTGCAGGTGAGGGCTCGCGCGGTGGCCCGGCCCGGCTTCTCGCGTCCAAATCCCTGCGCTTCTTCTCCGGGGATGCCTACGCGCTCTATCTGATCCACTGGCCGTTGCTCATCACCTGGCTGGTCGTCACCGGAAAGGATCGCGTGGGCCTGCTGCAGGGTGGAGCCATCATCCTCGCATCGATGGTGCTGGCCCGGCTGCTCTCGTGGGGGGTCGAGCATCCGCTGCAGCGCGCGGCATGGTTCGACAAGCGCGCCTGGCGCAGTGCACTCGTGATCGTGCTCTGCTTGGGCCTGGTCGGTGGATCGGTCGCCACCTGGCAGGGCGCGGAGGAGCGCCGGGCGGCGGAGATCATGGCCTCGGCCGCGGAAGCCGGGTACCCGGGAGCGGCGGCGGTGCAGTCGCCTCTGACCACACTGGACCGATCGCTGCCGGTCATCCCGGTGGCGACCGAGCTCGATGCCGAGTGGCTGTCCGTCGGCGATAGCTGCAGCGGCCGGTTCGCGCCCGAGTCCGAGGTGCTCACCCCCTACTGCAACCAGAGCCCCGCATCCGCCGGAGCAGACCAGACCGTGCTCATCATCGGCGACTCCCACGCCCAGCAGCTCGGCGTGCCGATGGAGGCGTATGCCGAGCAACACGGCATCGGCGTCGTGACCCTGCTCAAGGGCGGATGCACCATCGGTCCCGAGGAACCGGACCGCGGTACGGACAATCCTTACACCTGCGCCGAGTGGCTGCCGGAGGCGATCGACTGCGCGGTCGCGCTCAAACCGACAGCGGTCTACGTGATCGCGACGCGCGCTACCGCCGGTGAGCCCGAACGGGTCCTCGAGGGCGCGGACCGCACGATCAGTGCGCTGCTGGACGCGGGCATCTCCGTGATCGCGGTGCGCGACAACCCGCGGTTCGACTTCGACATGTACTCCTGCGTCGCCCGCGGGGAGGACTGCTCGGTGCCGGCCGGGCAGATCCTGGCATCGGAGAACCCGGCGACCACGCTGGACAAGCGGGTCACGCTCGTGGACTACACCCCGTGGCTCTGCCCGGACCTCGTCTGCCAGGGCGAGATCGGGAACATCGCCGTGTACATCGACAGCAATCACGTCTCGCACACCTACGCGGAGACCCTCACCCCGATGCTCGGCGAGATCCTGAGCCGGCACAGCCTGTTCCCCTGAGCCGGCCGTGGCTGTCAGCGGCCTGCCGGAGCCTGCCGGATAGACTCGTTTCCGCGCCGTCGTGGCGTGTGGACATGCCGGCCCTCGCCGAAAAGAAAGCAATGCATATGGATCTCCTCGTCGTCGGGTCGGGTTTCTTCGGCCTCACCATCGCCGAGCGCGCTGCCGCAGCGGGCCGCAAGGTGACTGTCATCGACCGCCGCCATCACATCGGCGGCAACGCGTACAGCGAGGACGAGCCGATCACCGGCATCGAGGTGCACCGCTACGGCGCGCACCTGTTCCACACGTCGAATGCGACCGTGTGGGAGTACGTGAACCGCTTCACGACCTTCACCAACTATGTGCACCGGGTCTACTCCACGCACAAGGGCGAGGTGTACCCGCTGCCGATCAACCTCGGCACGATCAACCAGTTCTTCCGATCGGCCTATTCGCCGGATGAGGCGAAGGCGCTCATCGCCGGGCAGGCGGGGGAGTTCGACACGCACGAGGCGAAGAACCTGGAGGAGCGCGGGATCGCGCTGATCGGGCGCCCGCTGTTCGAGGCGTTCATCAAGGACTACACGGCCAAGCAGTGGCAGACCGACGCACGGGAGCTGCCCGCGTCGATCATCAGCCGGCTGCCCGTGCGCTACAACTACGACAACCGGTACTTCAACGACACCTGGGAGGGGCTGCCCACCGACGGCTACACGGCGTGGCTGGAGCGCATGGCGGACCACCCGAACATCGACGTCCAGCTGAACGTGGACTTCTTCGACGAGTCGCAGCCGCTGAACAAGAAGGCCACGGTCGGGCAGCTTCCGATCGTCTACACGGGTCCGGTCGATCGCTACTTCGACTACGCGGAGGGCGAGCTCGGCTGGCGCACGATCGATCTGGAGCAGGAGGTGCTCGAGGTGGGCGACTTCCAGGGCACCAGCGTCATGAACTATCCGGACGCGGAGGTGCCGTACACCCGCATCCACGAGTTCCGCCACTTCCACCCGGAGCGCGCCGATCGCTACCCGACGGACAAGACGGTGATCATGCGGGAGTTCTCCCGGTTCGCCGAGCGCGGCGACGAGCCCTACTACCCGGTGAACACCGCGGCGGACCGCGACGGCCTGCTCGCGTACCGCGAGCTGGGCAGGGGCGAGCAGGACGTCCACTTCGGAGGCCGGCTCGGCACCTACCAGTATCTGGACATGCACATGGCCATCGGGTCGGCGCTGTCCATGTGGACCAACCAGCTGGCGTGAGGCGCGGAGCCGACGCGGAGCGCCGCGGGGCCGTCGATAGGATCGCAGAGTGACAGTGACCGACGTGCGCGGGGGAGGACTCTCCCGGCGCTACTTCCACTCGCTGTGGCTGCTGTCGGCGCGCGATCTACGCGTGCGCTACGCGACGAGCGTGCTCGGCTACCTTTGGTCGGTGCTGGATCCGCTCGTGATGAGTGCGATCTACTGGTTCGTGTTCACACAGGTCTTCCATCGCGGGCAGGTGGGGGAGCAGCCGTACATCGTGTTCCTCATCACGGCGCTCCTGCCGTGGGTCTGGTTCAACACGTCGGTGGGGGAGTTCACCCGCGCGTTCAAGAAGGACGCCCGGCTCATCCGCTCGACGGCCATCCCGCGGTCGATCTGGGTGATCCGCGTCATCCTCACCAAGGGGATGGAGTTCGTCTTCGCGATCCCCGTGCTGGTCCTGTTCGCGGTGTTCGCCGGGGCGAAGCCGAACTGGTTGCTGCTGCTGTTCCCCGTGGCGATGGTCTGGCAGGCGGTGCTGCTGATCGGCCTTGGTCTGCTGATCGCGCCCCTCTGCGTGCTCTGGACCGACCTGGAGCGCACGACCGCTCTGATCCTGCGCGCGCTGTTCTACGTCTCACCGATCATCTACAGCTTCAAGGACCTGCCGCACCAGCTGCACCTCGTCGGCGCGCTGAACCCGCTGTCCGGCATCTTCACGCTGTACCGCGTCGGTCTGTTCCCCGGGCAGTGGCAGCCGGAGCCGGTCATCATCGGCGCCGTCGTGACGGTGCTGTTCCTCGGTCTCGGGCTGTTCACGTTCCGCTCGCTCGAACGCGACGTGCTGAAGGAGCTGTGATGACCGAGCAGCATGCGGCGATCGAGGTCGACGGGCTCGGAGTGCGGTTCCGGTTGGGGCGGCGCGGACGGCGCAGCTTCAAGGACCTCTTCGCCGGCAAGAAGCGGCGCAACCGCCCCGGCGAGTTCTGGGCGCTGCGGGACGTGTCGTTCCGGGTGCGCCAGGGAGAGGCGATCGGCGTGGTCGGCCGCAACGGCCAGGGCAAATCGACGTTGCTGAAGCTCGTCGCCGGGGTGCTGCTCGCCGACGAGGGCCACGTGCGCGTGCACGGCGGTGTGGCTCCCCTGATCGAGCTCACCGGCGGCTTCGTCGGCGATCTGACCGTGCGGGAGAACGTGAAGCTCACTGCAGGCCTGCACGGCATGGGGCGGGCGGAGATCGCGGCGCGCTATGACGGGATCATCGAGTTCGCCGAGCTGGAGAAGTTTCAGGAGACGCCCTACAAACACCTGTCCAACGGGATGAAGGTGCGCCTGGCGTTCTCCGTGGTGTCGCAGCTCGAGGAGCCGATCCTGCTGGTGGACGAGGTGCTCGCCGTCGGCGACAAGGCCTTCCGGGACAAGTGCTATCAGCGCATCGACGAGCTGCTCGCCGATGGCCGTACCTTGTTCTTCGTCTCGCACAACGAGAAGGACCTGCGCCGCTTCTGCACCCGCGGGCTCTACCTGAACAAGGGCGGGCTCGTTCTGGATGCCTCGATCGAGGATGTGCTCGATCGTTACGACGCCGACAACAGCTGACCGGACGTCCTCGCCGGCGGGGGCTTCGGGCTGCGTACGGAGACGGACTCCGAACCTGAACCGGATCCGGTGAGCTTCACTTTTCGCGTGACTTGCCGATCATCCGTCCGAAGGCACGCCGCATGAACGCGCCGGGGGAGTTGGTGCGCACGTGGTGTTCGACGTCGTCGAGCCGGGACGCCAGCTGCTGTTCGATGCGGTCCAGCCGATCCATGATGCGTCGCTCGGAGTCGTCCACGAGCTTGGCCATGAATAGAGGGGTGCCGAGGCCGGCGGTCTCCGCCTCGGCGCGCAGGGCACGGTCACGGACGACGCGATCGAACCTGATGTGCTCGGCACGGGCGGCGAACACACTGTTGGCGAGGGCGCCGGTGCCCTCCGGGCGCTGCCGCCATTGCGCCAGCGACGCTCCGGCGAGGTAGTCGATGTTCCCCATCGCGGCCAGGCGGAGATTGAACTCCCAGTCGCCGACGACATCCAGGGATTCATCGAATCCACCGAGGGCGCGCACCGCCTCGGCGCGCACCAGCATGCTGATCGGTACCACGCGGTTGGAAACCAGCAGATCTGTCAGACTCACCATGTCATGCGCGGGGACGAAAGGCCAGCGGGCGGTCTCCACGAACTCGTCCCCCTGTTCGCGCTCCTGAACGATCTCAGTCGGCACCGTCACCGCGAGCGAGGTGGGCGCGCTCACGAGGTGGGCGACCGTACGCGCCAGGAATTCCTCATGCCAGGTGTCGTCGTCGTCGTGGATCGCGATGAACTCGCCGGCAGCTGCGGCTACGCCGACATTCGACGCGGTTTCCATACCCGGAGACGAAGGGAGATGGATCGCCCGCGCGCGGCCGGAGAGCCCGGCACGGGAGGCCAGTGCGGCCTCGACCGCATCGACATCGCCGCCATCATTGACGACGATCGCCTCCCACGCAGGATAGGTCTGATCCATCACGTCATCGAGCGCTCGCGCGAGCATTCGGGTACGGTCTTTCGTGCGGATCACGATCGACACGAGCGGTTGCTCGGTCAACGGGAATCTCCCTTCGAAGCTGCAGAAGAACGTTGCACTGCGGAGTAGCTCGGAGCCTACAGGTAAGGCAGTGTGCTGCCTGCGAGCGACCCTGTCGGGATTCAGCGCGTGATCGTGGTGGTCGCCGCGGTCTTGCCGGAGCCGCCATCGGGCTGCCGATACTCCAGGGTGAGCTTGTCGGTGAAGGCGGAGATCAGTACCGCACCCGCACCGGAGACGCACTTCTTGCTCGCGGCGTCACGCGTGCCAGGGCATTCCTTCACTCCGGCCGTACCGCCGGCACCGGCCACGGCATAGGTGAGTCCGTCGACGCGGAGTTCCTCCCAGAAGCCCTCATGGCCGCTGATCACCGCATTCGCGCCCCACGCCTTGTACTCCCAGCCCGATGCGGGGCGCATGGCGGTGTTGGGGTCGCTCGCGGAGGTGAAGGGAGGACGGTGCAGCACCACGATGTTCCAATACCCCGGCTCATCCTGGTGCGCACGGGTCAGCTGCTGCTGCAGCCAGGCCTTCTGCGCGGCCGATGCGTCCGGATCCACTTCGCTGTCGAGCATGAACACGTTGACCGTGCCGGCGTTGAGCTTGTACCAGCGCGGATCGTCGTTCATCGTAGCGAGGAATGGGAACGCGTGCAGGTACGCATCCAGTCCGGCGCCGGGGTTCGAGTAGTCCTTGTCGCCGGGGACCGGATAGAACCGGCCACCGTCGGCGCCGCCGAGGAGCGGTGTGTAGTAGTCGTTCACGGATTGCTGGTACGGAACGCAGTTGTCGGTGGACTGCGTGTTGTCGCCCGCGGTCGCGAGCATGCTGATCGGCCATTTCGCGATCATGTCGGCCACCTTGCGCTCGCCGTCGTCGCAGCTGCCGTAGTCGGTGACCAGCGCGAGGGTCGTGGTCAGGGCGCTGTCCGTGGTCACGGTCGGGACGGGAACACCGGCGTCGACGGCGACGGTCGCCGGCCGGTCATCGCGCTGGGTGGTCGAGGTCGCGGTGCAGCCGACCAGCACCCCCGTACCGAGCACGGCGACGACGGCGACGAGCGACCAGCGCGTCAGGGGCGTTCTGCGCAGGTGCTCCGGGGCGGGCAGGGCAGGGCTGCGTCGGCGCACAGGGATTCCTTCCAAAGGGGATCTCACGCTATCCAAAGGGGATCTCACGCTATCCAAAGGGGATCTCACGCTATCCAAAGGGGAGTTCACGCTATCCAGAGGGCATCTCACGCTATCATGCGGACCCGCCGCGTCCCTGCGTCCCGAATTTCATTCTGAGGTGCA
>JAFDWK010000022.1 GCA_018268515.1 Actinomycetota bacterium
GCACCTCAGAATGAAATTCGGGCCTACCCCGGGGCATCCCGGCACGCGTAGACTGGGCGCAAGACCACCCGAGGGGGACGAAATGCCACTCTCCGAACAGGAGCAGCGCCTGCTCGATGAGATGGAACGCCATCTCATGCAGAACGACGCCGACGTCGTTTCCGCGCACGCAGGAGACCGCGCGCTCAGCTATCGCAATCTCATCTATGGAGCCGTGCTGCTGCTGGCCGGCGTCGGCGGACTCATCGTCGGCGTCGTGGTCGCAGGTGCCGGCGGGATCGTCATCGGCGTCGTCGCGTTCGCGGCGATGCTCGGCGGTCTCATGCTCGCCTTCACTCCGGTGCGGCGCACCGGCGGCGGCGACGGCACGGCCGGAACGAAGACGAAAGAGCCCTCGCCGTCGTTCATGGACCGCATGAACGACCGCTGGGACCGTCGTCACGAGGAGCGCTGACCGCTCCAGCCCCGATCCACGGAGGGCCCGCATGCTTCGGTGTGCGGGCCCTCCGTGGTTCCCGGCCCTCCCTTTCCCTCCACCCGCCGCCGTGGGGATGCTCTGAACGGGCATCGTCACGGCGTCGGTCGCATCCGGCGCCACTGATCCCTCCACTTCCCTCCCTGGCCGCCGATCCGCAGAATTCCGCGGGTCGGCGGCCTTCGCCGTGCGCATGGAAGTCCTGTTCGGGACACAATCATGTATCGAAATGGAGGAAAGTGGAGTAAAGTGGAGGAAACGGCGGCGAAAGGGGGAGAGGCGCATGCTGCTCGGCACGCATTCCCCCAAGCTCGACGACAAGGGCCGGGTCATCCTCCCGGCCAAGTTCCGCGAGGATCTCGCCGGCGGCATCGTCGTCACCCGCGGCCAGGACCGCTGCCTGTACGTGTTCAGCACCGCGGAGTTCGAGAGCGTGCACGAGCGGATCCGTCAGGCCCCGCTGGCGAACAAGGAGGCCCGGGCGTTCCTGCGCATGTTCCTCTCCGGCGCGAGTGCCGAGATGCCGGACAGCCAGAACCGCATCACGATCCCCGCTCACCTGCGCACCTACGCCGGACTGGGCAAGGAGCTCATCGTCACCGGTGTCGGCGCCCACGCCGAGATCTGGGACGCGGCGGCGTGGAACGCGTACGCCGAAGGACATGAAGACGCCTTCGCCGAGTTGGAGGAGGAGGTGATCCCCGGCCTGTTCTGAACCGGCCCCTGACTGTGACTCCCAGCCGCTCCCGCCCCGGCGCACCTTCCCCGGTGCCGGGTCGAGCGGATGGGGATCAGGGTCAGGGACCGGAAGGCCGAAGGAACCATGGACATCCGTCGCATACACACCCCCGTGATGCTCGAGCGCTGCGTCGAGCTGCTCACCCCCGCCCTGCAGCACGACGGCGCGATCCTCGTCGATGCCACGCTCGGCATGGGCGGGCACTCCGAGGCGTTCCTCGAGCGACTGCCGCACATCCGCCTGATCGGGCTCGACCGCGACACCGACGCCCTGCGCATCGCGGGGGAGCGGCTCGCCCGCTTCGGCGACCGGGTGACGCTCGTGCACACGGTCTACGACGCGATCGGCGAGCACGCCCTGGCGCTGAACGGCGAGCGTGTCTCCGGGATCCTGTTCGATCTCGGCGTCTCCTCGCTGCAGCTGGACGAGGCCGAGCGCGGATTCGCGTACGCCAAGGACGCACCCCTGGACATGCGGATGGACCAGTCGGGCGGCATCACCGCCGCCGACGTGCTCGCGACGTACAGCGAGGGCCAGCTGCGCCGCATCTTCGAACGCTACGGCGAGGAGAAGCTCGCGGGGCGGTATGCCCGCGCGATCGTGCAGGCCAGGAGCGAGGCGCCGCTGGAGCGTTCCGGGCGCCTCGTCGAGGTGCTGCAGGACGCGACTCCCGCTGCGGTGGCGCGTGCGGGGCACCCCGCCAAGCGCGTGTTCCAGGCGCTGCGGATCGAGGTGAACCGCGAGCTGAACGTGCTCGCCGATGCGATCCCCGCGGCGATGGGCGCCCTCGCGGTCGGCGGGCGCATCGTCGTGATGTCGTACCAGTCCCTCGAGGACCGGCTGGTCAAGCAGGCGTTCGCGTCGGCGTCGGCGTCGACGGCCCCGGCGGGGCTGCCCGTGGAATTGCCCGAGCACGCGCCGCGGTTCCGGACGCTGACCAAGGGCGCGGAACTCGCCGATGAGGACGAGCGTGCGGCCAACCCCCGGGCCATTCCGGTGCGGCTGCGCGCCGCGGAACGTGTGAGAGACGATCAGAGGAGCGCCGAGCGATGAGCCTGGCACAGGACGCACTGCTGCAACCCGAGTTCGACGACCCGCAGCGCTCCCGGCATCTGCGCGCGGTCGAGCGCCCCGGCCGCCGCAGGCGGCCGCGGATGGCCTACGCCCTGGTCGCGCTCGCCGGGGCGGCGCTCATCGGGGGTGCCCAGATCGCGCTCACGATCGCGACCACCCAGGACTCCTACCTCGCCGACAAGCTCAGCCAGCAGAACCGTCAGCTGAACTGGCAGGCGCAGGCGGCAGCACAGGATCTGGACGGGGTCAGCTCCCCGCAGTCCCTGGCCGCGCAGGCGGCCAAGCTCGGCCTCGTGGTCGGCGGAAGCGCCAGCTACCTCCGTCTCAGCGACGGCGGCGTCATCGGCGCGCAGGGATCGGCGCCCTGGGCGTCGACCGTCAACCCGACCGCCGGCAACGGGGTCCCGAACGCGCTGGTCCACGACACGCCGCCGACCACCGCAGCGCACCCCGGCGGTGCAGGCGTAGAACCGAAGCAGAACGACGCGGCGCCCGCCCAGCCGAGCGCCCCGCCGACGGCGGAGGGCCTGCCGACGCCGACCATCCGCTGACCGAGAACCGCTGATGCCGACACCCGGCTTCCCGAGATCATGACAGACTGCGAGCCCCGGACGGAGATCCGATGACCCCCCGAGCCAGCCGGACGCCCCGAGCGAGCCGGATCCCGCGCCGGCGGACCGTCCTCGCCCTCGGCGTGATCCTTGCCGTCATCTGCGGATTCCTGGTGCGTCTGGTGGACATCCAGGTCGTCAGCGCGTCCGCCAACGTCAAGCAGTCCGTCGACTGGAGCCTCGGCACGACCCGCGAGATCGACGGCGCGCGCGGGAAGATCGTGGACGCGAACGGCACCGTGCTCGCGGAGAGCCAGCTGGTCTACGACATCACCATGGACCCCTCGGCGATGAAAGGCCTGGAGGAGGACGCGAAGTCCAAGCCGAAGCTCCCGTGGGCCAAGGCCTCCGACAAGATCGCCGCGATCATCGGCGAGAGCGGGGACGCGGTGCGCAAGGAGGTCGCCGATGCGCTCAAAGCCGACCCGGGATCTCAGTACGTCGAGCTCAAGAAGGGCGTGAGCACGGACCAGTTCCTGAAGCTCCGCGCGCTCGACCTCGCCTACCTCTGGCCGAGGGCTCGCTCGGTGCGGGTGTATCCGAACGGCGCCGTCGCCGGCAACCTCATCGGCTTCATCGCCGGAAACGGCGACAAGCAGGGACTGGAAGAGGTCCAGAACAGCTGCCTGAGCGCGACCAAGGGGCACGAGAGCTACCTGACCAGCAAGGACGGCGTGATCATCCCCGGCAGCCAGCGCGAGACACCTGCGGTCGACGGCGGCACGGTGAAGCTCACGATCAACACGGAGCTGCAGTGGTACCTGCAGCAGATGATCTCCGAGGAGACCAAGACGCAGGGGGCGAAGGCCGGCACGGTCACCGTCGTCGAGGTGGGTACCGGGAAGATCCGTGCGGCCGCCGAGTACCCGAGCGTCGACCCCAACGATCCCGGCGCCTCGAATCCGGAGGACCGCGGGTCGCGGATCTTCAGCACGAGCTTCGAACCCGGATCGACGTTCAAGGCGATCACCGCGGCGTCCGTCATGGAGTATGCGAACGCGAACGCGTCGACCGCGGTGACCGGCGCATCCAGTCATGAGGTGTTCCCGAACGGCGCGGTGATCAACGACGCGTTCGAGCACCCCGCCTACGACTACACGCTCGCGGGAGCCCTCATCGACTCCTCGAACGTGGCGCTGTCGAAGTTCGGCGACCTCGTCACGGACCAGCAGCGCTACGACGAGCTGGTCAAGTTCGGCGTCGGCAGCAAGACCGCCATCGACTTCCCCGGCGAGGCCAGCGGCATCATCCACCCGGTCAAGGACTGGGACTACCAGTCGCACTACACGACCACGTTCGGCCAGTACTACACGGTGACCGCCCCGCAGGTCGCGAGCGCCTATCAGGCCATCGCCAACGGCGGGGTGAAGGTCCCGCTCTCGCTCGTCGAGTCGTGCACCGACGCGGCGGGCAAGGTGAGTGAGGTGCCCACCCCCAAGCCGGAGCGCATCTTCGACGCCACCAAGGACGCCGAGCTCAGCCGGATGATCGAGAACGTCGCCGTGCAGGGCGAGCTCGCAAAGCAGATCCAGGTGCCCGGTTATCGCATCGCGGCGAAGACCGGAACCGCGCAGAAGCCGGATCCCACCACCGGGGCGTACAAGGAGGGGATCTACTTCACCAGCATGGTGGGGTACGCCCCGGTCGATCACCCCGAGTACGTCGTCGTGGTCACCCTCGACGAGCCCACTAGGGTAACGTCGTCTGCAGCCACCGCGCCCGCCTTCCAGAAGGCCATGACGCAGGTGCTGAAGACCTATCGCGTGCAGCCCTCCACCACCCCCATGGAACCGCTGCTGCCCAAGTACAACTGATGGCCGCCGTCGCCCCCACAGCGGCGACAGCGCCTCGGAGGATCCCTTCCCCATGATCGCTCTGTCCCTCGCGGAGATCGCCGAGATCGTCGGCGGAGACCTGCGCCCCGCCACAGGTCACGATCCCGCATCGATCGTGTCCGGCGTCGTCGACACCGACTCGCGGCAGATGTCCGCCGGCGGCATCTTCGTCGCCAAGCCCGGCGAGCACACCGACGGGCATCGTTTCGTCGGCGCCGCGATCGAGAACGGCGCGGTGCTCGCGCTCGTCGAGCACCCGGTCGATGACGAGATCTCGCAGATCATCGTGCCCGATGTCGTCGACGCGATCGCGGACCTGGCCCGTGCGGTCGTCGCGCGCGTGCGCGCGGGCGGCGACCTGAGGATCGTGGGCGTCACCGGCTCCAACGGCAAGACCACCACCAAGAACTTCCTGGCGCGGATCCTGCAGGACGAGGGGGAGACCGTCGCCCCCATCGCCTCGTACAACAACGAGGTCGGAGCGCCGCTCACGATGCTCCGGATCACGGACGGCACCCGCTACCTCGTGTGCGAGTTCGGCGCCAGCGCGCCCGGGGAGATCGCCCGCCTGGCGGGACTGGTGAACCCCGACGTGGTGATCGAGCTCATGGTCGGCCTCGCCCATGCGGGCGGCTTCGGCGGCATCGAGGAGACCGCGCGCGCCAAGGCCGAGCTGATCGAGGCGGCAGCGCCCGGCGGCACTGCCGTGCTGAACCTCGACGACCCCCGGGTGGCGGGCATGGCGCCGGGCGCCGAGGCCCGGGGCCTGCGGATCGTCGGGTTCGGCCAGGGGCCGACCGTCGCCGTGCGCGCCTCGGACATCGACGTCACCGCGTCCGGCACCTCCTGCACGGTGCACGCGGACGGGCGGGCTCTGCCGCTGCGGCTGCAGGTGCTGGGCGCGCACCACGTGAACAACGCCCTCGCCGCGATCGCGGCGACCGGCGCGCTCGGCGTCGCCGCCGCAGACGCCATCGCACGTCTCGAGACGGTGCAGCTCGCCGAGCGCTGGCGCATGCAGCCCATGGGCGGATCCGAGGTGCGCATCATCAACGACGCGTACAACGCCAGCCCCGACTCCATGGCCGCCGCCCTGCGCACGCTCGCGCAGATCACCGGTCCCGGGGAGCGCACCGTCGCGGTTCTCGGCGCCATGAGCGAGCTCGGCGAGACCGCCGGCGACGAGCACGACCGGATCGGACTGCTCGCGGTGCGGCTGAACATCCAGCGCATCGTCGTGGTCGGCGCCGACGCACGCCGTCTGTTCCTCGCCGCCGTGGGGGAGGGATCCTGGGATGGTGAGGCCGTGCATCTCGCCGACGCCGACGCGGCCTTCGACTACCTGAAGGGCGAGCTGCGCCCCGGCGATCGTGTGCTCGTGAAGTCGTCCAACTCCGCCGGGCTCCGGTTCCTCGGCGACCGTCTGGGAGAATCGTTCTCGTGAGATCCCTGCTTACCTCCGCCGCGATCTCCCTCGCATTCACGCTCCTGCTGACGCCGGTCTTCCTCCGGTTGTTCCGGAAGTGGGGCTGGGGACAGGTCATCCGCACTCCGGAATCGATCAGCAACCCGAGCCACCAGGCCAAGCGCGGCACGCCCACCATGGGGGGCGTGATCTTCATCCTCGGCACCGTCGTCGGGTACGGGGTGGGCACGTTCACCGGGGGCAGTTATCCGACGCCCTCCGGGCTGCTCGTGATCTGGCTCATGCTGGGCTTCGGCGCGGTCGGCTTCATCGACGACTACATGAAGCTGCGCCGGCGCAACAGCCTGGGGCTCTCCGGCTGGCGCAAGATCCTCGGCCAGGTGATCGTCATGGTGCCGTTCGGCATCGTCGCGCTCACCGTGCGCAGCCCCTCGGGCAACACTCCGGCCAGCCAGTTCGTCTCGCTGTTCCGGGACATCCCGGTGCTGTGGCTGTTCGCACTCGGACCGATCGTCGGCTGGCTGCTGTATCTGCTGTGGATCTCGGTGATCGGCATCGCGACCTCGAACAGCGTCAACCTGACCGACGGACTGGACGGATTGGCCGCCGGCTGCGCGGTGTTCGTGATCGGCGCCTACAGCCTCATCTCGTTCTGGCAGTTCAAGCAGTCCTGCATCGCGGAATCGCTGTCGCCCTCGTCCCTCGCCGGCTGCTACGACGTCGCCCATCCCTTCGACCTGGCGGTGATCTCCGCCTCGTTCGTGGGCGCACTGATCGGCTTCCTGTGGTGGAACGCGCCCAAGGCGAAGGTGTTCATGGGCGATGTCGGATCCATGTCGATCGGCGGCGTGATCACCGCCCTTGCGATCCTCACCCGCACCGAGCTGCTGCTCGTGCTGCTCGCGGGTGTCTTCATCATCGCCTCCGGCTCGGTCATCGTGCAGCTGGCGTACTTCAAGCTCACCCGCGGCAAGCGGCTGTTCCTGCAGAGCCCGTTCCACCACCATCTCGAGATGCGGGGCTGGCCCGAGTCGACGATCGTGGTGCGGATGTGGATCATCGCGGGGCTGCTGTCGGTGTCGGCATTCGGCCTGTTCTACGTCGAGTGGCTGAGGCTGACCAGCTCATGACGCGCGATCTGGACGCGCTGACCAGCTGGCACGCCGACTGGAGGGGCCTGCGGGTGGCCGTGCTCGGCCTGTCGGTGACCGGGTTCTCGGTCGCAGACACCCTGACCGAGCTCGGCGCGGAGGTGCTGGTGCTCGCCGAGAGCGCCACTCCGGAGTACGAGCGCCTGGTGCCGCTGATCGGCGCAGAGCTGTGGCTGGGGGATCTCGGATCCGTGCCCCGGCGTCTCGTCGATTTCGCGCCCGAGGTCGTCATCGCCTCCCCGGGGTTCGCCCCCGCGCATCCGGTGATCGTGTGGACGCGCGAGCGGTCCGTCGCGCTGTGGGGAGACATCGAGCTCGGCTGGCGCGTGCGTGACAAGGTGCTCCGTGACGACGGCACGCCCGCCGAGTGGGTGCTCATCACCGGCACGAACGGCAAGACCACGACCACGCAGCTCACCGCCGCGATGCTCGTGGCAGGGGGACTGCGCGCCGCGCCGTGCGGCAACATCGGCGTGCCCGTGCTCGACGCCGTGCGCGACCCGGGCGGCTTCGACGTGCTCGTCGTCGAGGTGTCCAGCCACCAGCTCTGGTATCTGGGGGAGACCGCACCGGCCGCGCAGCCGGTGCCCTGGGCGACGACCTGCCTCAACCTCGCCGACGACCACCTCGTCTGGCACGGCAGCGCTGAAGCCTACCGCGACGCGAAGGCCGTCGTGTACCGCAACACCCGGGTGGCGTGCGTGTACAACAAAGCCGACGCCGCCACGCAGCGCATGGTCGAGGAGGCGGATGTCGTCGACGGGGCGCGCGCGATCGGGTTCGGGCTGGGGATCCCCGGTCCGAGCGACCTGGGCGTCGTCGAGGGGATCCTCGCCGACCGCGCCTTCCTCGACGATCGGCGCCGCAGCGCGCTCGAGCTGACCACCGTGGCAGACCTCGCCGCGCACGGGCTGAACGCCCCGCACATCGTGCAGAACATCCTGGCCGCCGCCGCGCTCGCCCGCTCGCTGGATGTGGAGCCCGCCGCGATCAAGGCGGCGCTGGACGACTTCCGGCTGGACGCGCACCGGATCGAGGTCATCGCCCGTGCTGCCGGAATCACCTGGGTGGACGACTCCAAGGCGACAAACCCGCATGCGGCGCAGTCGTCCCTGCGCGCCTTCCCCGGCGCGATCTGGATCGTCGGCGGGGACCTGAAGGGCGTCGACCTGTCGGAGCTCGTCGCGGGGGCGGGTGCCACCGCGCGTGCGGCGGTGGTGATCGGCACCGACCGCGACCACGTGCTCGAGGCGTTCGCACGACACGCGCCCGCGGTGCCGGTGTTGGAGGTCGTCCCCGGCGACACTGAAGAGGTCATGACCCGCGTCGTGGAACTGGCCGCGGGCGTCGCGCAGGCAGGGGACACCGTGCTCCTCGCGCCGGCCGCGGCGTCCTTCGACCAGTTCGCGAGCTACGCGGATCGTGGCCGCCGCTTCGCCGAGGCGGTGCGGCAGTGGATCGATCAGGGGAGCGCCGGTGACGCAGGTGGACGCACGCCCGACGCCGGCCTCTGACGCGCCCGGCAGCGGACTCGCCGCCCGCGTGAGGCTCGGCCGGGTCTTCCGCCCGGTGTCCACAGAGTTCGCGCTGATCGCCTCGACCTCGCTGCTGCTCACGGTCTTCGGCCTGGTCATGATCCTCTCGGCCTCGAGCGCGAACGCGGTCGACCAGGGCAAGGGCCCGTTCTCGATCGTGATGACGCAGGCGATCGTGGCCGCCATCGGGGTTCCCCTGATGTTCCTCCTGAGCCGTCTGCCGGTGACGTTCTGGAAGCGCGTGGCGTGGCTGGTGCTCATCGGCGCCGTGGGGCTGCAGATGCTGATCTACACCCCGCTCGGTTGGACGAACGACGGCAACACGAACTGGGTGCGCATCGCCGGCCAGGTGATCCAGCCCTCGGAGTTCATCAAGCTCTCCCTGGCGCTCTGGGCCGGGTTCATCCTCTGGCGCAAGCAGGCGCTGCTCGGCAACTGGAAGCACGTCTACATCCCGCTGCTTCCGGTCGCCTTCCTCGCGATCGGATCCGTCTACGGCGGCGGGGACCTCGGCACCTCGATGGTGCTGTTCCTGCTGCTGCTGGGCACGATGTTCTTCGCCGGAGTGCGACTGCGGGTGATCCTGATGCCGTTGGTCCTGATCGGCGCGGCGGTGCTGCTGTTCGCCTTGACCGACGAGCGGCGTCGGATGCTCATCCTCAGCATCTTCAGCACGAGCAGCGACACCAGCTGCTATCTCACGACCTGCTATCAGCAGGTGCATGCGATCTGGGGGATGGCCAACGGCGGGATCTTCGGCGTCGGGCTCGGCAATTCCCGGGAGAAGTACGGCTGGCTGCCTGCCGCGTCCAACGACTACATCTTCGCGATCGTCGGGGAGGAGCTGGGGCTCATCGGCTGCGCGCTCGTGCTCGCCCTGTTCGTGCTGTTCGCGATCGCCGTGTTCCGCATGATCCGCCGGACGGACGACCTGTTCGTGCGCATCGTCTCCGGCGGCATCGTGGTGTGGATCCTCTCCCAGGCGCTCATCAACATCGGCGTCGTGCTGCGGATCTTCCCCGTGCTCGGGGTTCCCCTGCCGTTCATGTCGCAGGGCGGCACCTCCCTGCTGTCCGTCCTGCTCGCCTGCGGCGTGCTGCTCTCCTTCGCCCGGACGCTGCCGGCGACCCCGCGGGGGACCGGCTCTGGTCGGTCCGGTACCCTCGGGAAGTGACCTCGTATCTTCTGGCAGGCGGCGGGACCGCCGGCCATGTCAACCCGCTGCTCGCCGTCGCCGACGGTCTCCGCGCCCGCGATCCGCGGGCACAGGTGCTGGTGCTCGGCACGAGGGAAGGCCTCGAAGCGCGGCTGGTGCCGCAGCGGGGCTACGAGCTGCTCACGATCGACAAGGTGCCGTTCCCGCGCCGGCCGAACGGTGCGGCCCTCGCGTTCCCGGTGCGGTTCGCCCGCGCGGTCAAGCAGGTGCGCCGCTACCTCCGCGAGCATGGCGTCGATGAGGTGATCGGCTTCGGGGGCTATGCCTCCGCCCCGGCATATGTGGCTGCCAGGCGTGAGCGGATCCCGTTCGTCGTGCACGAGGCGAACGCCCGTCCCGGTATGGCCAATGTGCTGGGCGCGCGCTCCGCGGCGGCGGTCGGGGTCGCCTTCCGCGGCACGCCCCTGCGCGGCGGCGAGGTCGTCGGCATGCCGTTGCGGCGGGAGATCGTGGACCTGGATCGGGCCGCGCTGCGGACCGCGGCGGCGGCCGAGTTCGGGCTGGATCCCGAGCGGCCGGTGCTGCTCGTGTTCGGCGGCTCGCTCGGCGCCCAGCGGCTGAACGAGGCGATCGCCGGATCCTGGCAGGACATCCTCGACGCGGGCTGGCAGCTGCTGCACGCCACGGGCGACCGCTCGGACATGGCGGATCCGGGCGTTCCCGGCTACACCATGCGCCGCTACCTGGACCGGATGGACCTGGCGTTCGCGCTCGCGGATCTGATCCTCGCCCGCTCCGGCGCCGCGACGGTGAGCGAGATCAGCGCCCTGGGCATCCCCGCGGTCTACGTGCCCTACGCGGTCGGCAACGGGGAGCAGCGATTGAACGCCGCATCCGCGATCGACGCCGGGGCCGCCGTGCTGATCGAGGACGCGCAGCTCACCCCGGACCGCGTGCGCAGCGAAGTGGTGCCGCTGCTCGGGGACGAGAAGCGGCGCACGGCGATGCGCCGGGCGGCGGAGCGGGTCGGATCCCGCACCGGCACCGAGGATCTCATCGCCCTCGCCGACCGCGCGCTGGCCCGCTGAGCGCCGCGCCGCCCCCGCCCGGCGAGCCAGGCCCTCGGCCCTCGCGCCCCGACTTAGGATGATTCAGCCCTTAAGGACGAAAGAGCAATGATCAGACCCGACCTCTCCCTGCCGATCCCGGATGACATCACCGCCGCGCACTTCATCGGCATCGGCGGCTCCGGCATGTCCGGCCTCGCCCGGATGTTCCTCGACGCGGGGATCCGCGTCTCCGGCAGCGACCGCGCCGACAGCGCCAACCTGCGGGCCCTCGCCGACCTGGGCGCCGACGTCCACGTCGGCCATGACGCGGCGAACCTGGGCGATGCCGACACCGTCGTGCACACGGGCGCGATCTGGCCGGAGAACCCGGAGTTCGTGCTCGCGAAGGAGCGCGGGCTGCACGTGATCCACCGATCGCAGGCGCTGCACTGGCTGATCCGCGGGCGACGGCTGGTCTCCGTGGCCGGGGCGCACGGCAAGACCAGCTCGACGGGCATGATCGTCACCGCGCTGCAGGCCCTCGGAGCCGATCCGAACTTCGTCAACGGCGGCGTGATCGAGCAGCTGGGCAGCTCCAGCTCCTCCGGTGCGGACGACCTCTTCGTGATCGAGGCCGACGAGTCCGACGGCACGTTCCTGCTCTACGACACCTCGGTCGCGCTGATCACGAACGTCGATCCCGACCACCTGGATCACTACGGGTCCGACGAGGCCTTCCACGACGCGTTCGTGACCTTCGCGAACGCCGCGAGCGAGGCCGTCGTGATCTCCAGCGACGACCCCGGTGCGCTGCGCGTGCGGGCCGGGATCACGCATCCGCACGTGATCTCGTTCGGTCTCGCCGAGGACGCGGACCTGCGCATCACCGACATCGTCACCGACGGCCCGGTCGCGGCGACCCTGACCATGCGCGGCGCCTCCGCCCGCATGCGGCTCGCCGTGCCCGGCGTGCACAACGCCATCAACGCCGCCGGTGCGGTCGCCGTGCTCACCACGCTCGGCTACGGGCTGGCGGACGCCGCGCGCGCCGTCGAGGGCTTCGCCGGCACCGTGCGCCGCCTCGAGCTGCACGGCAGCGCACGCGGGGTGAGCGTCTACGACGACTACTCGCATCACCCGACCGAGGTCCGTGCCGCCCTGGAGGCCATGCGCACGATCGTCGGCGAAGGGCGGATCATCGCGATCCAGCAGCCGCACACCTACTCGCGCACGCAGCACATGTACCGCGAGTTCGCCGAGGTGCTCGAGGCCTACGCCGATCACACGGTCATGCTCGACGTCTACGGCGCCCGCGAGGATCCGGTCCCCGGCGTCACCGGTGAGCTGGTCAGCGGCGCGTTCGCCGATCCGCACCACGTGCACTACGTCGCGGACTGGCAGCAGGCCGCCGACTACACGGCCACCGTGGCGCAGGACGGCGATTACGTGATCACGCTCGGCTGCGGCAACGTGTACCAGATCATCCCGCAGGTGCTCGACGCGCTGCGAGCCACCGCAGAGGACTGACGTGCGCCGGCCGTCCGCGATCCCCGTCACGGCGCCGCCGGTCGAGCCCGTCCGCGCCGCCCCCGTCGAGCCGACGGACGACGAGGCGACACCGCCCGAGCGCCTGCGCACGGCAGGGGGAGGGATCGACGCCTCGACCGGAGCGGGCGCGGACGGACGCAGGGCGGACGCGGACGACGCGCACGGGACGGCCCCGATCCGCCCCGATCACGGGGGCGACCCCGCGGTGTCGCGCGGCGCGGGGGACGACGCCGAGGATCCGGATCCGTCCGCCCAGGCGCCGCTCACGGCCCGCGACCTGTGGGCGGCGACGCGCGCGCGCCGGAAGGCGCTGCGCTCCGAGATCCGCCGCTTCACCCAGCGTTCGCGGCGTCGCAGGATCGGCTGGATCATCGGCGCGGCCGTGACCCTGCTCGTCGTCGGAGGCAGTGTCGGCGCGGCGTACAGTCCGCTGTTCGCGGTGCGGACCGTGACCGTGGAGGGCGCACATGCGCTCAATGCCGCCGATGTGCAGAAGGCGCTGTCCGGGCAGGTCGGCCGGCCGCTCGCCCTGGTGGACTCGAATGCGGTCAAGGCGGCGCTCATCGCTTTCCCGTTGATCGAGACCTACCGGCTCGAGGCGCATCCGCCGCACGATCTGGTCGTGCGGATCGTGGAGCGCACCCCGGTCGGGGTCGTCCAGACGGAGGACGGGCGCTTCACCGTCGTCGATGTCGCCGGCGTCGCTCTCTCGACGACCGAGACCCGCCCCGCGGGCTATGCGCTGATCGACATCGCCGGGGGAACCGGATCCCGGGCGTTCCCCGCGGTGGGCACGGCGCTGCGCACCCTCCCCGCCGAGTTGCGCGCCCAGGTCGACAGCGTGACCGCGTCCACTCCGGACGACATCGTGCTGCAGCTTGCGAGCGGGGCCAAGGTGACCTGGGGGAGTGCGGACAAGTCGGCCGAGAAGACACTCGTGCTGCAGAGGCTGATGACCGCCAGCCCCGGCGCGACGAGCTACGACGTGTCCTCGCCGGGCGTCGCCATCGTCGGCTGAGCACGAAAGTCCGACACGATCACGCGCGGGTGCGTGTCGCTCGGCACCGGCGCGCCATGCGCCGCTTACCTTCGATCAAGAGAAAGCAATACCGGGAAATACTTTAACCTTCTGCTTGAGGTTTAAGGTTGCCGGCTCGGGGCTCGAATACATCGGAGGACGGGATGAGCCAGAACCAGAACTACCTTGCCGTGATCAAGGTCGTCGGTGTCGGCGGTGGTGGCGTCAACGCCGTCAATCGCATGATCGATCTCGGCCTGCGCGGCGTCGAGTTCATCGCGATCAACACCGACGCGCAGGCGCTGCTGATGAGCGATGCGGACGTCAAGCTCGACGTCGGACGCGACCTCACCCGCGGCCTCGGCGCGGGCGCCGACCCCGAGGTCGGCCGCCGTGCGGCGGAGGACCACGCGGAGGAGATCGAGCAGGCGCTCACCGGCGCCGACATGGTCTTCGTCACCGCGGGCGAGGGAGGCGGCACCGGCACCGGCGGCGCCCCGATCGTCGCGCGCATCGCGAAGTCGATCGGCGCCCTGACCATCGGCGTCGTGACCAAGCCGTTCTCGTTCGAGGGCCGCCGCAGGCAGAGCCAGGCCGACGCGGGCGTGGCGAAGCTGAAGGAAGAGGTCGACACCCTCATCGTGGTGCCGAACGACCGCCTTCTGGAGATCAGCGACCGCGGCATCTCGATGATCGAGGCTTTCGCCACGGCGGACCAGGTGCTCCTCGCCGGCGTGCAGGGCATCACCGACCTCATCACCACCCCGGGACTGATCAACCTCGACTTCAACGACGTCAAGTCGGTCATGCAGGGCGCCGGATCCGCGCTCATGGGCATCGGCTCCGCCCGCGGCGCCGACCGGGCGATCAAGGCGGCGGAGCTCGCCGTCGAGTCGCCGCTGCTCGAAGCGTCGATCGAGGGGGCGCACGGTGTGCTGCTGTCGATCCAGGGTGGATCCAACCTCGGCATCTTCGAGATCCACGACGCTGCGGACCTCGTCAAGGAGGCCGCCCACCCCGAGGCGAACATCATCTTCGGAACGGTCATCGACGACACCCTCGGCGACGAGGTGCGCGTCACGGTGATCGCCGCCGGCTTCGACAGCGGCGAGCCGACTCTGCGTCTGGACCCGCAGATCTTCTCCCGCACGACGACCCCCGCGGTCGCGGAGAAGCCCGCGGTCGAGGAGGACGAGGAGTCGGCACGGAGCGATGAGGCGCCGCGCGAGAGCGTGCCCGCGGCCGTGCCGTCGATTCCGCCCGTGCGCACCAGCATCGAGCCGGCCTTCGACGAGAGCGATCTCGACATTCCCGAGTTCCTGAAGTGAACTCCCTCGCCGAGCGGCTGTCCGCGATCGATGCAGCGATCGCGGACGCCGCGCGGCGTGCGGACCGCGATCCCGCGGAGATCACGCGCATCGTCGTGACGAAGTTCCATCCCGCCTCGCTCGTCCGCGAGCTGTACGGGCTCGGGGTGCGCGAGGTCGGGGAGAACCGCCAGCAGGAGCTCTCCGCGAAGACGGAGGAGCTGGCGGATCTGGAAGAGCTGCGCTGGCACTTCATCGGACAGGCGCAGACGAACAAGGCCGGCGCGATCCGCCGTGCGGCGCAGGCCGTGCACTCGGTCGATCGCGCCCGCCTCGCCGACGCGCTGGATCGCGCGGCGGTCGATGACAGGCCGCTCGATGTGCTGCTGCAGATCAACCTCACGGACGATCCGGGCCGCGGCGGAGTGGCGCCGGCCGACCTGGAGCGGCTCGCCGAGCACGTGCTCGCGCTGCCGACGCTCCGGCTGCGCGGTGTGATGGCCGTCGCTCCGCTCGATGAGGATCCGGCGGCCGCGTTCGCCCGCGTCCATGAGTCCGCGCAGCGGCTGCTCGCCGTCGCACCCGGCGCCGACTGGATCTCGGCCGGGATGACCGCGGACTTCGCCGAGGCGATCGCGGCCGGTGCGACACACCTTCGGATCGGCTCCGCAATCACGGGACCGCGCCCTGCCCAGGGTTAGCCTCGAAACAGAACCACCCCGCACACGTTCGGAGGACACGATGGGGAACCCGCTGAAGAAGACCATGGTGTACCTCGGCCTCGCCGATGAGGAAGAGGTCTACGAGGAGGAGGCTCCCGTGTCGCACAGCGCGCGCCAGGAGCCCGCCCGTCACGAGCCCGTGCGCCGGGACGAGGTGCGTCGCGAGGAGGCCAGGCCGGCCCCCGTGACGCCGCTGCGTCGTCCGACCGCGGTGCGTCAGCCCTCCGCCGGCGCGGTGAACGAGATCCTCACGGTGCACCCCAAGCAGTACCGCGACGCGCAGGTGATCGCGGAGAGCTTCCGCGACGGGATCCCCGTGATCATCAACCTCTCGCAGATGAGCGACGCCGATGCGCGTCGGCTGATCGACTTCGCGAGCGGCCTGTCCCTCGGTCTCTACGGGCGCATCGAGCGCGTGACCAGCAAGGTCTTCCTGCTGTCGCCGGAGAGCATCGCGGTGTCGGGTCAGGGCGGGATCGCCGGGGGCGACGAGCCCGCGCTCGCGCACTCCTGACGCGTGGTGGTGCCGCCAGCGGTCTCTGTGATCGCCGCGATCCTCAACATCCTCCTGCTCCTGTATCTGCTGACGCTGTTCGCCCGGCTGGTGCTGGAGTACATCCCCATCTTCAACCGTTCGTGGCGCCCGCGTGGTGCGGGTCTGATCGTCGCCGAGATCGTCTACACGATCACGGATCCGCCGATCAGGATGTTCCGACGTCTCATTCCTCCGCTGAGGATCGGACCCGTCGCGCTCGATCTGGGGTTCACGCTCACGATGATCATCGTGCTCATCCTGATGTCGATCACCCGATCCTTCATGTAGGGTGCGATCCTCCGTCCGCTCCTGTGCGCCTTCGCGGCGCCGGGATGGGACGGCTATGCTTTTCTGAAGGTGCCGGCCGCAAGGCGGGCTCCGAATGTCCAACCGGCCACCGAGAACTCATCGAAAGAGGAGCCACCAATGGCACTGACCCCGGATGACGTCGTCACCAAGCAGTTTCAGCACGTCCGTTTCAAGGACGGCTTCGACCCCGACGAGGTCGACGACTTCCTCGACGAGGTCGTGCTCGAGTGGCGCAAGGCTCTCGATGAGAACGCCGAACTGAAGGCGAAGCTCGCCGCATACGAGTCGGGTGAGAAGGCCGCTCCCGTGGCCGAGACTCCCACCCCGGCGGCTCCGGCCCCCGTCGCCGCTCCGATCGCCGAGAGCGGTGCTCCGGCTGCCGCCACCGCCGGCATCATCGAGCTCGCGCAGCGTCTGCACGACGAGCACGTCGCGGAGGGCAAGTCGCAGCGCGACCAGCTCATCGCCGACGCCAAGGCGCAGGCCTCGAAGATCCTCGCCGACGCCGAGCAGAAGCAGCGCGAGGAGACGGCCCGTCTCGAGCGCGAGCGCAACGTGCTCGAGGGCAAGATCACCGAGCTGCACGACTTCGAGCGCTCGTACCGCACGCAGCTGCGCAGCTACATCGAGGGCCAGCTCCGCGACCTCGACGAGAAGGGCGGCCCCAGCGGGGACGCCTCCTCCGCGCAGTAAGGGGCCCCGTTGACCCGGCGTCAACCGCTTCATGGTTCGGCGGCCGGCGCGATCATTGCGATCCTCGCAGTGCTCGTGCTGGCCGCCGACCAGTTTGTGAAGCACCTCACCATCGTGAACCTCCCGCTGGAGCAGCCCGTCCCCGTGCTCGGGGAGTTCCTCCAGCTCTTCTACGTGCGCAACTCCGGCGCGGCGTTCTCGATCGGCGCGGGCTACACGTGGATCTTCTCCATCGCCCTCGCCGTCGTCGCCTGTGTGATCGTGTGGAAGGCGTTCGCGGTGCGCTCCCGGCTCTGGGCGGTCGTGCTCGGCGCCCTGCTCGGCGGTGTGCTCGGCAACCTCACGGATCGCGTGTTCCGCGAGCCCGGGTTCGGCGTGGGGCATGTCGTCGACATGATCTCGATGCCGTGGATGCTGCCGGCGATCTTCAACGTCGCCGACATCTTCATCGTCAGCGGCATGATCTCCATCGCTCTGCTGATCATCGTGGGGCTCCGCCTGGACGGCACCCGCGAACGCGACCACAAGGACGAGCCGACGACCGAGCAGGTCGAGGACGACGAATCCGGATCGGACGCCGGCGGAGAGACCCGCGCCGACGACACGGCGAGCTCGCCGGATCCGCAGCAGTCTGCGCGCCGCGACGGCGCCGGATCCGAGGGCTGACCGTGGAGTCCCGCTCGCTCCCCGTTCCGGACGGGCTGGACGGAGTCCGCGTCGACGCCGCCCTGGCGAAGATGCTCGGCTTCTCCCGAACGTTCGCAGCCGAGGTGGCCGAAGCCGGGGGAGTGACGCTCGACGGCGTCGCCCTCGGAAAGTCCGACAAGCTGCGCGCGGGCGGCTGGCTCGACGTGGAGTGGGCTCCGAAGCAGGCGCCACGGATCGAGCCGATCGCGGTGCCGGAGCTCGGAATCGTCTACGACGATGACGACATCGTGGTGGTCGACAAGCCCACCGGTGTCGCCGCGCACCCGTCGCTCGGCTGGGACGGACCGACCGTGGTCGGGGCCCTCGCCGCGGCCGGATTCCGGATCGCCACGAGCGGTGCTCCGGAGCGTCAGGGCGTCGTGCACCGCCTCGACGTCGGCACGAGCGGCCTCATGGTGGTCGCGAAGTCCGAGGCCGCCTACTCGGCGCTCAAACGCGCATTCAAGGAGCGCACGGTCGAGAAGATCTACCACGCGGTGGTCCAGGGGCATCCGGATCCCCTCGCCGGCACGATCGACGCGCCGATCGGCCGCCACCCGAACCACTCCTGGAAGTTCGCGGTCGTCCCCGACGGCAAGCCCTCGGTCACGCACTACGAGACGCTCGAGGCCTTCCCCGGCGCCTCGCTGCTGGAGATCCACCTCGAGACGGGGCGCACGCATCAGATCCGCGTGCACATGGCCGCCCATCGGCACCCGTGCGTCGGAGACCCGCTGTACGGGGCCGACCCGACGATGTCGGCGCGCCTGGGCCTGACCCGGCAGTGGCTGCACGCCCATCGGCTGGGGTTCGCGCACCCCGTCACCGGCGAGTGGGTGCAGACCGAATCGCCGTACCCCGCCGACTTCCAGCACGCGCTGGACGTGCTCCGCGGCGAGGACTGACGGCGCGCGGAGCCGCCGACGGGCGCCCGTGCGAACCGTCGCGGACTCCCGGGCTCAGAGCGACAGGTCGTCGGTCGCCGCGACCACGCCGTCGAGCGTCGACTCCAGGAAGCGCACGACCCGCTCCGGGGCGGTGTCGCGGTCGATCACCAGGCTCACCAGGGTCTCCTCGGTGAACGCCACCCACGCCCGCAGGGCGATCCGCAGCGCCGGGGAGTCCGGGGTGCCCAGCTCGGTGAAGGCGTCGAGCAGGCGCTGCGCGTTCAGCTCGCGCGACTCGTCGACGACCCGGCGCACCGCGGGGTCCCCGCTGGCGACCCCGCGCACGAGCGAATGGAACGTGCCGTGGTGCTGCTGCACGAACTGCGCGATCCGCAGCAGGGTGTCGCGCACGCGTTCCCGCGGCGGCAGATCCGGTCGCGGCTCGGAGGCGAGCAGCAGGCTGTCCCGTGCCATGGTGACGACGGCCAAGTGCATGCCCTGCTTGGTGTCGAAGTAGTGGAACAGCAGCGGGCGGGAGACGCCGGCCCGCTGCGCCAGCACATCCATGGAGAGCTCGTCCAGCGTGTGGTCGGCGAGGAAGTTGACGCCGGCGGCGATGAGCTGCGCGCGCCGCTCCTCGGGGCTCAGGCGGGCACGGTGGGGGGCGGGCATGCCACGAGCCTAGCGGCGGCCCGCAGCGGTGCGCGTCGCGTATTGACTCTGAGTCAATGGGCAATATACTCGTTCTGGTGGTCGCCGCCATCGCAGTCGGCGCACCGGAGGAGGATCGATGAAGTTCCCGAAGTCCGACCGTGTCCGCAAGCTCGGCTCATCCCACGCGGGGCGTATCGCGCTCGTCGCGATTCCCGCGGGCGTCGTCGCCGCGGCGCTGATGGGCGGTGTCGCCCAGGGGGCCGTCCCCGTCTCGTTCGCGGTGTCGGGGAGCCAGTTCCAGATCAGCGCCTCGCAGCTGGAGGGCACGGGCTTCTCCCAGTACGCGGGTCTCGCCAAGGACACCCAGGGCACCGAGCACACGGTCGCGATCGCGAACATCAAGAGCGCGACGCTCGCAGACCTCTGCCAGTCGGTCGTCTCCGACACGCCGCTCGGCAAGGTCGGCGTGCTCATCAAGGCCGGTGGTGGCGGCAACCCGGCCTCCGCGAGCGACCTGCAGATCGGCATGACCGGGCTCAAGGGCGATGCCTCATTCGGCGCGATCCGCATCGGCGTGGACGCCTCCACGGTGAACACCGATGCCAAGGGCTCCGCCGGCGACTTCGCCCAGGACGCGGACACGGTCTCGATCAAGAACCTGCAGCAGACAGCGTGGAGCACCCAGGCCTCGGTGTTCACCCTCACGGGCATGACGCTGGAGCTGACGGACGGATCCAAGGGATGCTTCTGAGGGACGACGAACCCGTGACCGCCGAGGAGACAGGATCCGGATCCGCGCGACGCCGTCGGCGCGACGCCGAGACGGGCGCGGAGTCGCGGCGTGACCCGGCCTCGGAGTCCGCAGCGTCCGGCGGTTCCGAGCCACCGGCGGCCGACCATGCCCTCGACGAGCAGGCGGCGCCGGGCCGCACCCGCGGCTTCCGGCACTGGCGGCGGCAGCGCCCGTTCGTGGGCGGACTGCTCGTCGCGCTCGGCGGGATCGAGATGTTCTTCTCCGGGCAGCTCGACATCGGGCATCTGCATGTGCAGCTCGGGATCGAGGGGCTGCAGGCGACGATCATCCCGATCGCGCTGCTGCTGCTCGGGATCCTCGCCATCGCGATGCCTGCGCATCACGTGTTCTACGGCATCCTCGCGCTGGCCGTCGCGATCTACTCGCTGGTCGGGGTGAACCTCGGCGGATTCATCGTCGGGATGCTCCTCGCCGGCACCGGCGCCGTGCTCGTGGTCGCCTGGATGGGACCGCGTGACCCCGCACTGGCCGACGGAGCCGAGGAGGCCGCGTCGTGACGCCGCAGCGCCGCCCCGTCGCCGCACTCCTGGCCGCGCTCGCCCTCGTGGCGCCGATGACGCTCGGAGCCGCCGTCGCCCCGGCGTCCCAGCCGACCGGGCTGTGCATTCCGTTGCTCTGGTGCCCCTCTCCGAGCCCGACGCCGACGACGCCCCCGCCGAAGTCGGAGACGCCCGGCCCCTCGGCGCCGGGACTGCCCGCGGTGCCCGGTGTGCCGACGGCACCGGGCACGACGACGCCGGGCACTCCGGGCGAGCCGGCGCCGACACCCGCGCCGAGCCCCGTCGCCGCGGCGAGAGACCAGAGCGCGCCGATCTTCACGAAGACCCCCGCATCGATGGGGTCGCAAGGACTGTCCTTCACGGGTCTCAGCGGGATCTCGATCGTCGACGTGCCGACCATCGACGGGAGCACGATCCGCGCGCTCAAGATCTCGGCCGACTCGATCACCATCTCGGGGTTCTCGCTCACGGTGCGCCCGCCGGACAAGGCGGGGCTCGTCACGAACGCCGACACCATGACCCTCACCGGGCACGTGAGCGTGTACCTCGGCTCGGTCACCGCGACCACGCAGGACGGCCGCGCACTGACGCTGGGGACCGACACGCCCCCGCCCCTGGACGACGTCAAGCCGGGCCTGCTGCGGGTCACGATGGGTCTCGTCGGCACGATCGCCGACTCGATCGCCTACACGAACACCGACCAGCGGATCGTCGAGCCCTGAGGTCGTCCCGCGTCGCGCGGATGTCCGTCCATCCCGGCAGGATGGGCTCATGAGCATCGAGGTGCGCCCGGCGACCGTCTTCGAGGACGTCGCGGCGCTGGTCGGACCGAAGAACCCGGCGTCGAACGTGTGCTTCTGCCTGAGCTACCGGATCGGCAACAAGGAGAACGTCGCACTGCGTGGGCCCGCACGCGCCGAGCGGGTACGCGAGCTGTGTCATCAGGATCCGGCCCCCGGTGTGATCGCGTATCTCGATGAAGAGCCGGTCGGCTGGGCGGCGGTGCATCCGCGGCACGACACGAGCTTCGCGCGCAACCGCCTGATCCCGCAGATCGACGACCTCGACGTGTGGTCGCTCTGGTGCTTCCGCGTGCGCCCCGGCCACCGCAGGCAGGGGATCTCCCACGCGCTCATCCAGGGCGCGGTCAACCATGCCAGGGCGAGCGGCGCGCCGGCGATCGAGGGGTACCCGGTCGACAACGGTGCAGCGCGGGTGAACCTCACGATGGCTTATGTCGGCACCCGCGGTCTCTTCGAGTCCGCGGGTTTCGAGAAGGCCGCCGACACCGGATCCGTCCTCGACGGCTTCCCGCGGGTGCTGATGCGACTCGACCTGAGATGAGAGTGCGTGAACCGGATCCGGATCCGTGCGCAATACCTGATGTGAGCACAGACAGCGACATCATCGGGCGCTCGCTCGAACGACCGGAGGCCTTCTCGGAGATCTTCGAGAGGCACGTGCGACCCGTCGGCGGATACGTCCGTCGACGGGTCGGCGCGGACGCCGTCGACGACGTGCTGAGCGAGACGTTCCTCGTCGCGTTCCGGCGTCGGTCGTCGTTCGACCGGGGTTCGAGTCGGCACTGCCCTGGCTGCTGGGGATCGCGACGCGCGTGGTGAAGAGCCACCGCGCGGCCGAAGCCCGGCGGTGGCGCTCGTTCGAGGCGTCCGCCAGGGCGGCCGAGCACGTCGAGCCGGTGCACGCCGCCAGCGACGACCGCCTCGATGCGGACGCGGCGCTGCGTGCGCTGGCACCCCGGATCGCGGCCCTGCACGCCAGGGACCGCGACACGCTGCTGTTGTACGCCTGGGCGGACCTGTCCTACGAGCAGATCGCCGAGGCGCTGGGCGTGCCGGTGGGGACCGTGCGTTCGCGGCTCAACCGCGTGCGCCGCAAGCTCGCACCGCCGGGATCGCACGCGGCGACCCGGCTGACCTGGATGGCGAAGGAGGAGACAGATGCCGCTTTTGGAACAGGTGCGTGAGCTCGGCGCCGCCGAGGTGCACGTCGAAGAAGACACGATCCGCGTCGCACGGGCCGCTCTGATGCAGGAGATCGCGCGGGGCGGTCGGGCGAAGGATCCGGTGCGTACGCGTCGGCGGCGATGGACCGGGATCGGCGTCGGCGGACTCGTCGCCGGGGTGGCGGCGACGGCGATCGTGGTGGGGTCCGTGCTGGCGCCGCCGGCGACGCCGAGCGCGTCCGCTGCGGAGGTGCTGAACAAAGCTGCAGACAGGGCCGTTCTGCACGAGTTCACTCTCCACCCGGGGGAGTACATCCGGATCCAAGAGGTATCGACGCAACGCCTGTGGTGGACGAGGGACGGCAGCCGTCCCGAGGGCGGCGGTTGGTCGGTGAACCCTTCGGAAACCGAGGCCACGGTGCGTGCGTCGCAGTCGCTGTATGTGCCTGCCGAGCGCTCAGGAGACTGGGTCGAGGACTACGCGGAATCCTTCCAGGTGACGGCGATCTCCGGGCCTGATGCCGACAAGGCGCGTCCCTACCTCGACTCGATCGCCCCGCGGCACAACGAGGTCTACCCGGGCGGCACGTTCACGCAGCCCGACGCCACGGACCCGACCACGCGCTTTTCCCGGGACTGGATGCAGCCCTACTACGACGTGATGCCTCGAGATCCGGAGAAGCTCATCGAGTGGATGAAGCGCCAGGAGGGCGGCGCGCTGACGCGGTTCGGTGAGCCTGTGGACGTCGACCTTGCTCCGGTTGATCTCCGAGCGGCGATCTTCCGCGCCCTTGCGCTGATCCCAGGGGCCGAGGTGACCAAGGTGGAGGGTGATGTGACCACGATCGTCTATCCCGATGGCGGAGAGAGCAACTGGCCGCAGACGGTGCTCGTCGACACGCGTCAGGGTCTCCTGGTGGGACGCGGCGGCGGGGACACTGACACAGCATCGAGTCGCATCTTTGTGACGATCGTCGACAAGCTCCCTGATTCGGTGAAGCCCCCGGAGAAGTAGTCGTCAGTCACGCGGCGGACGCCCGCCACGGAAGTGCGCGGGATCGTCCTCGGCCACGGCGACGGCGATCTTGCGCACATGGGCGTCGTCGACGTCGCCCATGGCGGCGAGGTCGTAGAAGCCGACCTCGGTGAGCTCGCCGTCGGCCGGGTGCGGCTCGCCCGAGATCCATGTGCAGCGGAACACCAGATCCAGGTAGTCGACCGCGTCGCCGTTCGCGTAGGTCACCCGGGGGAGCTGCTGTACCAGGGCGAGCCGCTCGACCTTCACGACCACACCGGCCTCCTCGAGGCACTCCCGCACGGCCGTGTCCGCCGGCTCCTCGCCGGGCTCGACGATCCCGGAGACCGCCTGCCAGGCGCCGTTGTCGGCGCGCTTGCCGAGCAGCACCTTCTCGTCGCGGAACACGATCGCGGTGACTCCGACGAGGTTCAGCGGGGCGTGGCCCACGTGCTCACGCAGGGCCAGGACGAAGTCGGGGGCGCTCATGCGCTCCAGGATATGTTCGCTGGTCGCGAATGGTCGCTTCGGGGCGGGCAGAGGGGCAATTCGCGACCAGCGAGCGAATCCGATGCGGTGCTGCTGCGGTCGCGGTTCCGGGGGAGTCGCGACGCCGGGGGGAGTCGCGACGCCGGGGGATCGCGTCCGAGGTCGAAAGTAGACTCGAGGCATGGCATCAGACTCCTTCGTCCACCTGCACGTGCACAGCGAGTACTCGATGCTGGACGGGGCTGCGCGCATCCAGCCGCTCGTGCAGGAGGCCGTCGCCCAGGGGATGCCGGCCGTCGCCGTGACCGACCACGGCAACACGTTCGCGGCCTTCGAGTTCTACAAGGCGGCGACTGCCGCCGGTGTCAAGCCGATCATCGGGATCGAGGCGTACGTCACTCCCGGCACGCACCGCAGCGACAAGTCGCGCGTGCAGTGGGGGTCTGCCGAGCAGCGCCGCGACGACGTCTCCGGATCGGGTGCGTACACGCACATGACGCTTCTGTCCGAGACGACAGAGGGCATGCACAACCTTTTCCGCCTCTCCTCGACGTCGAGCCTGGAGGGCTACTACTTCAAGCCGCGCATGGACCGCGAGATCCTGCAGAAGTATTCGAAGGGCCTGATCGCCACCACGGGGTGTCCCTCGGGGGAGATCCAGACCCGGCTGCGCCTGGGCCAGTACGACGCAGCGCGCGCGGCGGCCGCGGAGTTCCAGGACATCTTCGGCAAGGAGAACTACTTCGCGGAGATCATGGACCACGGCCTCGAGATCGAGCGTCGCGTCACCGGTGACCTGCTGAAGATCGCAAAGGACCTGGGGATCCCGCTGGTCGGCACGAACGACCTGCACTACACGCACCAGCACGATGCGAAGAGCCATGAGGCGCTGCTCTGCGTGCAGTCCGGCTCGACCCTGGCCGACCCGAACCGGTTCAAGTTCGACGGCGACGGCTACTACGTGAAGTCGGCGGCGGAGATGCGCCAGGTGTTCCGAGAGCACCCGGAGGCGTGCGACAACACGCTGCTCATCGCCGAACGCTGCGACGTCTCGTTCAACACCAGCGCCAACTTCATGCCGCGCTTCCCGGTGCCGGACGGCGAGACCGAGGAGAGCTGGTTCATCAAGGAGGTCGAGAAGGGCCTGCAGCTGCGCTACCCGGGCGGCATCTCCGACGCGGTGCGCAAGCAGGCGAACTATGAGGTCGAGGTCATCTCGTCCATGGGGTTCCCGGGCTACTTCCTCGTCGTCGCCGACTTCATCAACTGGGCCAAGGACAACGGCGTGCGCGTCGGTCCCGGGCGTGGATCCGGTGCCGGATCCATGGCCGCCTACGCGATGAAGATCACGGATCTGGATCCGCTGGAGCACGGCCTGATCTTCGAGCGGTTCCTCAACCCCGACCGCGTCTCCATGCCCGACTTCGATGTCGACTTCGACGACCGCCGCCGCGGCGAGGTGATCCAGTACGTCACCGAGAAGTACGGCGACGAGCGCGTCGCGCAGATCGTCACCTACGGCACGATCAAGGCCAAGCAGGCGCTCAAGGACGCCGGCCGCGTGCTCGGCTTCCCGTTCAGCATGGGGGAGAAGCTCACCAAGGCGATGCCGCCCGCGGTGATGGGCAAGGACATGCCGCTGGACGGCATGTTCAACCCGGAGCACCCGCGGTACAAGGAGGCCAGCGAGTTCCGCGTCGTGATCGAGACCGACCCCGAGGCGAAGACCGTCTTCGACACGGCGCTGGGTCTGGAGAACCTGAAGCGCCAGTGGGGCGTGCACGCGGCCGGCGTGATCATGTCCTCGCATCCGCTGATCGACATCATCCCGATCATGAAGCGCGAGCAGGACGGCCAGATCGTCACGCAGTTCGACTACCCGTCCTGCGAGTCCCTCGGCCTCATCAAGATGGACTTCCTGGGGCTGCGCAACCTCACGATCATCTCCGACGCGTTGGCGAACATCCGGATGAACCGGGGCGAGGAGCTCGTGCTCGAGGACCTCGCGCTCGACGACCGCCCGTCCTACGATCTGCTCACCCGCGGCGACTCGCTGGGCGTCTTCCAGCTCGACGGCGGACCGATGCGCGCGCTCATGCGCCTCATGAAGCCGGACAACTTCGGCGACATCTCGGCTCTCATCGCGCTGTACCGCCCCGGTCCCATGGGGGCGAACTCGCACACCAACTACGCCCTGCGCAAGAACGGACTGCAGGAGATCACGCCGATCCACCCGGAGTTCGCGGATTCGCTCAAGGACATCTTGGAGGAGAGTTACGGCCTCATCATCTACCAGGAGCAGGTGATGGCGATCGCCCAGCGGGTGGCCGGGTTCTCGCTCGGTCAGGCGGACATCCTCCGCCGCGCGATGGGCAAGAAGAAGAAGTCGGAGCTGGACAAGCAGTTCGAGGGCTTCCAGGGCGGTATGCACGCCAACGGCTACTCCGACGGCGCGGTGAACGCGCTCTGGGAGATCCTGCTGCCGTTCTCCGACTACGCCTTCAACAAAGCGCACTCCGCGGCGTACGGCGTGATCTCGTACTGGACCGCCTACCTCAAGGCGCACTATCCCGCCGAGTACATGGCCGCGCTGCTCACCAGCGTCGGCGACTCCAAGGACAAGATGGCGCTCTACCTGAACGAGTGCCGCCGCATGGGCATCAAGGTGCTGCCGCCCGATGTGCGCGAGTCGATCAACTTCTTCGCGGCCGTCGGCGAGGACATCCGCTTCGGTCTCGGTGCCGTACGCAACGTCGGATCCAACGTCGTCGAGGGCATCGTGCAGGGCAGGGCGGAGGAGAACTTCACCTCCTTCCACGATTTCCTGAAGAAGGTGCCGCTGCACGTCACGAACAAGCGCACGGTCGAGTCGTTGATCAAGGCGGGCGCTTTCGACTCGATGGGCGACACCCGTCGGGCGCTGGTGGAGATCCACGAGGACGCCGTCGAGGCCTCGGTCGGGCAGAAGCGCAACGAGGCGCAGGGAGCGATCGGCTTCGACTTCGACAGTCTGTACGACGAGGTCGAGGAGGCCGCACCCCCGAAGGTCCCGGCCCGTCCGGAATGGACGAAGAAGGACAAGCTCGCGTTCGAGCGCGAGATGCTCGGCCTCTACGTGTCCGATCATCCGCTCGCCGGGCTCGAGGTCCCGCTCGCCAAGCACGCCTCCATCGCGATCAACAGCCTGCTCGAGTCCGAGGATCTGCAGGACGGCGACCAGGTCACCGTCGCGGGCCTCGTCACGAGCGTGCAGCACCGCGTCGCCAAGGCCAGCGGAAATCCCTACGGCATGATCACCATCGAAGACTTCGGCGGCGAGATCACGGTCATGTTCATGGGCAAGACGTACCTGGAGTTCCAGAGCACGCTGCAGCAGGATGCGATCCTCGCCGTGCGGGGGCGCGTCTCCCGCCGTGACGACGGGATGAATCTGCACGCGCAGTCGGCGTTCACGCCCGATGTCGGATCCTTCGACGCGGCCGGTCCGCTGACTCTGCTGGTTCCGGAGCAGCGCGCCACCGAACGGGTGATCGAGGATCTCGCGGATGTTCTGCGCCGGCATGCCGGCGAGACCGAGGTGATGCTCACGATGCATCGCGGCGGCCGGGCGAAGGTGTTCGAGGTGCCCATGCCGGTGAGCGTCACCGCGGACCTGTTCGGCGATCTGAAATCGCTGCTCGGCCCGCAGTGCCTGGGCTGAGCGAGCCCTGAGCGGGCACCCGGGCCCGCCCGTGGCGGCCCGGGTGCGTGGGCTTCGCACAGGGGGCCTCCACCGGCGGCAGGTAATATCGGGTCCCGTCCGACGCCCGATGCCCCCAACGCGGCCGCACGACGAAAGGAATCACTGATGACCGGCGACGCCCCCTTCGCTGCGACGACGCACGACGAAGAGAGTCCGACATCGAACACCGAGCAGACCGCCGAGGTGGACGCGGCGGACGAACCGCTGCCCGCGGTCGCGCCGCAGCAGGGGTACCTCGGCTTCACGCTGCGTGAACTGATCCTCATCGGCGTCTGGGCCGTCGCATTCGCGCTGTCCTTCGTGTCCGGCGCGGGGAGCATCCTGGACAGCTCGGCCACGATCTGGACCATGAACGGCGCCTGGGTCCTCGCGATCGGCGTGCCCACCGCGGCCCTCTTCCTGATCGTGCTGCGCCGGCTCTCTCCCGAAGGGATCCGGCGGGTCGGATCCCTCGGCATCGACCAGTTCGCCGCGGTCGCCTTCTCCGTCGCCCTGGTCAGCTGGGTGACGCTGCTCTGGCAGCAGCTCGACCTCGTCGCGGCCACCCGGCGCTCGCCGGTCTTGACCTGGCCGCTGTGGCTGGAGATCGTGCTGACACTGGCGCTCGTGGTCGCGACCGTCTTCGCGTCGCTCATCCCCGGTCTCCGTGAGGACTTCGAGGAGCGCATGGAGACGCTGGCGCACCGCAACGCCAATCCGGTCCGGCCGGTCTTCACCCGCCCCCGCCCTGTGCGCGCACGGGGCAGCATCTCGGATCCGCAGAACGAGGACGACGTCGACCCCGGTCTGCTGCACGAGGGCGAGGTCGAGGCCGCGGATCACCTCTCCTCCGGCGCCACGGGCGCGGCGGTTCCCGGTGCCGCCGGCTACATCCCCGAGCAGCACCGCGAGTCGTTCCTCGTGTCGGACGCGGGGCCGGACGATGCCCCTCGCGCCGAGGCAGCCCCGCAGGAGACGCCCGTCGTGGATGCGCCGGGCGACACCGCGCTGTCGGACGAGGCGCCGACCGAGGCGATCCTCGACGCCGCTCCGGACCAGGTCTCCGCTGCTGCGGAGCCGCCCGCCGTCCCCGCCTCCGAGAGCGGCGAGCCCGCGACCCGGGCGGAGGCGCGGCGCAGTTCCGCTGCGCCGGCGGGGCCATCGGAGGACGAGGTCGCCGCCGCAGGTGCAGGGCTCGGTGCGGAGCCCGTTGCGACGAGCGCGCCGCAGGACCTGTCCGACACCATGACCGAGGTGCTCGGCGACCTGCTCGCGCCCTCGCCGGTGGATGAGATCGCCACGCACGCCGTGGACGTCGTCGATGAGAGCGCCGCGCCGCAGGCGCAGCCGTTCTGGGCGCTGGCGCCCGAGACCAGGGCCGTCCACGACGCGCAGGGTGACGAGATTTTCACGATCGGGCCCGATGCATGGATCCTTGTTCTCGAGGATCGTGGCGGCGCCTACGTGGTGCGTCACGACGACGGTCGCGTGGGCTACCTGCACGACACCGAGAACATGACCCGAGGCTGAGGACGCATGCAGACGATCGACTTGAGGGGACTCACCCTCTCCACCGCCCAGATGCTGGCAGCCGTGCCGCGCGCCACCGCCGCGCGTGCGGAGGCGCTGGCGACCGCGACCGCGATCGTGGAGGACGTGCGCGTCCGTGGCGAGGAGGCCCTGCGCGAGCAGGCCGAGCGGTTCGACCAGGTCAGCGGGCACGCGATCCGGGTTCCGCGGGAGCACCTCGTCGAAGCGCTGGAGAACGTCGACCCGCACGTGCGCGCCGCGCTCGAGGCCGCGATCGACCGTGTGCGCCAGGGCTCCGCCGCGCAGGTCCCGGCGCCGCAGGTGACCGAGATCGGCCCGGGGGCCCGCATCGTGCAGCGCTGGCAGCCGGTCGGCCGGGTCGGCGTCTACATCCCCGGCGGCAAGGCCCCGCTCGCCTCGAGCGTCGTCATGAACGTCGTCCCCGCACAGGTCGCGGGCGTCGGCAGCATCGCGCTGGCCTCGCCGCCGCAATCCGCCGCGGACGGTCGCGTCCACCCGACGATCCTCGCCGCGGCCGCCCTCCTCGGCGTGGACGAGGTCTACGCGATCGGCGGCGCGGGTGCGATCGGCGCTCTCGCGCACGGAGTCGCGGCGATCGGGCTCGACCCGGTCGACGTGATCTCAGGGCCGGGCAACAACTACGTGGCGTCCGCGAAGCGTGCGGTCGCCGGGGTCGTCGGGACCGACTCCGAGGCAGGCGCGACCGAGATCCTCATCGTCGCGGACGCGGAGGCGGATCCGCGTCTCATCGCTGCGGATCTGATCAGCCAGGCGGAGCACGACGAGCAGGCCTCCGCCGTTCTCGTCACCGATTCGGCCGAGCTCGCCGATCGGGTGGCGGTGGAGATCGCCGGCGCGGCCGCGACCACCCGGCACAGCGTCCGCGTGCAGACCGCGCTGGCGGGGCCCCAGTCGGCGATCGTGCTCGTCGATGGCCGCGAGGCGGCCGTGGCGTTCAGCAACGCCTACGCGCCGGAGCACCTCGAGCTGCACCTCGTCGACGCGGAGCAGGCCGCCGCCGACTTCACCAGCGCCGGCGCCGTGTTCGTCGGCGACCAGACGCCGGTCAGCCTGGGCGACTACATGGCCGGCAGCAACCACGTGCTGCCGACAGGCGGCCAGGCCCGCTACGCCTCCGGGCTCGGCGCATACACGTTCCTGCGTCCGCAGCAGGTGATCTCCTACGATCGCGATGCGCTGGCACGCGCCCGTGATGGAGTCGTCGCGCTCGCGGACGCCGAGGTGCTCCCGGCGCACGGGGAGGCCGTCGAAGCCCGCTTCACAGCCTCAGCCGAGCCGATCGCGGCGGCCGGGGCGTAGGCTTTCGCGAATGCACTGCCCGTTCTGCCGTCACCCGGATTCCCGTGTCATCGACTCCCGCACGAGCGATGACGGGCTGTCGATCCGTCGTCGTCGCCAGTGCCCCGAATGCGGCGGGCGCTTCTCGACGACGGAGACCGCGAGCCTGAACGTCATCAAGCGCTCCGGCGTGATGGAGCCGTTCAGCCGCGACAAGGTGATCTCCGGCGTCCGCAAGGCCTGCCAGGGCCGCCCCGTCACCGAGGCGGACCTGGCGGTCCTCGCCCAGCGCGTCGAGGAGGCCGTGCGGCAGACCGGTGTCTCCCAGCTCGACACGAACGAGATCGGGCTGGCGATCCTCGGTCCGCTGCGGGAGCTCGACGAGGTCGCCTACCTCCGGTTCGCGAGCGTCTACCAGGCGTTCGACTCGCTCGAGGACTTCGAGGCATCGATCGCGGAACTGCGTGCGGACCACCGCCGCGCGGCATCGCCGACCGCGGACTGAGGCACGGCCGGTCCGGATCGAGCCGCCGGCCCCGGTAATCTGGCAGGGATGTATGCCCTGCTCTTCCGCCTCGTCCTCGCGCGCTTCGACCCCGAGTTCGCCCACCACGCCGGCATGGTCGTGGTGCGTGTCCTCGGCGTGCCTCCGTTCTCCTGGGCCGCCACGGCGCTGACCCGTCCTGACGGCGCGGAGGAAGTGCAGGCTCTGGGCCTCACATTCCCGACCCCGTTCGGCATCGCCGCGGGCTTCGACAAGAACGCGGTCGGCGTGCGCGGCCTGTCCGCACTCGGCTTCGGTCACGTCGAGGTCGGCACGATCACGGCCGTCCCGCAGCCGGGAAACCCCAAGCCCCGCCTGTTCCGGCTCATCCCGGATCGCGCCGTGGTGAACCGGATGGGCTTCAACAACGCCGGCGCGGAGGCCGCGGAGAAGCGACTGTGGAAGCTCCGCCGCCGGCGCCCGGCCGCTGTGATCGGCGTCAACATCGGCAAGAGCCGCGTGGTCGCCGTCGAGGACGCGACCGCCGACTACGTCGCCTCGGCCGTACGCCTGGCCCCGCTGGCGGACTACCTGGCGATCAACGTGTCCTCGCCCAACACGCCGGGCCTGCGCGGGCTGCAGGCGGTGGAGACGCTCGCACCGCTGCTGCGCGCGGTGAAGGCCGCGGCCGGTGCGACGCCGCTGCTCGTCAAGATCGCGCCCGACCTTCCCGACGAGGAGGTCACCGCGATCGCGGAGCTCGCCGTCGCTGAAGGGCTGGACGGGCTCATCGCCACGAACACCACCATTTCGCGGGAGGGGTTGATCACGGATCCCGTGAAGGTCGCCGCGGCGGGGGAGGGCGGCCTGTCCGGCGCCCCGCTCAAGGAGCGCTCGCTCGCGGTCCTGCGCCTCGTGCGCGCTGCCGTGCCCGCGGAGTTCTGCGTGATCTCGGTCGGCGGGGTCGAGACCGGCGCGGAGGTGCGCGAGCGTCTCGACGCCGGCGCGACGCTGGTGCAGGGCTACACCGCGTTCCTCTACCGGGGGCCGCTGTGGGCGCGGCAGATCCGTGCGGGGTTGCGCGCGCGCTGACCCGCCATGACGAAAGAAGATCCCGGGCGCTCGTCGCGCATCGGGATCTTCTCGGCTGGTCAGGGGATCCGGATCAGTCCGGGTACTGGCCGCGCTTGACCTGGGGCTTGGGCAGGCGCATGAAGCGCATCTGCAGGGACCGCATGGCCGCGTACCAGGCCAGGCCCCTCTCGCGCTTGTCCTTGCCGAACTTGTCGGCGATCCGGCGGTTCACCCGGATCCCGAGGAAGACCATGTCGAAGATCGCGATCGCGATGAATCCCCACAGGCCGATGAACGACCAGTACGCGATCATCGGGTTCGGGATCAGGGACACGATGATCACGACCACCATCAGCGCCATGATCCACTCGCTGACGTGCCAGCCGGCGTCGACGTAGTCGCGCACCCAGCGGCGCTGCGGGCCGCGGTCGCGGACGGGGAGGTACTTCTCCTCGCCGTTGGCCATGCCGATGCGCTGGCGCTCCTGACGAGCGCGGAGATCGGCCTTCGCCTGCGCCTTCGCCTCCTTGGTGTCCGGCACCAGCGGGCGACGCCGGGCGGCCTCCTGCTCCGCGCGCGTCGGCGTGCGGCGCCCCTTGCCGCTCGTCGCCTCGTCGGAGGAGTCGTCGGGGGCGGGGGTGGGAGTGCTGGGCACGAAGGCTCCTGGAAGTCGAGAGTCGGGGAAACGGGTGTTCCCTAAGATTACCTGCATGACCTCTCCTTCCTCCTCGGTCACCGCGCCCGGTGACGTCGAAGCCGGCGTCATCGCCGCCGTCAGCACCGGGATCCCCGCCGCGCTCAGCGATCTCGGCGCTCTCGTGCGCATCCCCGGGATCGCGTGGCCGGCGTTCGACCAGACCCAGCTGGTGCGCAGCGCCGCGGCCGTCGCCGAGCTCGCCGAGGGCACGGGCGTGTTCGACAGCGTGCGCGTGCTGCGCGCGGCGATCGAGGGCACCGACGAGGTCGGGCAACCCGCCGTACTGGCGCGTCGCGCCGCCCGCAACGGCAAGCCCACGATCCTGCTCTACGCGCACCACGATGTGCAGCCGCCCGGGGCCGACGAGCTGTGGGAGACGCCGCCGTTCGAGCCGACCGTGCGCGACGGTCGTCTGTACGGCCGCGGCGCGGCCGACGACAAGGCCGGCATCATGGCGCACATCGCCGCCATCCGCGCCGTCGCCGAGGTTCTCGGCGACGACCTCGACCTCGGCATCTCAATGTTCATCGAGGGCGAGGAGGAATACGGATCGCGTTCGTTCGCACGGTTCCTCTCGGACAACGAGGAGGCCCTGCGTGCCGACGCGATCGTCGTGGCGGACTCCGGCAACTGGGACTCGAACACGCCCGGGCTCACCGTGTCGCTGCGCGGTGCGGTGCGGTTCACGCTCACCGTGCGCACTCTCGAGCACGCCTCGCACTCGGGGATGTTCGGGGGAGCGGTGCCCGACGCGATGCTCGCGACCATCCGCCTGCTGAACACGCTGTGGGACGAGAACGGCTCCGTCGCGGTGGAGGGGCTCGTCGTGCGCGAGGCGGAGACGCCGGATTACGGCGAGGACACGCTGCGCGACGAGACCGGCCTGCTGCCCGGTGTCACCCCGATCGGCGAGGGGACGATCCTCAGCCGGATCTGGAACAAGCCCTCGGTCACGGTGATCGGCGTGGACGCCACCTCGGTCGAGGCCGCTTCCAACACGCTCGCGCCAGAGGCGACGGTGGTGCTGAGCTGCCGGATCGCCCCCGGCCAGAGCGCCCAGGACGCGTATGCCGTGCTGCAGGCCCATCTGCGCGCGCACGCGCCGTTCGGCGCCGAGCTCTCCTTCTCCGACGCAGACCTGGGCGACTCGTTCCTGGTGGACACCAGCGGCTGGGCCGTCGGCCTCGCGCGCGCCGCGATGGCCGACGGCTACGGCGCCGCGCCGGTGGATCTCGGCATCGGCGGATCCATCCCGTTCATCGCGGATCTGGTCGCGCGTTTCCCGAGCGCGGAGATCCTGGTGACCGGCGTGGAGGATCCGCACGCCCGCGCGCACAGCCCGAACGAGTCGCTGCACCTGGATACGTTCCGGCACGCCGCGGCGACCGAGGCGCTGCTGCTCACCCGGATGAACGAGATCACCCTCTGAACGCCCGATGGCATCGAGACGCGGTCGTGACCGGCGCGCTCGGTGCCGACCACGCGCGCGGCGGTAGACTCGGAGAACGGAACCCGTGCCTGTCCACGGCCGATCCAAGGAGCGATATGAGCGACATCACCCTCACCCCCGAGACCACGACCGCGCACGGCGTGACGCTCACTGACGCCGCTGCGGCGAAGGTGAAGAACCTGCTGGAGCAGGAGGGACGCGACGACCTGCGTCTGCGCGTCGCCGTGCAGCCCGGCGGCTGTTCGGGCCTGATCTACCAGCTCTATTTCGACGAGCGCTACCTCGAAGGCGATGAGACCGTCGATTTCGACGGCGTCGAGGTGATCGTCGACAACATGAGCGTGCCGTACCTGGACGGCGCTTCGATCGACTTCAAGGACACCATTTCGGAGCAGGGCTTCACGATCGACAACCCCAATGCGCAGGGTTCCTGCGCATGCGGCGACAGCTTCCACTGATGCGAAAGTCTCCGCGGGGCGTCGAGTTCCGCATCCACTCTGCCGGTCAGCCGGCAGAGGCCCGCTGACTCGCAGAATCCCTACTCCAACCCCTGCGCCATCCACGCCGAACCTGCGTGGATGGCGTGAATCGGGTGTGAGGTTGCCCTAGACTGGGGATGCCCACGTCCGTGATCTGAAAGGTGCATCGTGCCCTCGAAACGCCGCCTTCGTTGGGCCGCGCTCCCCCTGGGAGTCGCGGCAGCCGTGGCCCTCGCGGGATGCTCTCCCACAGAGCTCCACGGGTTCCTCCCGGGCTTCGTCGCGGACGGCACGCCGGCCACCAACCAGACCGATCGCGTCGCCGCGCTCTGGGTCAACTCGTGGATCGTGCTTCTCGTCGTCGGTGTCATCACCTGGGGCCTGATGGGCTGGGCGGCGATCGCCTACCGTCGTCGCAAGGGCCAGACCGGCCTGCCGGTGCAGCTGCGCTACAACATGCCGATCGAGATCTTCTACACGATCGTCCCGCTGATCCTGGTCTTCGGCATGTTCGCCTTCACTGCCCGTGACCAGACGGTCATCGAGACGCAGTACGGCGCGCCCGGCCAGCCCGCGCCCGACGTGTCGATCACCGCGATCGGCAAGCAGTGGGCCTGGGACTTCCAGTACGACGGCACTCAGAAGGACAACTCCGACGCGGTCTGGACCATGGGCGTCCAGGCGCAGCCGGACAAGGCGGGCAACATCGACCAGGCCGCCCTCCCCACGCTGTACCTGCCGGTGGACAAGAAGGTGCACATCACGCTGCAGTCGCGTGACGTGATCCACTCGTTCTGGATCATCGACTTCCTTTACAAGAAGGACATGTACATCGGCAAGGACAACTCGTGGTCCTTCACGCCGACCCGTGAGGGCACCTATCAGGGCAAGTGCGCCGAGCTCTGCGGCGAGTACCACTCCATGATGCTCTTCAACGTGAAGGTCGTCAGCGACGCCGATTACCAGGCGTACCTGGCCAAGCTGAAGAACGAAGGCAACACGGGCGACATCACCGACGCCTACAACCGCCTCAGCAACCTCCCCGGCACCACCGGGAAGAACGAGACCACACCGGAAGCGAAGTAATCAGAATGACGAGCACTCTTCCCGGAACCTCGGAGGCGCCTGGATCCCCCCAGGCACCGTCCCGTCCCACGACGATCCCGCCTCGCCAGGCGGCCCTGCTCAGCTCGACCCGCGTCGAGCAGAAGGGCAACATCGTCGTCAAGTGGATCACCTCCACCGACCACAAGACGATCGGGTACATGTATCTGATCGCGTCGGTGCTGTTCTTCCTGCTCGGCGGCGTGATGGCCCTCATCATCCGCGCGGAGCTGTTCTCGCCGGGCATGCAGATCGTGCCGACGAAGGAGCAGTACAACCAGCTCTTCACCATGCACGGCACGATCATGCTGCTGATGTTCGCGACGCCGCTGTTCGCGGGCTTCGCGAACGCGATCCTGCCGTTGCAGATCGGCGCACCCGACGTGGCCTTCCCGCGTCTGAACGCCTTCGCCTTCTGGCTGTTCCTGTTCGGTTCGACCATTGCCGTCGCGGGCTTCCTCACTCCGCAGGGCGCCGCGTCGTTCGGATGGTTCGCCTATCAGCCGCTCGCGAGCGCATCGTTCACCCCGGGCGCCGGTGGGAACCTGTGGATGCTCGGCCTCGGCATGTCCGGCTTCGGGACGATCCTCGGTGCCGTGAACTTCATCACCACGATCATCACCATGCGCGCGCCGGGCATGACCATGTGGCGCATGCCGATCTTCTCGTGGAACACGCTGATCACCAGCCTGCTGATCCTGATGGCGTTCCCGGTGCTCGCCGCCGCGATGCTGGCCGCCGCGGCGGACCGCGTGCTCGGCGCCCACATCTACGACCCCGCGAACGGCGGCGTCCTGCTCTGGCAGCACCTGTTCTGGTTCTTCGGCCACCCCGAGGTGTACATCATCGCGCTGCCGTTCTTCGGCATCGTGTCCGAGATCTTCCCGGTGTTCAGCCGCAAGCCGATCTTCGGATACAAGACCCTGGTCTATGCGACGATCTCGATCGCTGCGCTGTCCGTGGCCGTCTGGGCGCACCACATGTACGTCACCGGCGGTGTGCTGCTGCCGTTCTTCTCGCTGATGACGATGCTCATCGCGGTCCCGACCGGCGTGAAGATCTTCAACTGGATCGGCACCCTGTGGCGAGGTTCGGTGACGTTCGAGACCCCGATGGTGTTCTCGCTCGGCTTCCTGGTCTCGTTCGTCTTCGGTGGTCTGACCGGCGTCATCCTGGCGTCGCCGCCGTTGGACTTCTTCCTCTCCGACTCGTACTTCGTCGTCGCGCACTTCCACTACGTGGTGTTCGGCACGGTGGTGTTCGCCATGTTCGCCGGGTTCTACTTCTGGTGGCCGAAGTGGACGGGACGGATGCTCAACGAGCGCCTCGGATACATCCACTTCTGGATGCTGTTCATCGGCTTCCACATGACCTTCCTCATCCAGCACTGGCTGGGCGTCGACGGCATGCCGCGTCGCTACGCCGACTACTCGGCGTACGACAACTGGACGTGGGAGAACCAGGTCTCGACGATCGGCGCGATCATCCTGGGCGCCTCGATGCTGCCGTTCTTCCTGAACGTCTGGCTCACCGCCCGCAAGGCTCCGAAGGTCACGGTGAACGATCCGTGGGGGTACGGCGCCTCGCTCGAGTGGGCGACCTCCTGCCCGCCGCCGCGCCACAACTTCACCTCGATCCCGCGCATCCGCAGCGAGCGTCCGGCGTTCGACCTCAACCACCCGGAGGCCGCCGAGCACCCGGTCGCCGCAGCCGCCGACGGAAAGGGCCACTGACCCATGCGCGACAACATCGTCCTGTGGTGGATCCTGACGGGCTTCTTCGCCCTCATGGGCGTCGTGTACACGGTGTGGAACATCGCCGCCCACCCGGACCACCCGCTCGTCACGGCGATCGAGTGGGTCGGCACCGTGGCGTTCTTCTTCGCCTGCTTCATGTCTGCGATGATCGCCTTCTATCTCGGACGCACGCACAAGGCCCAGGGCGGCACGCTGCCCGAAGACATCCTCACGAGCGACATCGATGACGGGGACCCGGAACTGGGTGAGTTCAGCCCGTGGTCCTGGTGGCCCATCGTGCTCGCCGGGTCCGCGGCGGTCGGCATGATCGCCCTCTCAGTGGGCGTGTTCCTCTTCCCCGTCGCACTGGCCATCTTCGTGATCGCCATCGTCGGCTGGGTGTACGAGTACTATCGCGGCCACTTCGCTCGCTGAGCATCGTCCGACGCAGAGAACCCCGGGGCATGAGCCTCGGGGTTCTTGCGTTCGCAGGTTCGGCTTCCCGCGCGCTCAGCGAGGGGGTTTGGCCGTGGAACTCGCCATCGAGGTCGACGTCCGTGCGGGCGTGCTCTCCGCGATCCGAGGGAAGTACGCGAGCTCCCCGTCGAGCACCATCGCGATGTCGTCGTGGAGATCGAAGCCCGCCAGCGCGAGCGCTGCCGGCGAAGTCTTCGCGTGATGCTTCACGCGGCCGGTGACGTCGCAGACGACGAGGTTCTTCGCAGTGGCGTAGGGGATGTCTGCGAAGATGCTCGCGAGCTCGATCTGCGACCGTTCCGGCGCACAGAGCGCATCCACGTCCGGGGCCAACCGCCGCGTCGTGCCGTCACCGAGGTCGATGACGGTGCGCTCACCATTGACGATGCCGACCGCGTGCTGCTCGGAATCCGACCATGGTGCCGTCGGCTGCTCATGGTACGAGTAGTTCCGCGGCTCGTCGCCGAGCGGAACGGTCCAGGCCACGTCTCCCGACGAGGCGTCGACGCCGATGAGGTCGATGTCCACGTCGTCGTAGGTGAGATCGGGGATCTCACCGGGTTTCTCGAAATGACGCACGACGGTTCCGGTGCGGTAGCGGCACAGGGGAAGGATCCCGTCCGCATTGGGACGCAGGACGGCGTCGCGGAATGCGCACTGGTCGGTGTGCTCCTGCGTCCACAGCGTCTCGCCCGTGCGGCGGTCGAGGCCGACCGTGCGCCCGGCAGTGAGATCGATCCGGTCATCGGCCGGGTATGAGGCGATCTCCGGCGCCGCCGCGCCACCCCACCCGATCACGGGCAGGCCATCGTCGTCATCATGCCAGGCCCATCCTCCCGTCGGGGAGGTGCCGTCGCCGAAGACTTCCTCATAGGAACGCCACCAGGTGTAGGCGCCATCGACGCCGTACCGGACGGTCGTCGCGTCCCCGTACGAGTAGGAGACGTGGCGCCCGACGAGGAATCCATCCTCATTGAACCCGGATCGAGGATCCTCGTCCGCGAGCAATCGGCCCGCCCTCAGGATGAGTTCTCCGTCGCTCTTCGATCCTTCCTTGTGACGTCCCTCCAGACAGAAGGCGCTCTCCTGCTTGCATGTCGCCGGGCGCCGGCTCCATACGGGATCGTCCTTCAGCTGAGGTTCGATCTCCTCGCCGGATCTGACGTCCGCGACGGCGAGCCGCATCCAGGATCGGGGTGGATCGTCGGCATCGATCGGTGCCAGATAGGCGACTCGCCACGCGCCGTCGTGCGTGATGACGGCGACGCGCTGCGCCACGCCGGGCGCGTCACGGCCAGGCAGGACCACGGCTCGCCAGAGCTCTTCGCCGGTTGTGCGGTCCCAGGCGATCAGCGATTCCGAGACACCGGATGTCTGCACGTAGGCGAGTATGGTGTCCCCGGCGATCACGGGCGAGCTCATGAGCGTCGCCGTCACTGTCCACTTCGGCCGCAGCTCAGATCTCCAGTCGTCTTCCGGCGCCGGCGAACAAGAACTGAGCCCGATGGCGCCTGCCAGAACGGCAGCGAGGGCGATGCAGCGTCGCATGGCGGCGACTCCTCTCGAGGCGGTGTCGCTTCGAGAGTAGGGGAGGCGTCCTGCGGCGCGCGGGCCCCTGTGGATAACGTTGCGGAGGGGGCGGTCAGGGCCGTGTGCGGATGCGCGGGACGCCGGTGAGGGGATCGACCGGGCGGCGATGCACGCCATCCGCGTTCTCGACCGGATACCCCTCCCGCACCCAGTACTCGAATCCGCCGATCATCAGCTTCACGTCATATCCGAGCTTGGCGAACTCGAGCGCGCCCTTGTCGCCGGCGTTGCAGCCGGGACTCCAGCAGTAGACCACCACCGGGGTGCCCTGGGGGATCTCCTGCGCGGCGCGGGTCGCGATCTCGCTGTAGTGCATGTGAATGGCGTCCACGACGCGCCCTTGTGCCCAGGCCTCATCGCTGCGCACATCGACCACGGCGATGGTCGCGCCCGCCTTGCGGGCGGCATGCACGTCGCTCGCATCGGTCTCGTGGGCGAGTTTGGCGGCGAAGTGCTCCTGGGCGCTGATCATGCCTTCACGCTACTCCCGTATCGGGGGAGGGGACGACGAAGGCCCCGTCACATGACGGGGCCTTCGAATCGAGCGGTGTGCGACCTACTGGCCGTCCTCCTTGCCGGGCAGCGACTCCGGCGCGAGCGCGGAGCTCGGCGTGTTCGGGGTCTCGCTGACGTGGCCGGCATCGACGAGGGCGATCTGGTCTTCGTTCACACCGGCACGGGCGTGCGAGGCGACGATCTCGTCGTGAGCGGCCTCGTTCGTGTCGTGCAGCGCGTGACGCTGGTGCGCATCGGCGGCGACGACCTCGGCCTGAGTGAGCGGGGAGAGACGGTCCTCGAAGAACCATCGCGACATCGAGGAGCGCAGGTTCTGCGTCCACGGGATCCGGCCCTTGGCGTTCGGGCGGACCACCAGCGGCTCGTACACCTCGGTGTCGATCAGCTTCCAGCGGTCGTACACGTCGACGGGCTTGTGCACCTCGATGTACTCGCCACCGGGAAGGCGCACGATGCGGCCGGACTCGTAGCCGTGCAGCACGATCTCCCGGTCCTTCTTCTGCAGCGCGATGCAGATCCGCTTCGTGACGAAGTAGCCGAGCACCGGGCCGAGGAACAGCAGCACCTGGAGCGTGTGGATCACGCCCTCCATCGTGAGCGAGAAGTGCGTCGCGATGAGGTCGGACGACGCCGCGGCCCACAGCACCGCGTAGAAGAGCACGCCGGCTACGCCGATGGCGGTGCGGGTCGCCGAGGTGCGCGGACGCTGAGCGATGTGGTGCTCACGCTTGTCGCCCGTGATCCACGCTTCGATGAAGGGGTAGATCGCCACCAGCACGATGAACAGGCCCAGCACCAGCACCGGGATGATGATCCCGAACGACCAGGTGTGGTCGAGGAACACCACGTCGAGGTCCGACGGCGCCAGACGCAGAGCGCCGTCCGCGAAGCCGATGTACCAGTCCGGCTGCGTACCCGCGGACACCGGGGAGGGATCGTACGGCCCGTAGTTCCAGATCGGGTTGATCTGGAACAGCGAGGCGATCAGCACGATCACACCGAACGTGATGAACAGGAAGCCGCCCATCTTCGACATGTAGATCGGCATCATCGGGTAGCCCACGACGTTGTCCTCGGCGCGGCCGGGGCCGGCGAACTGCGTGTGCTTGTTGATGACCATCAGCATGAGATGCAGGACGATCAGGCCGATCACCAGCAGCGGCAGCAGCAGGATGTGCAGCGTGTACAGGCGGCCGACGATCTGATCGCCCGGGAACTCCCCGCCGAAGAGCATGAAGGACGTCCAGGTGCCGATCAGGGGGAGACCCTTGATCATGCCGTCGATGATGCGCAGACCGTTGCCCGAGAGCAGGTCGTCGGGGAGGGAGTAGCCGGTGAAGCCCTCCGCCAGCGCCAGGATGAAGAGGACGAAGCCGATCACCCAGTTCAGCTCACGCGGCTTGCGGAACGCACCGGTGAAGAACACGCGCAGCATGTGCACGCCGATGCCGGCCACGAAGGTCAGCGCCGCCCAGTGATGGATCTGACGCACCAGCAGGCCGCCGCGCAGGTCGAACGAGATGTGCAGCGTCGAGTTGAGCGCCGCGGACATCTCCACGCCGCGCATCGGCGCGTAGGCGCCGGTGTAGTGCGTGGGAACCATGGAGGCTTGGAAGAAGAACGTCAGGAAGGTGCCGGACAGCAGCACCGCGACGAAGCTCCACAGCGCGATCTCGCCGAGCATGAACGACCAGTGATCGGGGAAGATCTTCCGGCCCAGCTCCTTGACGAAGCCGGACAGGCTGGTGCGCTCGTCGAGGTAGTTGGAGAGGCCGCCGACGAATCGACCGCCCAGAGGGGCCTCGGAGGGCTTCTCCGAGGACTTCTGCTCGGTAACAGTTGCGGTGCTCAATGACGCTCCCAGAAGCTCGGGCCGACGGGTTCGTGGAAATCGCTCTGCGCGACGAGGTAGCCCTCGTCGTCGACGGCGATGGGCAGCTGCGGCAGCGGACGCGCGGCCGGGCCGAAGATGACCTTGGCCTCCTCCGTGATGTCGAACTGCGACTGGTGGCAGGGGCAGAGCAGGTGGTGCGTCTGCTGCTCGTACAGCGCGACCGGGCAGCCGACGTGGGTGCAGACCTTGGAGTACGCGACGATGCCGTCATACGCCCAGTCCTTGCGCGCCTCGGAGGGGTGCAGCTGCTCGGGAAGCAGACGGACGAGCAGCACGATCGCCTTCGCCTTCTCCTCGAGGTAGCCCTCCTCGTGGCCGACCTTGCTGAGCGGCTCGGGGATGACATGCACCGCGGAGCCCAGCACGATGTCCGCAGCGCGGATCGGCGTGCCGTCGGGATCGTGCGCGAGGCGCATGCCCTTCTCCCACATGGTGTGCTTGAGCAGCTGCACGGGGTCGCCCGCGATCGGGTTCTCCGGGGTGCTGTGCGGGGCCAGGCCGCGGAACAGCGCGAGGCCCGGGACGATGGAGGCGACCACCGCGGCGATCAGCGAGTTGCGGATCATGACGCGGCGCCCGAAACCGGACTCCTCGTTCGCCTCGGCGAACGCCTGGATCGCGGCTTCGCGCGTCGAGTCCCTGCCCCGAGTCGGGTGCCGGTACTCGATGTGCTCCTTGTCCGCCATGATCGCCTTCGACCAGTGGATCGCGCCGATGCCCAGTGCGAGCAGGGCGAGGGCGATGCCGAGGCCGACGAACAGGTTGTTGTTGCGCACATCGATGAGCGAGCCGCTCTCGATCGGGAAGAGCATGTAGGCGGCGACCGCCCAGATGCTGCCCGCGAGGGACAGGTAGAAGAGCGTGTAGACCGTTCGGGCGGCGGCCTTCATCGCCTTCGGATCCTGGTCGGTGATCCGCTCGCGGTGCGGGGGCAGACCCGGGTTCTGCGCAGGGTCGCTGACGTCGACGCTCAGCCCGGCCGGTGCCTGATAGGTCCGGTCAAGAGCGTGCGGGTCGTCGTGTGCCATGGTTCTCCTCGTACGTTCTTCGATATGCCGGCGTCAGTTGGACTTCGCCGTGATCCACACGGTGATGGCGACCAGTGCGCCGATTCCGAAGATCCAGATGAACAGACCCTCCGAGACGGGGCCGAGGGATCCGAGATCCATGCCGCCGACCTGGGTCGCGTTCTGCTGGAAGAGCAGTGCCGAGATGATGTCGCGCTTGTCCGCGGTGCGACAGGTTCATGTCGCCGAACACCGGCATGTTCTGCGGCCCCGTGACCATGGCCGCGTACATGTGCAGTGCGCTGGTCTTCATCAGGCCCGGGGCGTACTTGCCCTCGGTCAGGGCACCACCGGCCCCGGCGACGTTGTGACACATGGCGCAGTTGATGCGGAACAGCTCCGCACCGTGTGCGACGTCGCCCTTGCCGTCGAGGGTCTTCTCGTCGGGGTAGGTGGGGCCGGGTGCGACCGACTGCACCCAGGCGGCGACGTTCTTGATCTGCTCTTCCGTGAACTGCGGGTGCTTCTGCGGGCGCCTGCGGGCCCTGCATCTGCAGCGGCATGCGACCGGTCGACATCTGGAACTCGACCGCGAGCTCGCCGACGCCGTAGAGACTCGGTCCGTTCGAGGAGCCCTGGAGGTTCATGCCGTGACAGGTGGCGCAGTTCGCTTGGAACAGCTTCTGCCCGTCCTCGGTCGAGACCGCGGCGGTGACGGACGCCGGCTCGGTCGCGGCGAATGCCGCGCTCGCACCGGCGTAGACGCCGCCGGTGATCATCAGGCCTGCGCCGATCAGTGCTGCGGCAGCCAGGGGGCTGCGACGGCCGGTACGGCGCTTCTTCTCACGTGCCATGTCGGGAATCCGCTCCGCTTCTTACTTGAGGAAATAGATGACGAAGAACAGCACGATCCAGACGACGTCGACGAAGTGCCAGTAGTAGGACACCACGATGGCGGTCGTCGCCTCCTTGTGCGTGAAGTTCTTGACGGCGAAAGCGCGGCCGAGCGTCAGCAGGAACGCGATCAGACCGCCGGTGACGTGCAGCGCGTGGAAACCGGTCGTGATGTAGAACGCCGAGGCGTACGAGTCGGCCGAGATCGGCATGCCCTCGGCGACCAGGGTGCGAGTACTCCCACACCTGACCGGACACGAAGAACGCGCCCATCGACGAAGGTCACCCAGAACCACGGGACCATGCCCCAGCGCTTGCGGCCCTTGTCGTTCACCGAGGTGAACGGCTGCATGCGCTCGGCGGCGAACACACCCATCTGGCAGGTGAACGAGGACGCCACCAGGACCAGTGTGTTGATCGCGGCGAACGGCACGTTCAGCTGCTCGGTGCGCGTGGGCCCACAGCTCCGGTGAGGTGCTGCGCAAGGTGAAGTAGATCGCGAAGAGTCCCGCGAAGAACATCACTTCACTGCCGAGCCAGACAATGGTTCCCACAGCCACCGGGTTGGGGCGCTTGATCGTTCTCGCCGCCGGGGCATACGTCGCTGAGGTCGTCACTCGTCCATTATGGCCGATTCGCGAGGGTGATTGTCGCACTGACGGCGGCGGTTCAGCCCGTTCCGGCCTCGGTGAGACCTCGGAAGCAGCCGGGAATCCCCTGAGAGACGCGGGTTGCGGCGATATCGCGCGGTCTTCCTGCGGCGGTCACGACTGCATCACATCAGTAGGATCGCTGGCATGGCGGATGTTCTGACCTGGCCCGATGTCCTCTCCACCCTCCTCGCAGGGCGTGATCTGAGCATCTACGAGTCGACCTGGGCGATGCGCCAGGTGATGCGCGGACAGGCGACAGAGGCGCAGCTCGCGGGCTTTCTCGTGGGGCTCCGCGCGAAGGGTGAGACGATCGACGAGATCGTCGGCTTCCGTGACGCGATCCTCGAGGCGGCCGTACCGCTGCCGGTGTCGCCGGACGTGCTCGACATCGTGGGGACGGGCGGGGACCGGATCGGCACCGTCAACGTCTCCACCACCGCGGCCATCATCATCGGCGCGACCGGGATCCCGGTCGTCAAGCACGGCAACCGCGCGGCGAGCTCGGCGTCCGGGTCGTCGGACGTCCTCGGCGCCCTAGGCCTGGAGCTGACGCTGGATCCGACCGCCGTGGCCGAGATCCTCGACCGCACCGGCATCACCTTCGCCTGGGCGGGCGCGTTCCACCCGGGATTCAAGAACGCCGGCGCAGTGCGCGCGGAGCTCGGGGTGCCGACGGTGTTCAACATGCTCGGCCCGCTGTGCAACCCGGCGCGCGCCGAGGCCAATGCGGTGGGTGTGGCGCAGATGGACCGGGTGCCGCTCATCACCGGGGTGTTCCGCACGCGCGGCGCCACGGCGCTGGTGTTCCGCGGGGATGACGGGCTGGACGAGCTGACCACGACCGGGCACAGCCGCATCTGGGAGGTCACCCGCGGAGACATCCATGAGCACGACCTGGATCCGCGCGACCTCGGCATCCCGATCGCCGACCTCGCCGACCTCATCGGCGGCGCGCCGGAGCACAATGCCGCGGTCCTGCGGCGCACGCTGGAGGGGGAGCGCGGCGCGGTGCGCGACATCGTGCTGCTCAACGCGGCCGCCGGCATCGTCGCCTACGAGCTGTCGCACGATGCGGCGCAGGCGCAGGTGCCGATCGTGGAGCGGCTGCGCGGTGGGTTCGCGCGGGCGGAGGCTGCGATCGACGACGGCCGCGCGCTCGCCAAACTCGATGCATGGGTCGCGGCATCGCAGGAGCTCGCCGCGGGCTGAGCGGCGGTCACGGACGAGAGGCGGCGCGCATGGATCCTCAGGAGGCGCTGCTCGAGATCGCCCGGCTGCTGGAACGCGAGCGCGCCTCGCGGTATCGGGCCAAGGCCTTCCGGGCGGCGGCGGCCGCGTACGCCGACCTCCCCGAGGCCGAGAGGACGGATCCCGGCCGGATCCAGCAGGCGAAGGGCATCGGCTCCTCGACCTTCGAGGTGATCCGGGAGGCGCTCGCGGGACGGATCCCGTCCTACCTCGTCGAGCTGCGCGGAGAGGTCGAACCGGAGATCGCCTCCGCCCTGCGGTCCCGCCTGCGCGGAGACCTGCACGCGCACACCGAATGGTCGGACGGGACGACGTCGATCGAGGCGATGGCGGATGCCGCCCGCGCCCTCGGCCATGAGTACCTCGCCATCACCGATCATTCGCCGCGGCTGCGCGTGGCGCGCGGCCTGACCGCGGAGCGGCTGCGTGCTCAGCTTCCGCAGGTGCGCGCACTCAGCGGCGGCGGGCTGACGATGCTGACCGGGATCGAGGTGGACATCCTCGACGACGGCACGCTGGATCAGGAGGATGCGCTGCTGGGGGAGCTCGACATCGTGGTGGCCTCGGTCCACTCGAAGCTGCGGATGGAGCCGGGACCGATGACGCGGCGCATGGTGGCCGCCGTCGCCGACCCCAGGGTCAGCGTGCTCGGGCACGTGACCGGACGGCTCGTGCAGGGGGAGCGCGGGACCAGGCCGCCATCGCAGTTCGACGCGCGCGCGGTCTTCGAAGCGTGCGCCGAGCACGGCGTCGCGGTGGAGGTCAACTCCCGGCCCGAGCGCCAGGACCCGCCGGACGAGCTGCTCGCTCTGGCGCGGGAGACCGGCTGCCTGTTCTCGATCGACTCCGACGCGCACGCGCCGGGGCAGCTGTCGCTGCTCGATCACGGGGCGCAGCGGGCGGAGCGCGCGGACATCCCGGCGGAGCGGATCGTGACGACCTGGCGGCTCGAGCGGCTGCTGCGCTGGGCGGGCTGAGGTCAGGCCGTGCGGCCGAGCGACTCCAGGGCGCGGGCCATCGAGGTGCCCAGGTTCCAGCGCTCGGCCACGGACACGGCGGCGGCGGTCTCCGCGGCGTCGAGCGGTCGCAGCGCCTCCGCGGGCACGGAGATCGGCAGCGTCGTCGCGACGCGCACCACGGTCGGGGCGACATCGAGGTAGTCGGTCGCGGCGAGGATCTTCTTGGTCACCCCGGCGGACATGCCCTCGGCGTTCTCGGCGGCGGTGCGGATCGCCGCAAGATCGCCGTGCGCCGCCAGCAGTGTCGCGGCGGTCTTCTCGCCGACGCCGGCCACACCGGGCAGGCCGTCGGACGCATCCCCGCGCATGGTCGCGAAGTCGGCGTACTGGCTCGGCAGCACGCCGTACTTGCGCACCACGGTCTCGTCCGTCACCACCTCGAGGTTGCTCATGCCACGAGCGGTGTAGATCACGCGCACGCCGCGGGCGTCGTCCACGAGCTGGAACAGGTCCCGGTCGCCCGTGATGATGTCGACGGGGATCTCGGACAGGGTCGCGAGGGTGCCGATCACGTCATCCGCCTCATGCTCGGCGACGCCGATGATCGGGATCCTCAGAGCGCCGAGCGCCTCGCGGATGATCGGGATCTGCGCTTCGAGCGGATCCGGCACCTCCTCGACGTCCGTCCCTCCCGGCACCGCCTCGACGACGCGGTGGGCCTTGTAGCCCGGGATCAGGTCGACGCGCCACTGCGGACGCCAGTCGTCGTCCCAGCAGGCGACGAGATGCGTGGGGTCATATGCGGTGACGAGCTTGGCGATCATGTCGAGCAGACCGCGGGCCGCGTTCACCGACGTGCCGTCCGGCGCCGTGACCGCGTCGGGCACGCCGTAGAACGCGCGGAAGTACAGGCTGGCGGTGTCGAGGAGGAGCAGCTTCGGCGCGGCGTCGGTCATGCCCTCAGTCTGCCAGCAGCGGGAGCGGATCCGCGGGGAGGATGCGCATGCCCGCGCGGGAACACGGGATCATCGTCCGGCGTTGGACACGTCATGCGACGAGTCGCTGATCGGGAGGACGCGCGTGCGAATGCGGTTCCCGGAGCTCGAAGCGACCTGATAGCATGAAGCGTCACCCGTGGGGGCTGCCTCGTGCGTGCGTGACGAACAAGACACATCCATTTCGCTGCGATGCGATCCTGTGCTCCGCGGGGAGCGCGCATCGTGGCCCGAGTATCCATCAACAAGGACAACCCACTACATGACTACCGCAACGGCCGCCCCGGCCACCAAGCAGGTCGCGATC
>JAFDWK010000023.1 GCA_018268515.1 Actinomycetota bacterium
AGGGCCCTCCGGCGGGCTGCGCCCGCCTCCTCCGGGCGGCCCGGCAGGCCGGGCCTGAGCGAGGTCGGGGCGGCGCTGCGCGCCACCCTCGGGGCGGGCTGCGGTGGGGGTGCGTGGCGGCCTGGGATCGGGTAGCCGGCTATCGGGTGCCGGATCGACTCTGCGGGGCTTAGGCGGCTTCCTGGGGCTTCCTGCGGATTAGCGCTTCCCGGCCCTGTGCGGCTCTCTCCCGGCCTGGGGTGCCGTTCGGCTGTAGTTGCCTATCCGGCCTCTCTCGCGGCCCGTGGCGGCCTTCCTGGGCCCGTTCTGCGGGGCGGTTCCTCGTGGCCGGGGTTCCGGGGCTAGTTCCGTCCGGGCTGCGCCCGGGAGGGGGCCGATTTCCAACCCTGTTGACAGTGTCCGGGGCTATCTCTATATTAGTGCATGTCAAGTCAACTATTCAACAACCGTGGAGGTTCTCATGAGCATGTGGACGTGTGTATCGGTGGATGCCGAGGAGGGCGCCGAGCTTCCCTCGCTCGCCCGGCTGATCGCGCTGTGGAATGCGAACGCGGACACCGAGCACCAGATCGACATCGACACCGGCCGCGCGCGGATCTACGGGATCGACGCACAGATCGGGATCGACCGGGCCGGATCGGCCTACGTGCAGTACTCAGACCAGGTGCAGACCTTCGGGCTGCGAGAACTCGCCGAGCAGCTGACGGCATCCCTGCCGGGCCTGTCTCTCACCCTCAAGGAGGAATGGACGGGCGAGGAGCCGAGCGTCACCCGCGAGCGCTGGCAAGGCGGCCGCGTGGTCGCGAAGCGGGATTCGAGCGGGCCGCTGATCCCGGTGGACGCGCTGGGCCGCACGCCGGAGACCGCGCTGGCGGCGATCCTGGCGGCCGTGGGCTCGCTCGGGGACGCGCTGATGATGACGTTCCCGGGTGAGGACTTCTGGGAGCACTTCACCTACCTGGAAGGCTCCCGGCTTGCCGAGGTGTTCGAGGCCGCCGCGCTCCCCGAGCGCGCTGCCATGATCCGCGAGCGCTGCCGCGAGGCCGATCCCGAGGCGTGGGAGGAGGCCGACGAGACCGCCTGAGACCCGCGATTTCTCCCTAGAAAACGGGGGAGCCTCCCAATGTCGGAGGCTCCCCCTATATTCGTAAGTGTCAAGTCAACTATTCGACGTTCTAGGGAGGACATCATGACTGACATCACCACTCAGGCGGTTACCGGCTTCGAGGGTCTCACCCTCCCCCGCCCGGCTGTCATCGGCGAGCTGGCGCGGGTTGAGGCTTCCACGCGCGCCGCGCTCGCCCGCGCCGAGCAGCTCGAGGCGGAGATCGCCACGGCGCGGGCCGAGGAGATCACGGACGGCGCAGACGCCCGTCTCGTCGACTTCTGGGAGGCGGCGGGCGAGGTCGCCACCGACCACGACATGTGCGGCGAGTACGACCGCATGGTCGCCGCCGTGGACGGCATCACCCGCGAGCGCGAGTTCGAGGTCGGCATGGACATCACGATCAGCCTGCGGGTCTACCGGACGGTCACCGCGACCAACTACGACGCCGCTATCGAGGCCGCCGAGGAGGACGTCGACCGCTACGACGTGGCCGAGGCCATCCGCGAGAACGGCTGGGATGACATCGACTGGAACGGGTCGAGCGCCGAGCCGGTCTGATCCGGCATCACGCGAGGGGCGGGGCTTCGGCCTCGCCCCTCTTCGCATCCCTGCGGCGAGCGCAGCCGATCCGATCCAACCGGGTTGACAATGTCCGACCCCTCCCCTATATTGGTACATGTCAAGTCAACTATTCGACGTTCTAGGGAGGACATCATGACTGACATCGCCACCACCGACAACCGGGTCGCCGGTCAGACCGAGCTCGCACGGGCGCAGGAGTCCGAGCGGGCCGCGCTCGCCCGGGTCGCCACGCTTGAGACCGAGCTGGCACGGCTGCAGAACGACCAGATCGAGGCGAGCGACCCGCGCCTGATGATGCTCTGGGCGAAGGTGCGCCGGATCGCCGACCACGCCGGTTACGAGACCTACTACGACACGCTCGCCGAGGAGCTGGGCGGCGTCCAGCGTGACCGGAAGTACACGGTCACCTACCGCGTGACGGTCGAGGTCGACGTGCCGGTCGAGGTCACCGCGATCAACACGGAGACCGCCGAGGAGGCCGCCCGGCCCATGCTCACCCCCGAGCGGATCGCCACGATCCTCCACGGCCCCGGCTGGCGCGACATGACGGTCGAGGAGCACGACATCATCGAGGACTGATCGACCGGGAGGGGCGGGTCGCCCGCCCCTCCCGGCGTCACCCGCGGCGAGCGCGGCCGATCCGATCCAACCGGGTTGACAATGTCCGACCCCTCCCCTATATTGGTAGATGTCAAGTCAACTAAATCCCGTTCTGAGGAGGACGCCATGACCGCCGCAACCCTCGCCGAAATGGTGGCAGCTCGAGATCTCGTCAACGAGACCGGGGAGACCCTCGCCCACGCCATCGCCGCCGGCGAGAGCGACCAGGCCCTCCGCACCCTGCGGCGCAAGTACAACGCCGCGATCAAGGCAGAGACCGCGCTGCGGTTCCGTCCCTAGCCAGACCACGGCGAGGCCGGGCACCCGGCCTCGCCGGCCCCGACCGAGAGGAGCACCATGACCACCGCCACGAAGCCCTACACCGGCCCGCTGGCGCCGGGCGCGCACATCGCCGCCGACACCGACCCCTGGCTGCAGGATGCCGCCACCGGCGAGCGCATCGACCTCCGCCCGTTCGAGCCGACCGAGCCGCGATCGCTGGCCGCCGACGACTGCGAGTGCATCGCGTGGGCGATCCTCCCCGGCGTCTTCGCCCCGTGCAATGGCGAGTTCGGCATCGAGGCTCACGACGACTGCCGCGAGTACGCGGGCGACATCGAGGCCGCCGAGGCGCTCGCCGCGCACCTGGCATCCATCACCGGCCGCACCTACGAAATCTGGTACGAGGAGACCCGCCCATGAGCACCGCACACCCCATCCCGACATCCGAGCCGGCCCCGCTCGCCGCGGCCGACCTCGCCGACGCGAACGGCTGGCGAGACCCCGCCGCGCTCGCCGTCCCCGATACCGTCATGCTCGGCACGCTCGCCGACTGGGGCATCTGGCCGGACGACCACGCCCCCGACCCGGGCGAGCCGCTCGGCGAGCAGTTCGCCCGGCAGATCGGCGCGGGCGAGGCCGTCGAGTACTTCGAGACCTTCGAGCTGATCCGCGCGATCGCGCACGCCGCCTACGCGAACGGGTACGCCCGCGGCACCGTGGCGAGCGCGATCCCCGCCGACGCATCCCCCGAGGCGATCGCCTCCGCCGTGGTGCGATCGCTCGACCTCCCGCCCCTCGCCGTCTACGTGGAACGGGGCAAGCCAGAGCCGCCGCAGAACCTCGTGTGGAACGCCGTGCGCGCCGCGGTGACCGCCACCCGATCCCGGCGCACCGCGTAGCACCCGCGGCGCTCGCCGCAGTCCTCCCTAGCGGGGCGAGGGGCAACCCTCGCCCCGCATTTTCGTGCCCGCGGGCCAATGTCCGACCCCCTCCCTATATTGGTAAACGTCAAGTCAACTAACCGACGTTCTGAGGAGGACATCATGACCGACACCACCACGACCGCAGCCGAGATCCTGGCCGGGTTCGAGCAGAGCTTCGGCGGCATCTTCGAGCGGATGAGCTGGGCCGAGGATGAGATCGCGCAAGCGCAGGCCCGGCACCCCGAGCAGGCCGACACGCTCTTTCACTCGTTCTCGCTGCTCAGCGGCGGCGAGGCATCCGCGCGGATGAGCGTTGAGGCCGTCTATCGGGCGCACGCGCGGGAGATCCTCGAGCGGGTCGCCGCAGGCGAGGACACCCGCCCCGGCACCGCCGTCGAGGTCGTCATCGGCCTTCTCGCGGCCGCGGAGCGGGCACCGCTCTCGCACGAGGGATTCGGGCTGTGCGCGCGGCTGTGGATCGCCGCAGGCCTGCCCGATCACGACGAGTTCGCCGCCAAGCTCGACCACATCGAGGCACTGCACGCCGCCCGACTCGACGCCGAGGAGGCCGACGCCCGCCGCGCCTGCCGGGACGACGCCCGCAAGCTCGGCCGGATCGAGTGCGACGGCTGGCACCACGGCGCGCAGGTGCCCTGCAGCTACATCGCCGCGGCCTGATCCGCAGCGCGGGCCGGGGCGAGATCCCCGGCCCGCGCTCGCCGCATCCGGCACCGCCGATCCAACCGGGTTGACAATGTCCGACCACTCCCCTATATTAGTAAGTGTCAAGTCAACTATTCGGATGTTCTGAGGAGGACACCATGACCACCATCCTGAAGGCCGTCGAGAAGGGCGAGCTGCTCACCGCCGTCACCACGCTGCTCGGCTACACCCCGACCGAGTCGCTCGTCATCGCCCCGTTCCGCGGCACCCGCTCGCACGGCGCGCTGCGCGTCGACCTCCCCACCGCCACCGACGCCGACGCGCTCGCCGCGTACACCGCCGAATGGCTCGGCACGGTCGTCCGCCTCGGCGGCGTCACGATGATCGCCGCGGCGATCTACACCGACGGTGACCAGGCGCGGCACGCGCTGCTCGCCGAGACCCTGCGCACCATGTGCGACCTGCTCGGCCTCGACGTCGCCGCGATCTTCTACGCCACCCCCGCCACCTGGGGCGAGTACTTCACCGGCGAGGAGCACACCGAGCCGGCCCCGGCCCTCGCCAACGCCCCCGCGCTCGCCGCGGGCGACCAGCACGCCGGGATCGAGCTTCCCGCCACCGATCCCGCGCTCGCCGCGGCCGTCGCCTCGGCGACGTTCCCCACGGATGACGAGGCGAGCCTGACCGCGATGCTGGAAGGCGTGCTCACCGCCGACTTTGACGCCCCGGAGCCGAGCACCCTCGCGCACCTCGCGGCCGTCATGGTGATCCCGGCGCTGCGGGACGCGGCCCTGATCCAGTGGGCCAGCGACGAGCAGACCGGCCGCGAGGCCGTCGCCGCGCAGACCGCCTATTCCACCGCGGGCACCGCGATCCCCGAGAACCTCGGCCGCATCATGGCCGGGGACACGATGCACCGACCCGACCCCGCCCGCCTCGGCGCCGCGCTCGCCGCGTGCCGGATCGCCGCGGCGCACGTCACCGGCCACGAGCACGCCGCGCTGCTCGCCGCGGCCGCGTGGCTGGCATGGGCGCTGGGCCGCTCGACGCACGCGGGCCACTACCTCGACCACGCCGCGCAGGCCGACCCCGATCTGACCATCGTGGACGTCCTGAGCCGCCTCCTGGCGACCGGAACCCTCCCGGCCTGGATCTTCACCCAGTGAGCCACCGAGGGCCCCTGAGAACCGCTCAGGGGCCCTCCCCCGGCACCCTCCTCGAGCGGGCCGCGCTCGCCGCAGCTCACAACATGCTCCAACCGGGTTGACAATGTCCGACCCCTGCCCTATATTAGTAAGTGTCAAGTCAACTAAAGAGAGGAGCACGAGACATGTGCCAGATCTGCGGATACGGCGCCCGCCCCGAGAGCATCTGCCTCGAGGACAGCACCGTCCCGGCCAGCGAGTACGACGGCCCTCCGGACCCCGTCGACAGCGACGGCCGGCTGTAGAGACCAGGGGCGGGCGACCAGCACCGGTCACCCGCCCCTGCACGGCACCGCCGGCACGCTGCGCTCGCCGCAGCTGCAGCGCTTCGCGGATCGCCGCCGCACCGCGGCGAGCGCCAGGGCAGCCGGCACGGCGCCGCGCTCGCCGCAGGGTCAGGGCGCGGAGATCTCGGCGGCCGGCTCGTCGAGCTCGGCGGCGCGGAGGATGGTGAGGCCGGCGAACATGGTCGCGGCATCGCGCAGCGCGGTCGGGTTGATGCAGCACCAGTCGTCGTCGAGGCGGCGGCCGGACACGGTGCCGTCCGCGTACCGGCCGGGGAAGCCGTTCCCGGTGAGCGGCACGATCTCCGCGATGAAGCGCTCGCACCACTGGCGCTCCTCGAGCGTGAGGCCGGCGTAGACGCCGCCGGCGACGGCGCCGGCCATCTTGACGGCGAGCGAGTGCCGCTGCTTGCCGCTCTGGGGCACGGTCACGCCGGCGCGAGCGTTCGCGACGTCGAGGGCGTCCTCGCAGAGCTGGTGCACGGCGAACAGGATCGGCCGGCTGAGGCTCCATCCGTCGCCGGATGCCTCGGCGGCGTCGACGAGCACGCGCAGCGCGGTGGCGTACTGATCGACGATCGCGACCCGGTCCTCCTCCCGGGTTGCGCCGCCGAGCCAGGCGCAGTGACCGCCGCCCGGGTGCTCGCCGTCGTCGTCGGCCGGGTAGGCGAGGTTCTCAAGGGATGGCAGGGTCACGGGGCTCCTCGGATCGTCTGGGCGCTCCCCCATCCTCCCGCGACCGGCGGTGGCCGGCTCCGAAATTTCCAACCGGGTTGACAATGTCCGATCCTGCACCTATATTGGTACATGTCAAGTCAACTAACCGGATCGAACGCAGGAGGCCGACATGGACACCGAAGAGCAGCAGCTCGAGCAGCAGCCCACCAGCTGGACGCTCAGCCCCGCCGAGCTCGCCGCCACCCAGGAGCGCGCCGCCAAGATCAACGCCCGCGCCACCAAGCGCGGCTTCACCGGCCGCCTCGAGGTCACCGGCACCCCGCGCGAGATCTCCGAGACCGACGAGGCCGGCCTCAACCGCACCCGCCTCGTCTACGACGTCCAGATCACCGGCGAAGCACCCAGCTACAACGGCTGGACCTTCCTCGCCGCCGTCGACACCGTCGAGACCGCCACCGGCACCGACTTCATCCTCCGCACCGCCCCCGGCGTCGACGAGTCCGGCGTCGACCGCACCGCGCTCGCCGCAGGCCGCTGCGAGCACTGCAACACCGTCCGCGCGAACCGCCGCTACACCTACCTGGTGCGCCACACCGATACCGGCGAGATCCGCCAGGTCGGATCCACCTGCATCAAGGACTTCACCGGCTGGGCCGGCCGCCCCGTCTTCATCTGGGCCGACGACGTCGCCGACGAGCTGCACGAGTTCCTCGGCGGATTCGCCTCGAGCGGGCATGAGTACACGCCCGAGACCGTCGTCGCCGCCGCATGGGCGATCAGCCGCCGCTTCGGCTGGGTCCCCGCCTCCGCCACCTTCGGCCGCTCGACCCGCGACCTGGTCAGCAGCTACCTGTACGGCACGAGCCGCGCCGATCGCGAGCTGCGCGCCGACGTCGCCGCCGACGTCGCCGAGGCCGCCAGCATGGGCGCCACGATCGTCGCCGCTCTCCTCGAGGGACTCACCGGCGCCGGGGACTACGTCGCCAACCTGAAGGTGTGCCTGCGCGCGGCATCCGTCTCCCACCGCCACCTGGGCATCACCGTCTCGGCCGTCGCCGCCTACGAGCGCATGATCGGCGACCGCGTCCAGCGCCAGGCCGCCGAGAAGATCCGCAAGGAATCCGCCTACGCCGGCGAGATCGGCCAGAAGCTCACCATCACCGGCACCGTGACCCGCCTCAAGCCGATCGAGCAGCACTACGGCTACACCCCGACCACCTCGATGCTCGTCATCATCGAGTCCGGCACCACCGTCGCCAAGACCTTCACCGCAGCCGCCTGGGCCTGGGATGTCGCGCAGGGCGACGAGATCACCATCACCGGAACCGTCAAGGCACACGAGGAGTTCAACGACACCAAGGAGACCGTCCTCACCCGCCCCAAGCGCATCGACCCCACCGCGTAACCCACGCCCGAACCACACCCGCCCGTGTCCCCCATCTGGGGGACACGGGCGGTCTCATGCGCTCGCCGCAGCTGGGTCGATTCCAACCGGGTTGACAATGTCTGAGCCTTCCCCTATATTGGTACATGTCAAGTCAACTAAAACCCGTTCTGAGGAGGACACCATGACCACCGCCACGATCACTACCAAGGTCGCCGAGATCACCGACGCGACGGAGCGCCACGCCCGCGCGGCCTGGTCGATCATCACCGAGCCGGGCGACGGCCACGCCGGTGCCCTGGTCCAGCAGCTCGGCCACGTCGCCGCGCTGGCCGCGCTCGAGGGCAAGCGCGCGGATCTCGACAAGATCGTCCCCGGCCTGGCCGCGCAGGCGCAGCGCTGGATGCCGCGTCTGCGCACCGACGCGATCGCCACGTCGCTGCGCAAGGCCGAGGACAACGGGATCCGCCTGGTCGACCCGGCCACCGTCCCCGGCGTCGCCGACCTCGGCCCGCACGCCCCGCACGTGCTCTGGGTTCGCGGAGACATCGACGCCCTCGGCGCCGAGCGTCGGCTCGCGATCGCGGGCGCACGGGCGGCCACCAGCTACGGCGAGAGCGTCTGCGCGGACATCACCGGCGACGTCGTCGCGGCCGGGGTCACCGTACACAGCGGCGGCGCTTACGGCATCGACGGCGCAGCTCACCGCGCGGCGCTGATGAGCGGCGGCGCGACGGTCGCCTGGCTCGCCGGTGGCGTCGATCGGATGTACCCGATCGGGCACGCGCAGCTCGGCGACCGGATCGCCAGCGCCGCCGGATCCGCCCTCGTCTCCGAGGTGGCTCCCGGGTCGTCGCCGACCCGCTGGCGCTTCCTTTCTCGGAACCGTCTGCTCGCGGCCGCGACGCAGGCGACCGTGATCGTCGAAGCAGGCTTTCGCTCCGGATCCCTGAACACCGCCGGGCACGCCGCGAGCCTCGGCCGTCCGCTCGGAGCGGTGCCCGGCAACGTCACCAGCGCCGCGAGCGCCGGATGCCACCGGCTCCTGCGGGAGTACGACGCCCGGGTGATCACGACCGGCGCGGAGGCGCTCGAGCTGATCACCACGTGACACGGCGGGCTGGGCGGGGAGATCTCCGCACGGCTCATGCTGAGGGCCTGCCGGCGTCGAGCTCGGCAGGCCCTCTCTGCTGAAACGGTATGTCCCCCGACCGGTCAGAAGTGGCCTTCGGGGAGGATCCTGCCCGTGACGAGCATGAGCCGCGCGCGGTCCTCGAGCGCCGCGGCCCGGTCGGGTGCGAGCATCGGGCGCAGCCCGTGCAGATCCGGGGTGCGCAGCAGGACGACGAGCCGGTCGAGCTCGTAGGTCGTCAGCTCCGGCGCGGTCCTGAAGCGGCGCAGCTGGAAGACGGACATGTTGACCGGGTCGTCCGGGCGAGCGAACGCGAACCCGTGGTCGATCAGGTGCAGCTCCTCGCCGTTGTTGTGGGTGAGGAAGTTCCCGGTGTGGCGGTCCTGCTGGCCGGTGAGCGCGTCGAAGAACGCGGCCGCGTGCACGTCGCTGTCCGGCACCTGCACAGGGCCGGCGGTGCTGCCGGGCTGGCCGAGCGCGAGCGAGCCGAGGGATCCGTCGCGGACGGTGAGCACGCAGGGCGGCACGAGGCGCTCCCACTCCGGGCCGAGCGCGCGGGCGGTGTGCCATGCCGCTACCTCGTGGATCGGCTGCCAGGGCTGGTCATGGCCGTAGTCCTCGGCAGTCTCCTCGTCGATCCCGTCGATCGGCTTGAAGTAGGCGTCGCTGCCGTCGTCGAGGATGAGCCGGCGGGTGGTGTTCACGCCCTCGTCTTCGTAGTCGTCGTGGACCACGTTCACGTTCAGCAGCGCGGCCTCATCCGGGTGCGCACCCTGCGCGCGGGCGATCGCCGCGACCTGGTCGACGATGCCGGCACTGGCCCAGCTGGCATCCCGTAGGCCGGTGGAGGTGGGCTTGAGGCGCGTCTGATCACCATGCTGCACGATCGGCGCGCCGGCGTGCTCCGCCCATTCTTTCGCGACCGTGGGCGGGGCGACGGCGAGCACGTCGAGCGCGAGCTCGGGAAGATCGCGCTGCCGTGCCCAGGAGACGACGGCGGCGCGAGCGGACCTGTTCTCGCGCCGGCGGGTGTTGTGCGCAGCGCGAGCCTCCGGACTGTTCGAGCCGGGGCAACGGCGACCGCCCTCGGCGCACGAGTCGCACATGACGGGCGCTCAGCTCTCGCTGTCGGCCGGCAGGGTGTCCTCGGTGATCACCGGGACGATGTAGCCGGCCCTGAAGGCCTTGTGGCTCTTGCGAGCCCACCGCACGGGATCCGCGGCCAGGGTGAGCCGGCCACCAGGCGCTGCGCGATCGAGGATCGAGATCTCCTCGAGGGGAAGGGCGCCGGCCACGGTGTACGTGCGGTCATCGGCCACAGTGAGGGTCGCGACGACGCGGCGGGCCTCGCTGTTCGGGTCACGCTCGCGGAACTCCACGGTAATCATCTGTCTTTCACCTCCTCTCAAGATCTCTGCTGCAGCTGCAGCTGGGTGTCGAAGGATGCCTCGGCTGTCTGCGATGTCGGTGCCCATGATGCCCATAGGTACGATCACGAGCTCAGATCGGACAACCAAGTTGACAGCTTCGCCACTCCTGCACCTATATTAGTACATTTCATCATAACTACATAGACCGCGCGGATTAACCCTGCGTCCCGGGCGGAATGGTATGTCCCCGATAACGTGTGGATGTGGCCAAGACCCTGTCAATGAATGAGATCCGCTCGCGCGCCGCGCGCTTCGCGCGCGACTGGAAGGACGAGCCGGGCGACGAGCGGCAGCAGGCCCAATCCTTCGTTCGAGATCTGCTCGGCGTCTATGGGATCACCGAGACTCGAGCCGCGTTCTACGAGAAGCGTGTCAAGCGCTCATCGACAGGATCGCGCGGCTATATCGACGCGCTGATCCCGGGTCTCGCTCTGATCGAGATGAAGTCGGCCGGCAAGGATCTCGCCGCCGCCGAGCAGCAGGCGCTCGACTACATCGACGATCTCCCCGATCCCGAGGTCCCCCGATGGGTGATCACGAGCGACTTCCGCCGATTCCGGCTGCTGGACCTCCGATCCGAGACCGGAACGGTGCCGCTCGAGTTCGAGCTCAGCGAGCTGCGGGAGCAGGCAGACAAGCTCGCGTTCCTCGCTGGCTACGGAGAGCGCACCTTCGGCTCGAAAGCTCAGGAATCGGCGTCGATCAAGGCCGCGAAGCTGATGGCATCGCTGTACGAGGCGCTTGAGGGATCCGGGTACGACGATCACGAGGCCAGCGTGTTCCTCGTGCGCACGCTGTTCGCGCTCTACGCCGACGACGCCGGCCTCTGGGACCGAGATCTGTTCCTCGAGTTCCTCGAGACCCGCACCGCCGAGGACGGCTCAGACCTCGGCCCGCAGCTGTCGCTGCTGTACCAGGTGATGGGGCGCGAGCCGGGCCGCCGGCAGTCGAACCTCGACGAGCTGATCGCCCGTTTCCCCTACGTCAACGGCGGCGTCTTCGAAGAGCCGCTCTCCATCCCGTCGTTCGATGCCGGCATGCGCAAGCGCCTCACCGACGCAGCCATGTTCAACTGGTCAGCAATCTCGCCGGCGATCTTCGGCAGCCTCTTCCAGGCCGTCAAGGACAAGACCGCACGGCGTGAGCTCGGCGAGCACTACACGACCGAGACCAACATCATGAAGGTCATCGGGCCCATGTTCCTCGACGAGCTCCGCCAGCGATTCACCGACGGCTATCACGACACCGCCAAGCTCAAGAAGCTGCGCGCGGACATGAGCCGGATGCGGTTCCTCGACCCGGCGTTTATGCGCAAGTCGGATGTCTCACGAGACACGGGTGTCAGGTTGATCCGCGCCGCCTGAACACGCCGACGAACGACTTCTGGCAGTGTCGGTACACGGTGGTATATTTTCTGGCATGATTTCGAACTCGCATCCGGATAGCGATCGCGTCCTTGCCGACCTCGGAGACACGTTCGTCACCGCATTCGTCGATGCGGTCGATGGGGCACGAGCCGACTACGCAGAGTTCCGCTCATGGAAGCCCGGCTGGTTCCCTGGCTTTACGCAACGGTTCACCGCGAACTTCCTCCACGAGCGGATCTGGGATCGGGTGATCAAGGCGGTCGCTCAGTTGGAGAGTGTCCACATCGTCGATCGAGAGCCGGTGCGTGAACTGCGCAGCGGGACGCAATACTTGATCCGAGTCAAGCGGCACCACCCGGGAGACCGCATCTCCGCGTATCCGACGGAAGCCTCGAGCGCCTTCTGGTCGAACAGTTCGTTGATGCTGGAGGGACTGGAATCGTTCAGCCTCGCTCTCGGATATATGTGGGACGCAGAGCTTCGCTCAGTCGGCGACGCGGTCCTGTCTTTCCGCGATGGGAAGGACCACCCAATCTGGGCTATTCAGTTGCAGAAGGACGCATCGGCACCCTCTGGCTTCACGTGGGCGCCGGTCGCCCCCGAGCTTCCCGAGCTGGACCTCACGAACGTCATTCGCGAGGCCGAGGAGGAGTCGGGCACATGACCGGCCGCGTCGGTGACATCATCTTGGTCCTCCGGCGCGCTGCAGAGATCACGCAGGAGGAGCTGGCAGAGAAGCTCGGTATCACCCAGGCTGCACTGTCTCGTTACGAGAACGACCTGCGTGAACCGGACGACGAGATGGTCGGCAGGCTCGCCGATGCGCTCGGGGTAACTCCAGGGTTCCTTCGCCACGAGTTTCGTATGCAGGGCGCGATCGCGGCCGACGCTCATATGCGGCGCCAGAAGACCACCAAGCCATCGGATTGGAAGCGCGTCGAAGCTCGCCTCAATGTGCTGCGTATGCACTCCTCATACCTGCTCGAGCGCGTGCCGATGCGCCCTCAACAGCATGTGATCCAGGTAGATCCAGATGACCAATCACCCGCCGACGCCGCAAGGATGCTCAGAGCAGTGTGGCGGATGCCGATCGGGCCGGTAAAGAGCCTCACTCGTTGGATTGAAGCGGCGGGGATCTTGGTCGTCGAGGAGGACTTCGGCACGCACAGGATCGATGGGATGTCGCAATGGGCCGGCGAGCACGCCGTAGTCATCCTCAATGCGAATCTTCCAGTCGATCGCAAGCGGCTTACGATGGCGCACGAGTTGGGGCACCTCGTCCTGCATACGACGTATATTGACGCCGATGTTGAAGAGCAGGCAAACCAGTTCGCGGCTGAGTTCTTGATGCCTGAGCATGTCATCGAGCCCGAGCTCGTCAATCTCACTTTGGGCAAACTCTCCGACTTGAAGATGGAGTGGGGCGTTTCCATGCAGGCGATCTTCGAGCGCGCGTACCGCCTTGGGAAGGTCAGTTCGGAAGACCGGCAACGCTTCTATCGACAGATGAATAGCCGCGGCTGGAAGACACGCGAGCCGGGTAGCGACCTGCTTGCTGCCGAGACGCCGGAGCTTGCGCGCTCCATCGGACGCACATTGGATGGATCCGGACTGACGGATGGCGAGATCCGGCAACTGATCGGAGTGGGCCCTCACGCGCCGACTGTGTTCCGGGACAAGCCGCGGACTCTTCGTGCAGTGTGATGTGTGCACGTGTGACGGCGCGAACCCACGCATGGCTTGTCGGGTCAGGTGGCGAGCGATGTAATGTCGTCGCTGCTCGTGGGCACGACGGTTTCAGTTGCGACTCACGATCAAGCGCGTCGCAGCCCGATGTCGGTGGCAGTCCTGGCGTAGACGAGGTCGCCAAGCATGGCGCGCCAGGTACTCTCATCCTGCAGCAGTGCGCGCGCGGCAGCAGCGGTCGAAGTCATGATGTTCAGGGGATTGCTCGCGATCGCGCGGCCAAGTTCAACGGCTGCGAGGCGATGCCGAATTCCGCGGGCCATCAACTCGCGGGCGGGCGCGGTACTTACGCCGAAGCGCAAGAAGTCCGGAAAGGCATCAACTGCGGGCGCCAACGACTCTCCGCCCTCTTCAACGCGTCGGCGGATGATTGCGACGGCCTGCTCGATCAATGTGAGAGTGTCGAACAGCACCACCTTGGCGTGCACGCGAAGGAGGACATCCACCTCAATCTCCATCGCCTCGGCGATCTGCCTGAAGGAGTGGCCGGTAATCCACGCGCGCACAATGCCCACGAGTGTGTCTTCGATGCTTGCGACAGTCGTTCCGCGGAACGCGACGGTCGCTTCTTGCCTGAATCCAGGTTGCTCGAGCGACCAAGCGACAAGCGCGTTGACGAGACGCTCATCGAGTGGCGATTCGATGTCGGTCCAATCCGGAACTCGCGGTAGAAGTCCGTCAATGACCGAGTCCACAAGCCGAGGCTTCGCCGCGCTGTCTCTCACCCACGCTAGGCGGCCTGAGGCGCGCATCGCGACGAGATTCTGTGCACGCTGCTTGAACACCTCCACCAGCATGGCCCGCTCGACCTCATTCCCGCGTGCTGCAGCAAAAGTCTTGGATGCGAACTGCTGGGCAATGTCGATGAACTCGTCAGCACCAATCTCGTCGCGGATCAGTTCGATGAGGGAGGCGTCGACAGCGTCGGTAAGTGATGCCAGCGCCGGGGCTCGATCCAGGAGCTCATTGGAAAGCGGTATTTGCCTACTGTCGAGCGCGGCTCGAAGCTGTCGTACGAGGCCAAGGAGCGCGCCCGTCACGGCTTCGCCCGGCTGTCCCTCAGCAACAGCCTTCACTGCATCCCAATCCGCCGCGTTGGCGCAGATGACTAGTCCTCTTGTCGATGCGCCAGCGCGACCCGCCCGTCCGACCAAGTTCTTGATATCGCGTGCGAGCATGGGAGTGGGCGCCCCACCATCGGTGCTCCGACGAACTGAGTAGAGCACCATCGTGCGGATCGGAAGATTTACTCCTTCCGCCAGTGTGCTCGTGCACATGACCAATGGAACCACGCGTTCAGCGAGCAGCTCCTCGAGGACTTCGCGCGTCTCCTGAGGGAGATCGCCATGATGAATCGCTGCTCCAGCTTCGAGCGTCATCGTGCCGAGCCAGGCTGCCCCGTATTCGGTGGAAAGGTAAGCGATCGCCTCGTTGAGCTTCGCTGACTCCTGAACGTGGTCGATGGGAATGGGGAGAGGCAACCCGGCCTCAAGTTGCTTTAGCAGCTCGCGCGCCAGCCCCACAACTCCGCGATCACCGCCCTTCTCAGCAGCAAAGATTGCGACCGCACCGAGAGAAAGCGACTTACGCGCGGCAGCAACCGCTTGTGTCTTCGTTGAATCGAAGTTGAAGCTGTTGCGGCGGCCCGTGGAGCGCTTGATGTACTGGAAGTCCGGGAGGCTGAGAAATCTGGGGAGAGAATGGGCGGGAACTGACGTCGACGGCTCATGCAGTTCGAGGCTGACGTCGCGCATTTGGCCGGTGCCAGTTTGCCGCAGCGTGGCGTACTCCGCGATCGAGGGCCGGTACTCGCTCCTTACGACAGTCGAGTCGTTTCCGCCGAGCCAGGCGTTGATCTCCTCAACGTTCGGCACGATCGCCGACAGGAAGACCGTTCGTGGCGGTGGAGTTCGAGCGTTCAATCGCGAGAGCAGAAGCTCCAGACCGATTCCACGAGATCCACTGTCGAGCAGGTGGCCTTCATCACACACGACAAGCGAGATCGTCGTCAGTAGTTGTGGATGTGCGCCGAGCAGGCCGGTCATCGCCTCAGGCGTCGCTATGAACACGCGCACCGAGTCGAGGTCCTCGTCTTCCTCTGGAGCCGGGACGGTGCCACCGTAGATGGTGCGCGTCTGCAACCCCATACTGGAGAGGTGCCTGCCAACGCTACCGCGCAGCTCCTTCGCCAGCGCCCTGTACGGAACCAGGAGCACCGCCCGGCTTTCGGGTGAATCGATGAGGTGATTGAAGATAAGCGCCTCGGTCAGCGCAGTCTTTCCGGCACCGGTCGGCATCTGAAGCGAGTACGACGCATCGCTACTGAGAAGCCCCGCGTCGATCGCTTCCACTTGTGAGGGGAAGAACTCCCATACTGGATTACTCCGGTCGATGAACGACTCCACGAGACGATCCCAACGCGATGCGCCACCGTTTGGTAGCACCGCCCGGAGATTCGCCACGCGGAATCGCTCGAGCAGCGCAGTGTGAAGGCGATGCGCAACCCATTCATCGGGGCCGATCGCAAGCGCTCGGGACGTGTCTTCGTACGCGGTGGCGACGGCCATTTCGAGGGCGCTAACCTGGCCGGTTCGCACCGCATCGACGAGCGTGACGATTGACGTGCTGGATGGTCTGGATGATCGAGTCAGCAGGTCATACGCCGCGCGCTGAACCTCGAGTTCAAAGTGCGCGGGATTAGCGTCGCGCGCGGTCAAGGCCGCCGAAGCGGGATAGCCGCCGCTATAGAAGGCCACTGCGGCGAAGAAGAGCGCATCAGACTTCGCCTCATTCTGGAGATCGCGGCTTGCCGAGACGAGACCCTGGCCCAGGGTCAGCCATGCTCGGGACTCCGCACCTCCGCCGCGCAGCATGTCGAAGAGCTCGCCGACGAGCGAGTAGTAGAGGTCCAAGCTCCGGTGATCGAGGTAGTCCAACTGGGAGATATGGGCGGAGAGCGAGAAGTCCACGATCGTGTGACGCGTCTCTGCATCCGCGATCCACCGCGCAAGGGATGCCCTCATCCGTCGACCACGCTCGTCAGGGCGATGTCGAACACGCTCTCGTAATACCACTTGAGGTCGGACAACGTCAGGATGATGACTGCGCGTTCGGCGGGTGACGGCAACTCGACATCGCTGAGCTCCGATGCGAGGTCGACAGTGGAGCAAAGGACGGCGACTGCGCTGAACTCACGACTCGCCTGCGGGTAGTCGATTGCATCGATGAATCGATCGAGCATGTCGATCGTCACGGTCGTGAAGCCCGTGTCCAGTGCGCGTTCCTTGAGCCATTCGAGCGTCTTGATCAGACGACCGTCGCTGTCCTTTCTCGAGTCCCGGATGGCATCAGCGATGGGAGTTGATGTTCCGCGCGTCGACTTGGTCTTAACCTCCGAACAGAGGAGCCGATCTTCCGAGGACGGTTGTGGCCAGTGCGGCAAGACCAGCTGCACGACATCGGACTTAGGAGCGGGCATCGTGCGATCCTGCTTGAGTCGCCACTTCTTTGCGTCGAGCAGTTCAGTCGGGTGCTCCCTAGCGGCCTGAAACAGGGCCGTTAGGATCTCGCCGAAATCGCCCGCCATTGTCGAACCTTTGTCAGGAAGTCGCGCGGCCACAATCTCGCTCAGCGGTCTCCCAGTCGCACTCGCACGGTCTGCAGCCGAGGCATCCGAAATGTAGCAGCGGCGTACTGCAACACCGAGCTGCTCAGCGATCGCTGACGCGCTTGCGGCCGGAATCTCGAAGACCGCGACTTTCTCATGTTCAATGTCGTGGAACAGATCACGGAGCGCACCGTAGTCGAAATCTAGTTCACGCATGACTGAGCCGATCGAGCTTCCGTAGCAGGTCGACCACTACGACCCCTCGAAGCCGGAGCTCGGGTCGAACTTGAGCACGCGCGCATTCTCGGAGATCGTGCGCACCTCGCCCTCGTCGAAGCCGTCGCTCTTGCTGGCCTGGATGTCGATGGTGATCTCGAGCTTGGCGCCGGCGCCGGCGAGGCGGTCGATGATCTCGCGAGTCACGTTTCCGATGTCGCGCGAGTACCGGTCGGGATCAACCTTCACGGAGCCGAAGTAGCGGCTCGGACGTCGCGGCGCGAAGCTCTCCTCGCTCGTTCCCTCCGCCTCGTCTGCTTCGTCATTGATCAGGACAATGTCGATCGGCCCAACCTCCGCGGCGCCCTCCTCAGCCGCGCGCGCAGCAGCCTCGCGAGCTGCGGCGACTCGATCGGCAGATGCCTGTTCGTCTGCCTTGTTCCAGTCCACCAGCAGTGTGCTGTCGGTCACCTGGAGCGCGGCGTTGTGCGCAGGCGGAACGATCAGTCCGCGGTAGCGACCGGCCTCGGCGTCCTTCGCCGTCGCGATCGCGAACTTCTCGCCGTCGACGAGGACGGAGTTCAGCGAGCCTTCGATCGCGGAATCGAGAGTCTCCCGGCGAACGAGGCGCGGCAGGTACACGTAACGGGTGAAGTAGCCCCACAGCTCGCCAACGCTGATCTCGCCCTTGTCGCGCCACAGCTGTCCCAGCTCCTGATGGAGGGTCGCTCCGAGGATCGGCGCACCAAGTTCGGTGACGAGCTGATCGTCGCGAGACAGTTTCGCGGCGACGCGCTCGGCGAGCGAGCGGCCGCTCGAGTCCGGCACCTTGTCGGTGATCAGCTCGAACGGCTTGGTGGCGTCGAACTGTTCGGGGTAGACCGCCCACACGAAGGTGTCGCGGATTCGGTCCGAGACGGTCCGATCCAGGCGCGTGACCCAGTCGTCGGTCTGCTTTCGCTGCTGTACCGACAGGTTGAGGCTCTCACTGGTCGCCTGCACGCGCTTCCACGCGAGGTAGCTGCGCGCGGCGGCCTCCAGGCTCTCGAGCTCGCTCTTGTCCGCGACGAGGAAGACGAGCGTGTTGCGGTGCACGCGCTGGCTAGCGCCCTTGGTCTCGATCGCGTCGCGCACCCACTGGTGCGCGGAGGATTCGGCGCCGTCGGACTTCCGCCGCGAGTGGCGCGGGTGAACGATGACAAGTCGCGCGTCTTCGAGGTCGGGGATGTCGGCGCTGGATGCCGGCGCAACGTGCACCCGATCGAAGACGCCCCGCGCACGCTCTTCGCTGCGAAGGCGATCGGTTATCTCGTTCCACACGGTCTCGACGTCTTCGCGGAGTCGCTCAGCATAGTCGTTCGCGGTCTTCGTCACCGACGGCTGCGTGTCGAACCAGTAGTGACCCTGCTCCTCGTAGAAGTACGTCGACCGCTGCGCGAGCAGCTCGATCGCACTCCCGAAGTTACCGAGCGTGTCACCGGGAGCCGCTGTTCCGAGCCAGACGTACTGCTTGTCCAAACCCTTCCGAGACGCCTTGATCCTGGGCGCTGCGCCCATGAAGATCGTTCGCGCTATGCGCTGCGTCACGAACCGCTGCCCCAAGTTGGGACGATCCAGGTCGATCTGCTGCGCCATCGACCCTGGGCCGTCGATATCCGAGTCGATAATCGGCTTCCACTGATCCTCGAGGTACTGGGTGAGGTCGGTGTTGACCGTCGTCGCCTCCAGCGGAACATTGCCGGGGAGGATCAGCGGCGACGTGTCGTTGGAGGCCCACAACTCGTGCACGATCGACGACACGAGCTTGAGCACACCGCGCGTGCGCTGAAACCGCTCCAGAGTCGACCAATCCTCATACAGGCGGTCCAGCAACTCGGGGTGCAACGGATAGGACGCGCGGATGCGCTGCTCGTAGTCGTCACTCGGGGCCGCGGCATCCCGCGGGAACAGGGCTGTGTTGCTCCGGTACAGGGTGACGAAGCTGCGCGCCACGGCAGAGATCGTGGTCAGGCCCTCAGCGTTCGGCGCCTGGAAGAGGCGACGGCGCACGATCTCGAACGACTCGTCCTTACTCGACGGCCGCCACTGGTCGGCGACACGACGGATCACGTTCTGCAGGCGCTCAAGCGCAAGCTGGCCGTTGGCGCCACCGATCTCGATGTCGCTTCCACTACCTGCATCACCGGTATCGGATGCCGGGATCGAGACGACGAGCATCGCGCCAGGCACCGACCGCACGACCTCCGTCAGAGACTGTGCGAACGTGAACTGCGTCTCGAACGAACCCGACGGAAGCTCCTTGTCCGTGACCAGCTGCCGCGCATACGCGACCCACTCATCGATCAGGATCAGTGCCGGCGAGTACTTCGCAATCAGCGTCCGGAGGGCCTCGCCCGGGTTCGTCCCCGCTCGGTCGTCCTCAGCGATCAGGTCGTACGCTTCACGGCCGCCGAGCTGCCAGGCGAGCTCGCCCCAAAGCGTGCGGACCTCGGTTCCGTCGTCCTTGATAAGCGGTGATCCCGCCTTGAGGTACGTGCCGACGAGCGCGACCCGCTTCACGCCCAGCTCCGCTAGATCCGGGTTCCCGGTCTCGGCGATGAGCTCCTGCAGTTCCTGCGGAAAGTCCTTCGCGGGAGTGCCGCTGAACAGGTGGTACAGAGCGAGCATCGAGTGCGTCTTGCCGCCACCGAAATTGGTCTGCAGATTGACGACCGGGCTCGCGTTCCCATCCCCGCCGCCCACGCGCCGGAGCGCGCGCGACAGCAGATCCCGCAGACCTTCCGTAAGGTACGTGCGGGTGAAGAACTCGACCGGGTCGCCATACTCGGGACTCGTCGCCTGACCGGTACGCACAAGATGCAGATCCGCGGCGAACTCGGATGCTGTGAACTCGCCCCGCGCCACGTCGTCGTGCGGGCGGATCACCTCACGCCACGGCCGCAATCCCGACCCGGGGTCGAGTGAAACAGTCGTCTTCTTGACCTGCTTGCGTGTCTGGTCCTCGAAGACGGTGCGCTGAAGGTCGATGCGCATGCTTCGAATGTCCTTCGCGGAGTCCACCGCGCCGACCGCGACGAGCAGACGTTCCATCGTGTCGAGTGCGCGAGCGGTGTCGTCGGAACTGATCTGTCGTGCTTGACCATGCATGACGTTGTTGCGCACCTCGCGCAGCTCGGACCCGAACCCCTGCTGGGCACGCGACAGTACGTCTTTGAACTGGAAGCCCTTCTCGGTGATTGCGCGAAGCTGCACTTGGACGTCGTCCTTGGTCAGGGCTTGCAGAGGTCGCCCATTCCGCTCGGCGTCCTCCTTCGCCCATTTAGTCGGCCAGTCAGCCGTGCTGAATGCTCGGGTCATGACTTCATCGACGACGTCTTCCAACCCCTCAGCGAGGATGTCAAACGCCTTGTAGAGCCTCTCGTGGTTGTTGATCGCCATGTCGGATCAGCCCTCTTCCTCATCGAAGTCAAACGCCTGTTGAACGGCCCGAGGGGTGCCAGCGTGCTTTCGTGCCTGCTCGTTCACGTCACCCCACGCGCTCACCAACCCGTTGAACAGGATCGCGTCCTTCGTGTCGCGCTTCTTCTCGGCCTCGTGGAAGAGCAGGAATCCCAGCTCCTTGACCGCATCGAGACTTACCCGCGTCTGCACCAGTGGGAGGAGGCCCGCGACTTCGTCCGCACCGTGCTTCGCCATGACCGCCGCGAGGCGCACCGTCGCCTCCCAGACGCTAACGCGCTCATCCGCGCTCACGTCCCACGCGCCTTCGAGCTGAGTAGGGGAGAGGAGCCGCGCCTTCCCGCCCTTCGCCTCAAAAATGCCACCGCGCTCGAGTGCTCCGATAGATGTATCGGACGATCGTGCAAGCTGGTCGGCGATGCCCGAGTTCTCTTGCATCCAGCCGTACTGGCGGTACCACTTGACCGCGAACCGGGTGTCGGAGTCGAAGTCCGACTCCTGTTCGCCGATTACCTCATCTAGGGTGGCGTTGATCAGTAGCAGTGCGTCCTTCACTGACATGTCGGATCCGTCCGCCTCGCGCACCCGCGCGTAGCGCGAGAAGACAGAGATTCCCGGGCCGATGGCTGCCTGCGCCAGGTCGACCGGCGCAACTGATCCTTGAATCAGTGTCCGCAAGGCGGTCGGAAGTTCCGCCTTGAGGGCCGCGACGAATGCGCGGCGAGTTGTCGTGACGGCGTCGACGGGCCGAGGCCGGCACGCCAGGACGATCGAAGATGCGAGAGCGTTGGCGCCGCTTGCGATCATGCGACTCGTTGTCTCGGTCCTCAGTGGCCAGGTGGCAGTGATCTCCCAACCCGCGTCGATCAGGCCGTCGAGCAAAGTGTGCCAGCCCGTCGACGATGTTCCTGAGTCACGAGTGTCCTGCTGCTTGTACGCGTAGTACACGGTCAGAGGCACGTCGAGATTCGCGCTCTGACGAATGCGCGCGAACACAGAGTTGAAGCCATCGATGAAGAAACGTTCGGCGCCACGCTTCCCATCGTGACGATGGGGATTGGCGACCAGCTCCTCGGCTTTCGGCGTGAGCATGGTTCCCACTGTCTTGGGGTAGACATCGCCCAACGACCGACGCAGCCAGACATAGAAGAAGTCCGAAAGGTCGGAGTAGCCGATGTTGTCGTAGTAGGGCGGATCTGTGGAGATGACCAAGCCTTTGTACTCGCGTGCGGCGGCGTTCGCTGTGACGACCTCCCCAGTGCGCCCATTCGAGCTTCCGAAGCTTCCCGCGCTCATCGCTTTAGCGAGGCCGTCGATGATGACAGAGAATGAGCCAGACGACGACGAGAATGGGTTCGACTCGGCGTAGTCCCACACCATCGGTATTGCTTGCCGCGCAAACAACTGACGCGGGCACTGCGCGTTGGGTTCCCACCTGCAGAGCGCGTTTCCAAGGTCTGCCTGCTTGTCGATCGCGAACGCAAGGTAGGTGGCAATGGCGTCTGCGTAGGCTTGTGCGCCGTGTCCGCCGTCTTCTAGCCTCGCACCGAGCTCCATGCCCGTGGCGAGTGCATCCTTGCGAACTCTGTCACGAACGTCGCCGATAAGGTCGCTGAGGGTAGTCAGCGCGGTGAGTTGGCGAGGCGTGAAGAGATCAGCCCAATCGTTGAACCCATAGATGCGTATGGTCTGCGGGTTCGCAGGCTGTAGCCCGTGTGGCGGTAGTGACCCGATGGGGGCTGAATCTGGACGTGGAACGTCGGATGCATTCTCCTGGTCCGCAGATGGGCTGACATAGAGTCGCCCTCGATGCCCTTCCGCGGCTACCGCGATGAGCTGCGCCCCCAATCGCCCCGCGCGCGCCTCCGCCCGAATGTACTTGAGATCGATGGGGGTTCCGTCTGCAATTGAAACCGCTCCTCGTCTGCTAACCGTGCCGTCTTCGTCTCCAACGGGGCCCTCGTCGTCGGTGCGGATCTCGTACTGCACTCGGTTCTCAACAACCGTGGCCTTGACCCATGCCTCCTTGCCCTTCTTCTTGCTGAGCCACCACGAGCGCACGAGCGGAACTTCAATCGGATTGGCGGGATTGGGGCTCCTGACAGTGCGAGCCCAGATCCAGGCGATGACCGTGCGTTCGGTGCCATCCGATGCCTTGACCCTTGGGTATAGGTGTCCAATTCGAGTCTCTGCTTCGTCGCGCATCCAGTCGCCGTACTGTCGCACATCCTCAGCGAGACCTTCGGCTCGAGACCAACCGTTGCGAGTCCGTGATGAACTGGGGAAGACGGGGGGAAGGTCGGAAAACCTCGGAGGGATCTCAATCAGGGCCTTGTTGATGAGTACGGCGAGGGGGTTGAGGTCGCTGGCATGCGCCTCGAGTCCGAGCCGTTGTGCCTCGAGGGGAATCGCTCCGCCGCCCGCGAAGGGGTCAAGAACGGCGGGCATCTCGCCGTTGTTGCTCTTGCGGATCTCGACTTCTGCCTCGCGAAGGAGCTGCTCATCATTGCTGTTCTCCCATACGACTAGCCTCTCCAAGAGGCGGTGCAGGCGCGCTCGCTCCACGTCCTGATCCTCGGTGGTGGGGAACTTGTCCGGGTTGGAGGAGGGGTCGTCGACGAGCTGAGAGAAGAGCACGGCTCGCGCCGCCGCAAGCGGCCGGCGTGCCCAGTAGAGGTGCAGGTTGGCAGGGTGGCCATGACGAATGGACTTTTCTCTCGAGGCTTCGGCATTGATCGCTTCGAGGGGGAGCGAGACTTCGATGAGCTTCTTCTTGGGTGTTTCCGTCACGGTGCTTCTCTTCGCTTGCGGTGGTATCAGTTCTGGGGGTTGGGTCATCGGGGAGGGCCTCCCCGATCCCAGTACTCGCGCCACTCTTCGTTGTACGACCTTGTCGTAGCGGACGGCTCGAGGTGGGTGAACGCGTCGAGCACATAGCGGAGACGATCCCGCTTCTCGCCGTCCGGGGACACGAGGACAAGGGCGAGCCGGTGACGGTCGCCTTGTGTCTGGGCGAAGGTGACCTCGTTCGTCGTGATGGTGAAGGTGTCGGACCCCTCGATCCGCCCCTTCACCTCGATGTAATGAATGCGTCCGTCGGGATCGAAGGACTGGATGTCGTATCCGGGATTGTTCCTGGGCATCTCGTGTGGCGTGCGGCCGAGTGCGCGTTCGGTGGCGAGGACGGCCTCGACGGCGCGGCGTTCGACGAGCTCGGTGTTGCGCGCGAAGGTCTGGGGCGCCGCATGTTCATCGCCAGTCGACAGTCGTTGGCTCGGCACGACGAGTGCTGATCCGCGGACCACCGCGGGAAGTGCGACGAGTTGCGTACTTTCGTCGAGGGCGCGGAGCCGCTTGTCGAGACGTTCGTCGAGCTGGCGTGCCCGCTGGAGTGCGGCGTCGGCGCGGATGCGGCCGATGGTGCCGGCGCGTTCGAGTGCTTCGAGGCGGTTGTGCTCGCGGTCCCAGTGGTTGATCTCGGCGAGCAGGCGTTCCTTGACCTGCACGCGGGTACGGTCGACATCCAAGGCGATCCGCGCCGCGAGCTCGTCCATACGGGGGGCGAGTCCACCGCGGTACGCCCATGCGCGGATGGAGCGTTCGTGGTCGCTCTTCACCCACTCATCCGCGAGGACCTCGACAATTGCCGCCGCCTCGCCAGCGTGTGGCGCGTCGTAGTCGAGGTAGGGCGGGGCTGCGGCGAGCATCACGGCCCCCGCGGTGTCGAGGACCGGGTAGTCGAAGTGGTGCAACACGGTGTCGGCGTCGGGGGTTGCGTTCTGGATGCGCTGCTCGACCGCATACAGCAGCGCCGTGCGGTCGGATTGCTGTTCGCGACGGTCGATGAACACCGTTCCGCGCTTGAGCACCGGCCCGAGATCTTCGATGGTGAGCTCAATGACCGCCTGCAGCAGCGGGTGGCCGGGGGCGAGGAGCGCAGCCTGCGTCTGATTCTCGGGACGAACGTGTGCGGTCTCGAAGGAGACCCGTTCGTACCGTTCCGGGATGGGCGCCCAGCGGTTGAGTCGGCGCGCGGTGTCGATGACACGCTGAGGCACGCGGGTGATCTCGTACCGGCCTTTCTCGCGCCGGCGGATGCGCCCGCCGAGGCGTTCGAAGGCGGGGAGGAAGAACGCGGCGATGTAGCCCGGCTGCAGTCGTCGTTCGCGGGCCTTCTCCATTCGTCCGCGGATCTCTTCGAGATTGAGTGACGAGTACATCTCGGGGTGCAGCGCACGTTCGGCGACCATCGTGTCGAGCCCATGTGCAACGCTCGCGTCGATAACGCGGTCGAGCTCGGCCTTGCGTTCGGGCTCGTCGCCGTACCGGATCGCTTCGATCAGTAGTTCACGGAGCGACTTCTCCTGGAAGGCATCTGCGTCGCCGAGGACATTGAAGAGGTTGCCGTTGTACGCGATCGACATCTGGTCGATCTTCGACAGCAACCGCGTGAAAACGTCCCCTTCCCGTGTGTCATTCGCGACCATGTTCCACAGGTGGCAGACCTCGCGCTGGCCGATGCGGTGGATGCGGCCGAAGCGCTGTTCGATGCGGTTCGGGTTCCACGGCAGGTCGTAGTTGACCATGAGGTGGGCGCGCTGCAGGTTGAGTCCTTCGCCCGCGGCATCCGTCGCCAGGAGTACGACGGTGTTGCGGTCGTAGGTGAACTGCTCGCGTGCCGCTTTGCGGTCTTCGCGGCGGGTGCCTCCGTGAATCGTGATGACTGCCTCGGGGCGACCCAGCTGCGTCGTGATCTTCTGCCGCAGGTAGTCGAGGGTGTCCTTGTGCTCGGTGAAGATGATGATCTTCCGCGGTTCGCCCGAGTCGTCGTGGACGAGGAGCTGGTCGTCGAGGATGGTGCGGAGCTGCACCCACTTCTTGTCGTCGTCGAGCAGCCTTACCCGGCGTGCGACGCGGATGAGGTCTTCGAGGATCGCGATCTCGGCGCGGAGTTCGCCGATCGACTCGGCCGCGGTGGCGAGATCGACGACCTCGTCGACACGGGCCTCGAACTGGGCGCGTTCCTCTTCGGTGACCTCTTCGTCGAGATCGTCGAACTCGTCGGGGCTGAAGCTTGGCGTCGAGGCGGAGGCGTCTTCGAAGTCGAGTGCGACGCGGCCGGTCGACCATTCGTCGATCGCCGCCGTCATGGAGGTGCTGTACCGTGCCTCGTCGGTCGCACGCTGCCACTCCCGCAGACGAGTCTCGAGGCGCACCTGGCGTCGCTCGAGTGACCGGAGGATCGCTTCCGGGCTCGAGGCGAGGCGTCGCTGCAGCACTGTGAGCGCGAATCCGACGTTGTTGCCGCGCTTCTTGTCGCCTGCCTGCGCGAGTCGTTCCGCCCGCCCCATCTCGGTGCGGACGTAGCCGGTGACAAGCTCGTATAGCTCACGTTCCGGGTCGCTGAGGTCGTACTCGACCGTGTACGCGCGACGCTCGGGGAAGAGAGGCTTGCCCTCGAAGGTGAGGAGCTCTTCCTTCACCATGCGCCGCATCAGGCCGCGTGTATCGGTGCGGTGCACGCCGGCGCGGAACTGACCCTCGAACCTGTCGCGGTCCAGCAGTGACATGAACAGCTGAAAGTCTTCTTCCTTGCCTGCGTGCGGGGTCGCGGTCATGAGGAGGAAGTTGTGCGCGGTCTCGGCCAGCAGTCGGCCAAGCCGGAACCGCTTGGTCTCGTCGACCTGACCGGCCCAGGACGAATAGTGCGCCGACATGCGATGCGCCTCGTCGACCACGACGGCGTCCCAGGTGACGTCGGAGAGCTGCTCGATCAGGTCGTCACTGCGGGAAAGCTGGTCCATCCGTGCGATGAGAAATGGGTGCTCGGCGAACACGTTGCGGCCTTCTGCGTCGTCGACCATCTGACGGTTGAAGATCTCGAACGAGAGGTCGAACTTCTGCGACAGTTCTTCCCGCCACTGCTCAACGAGGCCGCCGGGGGCTACGATGAGCGCTCGTTCGCAGTCGGCGCGGAGGATGAGCTCCTTGAGGTAGAGACCGGCCATGATCGTCTTGCCGGCGCCGGGGTCATCAGCGAGCAAGAACCGCAGCGGGATCCGCGGAAGGAGTTCCTCATATACAGCGCGGATCTGATGCGGTAACGGATCGACGTCCGAGCTGTTCACCGCCGCCATGGGGTCGTAGAGCGCGGCGTACTTGATGCGCAGCGCTTCGGCCGCGAGGCGGAACTCGTCGGGGTCGCCGTCGAACGCGGGCGCGTCGCCCAGTTCGGTGACCAGCTCGAGCTTGCCGGCATCCGCGTCGGTGATCATGCGTTCGCCGGTGCGGCCGGAGTCATCGCGGAAGAAGATCTCGACGAGAGCATCATCCAGGGGCGTCACGCCAACGAGCGTCACCGGCTGCCCGGGCAGCACGCCGCGCAGGCGTTGCCCAGCGCGCAACGATGCGAGCGTCACCGCAGATGCGTCCACGTGGTTCCTCCCCTGGAAAATGGCAAGTCGATCAGGATACGTCGGGCCGCCGACATCGCGGCCGACTGCGTCAGTCCGAGGATCCGGCATCCCCTCTGCGCACCCAGTCGTCGACCTCGCTCGCCTGGAACTTCCACAGTCGCCCGACCTTGTGCGCAGGCATCCCCTTCTCGGAGATCCAGGCGTAGATCGTGTCTTTGGTCACGCCCAAGTGCTCAGCGATGTCGTCGGCAGAGAGCCACGGCTCGGACATTCACGCCCCCATGCGGATTGAGCCGGATGTATCCGGGTATGGCCGATCCTATCTGGGCAGCGCTGGCGGGATCACAACCTGTCGAGATCGATGCTGAGCCGTGTTGCCACTTCGGACAGCGGTGCGCTTGGGTCGATCGCCGTTCCATCGACGGATCAGCTCGGCATCCATCCGTCGACCGTCGCGAACGAGCGAGCGGCAAGCTCCTTAGCCACTGGCTTCCCTGTCATCGCGCTCGAACGCGCGCCAAAGGTCTCGTTCGAGATCACTCATCGGTTCGGCGGGAAGCGTGGCGGCCTCCTGGCGTAGCCGTGCAACCTCAGCCTCGATCAGGTCTCGATTTTGATCTCGCCACTCGCGAATGCGCGGGTCGCGGAGTAGGCCCATCTCGTTGCTACGCGCGTACTCGAGGAGCAACTCAGCGTCGATCGCGGACGCCATAATGCGCACATTCAGACCTCTGTCCGGGCTGAGTCGGGACAGGTGGGCGGTGGCGTCGGAGTTGGACATACCAATTCGGTACCGCTGAATATCGCCGTACTCGCTTGTCTCGGTGCTGACATAGGTCACCGTGATCGTGCGGCCGTTGATGGTGATCTCGTTCATCTGACCTCCTCGACCTGAACGGATCAGCCTAAGGGCTCGCGTCCCCGGCGTGGGAGGAGACGTGACCCGGTCGGATGACGTCGTCGTGACCGGGGACGAAGGCAATCGCGCCGAGTCGCGACCAGTAACTCACGAGCCAGAGCTGGAGCAGTTCACGCTGCTCCTGTCGTTGAAAGAGCGAGCGTCCAGGATCGTCGATGACGTGTTCCCAATCCGTGCTTGAGTACATTTCATCGAAGAGCTCGGCCGGCGAGGGGCCGGTACCGTGACTATCCCACCACGACAGGGTCAGCTTGCCCGCGAGCTCAGCCGTCGTTCTGCCCTGCGGCTCCTCGATGGTGCCGATCAATGCGCTGAGCCACGGATCGTCGGCAGCCAACACGAACGGTTCGTGCTCGATCGCGGCCCCATCCATGAGTGAAGGATGCCATACGGATTAGGCGTAACGCGGTAGCAGCCCCTGGGTTTCCGAGCGCGGTCAGACGCCAGTGAACGGTCGGCCGACGAGATTACCTGAGGGTCAAATCGGGCGTGCGCGGCGGCAGGAGATCAGTCAGATCGACGCCGAGCACCTGGGCCACGGCGAGCAAGGTCTTGACTGTCGGGTTCGCCGGAGTGCCGGGCCGCGATTCGCCCTTCTCGAGCTTCTGATACGTATACCGACTCAGCCCCGACTCGTACGCGACGCGATCTTGGCTATACCCGACTCGTGCACGCTCACGCTGGATGTTCTGGCCCAGTTCGCGGGCGTATTGATCCCACGCTTCGGAGGACGACGCACGGGTGAGCACCTGTACAGGCTCGCGATTGGGCCTTCATCGATAGGCCTAATCCGTATGGCAACCTTCCGGAACCAGAGCCTTTCGATGACACGCGCCGCTTTGACGCCCGCGTTTGGCGTCGGATGCCACTCGTAGAATACGAGGGTGAGCAAGAAGACGAGCGTCAGCGACGTAGACGACGAGCTCCGTCGCGCTCGTGCTGCTCGCGTTCGGCTGATCAACGAAGAGCTCGACCGGCTCGTGACGGATGCCGCGGAACGAACAGCGAGTGTCACCAACAAGGCTTCGTTTCTCGCCGTATCCGCAGGTGTGCTCGTGGCGGCATCCACGGTTCAACTCTGGGCGAAGGCGCCCACGTTTGGCGTGGTCGCCCTTGCGCTCGCGTGCATCGCCTTGTTCTGCGCAGCAGTCGCGGTGCGCCCCGGCAAGCGGATGGGCATCGAGGCCCGCCGTCTCGTCGACCGGTATGCGGACAGCGGGATGAACGCGCTTCAGGTGGAGATGCAGCTCATCGAAGACAAGGCGAACGTGCTCACGCACCGTGAGGCCGACCTTCGGAATCGTGCGGTATGGGTGTGGGCGGGTTTCGCCGCGCTTGCATTCGCCGCAGCCGCGTTGACCGTGGTCTTCGCAATCGAAGTACTGGGAGGGTGAAGGTTGGGACGTCCGAACTATGACGACAGCGTCGCTGGCGGCTCCGATGGTGCAGACGACTATGTCTTCCTCATCGGTGATTCCACCGGTTCGCTCACCGCAAGCGGGAACGGCAACCTGAGCAACGTGCTCGGTACCCTTCAGGAGAGCGACAATGGGACGCCCTAACTACGACGACGCCACTGCTGGCGGCAGCGAAGAGCCTTCGACCACTCAAGGTGACACGACCGGCTGGCTGCAGCACGGCGACGATCAGGCTGGCGTCGAGTTCCGAGGTTAGTCGGGCGGCATCAGAGCGCTCTACCGCCTCGCTGGGCAAAGGCGACGCGCGATACCGACCGTTCGATACTCACCGTGAATGTCTCGCAGATGATGTGGGGCGCATCGGCGTCACGTTGCGCGTGGGATCCTCGCCGCGCAGCAGCTGGTTCTCAATGTGCAGCTCGGCCACCGCAGTCGCTGCGATCGTGAGTTGATCCTCTAGGTCACGAATGCGCAAGCGGAGATCCTTGATCTGTACCGCACGCTCCGCGAGGGACTGCTTCAGAGACTCGACCTCGCGATCTCGAGGCTGAGTCCCGTCCACGCGGCGTGACCACTCGTCCATCACCGCCGTCGCGCGGTTCATAGTGGCGCGGCTGACGCCTGCTTCGCGATAGAGGTTCTCCTTGATGACTCGCCCGTCGGTGCGGACGGCCGCGCCGGTGAGCAGCCGCTCCATCGCGTCGCGCAGCTTGCGTTCTGTCGCGGCAGTGATCTCAGGCATCCGCGAACTTCCTGGTGATGCGGCGAACGTCCTCAAGCTCTGTCTCGAGTTGTTCGCGATTGTGTGGTGCCAGCTTTCGGTCGCGCAGCTTCGCGACGAGGTCGCGTTCTTCGGCAATCCAGATCGGCGCGTGCTCCTCGGTGACGACGGAGTTGCCGCAGGTGGTGGGCTGGCAGCGATTAGGCATGACGCCGCCTGCGGCTGTTTCGGCGGGCAGCCCCTTCAAGCACGCAGCCTGCTCAGGGATGCCGAGGCAGTGGTTGACCGTCCCCCATCGGAGCGTGCTGAATCGATCGCGGAGGAGTGCGCGCAGTGTGCGCTCGTCGCCGACCTTCACCTCGTGGCTCGCGGCTACCTCGACTTTCTCGAGCTCGTCTCGGAATCGCTGTGCGCCTGCACC
>JAFDWK010000024.1:0-2421 GCA_018268515.1 Actinomycetota bacterium
CGCTAGAGCCGGGGCGTGGATCCCTGGATCCGTGCCCGCGAGTGCACGGGTTGTTGTCGAGCGCACCGGGTCTTGGCGTGAACGAGCCGTGCTTTCGGCAGGACCCCGTGCGCTCGGCGGATCCGGGCGGGGCTCGGCGTGAACGAGCCACGCGGTCGGTGGGATCCCGCGGGTGCACGGGTTGTCGTCGAGCGCACCGGGTCTTGGCGTGAACGAGCCGTGCTTTCGGCAGGACCCCGTGCGCTCGGCGGATCCGCGGATCAGGACGCCCCTGTGCACTCGCCCGGATCCGCCCCGGACGCGACGAGACGCGGCTCCCCGGGGGAAGCCGCGTCTCGTGGTCGTCCTACTTCTTGCCGCCGAGGAGGCCGCCCAGCAGTCCGCCGATGTCGATGCCGCCCGTGCCGCCGGCCGACGAGCCTTGCTGGCCGCCGCCGAACAGACCGCCCAGTCCGCCCAGGATGTCACCGAGACCCCCACCGCCGCCCGCGGACGAGCCCTGCTGCTGTCCGCCGCCGAGCAGCCCGCCGAGGATGTCGCCGAGACCGCCACCGCCGCCCGCGGACGAGCCCTTCTGGCCGTTGGCGATGAGGCCCATCACGATGGGGGCCAGCATCGGCAGCAGCTTGCCGAAGTCGATGCCGGCGGTCTTCTGCTCGCCGGTCAAGGTCTGCGCCACCTGGTCGGCGTTGTCGCCGAACACGTGCGAGACGATCTTCTGGCCGTCGGCCTCGTCGACGTCGTCGAGCGATGCGGCGCCGGAGAAGCTGTCGTGCTTCGCGAGTGCGGCCTCGATCGCCGCCGAGCCCTCCGCGGTCTCCGCGTTCTTGGCCAGGCCTCCGAGCAGCGCCGCCCCGCCCTCCTGCACCGCCTGCCGAGCGACGTCCTCGCTGACGCCGAGCTTCTGGGCGATATCGCCGACCGGCACCTGCTTGAGGATCTCGTCGATGTCCATACTGCTCCTTCCCTCCGTGGCGGAGGCTCGGTCTGCCCCGAGCATGGCCCCGCCTTCGCTCACAGTAGCGGGTGCCGCGGCGCCGCGGGGGAACGGATCCGGTCACGTAAAATCGACCCATGCGCGCTGCGGACATCCCCGACGACCTGACCGAGATCCTCGTCACCGAGGAGGAGATCCGCGCCAAGCTCGACGAGCTCGCCGCGCAGGTCGCGGTCGACTACGCCGGCAAGGACCTGCTGCTGATCGGGGTGCTCAAGGGCGCCGTCATGGTGATGGCCGACTTCGCGCGGGCGCTGCCGTTCTCCGTGCCGATGGACTGGATGGCCGTGTCGAGCTACGGCGCCGGCACGCGCTCCAGCGGCGTGGTGCAGATCCGCAAGGACCTCGACACCGACCTGCACGGCAAGCACGTGCTCATCGTGGAGGACATCATCGACTCGGGCCTCACTCTGAGCTGGCTGCTGGAGAACTTCGCCTCCCGCGGTGCGGAGTCGATCGAGGTGCTGGCGCTGCTGCGCAAGCCCGCGGCGGCGAAGGTCGAGATCGACTGCAAGTACGTCGGCTTCGACATCCCGCCGGAGTTCGTGGTCGGCTACGGCCTCGACTACGCCGAGCGCTACCGCAACCTGCGCGACGTCGCCGTGCTCGCCCCGCACGTCTACGCCTGAACGGCGATCGCACGCGCCGCTCCGCCCTGAGCGAGCGGACCGCATCGAAGGGTACGCCGTGGGCGAATCCCCAGGAGGGCGCTAAGGCTGTCGCGCTACGCTGATCGGATCATGGATGTCAAGAAGATCACGCGCAATCCGCTCACCTACGTGGTGCTGATCGGTCTGCTTCTGATCGGCGGTTTCATGCTGATCACGAACCTTGGTTCCTCCTCGCAGGTGTCCACCGAGAAGGGGCTCGACCTGCTCAAGGGCGGCACGGTCACGAAGGTGATCAACACCGACGGCGATCAGCGCGTGGACATGACCCTCTCCAAGCCGTACGAGGGCTCGACGACCGTGCAGTTCTACTATGTGCAGGCGCGCGCGGCCGACGTCGTCAAGGCGATCGACGACGCCAAGCCCAAGGACGGCTTCAACGACGCCGTGCCGAAGGCGAGCTGGTTCGACGGCTTCCTCTCCATCCTGATCCCGATGCTGCTGCTCGGCCTGCTGTTCTGGTGGCTGCTGTCCAGCGCTCAGGGCGGCAACAGCAAGATCATGCAGTTCGGCAAGTCGCGCGCGAAACTCGTGAACAAGGAGAACCCGACGGTCACGTTCGCCGATGTGGCGGGCGCCGACGAGGCCATCGAGGAGCTCCACGAGATCAAGGAGTTCCTGCAGGATCCGGGCAAGTTCCAGGCGATCGGCGCGCGGATCCCCAAGGGCGTGCTGCTGTACGGCCCTCCCGGAACCGGCAAGACCCTGCTCGCGCGCGCCGTCGCCGGCGAGGCGGGCGCCCCGTTCTACTCGATC
>JAFDWK010000024.1:2440-2576 GCA_018268515.1 Actinomycetota bacterium
GTTCGTCGGCGTCGGCGCCTCGCGTGTGCGCGACCTGTTCACGCAGGCCAAGGAGAACGCCCCGGCGATCATCTTCATCGACGAGATCGACGCCGTCGGCCGGCACCGAGGTGCGGGCCTCGGCGGCGGCAACGAC
>JAFDWK010000024.1:2589-21918 GCA_018268515.1 Actinomycetota bacterium
CCAGATGCTCGTCGAGATGGACGGCTTCGACCCGAACGCGAACGTCATCGTGATCGCGGCGACCAACCGCCCCGACATCCTCGACCCCGCGCTGCTGCGCCCCGGCCGCTTCGACCGGCAGATCGGCGTGGACGCCCCCGACCTCAAGGGCCGGCAGAAGATCCTCGAGGTGCACTCGAAGGGCAAGCCGCTCGCGAACGGCGTCGACCTCGAGGTCGTGGCCCGCAAGACCCCGGGCTTCACCGGCGCCGATCTGGCCAACGTGCTCAACGAGGCTGCCCTGCTCACGGCGCGCTCGAACGCGCAGCTCATCGACAACCGGGCCCTGGACGAGGCGATCGACCGCGTCATCGCCGGGCCGCAGCGCCGAACCCGCGTGATGAAGGACAAGGAGAAGCTCATCACGGCCTACCACGAGGGCGGTCACGCGCTCGCGGCGGCGGCGATGAACTACACGGATCCGGTCACGAAGATCACGATCCTGCCCCGCGGCAAGGCTCTCGGCTACACCATGGTGCTGCCGCTGGACGACAAGTACTCGGTCACCCGCAACGAGCTGCAGGACCAGCTCACCTACGCGATGGGCGGTCGCGTCGCCGAGGAGATCGTGTTCCACGACCCCACCACCGGCGCCTCGAACGACATCGAGAAGGCGACCTCGATCGCCCGCAAGATGGTGCTGGAGTATGGCATGACGACCGAGCTCGGGCCGGTCAAGCTCGGCACCGAGGGCGGCGAGCCGTTCGCCGGTCGCGACATGGGCCGCGGACGCGAATACTCCGAGACGATCGCCGAGCGGGTGGACACGCAGGTGCGCGCGCTCATCGAGCAGGCGCACAACGAGGCGTACGAGGTCATCAGCGCCAATCGCGACATCCTCGACCGGCTCGCCCGCGAGCTGCTCGAGAAGGAGACGCTGGATCACAACCAGATCGCGGAGATCTTCACCGAGATCCGCAAGCTCCCCGAGCGTCCGCAGTGGCTCTCCAGCGAGGACCGTCCGGTGTCCCTGCTGCCCCCGATCGAGATGCCGCAGCGCGGCGTCGAGGTGGGCACGGCGGCGACGGAGGCCGCCCCGGCCTCGGAGCGCCGGCCGGGCACCGCGGGTGGCGGGAAGCCGCGCCCCGCGACGGCCTGAGAGATGGCCGTCGACCGGGAGCGGGTCGCGAGCCTGACCCGTGAGCTGCTGCTCGCGATCGGCGAGGATCCGGAGCGACCGGGGTTGAAGCAGACCCCGGCGCGGATGGCCGATCTGTATGCGGAGTTCTTCGCCGGGGTCGGCGGGGATCCCGGTGCCCCACTCGCGCACACGATCAGCGTCTCGCACGGCCCGGCGCCGGACACGCTGCCCTCGGGAGCGGTGCTGCTGCGCGGGATCCGGTTCCGCTCGGTGTGCGAGCACCATCTGCTGCCGTTCGCCGGGCACGCGCACATCGCGTACCTTCCGGGCGAGCAGGTCGTCGGCCTCGGCGCGCTGGTGAAGGTCGTGGAGATCCTGGCCTCCCGCCCGCAGGTGCAGGAGCGGCTCGGCGAGCAGGTCGCGGACGCGATCGCCTCCCACCTCGACGCGCAGGGCGTGCTCGTCGTGATGGACGCCGTGCACGGCTGCGTCACGATGCGCGGCGGCCGGCAGACCGAGGCCTCGACCCTCACGATCGCCGCTCGCGGCGTGTACACGGATCCGGTCGCGCGCGCCGAGCTGATCGCGCTGATCGGCCCTTCGACAGGCTCAGGGGCCGGCCCTTCGACGGGCTCAGGGACCGGGGCATGACCGCGATCTGGGGGATCGTCAACGCCACCCCCGACTCTTTCAGCGACGGCGGGCGCTATGCCGACCCCGACAGTGCGGTGGCGCACGGCCTGCTGCTGCGGGCGCAGGGCGCCGACGTGCTCGACATCGGCGGCGAGTCCACCCGCCCGGGCGCCGAGCGCGTGCCCGTGGCCGAGGAGCAGCGCCGCGTCGTGCCGGTGATCGAGCGGCTCGCGGCCGAGGGGATCCCGGTGAGCGTCGACACGCTCAACGCGTCCACCGCGGTCGCCGCCGTGCGGGCGGGCGCCCGCATCGTGAACGACGTGTCGGGCGGCCTTGCGGATCCGGACATGCTCGACGCCGTTGCCGCCACCGGGGCCGACATCGCGCTCGGACACTGGCGCGGCCCCTCGTCGGACATGTACGCGCGTGCCGAGTACGGGCGCGTGGGCCGCGAGGTCGCCGCCGAGCTGCGCGAGCGTGTGGCCGCGGCCGCCGCCGCGGGCATCGCACCGTCGCGCATCATCGTCGATCCCGGTGTGGGCTTCGCCAAGACGGTCGCCCAGAACTGGGAGCTGCTGCGCGAGCTCTCCGACGTCGTCGCGCTCGGATCCCGTGTGCTCGTGGGCACCTCGCGCAAGCGCTTCCTGGTCGAGGCGCTCGGAGACGACGCCGACGAGCGCCGTCGGGATCTGGCGACAGCCGTGACGAGCGTGCTGGCAGCCCGGGCCGGGGCGTGGGCGGTCCGCGTGCACGACGTCGCCGCCACCCGCGACGCCCTCGCCGTGCTCGGCGCCTGGGACGGCTGAGACCCCACACGCACCGCGTCCGCTTCGCCGAGCGCGGACATCGCGAGCCGTGTCCGCCTGCCGCCGTACGCTAGGACGCATGGACTTCCTCGACGAGATCTCGTTGACGGGGCTGACCGTCTACGGCTACCACGGCGTGTACGACCACGAGCGCGCCGAGGGACAGCCCTTCCTCGTCGACCTGCGCCTGCACCTCTCGCTGCGGGCCGCCGCGGCCAGTGACGACGTCGCCGACACCGTGCACTATGGGGAGCTCGCCGAGCGCGTCGCGGCGGTCGTGGCCGGCGAACCGGTGAACCTGCTCGAGAAGCTCGCCGCCCGCATCGCCGATGTGGTGCTGGAGGATGCGCGGGTGCAGGTCGTCGACGTGACGGTGCACAAGCCCGAGGCCCCGATCCCGCTCATGTTCTCCGACGTGTCGGTCACCGTGCACCGCGGCAGGAGCGGGGAATGACCCCGCCGATCCGCCCGATCCCCCCGGTGCCCCGCGGGCGGAGCCTCCCGGCGCTCGATCCGCGTCCCGAGCAGGATCCGGTCGAGGCCGTCGTCGCGCTCGGCTCCAACCTCGGCGACACCGCCGCGACCATCGACGACGCGGTGCGTGCGATCCGCCGGCTCCCCCTGGTCGACGACGTGCGGGTCTCGAACATCTTCCGCACGGTCGCGGTGCGGCCGGAGGGACCGGATCCGGACGCCCCCGAGTTCGCGAACGCCGTCGCGATCGTCACCACCCGCCTCGCCCCGGCGGTGCTGCTCGGCATGCTGCATGCGATCGAGGAGGAGCACGGGCGGATCCGCGCCGAGCGCTGGGGCGACCGCACGCTCGACCTCGACCTGATCGCCTACTCCGATGTGCACAGCGACGAGGAGCACCTGCTGCTGCCGCACCCCCGTGCCGCCGAGCGCGCCTTCGTGCTGGGGCCGTGGCTGGATGTGGATCCGGATGCGGTGCTGCCGGGCCGAGGCCGGGTGGCCGACCTGCTGGCGCAGCTCGAGGACGGGTCATGAAGCGGATCTCACCCGTGCTGCTGCTCGTGCTGTCGCTCGCGGGAGCGGCAGCCGGGTTCCTGCTCGACCACGGCCTGACCACGGCGGGCCGGGCGACCTTCACCCCGGCGCTGGTGCTGCCGATCTTCCTGGTACTGCTGGCGATCGCGGTGCTCGCCCTGGCCTGGCCGATCCGCCGCAGCACCCGCTCGGCGACGCGCCGCCGGGTGGATCCGTTCCGCGCCGTGCGGATCGCGATGCTCGCGCGGGCGTCGAGCCTGCTCGGCGCGGTGATCACGGGCTTCGGCGCCGGGCTCGGCGCTTACCTGCTGTCGCGCCCGATCGCGCCGCCGATAGGCTCGATCACGGCCGTCGCCGCGACCGCCGTCGCCGCCCTGGTGCTGACGATCGCGGCGGTGATCGCCGAGAGCTTCTGCCTGCTGCCCGGAAACGGGCCCCACGACCCCGACGGCCCGGACGGGCCGCGCCTGGAGGACGACGATGACGACCATCCCCGAGCCGCCGCAGACACCGGGCACTGATTCCGCGGAGCCGACTACGGTCGCACCGGCTCCGGCTCCGGCTCCGGCTCCGGCACCGGCACCGGCACCGGCACCGGCACCGGCACCGGCCGCTCCGGCACCGGCACCGGCCGCCTCGGCTCCGGCCCAGGAGGCGGCGCTCGCCTCCGTCGGTCGGATGCCGGCGCACGCGGCGCCGGCCGCGGCCGCCGTGCTGGACGAGGACACCTACCCCGGCCTGCGCACCCCGACCGGGCGAGGCGCGCTGGCGCTGGACGGAGCCTGGCATCAGATCTCGCCGAAGTTCGTGATCGCCGAGGTGATCCTGCGGGTGATCCTGCTCGCGGTGATCGCCGTGGGCGCCTACGCGGCCACGACGCTGCTGGCACAGCCGTGGCCGTGGGCCTGGACCGTCGCCGGCGTGATCGCCCTGGGGATCCTGTTCGAGCTCATCATCCTGCCGCGGCAGGCGCGGGCGATCGGTTACATGCTGCGCGCCGACGACATCGTGTTCCGCCGTGGGATCCTGTGGCAGCGCATGATCGCCGTGCCGTACGGCCGCATGCAGCTGGTCGACATCACGCGCGGCCCGGTCGATCGCGCGTTCGGCATCGCCAAGCTCAAGCTGGTCACGGCCGCGGCGACCACGGGTGTGGAGATCCCCGGCATGACCGAGGACGCGGCCGAGGCGCTGCGCGACACCCTCATCGACGTCGCCGAGATGCGCCGGACCGGCTTGTGAGCATGCCCGAGCAGCAGCCGTTCCGTGCGCCGCACGGCACCGGCACGGTCGACTCCGCAGGATCCGCACCGGGACGGGTTCCCGGATCCGGTTCCCTCGCCGACGGCGACTGGCACCGGATGCACCCGCTCACGCCCCTGATGAAGGGCGGCCTGGTTCTGGTCATCGTGCTCGGCTACGTGATCGCGAACCTGCGCGAGAAGATCCTGTACTGGTTCATCTCGCTGTTCACCCCGACGCGCGTGCCGGAGCTCGGCGGTGACCCCGTCGACTGGGTGGTGACCAACAACCTCGTGCTCGTGGTGCTGCTGGGCGTGCTCGTGCTGGCGCTGCTGCTCATCGCGATGTTCTGGCTGATGTGGCGCTTCCACGACTTCCGCATCACCGATGCGCATGTCGAGGTGCGCAAGGGCGTGATCTTCCGCTCGCACCGCCGTGCCCCGCTCGACCGGGTGCAGGGCGTGAACCTCACCCGTCCGTTCCCGGCGCGGCTGATCGGACTCGCCAAGCTCGAGGTCGACGGCGCCGGCAACGACGCGAACGTGCCGCTGGAGTACCTGTCCACGGCCAAGGCCGAATCCGTGCGCGCCGACATCCTGAGGCTGGCCTCCGGGGCGCGGCACGCACGGGAGGCGGCGCACGGGGGCGTCGATGCGGCCGGGGCGTGCACGATGCGCGCGCAGCTCGCGGCGTCCATGGATGCGGGCGTCACCGGGCTGATCGCGGGTGTGGACCTCGACGATGTCGCGCCGGAGCATGTGCTGCGGATCCCCACCGGTCGTCTGATCGGCTCGCATGTGCTGTCGGGACTCAGCTGGCTGGCGTTCTTCGGCGCGGTCTTCGCCGTCGGGATGGCTGTGATCGTGCCAGTCATGATCGCGGACGGGCGGGCGGGTGCGGGGCTCGCCATCACGGGCATTGGGCTCGCGATGGGGATCCCGCTGCTGCTGGCCGCGGTCGCGGTCACCTGGAGTCGCATCGCACGGGCGCTGCGCTATTCGATCGCGCCGACGCCCGACGGCGTGCGCATCACGTTCGGCCTGTTCACGACGATCACCGAGACGATCCCGCCCGGGCGCATCTTCGCGGTCGAGGTGATGCAGCCGCTGCTCTGGCGGCCGTTCGGGTGGTGGGCCGTGCGGATCAACCGCATGAGCGGCAAGGCCGCCGCCAAGCAGCAGTCCAGCCAGGCGCAGCAGTTCAACACCGTGCTGCCCGTCGGGGCACGCGCCGACGTGGAGCGCGTGCTCGGCCTGATCCTGCCCGACGTCCCCGCGGACGTGCTGCCGCTGATCTGGGAGCAGGGCGTGCTCGGCCCGGTCGCCGGCGACCCGTACACGACGATCCCGCCCCGGGCCTGGTGGCGTCGGCCGCTGTCGTGGCGGCGCCACGGCGCCGCGCTCACCGACTTCGCACTGCTGCTGCGACGCGGACGCATCTGGCGCCAGCTGGCGGTGTTCCCCCTCGCCCGGCTGCAGGGCTTCTCGCTGCACCAGGGGCCGATCGACCGCGCGCAGGGCGTCGCCAAGGCGCAGGCGCACTCCGCCATCGGCCCGGTGCGCGGCGAGGTCTCCGGCCTGGAGAGCCAGGCGCTGCTGGGCATGCTGAACACGCTGTCGGTGGCGGCGGCCCGTGCCGCTGCCGACGACCGCGCGCACCGCTGGGCGGAAGGGCGCGACGGCGCCCTGACGGATCCGACCCACGGGGCTTCCGCGTACGCCTCGTTCGCCGCGTCGGTCCCGGACGGTCATGCGCTGCCGCCCGGCCTCGGCGGCGTCTCCGCGCCCCGCAGGACGGGCACGACCCCGGCGCCCGTCGCTGTGGATGCAGGGTCTGGCCGGGTGGCGGTGCCGGGTGCCGTGGATGCGGGGCCTGGTCCGGTGGTGGTGCCCGGTGTCGTGGATGCGGGGCCTGGTCCGGTGGTGGTGCCCGGTGCCGTGGATGCGGGGCCTGGTCCGGTGGTGGTGCCCGGTGCCGTGGTGCCCGGTCCGGTGGCGACGCCCGGTGCCGTGGTGCCCGCGGTCGAGGACGGCTCCGAGGCTCGCGGCGCAGCGGATCCGGCCGCTCCGGTCGCCACCCGGCGTGAGCTGCGTCGCCGGGGATCCGCCCCGGACGGCGCCGCCGCGGACGGATCCGCCCCGGACGGCGCGACCTCGGACGGCGCGGCCCCGAACGGCGCGGCTCCGGACGGCGCCGCATGACCCGGGCGGGGCGCCTGAACGTCGGCATCATCGGCGCGGGACGCGTGGGCCCCGTGCTCGGCGCCGCGCTCGCCGGCGCCGGACATGCGCTCGTCGGCATCACGGCCGGATCCGACTCCGACCGCGCCGCCGCGGTGCTTCCGAACGTTCCGGTGATGGATCCGCCGGATCTCGTGCGTGCTTCGCAGCTCGTGGTGCTCGCCGTGCCGCATGATCAGCTGCCGGGGCTGGTCTCGGGCCTCGCGGAGGTCGGGGCCTGGCAGCCGGGACAGCTCGTGCTGCACACGGATCCCGCGTACGGCACCGATGTCCTGGAGCCGGTCGTGGGGGCCGGGGCGATCCCGCTCGCGGTGCACCCCGCCATCTCGTTCACCGGCACCACGCTCGATCTGCGCCAGCTGCACGCCTCGTATGCGGCGGTGACCGCGCCGGCCATGGTGCTGCCGATCGCGCAGGCGCTCGCGGTGGAGCTCGGCTGCGAGCCGGTTGTGATCGAGGAGGCGGATCGCGCGGCCTATGCGGAGGCGATCTCCACGGCCTCCGAGTTCGCCCGCTCGATCGTCGGGCAGGCGACCGGGATCCTGCGCGGCATCGGGGTGGAGAATCCCGGCGGTTACCTCTCCGCGCTCGTGTCGTCGACGTTCGACCGGGCATTGCGCGAGGTCTCCGCCCAGGACCCGCTCTCCCCGCCCGACCCGCTCTCCCCGTCGGATCCGTTCTGACCGCCGGATCCGTTCTGACCGCCGGGCCTGACCAACCGAGCTGACCGCGAGACTCCAACTCGGCGACGAGACTGCGGCTCTGGCATGCAGTCTCGTCGCCCCGTTGGAGTCTCGCGGACAAGGACGACGTCCGGGCCGGCCGAAGGCTAGGGCCGGGCCCGGTCGAAGGCTAGGGCCGGGCCCGGTCGAGGGCTGGGGTCGGGGGTTGGGGTCGGGGGTTGGGGCCCGGGGTGGGGCGGGGGCCGAGGGCCCGGCCGGGGGCTGGGGGCTGGGGGCGAGGGGCTGAGGCGGCGGGGTGAGGGCGGGTCGGATCCGGAGGGCGCACGGCGGGCGCGAAGCCGCGCGCCGGTAGACTGGGCGGCGACTTTTCGAGGAGCCCACTCATGCCTGACGCGCCCGCGCCGACCCTTGACAGCAACGACCCTTCGGCAGGCCCGGCGACGGGTTCCGCGGCCGGGGAGGACACGTTCGAGCAGCGGGCGGTGCGGCTGGCCAAGCGGGAGCGGCTGATCGCCGATCGTGGCGATGCCGCCGGTGGCGCGTTCCCGGTGTCCGTGCCCGTGACGCACACCATCCCGCAGCTGCGCGCTGAGTACGGCGAGCTCGAGCCGGGCGCCGAGACGGGGGTGCTCGTCGGGGTCGCAGGGCGCGTGGTGTTCAGCCGCAACACGGGCAAGCTCTGCTTCGCGTCGCTGCAGGCCGGCGACGGATCCCGGATCCAGGCGATGATCTCGCTCGCGAACGTGGGGGAGGAGTCCCTCGCGCAGTGGAAGGAGCTCGTCGACCTCGGCGACCACGTGTTCGTGCACGGCGAGGTGATCTCCAGCCGCCGCGGCGAGCTGTCGATCATGGCAGACTCCTGGACGATCGCGTCCAAGGCGATCCTGCCGCTGCCCAACGCCTACGGCGAGCTCAGTGAGGAAGGCCGGGTGCGCAGCCGCTTCCTCGACCTCATCGTGCGCGATCAGGCCCGCACGACCGTGCGTGCCCGTGCCGCCGTGAACGCGAGCCTTCGTGCCACGTTCACCGCGCATGACTTCCTCGAGGTCGAGACCCCCATGCTGCAGGTGCAGCACGGCGGCGCCTCCGCGCGCCCGTTCATCACGCACTCGAACGCGTTCGACACCGAGCTGTACCTGCGCATCGCGCCCGAGCTCTACCTGAAGCGCGCCGTCGTCGGCGGCATCGAGCGCGTGTACGAGATCAACCGCAACTTCCGCAACGAGGGCGCCGACTCCACGCACAGCCCCGAGTTCGCGATGCTCGAGGCCTACCAGGCGTACTCCGACTACAACGGCATCGCCGACCTCACGCAGGAGCTGATCCAGAACGCCGCGATCGCGGTCGCCGGATCCACCCTGGTCACCTGGGCCGACGGCACCGAGTACGACCTCGGCGGGGACTGGGCGCGCATCTCGATGTACGACTCGCTGTCCGAGGCGGCCGGACGGGTCTTCACGCCGTCCGACCCCGTCGAGGAGCTCATCGCCTTCGCCGAGGCGCACGGCGTCGAGGTGCCTCCGCACGCCACCCACGGCAAGCTCATCGAGGAGCTGTGGGAGCACTACGTCAAGGGCGGGCTGGAGCGGCCCACCTTCGTGATGGACTTCCCTGTCGACACCTCGCCCCTCGTGCGCGAGCACCGCTCGATCCCGGGCGTCGTGGAGAAGTGGGATCTGTACGTGCGCGGCTTCGAGCTCGCCACGGGCTACTCCGAGCTCGTCGACCCCGTTATCCAGCGGGAGCGCTTCGTCGAGCAGGCCAAGCTCGCGGCAGGCGGCGACCTCGAGGCGATGCGCGTCGACAACGAGTTCCTGCGTGCGCTGGAGCACGGCATGCCGCCGACCGGCGGAATGGGCATGGGCATCGACCGCCTGCTCATGGCGATCACCGGCCTCGGCATCCGCGAGACGATCCTCTTCCCGCTCGTGAAGTGACGGACCCGGCGGCCGGACCGGCGAGGCCGGCCCCTGTCGAGGCCGACCGCGTCGAGACCGGCTGCGTCGAGACCGGCCGCGTCGAGCGGCAGCGGACCCACACCGGATCCGGCACCGCGCCCGAAGGATCTCCGCACGGCGGCGGCATCACGCCGCCGCCGCGCGGAAGGACCAGTCCGGCAGCATCCCCGCATCGATCACGGCGCGCAGCAGCTGCGCGAAGGTGAGCTCCGGATCCGCGGCCTGCGCCTGATCCAGATACCGCGCGGCGTGCGTCGATCGGCCCACGGCCCAGGACAGCCACGCTGCGGCCGCGAAGGGGCCTCCTCTCGTCTGCGCGGGGGCGAGAGCGATCGTGCGGCGCAGGAGCGTCAGCGCGACGCCCAGCCGATCGCCGTCGGGGCGCGGGCCGTGCCCGATCAGGACACCGCCGAGATCGGCGGGCACGGCCGTGCCGTTCGTGATGTGCCCGAGCTGTGCGGCCAGCGCCCGATCTCCGAGATCGATCGTGCTCGCCCACTGTACGAGGGCGACGTCGCGCAGGGCCGGACGATTCAGGATCCACACCAGCGCGGCCGTCGCGAAGGGCGACAGCGACTCGGGCGCATCCAGGACCTCCTCCAAGAAGGACGGCAGGTCGTCGAGCATCAGCGCCGCCTCGTGCGCCCGGGGATCGACCCGGCTCCCGCCCTGCGGCGGCGTGCGCTGTGGGCCGGCCGGCCCGAGCACGCGCTCGAGCGCGATCAGCGCCCGACCCACAGACTCCGCGGCGAACAGTCCGGGCGACGGCAGCTCGGTGCCGCTGAACTGGTCGGGTGCGGGGCCCGCGAATCCGGGCACTGCCGGGGCCGCCGGCACCTCGGCGAGCGGGTGCGGCGGCGCCTGCGGGTCCCGGTAGTCGGCCCAGGAGTCGGTGCCGACGAACAGGGCCTCGACGACGTGCAGGCCGCAGGCCTCGGCACGCTCGATCAGCTCCTCGGCCAGCGCAGCGGCCGGCGGCGCCGCGCCCGGGCCGGCGGAGCCGTCGGCGTACACGGCGATCGCGAGGGCATCCGTGTCGGGCACGCGGCAGGCCATCCCGACCGCGGTGGCGGCGAATTCCGCGACGGCCGGGGGCGGGAGCGCTGGGGCGGGCGTGCCGGTGTCGTTCGGAGCGCAGGGCAGGTCGAAGCGCAACGCACCCGCGGTGCGGGAGCTTCGGAACGGCAGCAGCACCACGGAATCGCGGGGTCGGAAGCCGGTGAGCATGGGGATGGCGGCGAGCAGCTCTGCGGCGCCGGTGGCCTGAACGATGGTTGTCATGGGCCCACGATCGCGAGTGCGGGCGGAGGCGCCCCGCGTCAGGAACGGACCGGGGAGGAAGATCCCGGCGGATCCGGAATGTGCGGATCCAACGGAGGCCGTGCGGCGCGCGTCAGGGGCGGAACTGTGCACAACCGGGACCGGATCGGTCGCTGTGCGGACCGATCGGGGATCGCCGCACCCGCCAGGTCGACCCGGTCTCCGGCACCCGGCTCACGGCCGACCCCGCGCTCGGCCGGCGTAGCGGGCCCCGCGCTCGGCCGGCGTACCGCGCCCGCTCTCAGCCGGCCCACCGGCCGCCCGGGTAGGATCGAGGCATGGACGAGTTCTGGGTGGCAGCCGCGTGGTCGGTGATCCCCACGATCGTCGTCTGCGTCGTGTTCTGGTTCGTGCTGCGCGGCATCCTGCGCTTCGACCGCACCGAACGGAAGACGCACGCGCGCATCGAGGCCGAGGAGCGCGCCGCCCGCGGCCTGCCGCCCCGCTCCTCCTGAGCCCGTGGGCGCGAGCGGTTCGGATCCGTCCGCCGTACGCATCCACGTCGCGCAGCGGATCCGTCTCCTCCTGAGCGCACGCACGCGGCCGCACCGGATTCGCGATGCCGCCCCGAGCGGCGCCCCCGTCATGTCCGCGCCCTCCGCTACTGTGGACGAAGCCGCCGACCGGCGGCGCGTACCGGCTCAGGAGTGCGTGCATGTGGTGGCGTGATTCGTGGCCCTGGTGGCTCCTCGCTTTCGCCGTCGCGGTCGACATCACGATCCGCGTGATCGCGATCATCGTCGTACCGCGCAATCGCCGCCCCACGGCGGCGACCGCGTGGCTGCTGGCGATCTACTTCATCCCCTACGTCGGCGTGCTGCTGTTCCTGCTGATCGGAAACCCGCGACTGCCGCGGGCGCGGCGCAAGAAGCAGGATCTCATCAACGAGACCATCGCCGAGGTCACCAAGGACCTGCATCTCGGCGGAGTGGTCAAGGAGCTGCCGGCGAGCCTCGCCTCCCTGGTGCGCATGAATCAGCGTCTCGGCGCTCTGCCGTTGTTCGGCGACAACGGCGCGCACCTCATCTCCGACTACCAGGCGTCCCTCGACGCCATGGCCGAGGCGATCCGCGTGGCGAAGGAGTTCGTGCACGTCGAGTTCTACATCCTGCAGTCGGATGCCTCGACCGACAACTTCTTCCGGGCGATGGAGGAGACGGCCGCCCGCGGGGTGCCCGTGCGGGTGCTCCTGGATCACTGGGCGAACCGCTGGAAGCCGCGATACAAGCAGACCATCGCGCGGCTGGATGCGATGGGTGCCGACTGGCATCTGATGCTGCCGGTGCAGCCGCTGAAGGGGCGCACGCAGCGCCCCGATCTGCGCAATCACCGCAAGCTCCTCGTGATCGACAACGAGGTGGCGTTCCTCGGATCGCAGAACGTCACCGACTCGACCTACAACCTGCCGAAGAACATCAAGCGCGGCCTGCACTGGGTCGACCTGATGGTGCGCATCGACGGACCGGTCGTGGGCAGCGTCAACGCGGTGTTCCTGTCCGACTGGTACAGCGAGACCGACGATGTGCCCGACTCCGTCGCGTTCGCGCCGACCGAGCGCGGCAGCGGCGACCTGGACTGCCAGATCGTGCCCTCCGGGCCCGGGTTCGAGGCGGAGAACAACCTGCGGCTGTTCCTCGGCCTGCTCTATGCGGCCAAGCGCAAGATCATGATCGTGAGCCCCTACTTCGTGCCCGACGAGGCGCTGCTGCTCGCGGTCGCCACGGCGTGCGACCGGGGGCTGCAGGTGGAGCTGTTCGTCTCGGAGGAGGGCGATCAGGCGATCGTCTACCACGCGCAGCGCAGCTACTACGAGGCGCTGCTGAAGGCCGGCGTGCGGATCTGGATGTACCGCAAGCCGTACATCCTGCACACCAAGAGCCTGACGGTCGACGACGACGTCGCGGTGATCGGATCCAGCAACATGGACATGCGCTCGTTCGGTCTGAACCTGGAGATCTCGATGCTCGTGCGCGGCGAGGAGTTCGTGCGCGAGTTGCGCGAGGTCGAGGACCATTACCGTTCGCTGAGCCGCGAGCTCACCCTCGAGGAGTGGATGCAGCAGCCGCTGCGTTCGACGGTGCTGGACAACCTGGCCCGGCTCACCTCGTCGCTGCAGTAACCGGCGCGACCCCGTTCGGAGCCTGCAGGTTGCGCCCACCGGGGTGCGCACGGGGTGCGCGCCGGGCCACGCGTGGCGACGCGGCACCGGCGCTGGCTAGCATGAGCCCATGAAGATCCGCACCGGTCTGACCATCGCGGCGCTCGCCGCCTCCCTGACGATCGCCCTGGCGGGCTGCACGCTGCAGGAGCCTGCCGCAGCCCCCGTGCCGACCGCCGACTCGACCTCGTCGCCCGAGCCGTCCACAGACCCGGCCGCAGCCTGGCTCGACGGCGGGCGGAGCATCGGGCTCGTCACCTGGGGCTCGTCGTCGCTCGCCTGCGCTCCGGTCGCGGAGGATGTGAAGGCCGACGGGCAGACCATCACCGTGACGCTCGCCGAGCCGGATCCCAAGGCCGTGTGCACCGCCGACTTCACGGCCCGCGCCACATTCGTCGGCGTGCCCGAGGGCGTGGACCCGACCAAGGACGTCACGGTCGCCTTCCAGGGCGCCGCGTTCCAGGGGCGCCTGCCGCTCGCCGGGAACAGCACGCTCAAGGCCGGCGGAAGCAGCGATGGCAAGCCCAGCGCCGGCTGGTTCTCCGAGAACGGGATCCTCCTGCTGACCTGGGGATCCTCGACCTGTCGCCCGGTCGTGAGCGATCTGACCGAGGAGAAGGCCGGTGCGACGGTGACGTTCCAGACCGACGCGACCCAGGTCTGCACCATGGACTTCGTGCCGCGGATCACGGTGCTCGGCGTGACGGCGCCGGCCGACCCCGCGGACTACACGCTGACGCTCAAGGGCGACCACCTCGACGGCACCGTCAAGGTCATCGGCTGACAACGGCATCCGGATCCCGGGTCCGGTCCCTGGCAGACGGATCCCGGGTCCGGTCCCTGAGGTTCGGGCCCCGGGTCCGGTCCCTGAGCCTGTCGAAGGGCCCGGACCCGCATCCGTGACAGGGTTCAGGCCGGGCTGATCACATGCCCGGTCGGCACCGCCACGAGCAGCGCGCCCGGATCGATCCGGCAATGGATGCGCACGGCCTCGCCGAACTCGTCTCCGTCCAGCTCGACGGGGGCGGGTTCGGTGGTGGCGGCATCCGCATCGCGTCCGCGCAGGTAGCGGATCGAGCTGTCGGATCCGGTGAGCTCGATCACGCGCCGCCCGGCCCTGGTGCGCCGCAGCACCGAGTTCTGCCACCACACCGTGCGCCACACGGCGAGCCAGCCGAGCGGACCCCGGGCCTGGATGACCGCGACGTCGAGGTCGCCGTCGGTGATCGAGGCGTCCGGGATGAGCGCGATGCCCGCGGGCAGCGCACCGCAGTTCGCGAACAGCATGCTGTGCACCTTGACCGAGTGCAGCCGGAGGTCGTCGACCGCGTACATGATGCGGAACGGCTTGGCCCCGGGCAGGGAGCGCGCGGCGCCGTCGACGTAGGCGACCCAGCCCACGGACTTCTTCAGGCCGGGCCGGGTGTTCGCGATCATGTGCGCATCCAGCCCGATGCCGGCGAGCACCACGAAGCCGTGCTCGTGCACGTCGCCGTCGGCGCGGGTCAGCTCGGCCCAGCCGATGTCGACCGGGCGGCGGTCGCCGCGGAACACCGCGTCGATGGCCAGCGCGGGGGAGTCCAGCGCGAGGCCGAGGTTGCGGGCGAGCAGATTGCCGGTGCCGCTGGGGACGATCGCCAGCGGCACACCGGTTCCGGCCATCGCCTCCGACACGGCGCGCACCGTGCCGTCCCCGCCGGCGACGAGCACCGCGGCGGCGCCGTCGGACAGCGCGGTGCGGGTCGCCGCCTGGCCCGGATCCTGCACGGAGGTCTCGATGATCAGCGGCTCGGCCCAGTCGGCCTGCGCCGACATCGAACGCAGCAGCGGGATCAACTTGGGGGCGTCCGCCTTGACCGGATTGATGACCAGTGCGGCGCGCGGACGTGCGGCATCATCGGTCATGCGCTCAGCCTATTCCGGCGCCGGGAGAATCGGATCCGACACCGGGCGACACGAGACCGCAGCACAGCGCGGGGCACGAGAACCGGCCCGCCGGGCTCGGCCGGCCCCGGCCCGGAGAGCCGTCCGGCACCGCCTGGATAGACTTGAAGGGTGATCGACCTCGCCCTTCTCCGCGACGAGCCTGAGCTCGTCCGCCAGTCCCAGGCCGCGCGCGGCAATGCGCCCGAGACCGTCGATGCGGCGATCGAGGCCGACCGATCGCGTCGGGCCGCGCTCGCGGCGTTCGAGGAGCTGCGTGCCGAGCAGAACGCGTTCGGAAAGCAGGTCGCGAAGGCCCCGAAGGACGAGAAGGCCGCCCTGGTCGCCCAGGTGAAGGATCTCGCCGAGCGCGTGAAGCAGGCGCAGGCCGCGTCGAACGAGGCCGCCGAGGCCGCCGTCGAGGCGCTCGCCGCAATCGAGAACATCGTGATCGAGGGGGTCCCCGCCGGGGGCGAGGACGACTTCATCGAGCTGCGTCGGGTCGGCGAGACCCCGACCTTCGCGTTCGAACCCCGCGACCACCTCGCGATCGGCGAGTTGCTCGACGCGATCGACATGGAGCGCGGGGCGAAGGTCTCCGGCGCCCGGTTCTACTTCCTGAAGGGCATCGGTGCCCGCCTCGAGATCGCGCTGATGAACCTCGCCCTCGACAAGGCGCTCGCCGCCGGGTTCACCCCGATGATCGTGCCCACTCTGGTGCGGCCGGAGATCATGCAGGGCACCGGCTTCCTCGGCAAGCACGCCGACGAGGTCTACCACCTCGACAAGGACGACGACCTGTATCTCGTCGGCACCAGCGAGGTGGCGCTCGCCGGCTACCACACGGGCGAGATCGTCGACCTGTCCCGCGGCGCCCTGCGCTACGCCGGATGGTCGACCTGCTACCGCCGCGAGGCCGGCTCCTACGGCAAGGACACCCGCGGCATCATCCGGGTGCACCAGTTCAACAAGCTGGAGATGTTCGTCTACACGACCCCTGAAGACGCCGAGGCCGAGCACCTGCGCCTCGTCGCGCTGCAGGAGGAGATGCTCACCGCCCTCGGCCTGTCCTACCGGGTGATCGACGTGGCGGCGGGGGATCTCGGATCCAGTGCCGCGCGCAAGTACGACATCGAGGCCTGGGTGCCCACGCAGGGTGCGTTCCGCGAGCTCACCTCCACGTCCAACTGCACCACCTACCAGGCGCGCCGCCTCGACATCCGGCACCGCCCCGACGCGGAGGAGGGCAAGGCCAAGACGCAGCACGTCGCGACCCTGAACGGCACGCTCGCCACCACGCGCTGGATCGTGGCGATCCTGGAGACGCATCAGCAGGAGGACGGATCCGTGCTCGTGCCGGAGGTGCTGCGGCCCTACCTCGGTGGGCTCGAGGTGCTCCGGCCGGTCGGCGCGTCTCCGGTCCCTGAGCTTGTCGAAGGGCCGGCGAGCGCCTCCGACGGTGCGGGCGCATGACGAACGCCTGGCTCGTCGCGCTCGACATCGACGGCACGATCCTGCTGCAGGACGAGACGATGAGCCCCGGCGTGGTGGACGCCGTAGGTCGCGCCCGCGACGCCGGCCACGAGGTCATGCTCGCGACAGGGCGCAGCTGGATGGCCACGCACCGCTTCCTCGACGCGCTGGAGATCCGCCCCGAGTTCGTCGTGTGCTCGAACGGCGCCGTCACCATGCGCCGGACGGACGCGGCCGGGGACGGCCCCGCGTCGGAGGGCTACGAGCGCTGGAACGTGGAGACGTTCGACCCCTCCGCCGTGCTCGGGCTGCTGCATGACCGCCTGCCGGACGCGCGGTACATGGTGGAACTCGGATCCGGGCAGCGCCTGTACACCGCGGAGCTCGACGACTGGACCCTCGACGGCGGCCGCCAGGTCGGCTTCGCCGAGCTGAGCGCGCAGGAGGTCTCGCGCGTGGTCGTGGTCTCGCCCGGTCACGACGAGGACGACTTCCACCGCCTCGTGCAGGACGCCGGGCTGAACGAGGTCTCGTACGCGATCGGCTGGACCGCGTGGCTCGACATCGCCCCGCGCGGCGTGGACAAGGGCACGGCCCTCGCCCGGGTGCAGGGCACCCGCGGCGACGCCGGGGACCGCGTGTTCGTCGCCGGCGATGGGCGCAACGACATCGGCATGTTCACCTGGGCGCGCGGGGTCGGCGGCCGTGCGCTGGCGATGGGACAGGCGCCGGACGAGGTGAAGGCCGTGGCCGGGGAGGTCACCGGCGACGTCGAAGACGGCGGGCTCGCCGCCGCCCTCGAGCGCATCGTGCTCAGCGTTCCCACGGCGAGCCAAGCCGGTTCCTGAGCGCACCATGCGCACCGTGCGCGCCGTGCCTGCGGACAGCCGCACCGGTTCCTGAGCGCACCATGCGCACCGTGCGCGCCGTGCCTGCGGACAGCCGCACCGGTTCCTGAGCGACACTTCGACTCGCTGACGCTCGCTCAGTGCGGGTCTGCGCGAGACGAAGGACGGCCTTCTTGCGCGTGACCGGGCCCTTCATTCAGCGCCTGTCCAGCCGTTCGCGGGCATGATGGAGGAGCGCTCGCAGGGCGCGACCCGGTTCTCCGTTAGACTCGACGCCTGATCGGCGTGCACATGCGCGCCGAGGAGAGTTGTCCGAGCGGCCGAAGGACCTGGTCTTGAAAACCAGTGGGCAGCAATGTCCCGTGGGTTCGAATCCCACACTCTCCGCTGATGTGCGCAGGGTGGCGCGATTCGCCCGCTGATCGTGAAAGGCACCGTGTGAGCGCGACGTCCCGATCCCGACGCCCCGTCGCCGGGCACGGCCAGCTGCGCCGCCCGAGCGCCTGGAGCCAGCTGATGAAGATCCTCGGCATCGCGATGGCCGTGGTGCTCGTCTCCGGTGTCTCCGTCGCGGCGTACGTCGCCTACGATCTGGGTCACACGTTCACCGCGAAGGCGGTCACGCTGGATGGCGCGAAGTCGGTGCCGCCGGACATCGGGGCCATCAAGGGCGGCGTGAACATGCTGCTGGTCGGCAGTGACGCCTGCGAGCCGGAGTTCTCGGCGGAGTTCGGCGACCGCTGCTCCGACCCGGAGAACGCGGGTGAGCGCAACGACACGAACCTGCTGCTGCACATCTCGGACAGTCCGCGCCGGGTGACGGTCATCACGTTCCCGCGCGATCTCATGGTCCCGATCCCGTCGTGCATCGACTCCGACGGCAACCCGACCAGCGAGATGTCGAAGCAGCCGATCAACGTCACGCTCGAGACCGGCGGCCCGAAGAACGGCCTGGCCTGCGTCGCCCGCACGATCAGCAAGATCTCGGGCCTCGACATCCAGTTCGCGGCGAAGATCACCTGGGGCGGCGTGATGAAGATCACCGACGCGATCGGCGGCGTCGACGTCTGCGTCGCGAACGGCATGAGCGACCCCGACACCGGTCTGAACCTCGAGGCCGGCACGCACACCCTGCAGGGCTACTGGGCGCTGCAGTTCCTGCGCACACGGCACGGCGTCGGCGACGGCAGCGACCTCGGCCGTGGCAGCAACCAGCAGGTGTACATGGCGTCGCTCGCGCGCAAGATGGTCTCGGGCGAGGTGCTCGGCAACCCCGCCACGCTGCTCAAGCTCGCGAACACGGTGATGTCGAACGTCACCCCCAGCACCACGCTGACCAGCCCGACCCTGCTCGTACAGATCGCGCTGGCGATGAAGGACGTGCCGCTGGACCAGATCAACTTCGTCAACTACCCGGTGCTCACCGACCCGGACAACCCGAACAAGGTCGTGCCCGACACCGACAGCGCCGACCAGCTCTGGGCCGCGCTCGCCGCGAACCAGCAGATCCAGGTGGCCGGTCAGCGCAACGACGCGGTCGTCTCGGCGACGCCCACGCCCACGGATCCTGCGACGGATCCGGGTGCGAGCACGGACGCGCCGGCGACCCCTGCGCCCGGTGCGACCGCCGGCCCGGTGGAGCTGCCGAAGAACATCGCCGGGCAATCGGCGGCGCAGCAGACCTGCTCCAACGGCAACGGCTATAAGGGCTGACGCACGCGGGTGCCGCTCGGTTCGCGCCGCGCCTGCGGACCCGTTAGGATGATCCATGGTGTCCGGCGTGCCGGACACCATGGAGACGTCGCATAGTCAGGCCTAGTGCACCACCCTGCTAAGGTGGAGTCCTCGCAAGGGGACCGAGGGTTCAAATCCCTCCGTCTCCGCCACGAAATGCCCGACCGGATCCTCTTTCTGAGG
>JAFDWK010000025.1:0-12168 GCA_018268515.1 Actinomycetota bacterium
GGATGCGCTCTTGCCATCGGTCGCCGTGATGCCGAGCGAAAGCGTCGTGCCGGGCTTGAGATCCGCCGCGGCCTTGACCGACAGGCTGCTCCCCGAGATCGCGGCGTCGATGCCGGCGGGTGCGGATCCGTCGATCGCATAGCGGAACCGGTTCGGGTCCCCGCCGGCGGGGTCGCTCGTGAGCCGCCTCAGGTCGAGTGCGACCGCCGCCTCGCCGGGCGCGACGCTGACCGCGCCGCCTCGCAGGGTCGGCGGCTGCGGCTCGGCCGGCTGCACCAGGATCGGGATCGTCACGTAGGCGGAGAGTCCGGCGGGATCATCCGGGCCGGTGCCGTCGTTGACCTGCACACCCAGCGCGTCCGGGCCGAAGTAGCCCTTGGCCGACGTGTACTGCAGGTGCTCGGCGTCCTTCATCAGCGCCGTGCCGTCTGCGTGGCCCGCGCGCACCGAGTCCGCGACCGAGATCCGCGGGTGCCTGCCGTTGCGCACGAGCACGTGGTCGGCGAGCGCGAGCGAGAGGCTCTCCCCGCTCTTCACGACGATCGGGGTCGTGTCGGCGAGCGTCGGCACGGCCTCTTTCGTGCCGGGCACGAACACGAACGCCTGCGCGGTGAGCCCGTCCTGATCCGTGACCTGATAGCGGATGATCTGCGGATCCGGCGTGGCCTTCGCCTCGATCACGCCGCCGGCGCGCACCTTGACGGCGGCCGAGAACACCTTGACGGCGAGCTGGTCGATCGTGCCGTCCGGGTTCTCGGCGGTGTCCCGCACCGAGGCCTTGACGGTGTCGGATTTCAGCACGTCGCGTACGGGCACGTGCACGTCGCGGACGATCGGCCGGCGCAGGGGGGCGTCCGCGGAGACGTTCAGGGTGAGCGGCGCCTGCGCGGTCGCGCCGGACGTGTTCGCGATCGTATACGTCAGGGTGACCTGCTTCGGGGTGTTCGGCGCGGTCACCTGCACCCGACCTCCGACGACCTTCGCGGCGATCCCGGTAGGCACGGTCAGCCCGCTCTTCACGAGGGACAGCGCCTCGCCGGCCGGATCCGAGTCGTTCGCCATCACCGGCACCTGGATCGTGCGGCCCGGCCGCACCGCGACGACGTCCTTGACCGCATACGGCGGTTGCGTCTGCGCCGCGGGCGGGCCGACCCCGACCGTGACGGTACCCTCCGCGGTCGCCCCGAGGCGGTCGCGCACCACGTAGGTGAACGTGTCCCGGCCGTGCGCGGTGTCGTATGCGGTGTACGTGAGCCAGGTGTCTCCGACCGTGACTCGACCGAGGCCGGGGCTGGACGAGGTGCCGACGAGCTCGACCGAGTCGCCATCCGGATCGATGCCGTCCAACGGAATCGGGATCCGCACCGTGGTCCCCGCGATGGCACGCGCGATCACCGGCTTCGGCTTGGGAGCAGAATTCGCTGCGGCGTCCATCGGCAGCACCTGAATCGTCAGGTATCCCGCGACCTTGTTGCCCTGAGTGTCCGTGATCTCGTACGTCACGTAGGCCGGCCCTGGCGTGGATCCCGCCTGGAATCGCACCCGGTTGCCGTCGACGAAGGCGACCCCGTCGCCGATCTTCGTGTCGACAAGGTCCGGCAGCAGCGTGATCGTGTCGTTGTCGGGGTGGTAGTCGTTCTTCAGCACGTCCACTGAGACCACGTCGCCAACGCGCACGACGGCGGTGGCCGGCACCGTGACCGGCGGGTGCAGCGTCGCCGGCAGCGGAACCGGCACGACCAGGATCTCGCCGTCTGCGCTCTGCAGTCCATCCGAGATCGTGTAGCCGATCGTGACCGGCTGGTGCAGGCCGCCGGTGTCGGTGACGCGGACCACGCCGTGGTCGAGCACCTCCGCGGAGACCGGGCTGCCCGCGGGCACGTGCACGCCCTGCACCACCAGGACACCCCCGCCCGGATCCGAGTCGTTCGCCAGTACGTCGACGAGCACGTTTCGTCCGGTCGGCAGCAGTGCCGTGTCGCGCACCGCGATCGGCGGGTTCCCGCCGCCGTCCGCAGATACGACGTCCACCCGGATGATCCCCGCCGCGGACTGCGCTCCAGCGGTCACGAGGTACTGCACGTAGTAGTGCCCGGGGGCGTCGGCCGCGAAGGAGAGCGTGTTCGCGGTGTAGTCCGGCGTGATCCGAGCGCCTGCCGCCTGATCATTGCGGGCGAGGCGCAGCTGCTCGCCGTTGCGGCTGACGTCGTTGTCAAGCGGCGACAGGGTGATCGGCACGCCGGCCGTGGCCGTGTATCGATCGGCGTTCGCGATCGGCGCGAGCGACCCCTTCGGGCGCACGTCCACCCGGAGCACGCCGACCGTGGAGGCCTGGCCGTCCGACACCGTCAGCGCGACCTCCTTCACGCCGACCACTCCGCTCGCTGCGCGATATTCGATCATGCCGTTCGTGCGCGAGGTCACGACGTCGCCCCCCGTCGCCGTCGCGCTCTGCAGGAACAGGTCGTCGCCGTCCGGATCCTTCCAGCCCTCCAGCGCGGTGTAGGAGACGCTCTGCCCCGCCTCCACCTGCACGGTCTGGATCCGGTCCTGGACCGGCGGGGAATTCTCCGACAGCGCGTGCACGGTGAGCGTCACGGTCGCCTCATCCGTGCCGCCGCGGCCGTCGTCCACGCGATAGCGGAAGGTCGAGGTACCGGTCGCCGCCGCGGGCACGGACACCTGCAATGCCGCACCGTCCAGCACGGGTGTGACGGTCATCCCGTCCGGTGGCGCTCCTGCAAGCGAGGCGGACAGCAGGTCGCCGTCGGGATCTGTGCAGCCCTCGGTCACCCGAAGCACGGTCGTCCGGCCCGGCCGCACGCCGTACGCCTGGTCGACTGCCGTCGGCTTGTGGTTCTCAGCGCTGCGCTGCGGCAGCTCGAACTGCGGCTGCGTGTCCTGGCTGTCCTGCTCCTGCTGCTTCTGATCCGGCGGCGGAACCACATCGTCCCAGTTCTGCACGCGCTCGGCCTTGGTACTGACCACCCAAACGGTGCCGCCCCGGGTGTCGTTCACCACGACCACTCGCCGGTTGACGCGCAGTACCGGCGTGGCACCTTGCGACAGCTGAAGTGCGATCCGGGTATCGGCCATCCCGTTGCAACGGCGCAGGAAGGTGCCATCGGTCCATACCGCGTAAGCGCAGCCGTTCAGCCACACCGGCGCCGATGGCGCGCCCCCGCCCGCGCGCACAGTCTGCGCGGCGGATCCGTCCAGGGGCTGACGGATCAACGTGGTGGAGCTGGTCAGGTAGACCGCATCACCATCCGCCGAGGTCTGCTGCAGGCGCGCACCGACCGCTTTCGGGATCGTGACCGTGCGCCCGCCGGCGCGCAACTGCCCGGTGCGGCCGTCGAACACGACCGGCACGTCGCCCACCGCGGCGACCTGCAGTTGCGCATTCGCGCTGAGTCCGTCCAACGTCTCCGTGTGCACGGCCGACGTGGTGGTGTCGACCGTGGTCAGCTTGTTGCCTTTGGCGGAAGCCGCATACAGCTGAGAGCCGTCGCGGGTGATCGCCACGACGGCATCGGCGCCGACGGTCGCCACAGCGGCCTTCTTGTCGATGCGGGCCCCCACGACATGATCGGCCGGCACAGCGTACAGGCGGCCTCCACCGAGCACCCCGACAGTGCCGCCACCGAGTACGACCTGCGATCCGCTCGGGAGCGCCTGCTGACCGGCGAACGTCGACGTAGCCGGGTCGATCGGCGAGAGCACGCCACTCGCCCGGTCATCGACGAGTACCCGGTCGCCGTCCTGCAGGACGTCGTAGTCCGGCACCGTGGTCCGCAGTGCGCCATCGAGCAGTCGCGAGGGGTAGTTCAGGTGGCCGACGAGGAGGTCGTTGCTCTTGGTGACCCAGACGCCGCCGTCATCGAGTTTCAGATCGGCGGTGGGGATCCCCTGATAGAGCACGGCGAGCGTCGAGATCGCCAGGGCCGTGACCGTGAGAACGATTCCGGAGACGAACGCGGCCGGGCGTCGCCGGACGAACTGCGCTATCCCGGGCATACGCCGCACCCTTCCCCAGATTTGAACCGACGAATAGACAAAACCGGAACGCACGACGAACCGCGATGGGGAATATCCCCCATCCGAGACACGCGCTTCTCTCGCTCTTCGTCGGGTGACGGGCGGAGAGTTCCCGCGTCCCGCAGACTATCGGCCCGTCACCGTCGCAGAACCCTCGTCCTGGGTGCGGAATCATTCGGAATTTCCGGTCCGGAAGATCCGGACGGCCGCAACGCAGAATGACACCGACGCCGGCCCTGGATCGGTGGCGGATCCTGCGATGGGCCGCCAGGGAAAACACAAGCCCCGAAGATCGGGGCGGTCGATCCCGGACGTTCGAGAAATCTCGCTCCTTCGGGAAAACAAGAGGTGATAGATCTGTGGTGACCGGACGCCGCCCGGAACCGCAGGAAGCCTTCGAAGAGGAGCGCCATGTCAGATCTGCCCGCCGCCGAGCCGGACTCCATCGCGAAGTTCGCGGCCGATCTTCGTCTCCTCCGGCTCTCCGCCGGCTCCCCGACACTCGCCCTTCTTCAGCACGAGACGGGCATTTCCCGCACCGTGATCTCCGACGCGTTCGCCGGGCGGCAGCTACCGTCCGCCCGCACCGTTGACGGCCTCGTCCGCGCATGCGGCGGAGAGCCGTTGGACTGGCTCCAGCGCCGGGATCAGCTGTCATCCAGGGTCGTCGTAGACAGCACCGCCGCCGACGTGCCGACGAAGACCTCAGAGGCGAAGACCGTACGGCGCAGCGTCGCGACGATGATCGCGATCGGCGCGCTGCTCATAGGCGCGATCGGAGGCTCAGTCGGCGGGGCCTCGGTCACCGGAGCCCTGGATCAAGGTCAGATCTCCCGGCTGCAAGCTCAACTCAAGGCTGCCGGTCCCGTCAACCCGCACGCCCAGATCGTCGTGAAGACCGGCGTCGACCCCGCGATGACACCGTGCGTCAACGACGCGAAAGTCGCTGCCAGCGAAGACCGCACCAACAACACGCGCATCCAGATCGTCTGGTCGAACAAGTGCTACGCGGGCTGGGCGCGAATCGCCCGCTATGACGGCAAGGCTGAAGGTAACGAGGTGAAGATCTCCATCTACCCCGAGACCGCTCCGCACAGCCCCGACCGGCAGGATGCCACTGAACCAGGCGTCCAGGGCGCCTACACCACGTTGCTCGTCCGCCCTTCGCCCCAGACCCGGCTCTGCGCCGTCGGCAGCATCACCATCGACGGCAAGGAGATCAGCCTGGGCGACCCCATCTGCGCCTGATCCACACGGAATCGCAGTAAGAGGAGTCGACGCACGGCCCGGGAACGATGCGCTCGGGACATCGTGCAGTTCGGACTGCCCGGCCTCGGTGTGCTGGTGCCTCACGATCGTCGTGGTGAGCAGCCGGGGCGACCGGGTCGGGCCCCCTGCACGACACGATCCGCGTCGCCGGATCCATGCTGCGCTCGATCAAGGAACTCCGCGGCCCGAACGGTGGATCGTCGGGTCACGCAGGGCGAACCGCTCGCTCTCCGACGGCCTCGCGGTGGCCGTGCTCGACGAACCGGCACGGATGCCCGCTGTCCGCGCGCAGCGGATCGCCCCCCGCCGCGCGGATCAGATCCTCGCCGAACTCCGCGGCCGGGGGGAGCCAGGGGTTCGGCCGACGATGGCGACCCCGTTGTCGCACCGTCGACGACCGTCAGGCTCTGCCCAACGCGGAGTCGTCCCTGTCAGCGCACCCCCAAGGGGCGCTCCGACAGGGACGACTCGACAGTGCGGGGGTCAGCCCACCTCGGCCATGCCCCGGCGCAACAGGCGGCCGCGCGGGTCGGTGAAGTCGATCGGACGGCCGTGCAGGTACGTCTTGCGCACCCGGCCGGCGAGCGCCTTGCCGTTGTACGGGGTGAGCGGGTTCTTGTGGTACAGCTTGGTCACGTCGACCACGTAGGCGTCATCCGCGGCGAAGATCGAGAAGTCCGCATCGTATCCCGGCGCGATCCGGCCCTTGCCGGTGAGACCGGCGAACTGCGCCGGCTTCTCGCTCATCCAGGACACCACGGTCTCCAGCGACAGGCCGCGCTGGCGCGCCTCGGTCCAGATCAGCGACAGCCCGAGCTGCAGCGAGGCCACCCCGCCCCAGGCCACGGCGAAGTCGCCGTTCTCCAGGTCCTTGAGGTCGAGGGTCGACGGCGAGTGGTCGGACACGATGAAGTCGATCGTGCCGTCCTCCAGGCCCTGCCAGAGCAGCTCGCGGTTGCCGGCCTCGCGGATCGGCGGGCAGCACTTGAACGCGGTCGCGCCGAGCGGGATCTCCTCCGCCGTGAGCGTGAGGTAATGCGGGCAGGTCTCGACCGTGAGCTTCAGGCCGTCCTGCTTCGCGGTGCGCAGCATCGGCAGCGCATCCGACGAGGACAGGTGCAGGATGTGCGCACGCACCCCGGTCCAGCGGGCGCGCTCGATGACCTCGGCGATCGCGAGGTTCTCCGCGCCGCGCGGGCGGGACGCGAGGAACTTGGAGTAGTCGTCGCCGTCGGGCTTGGGCGCGCGGTCGATCGCCCGGGAGTCCTCGGCGTGCACGATCATCACCGAGTCGAAGCTCGCGAGCTCGCGCATGTCCTCCTCGAGCTGATCCGGATCCAGCGGCGGGAACTCGTCGACCCCGCTGTGCAGCAGGAAGCACTTGAAGCCGAACGCGCCGGCGTCATGCAGGCCGCGCAGCTTGTCGATGTTGCCGGGCACTGCGCCGCCCCAGAAGCCCACGTCGATGTGCACCTGGTCGCGCGCGACGTCGCGCTTGATGTCCAGCGCCTCGACGTCGATCGTCGGCGGGATGCTGTTCAGCGGCATGTCCAGGATCGTGGTCACGCCTCCGGCCGCGGCCGCCTTGGTGGCCGAGGAGAAGCCCTCCCACTCGGTGCGGCCGGGCTCGTTGACATGCACGTGCGTGTCGACGAGGCCCGGGATCAGGGTCTCGTCGCCTGCGAGCTCGATGATCTCGTCGCCCTGGAGGCCGTTGCCCAGCGGCTGCATCGCGATGATCACCCCATCGCGCACGCCCACCTCGCGCGGGCGGATCCCGGAGCTGGTCAGCACCCGCTCGCCGCGGATGACGAGGTCGTAGCGCTCACCGGTCGGGTCGAGCGACGATCCGCCCGCGTGGTTCTCGGTCTCCTGCGACATGTCGCCGGACTCCCTTCTGCCGGCACCGGTGCCGGCGGTCGTTTTTCGGTATTCTGCGTCGATTCGATTGTGCGCCCGCGTCAGCGGCCTGTGGCCGATGACCGAACCAGGAGGACGCGAAATTCGAGCCCCCGGCGAGACTTTCACGTCAGCGGCCTGTGGCGGCGAAGCCCGTGATCCGCTTCGGCCGCGGCGGCGCGTAGGTGCGCACCTTGGACGTGGTCAGCCCCAGCCGCACCAGGCTCTCCGCGACCTGGACGGCCGCCTGCACGCCGTCGACGACCGGCACGCCGCAGAGCTCGACGACGCGCTCCTTGAGCTCGGCCATCCCTCCGCAGCCGAGCACGATGACCTCGGCGCGGTCGATCTCGACGGCCTTCTGCGCCTCGGCCGCGATCGCTTCGACGGCGCGCTCCGGATCCGATTCCAGCTCGAGCACGCCGAGCCCCGAGGAGCGCACCGAGGCGCAGCGGTCGTGCAGGCCGGCCAGGATGAGCCGGTCCTCGATGAGGGGCACGGCCCGGTCGAGCGTGGTCACCACCGAGTAGGACCGGCCGAGGTACATCGCCGTGGAGGCCGCGGCCTCGGTGATGTCGACGACGGGCACGGTGAGCAGCTCCTGCAGGCCTTCCCGGCCGTGCTCGCCGTAGCCGGCCTGGATGACGGCGTCGTACTCGCCCTCGTACCGGACGACCTTGTCCATCACCGCGATCGCCGCGAGGTAGCTCTCGAAGTTGCCCTCGCAGCTCTCCGCGCCGAAGTCGGGGGTGAGGCCGATGATCTCGGTGCCGGGCGATGCGGCCGCCCGCGCGGCGTCGGCGATGCCGTCGGTCATGGTCTGCGTGGTGTTCACGTTCGCGACGAGAATGCGCATGTTGTCTCCTTCTCGGGTTCTCGGGCGCTCAGTGCTTGGCGGTGACGGCGATCTCGGCGCCGTCGACGTCGTGGAACGGCCCCCGGCGGTCGGCGATGATCCCGTAGATGATCGCGGCGGATCCGGCGGCGATGAACCAGGAGAACTCGTGGATCACCGAGAAGGCCGGAACGAACGTGATCACCAGGGCGAACGCACCCGCGATCACCAGGGCGGTGACGGCCCGCGGGTTGAATCCGCGATGGTACGCGTACTCCCCCAGCGGGGCGTCCGAGTACAGCTCGGGCACGTTGATGCGCTGCTTCTTGATCAACCAGTAGTCGACCATGATGATGCCGAACAGCGGGCCCAGCAGGGCGCCCAGACCGCCCAGGAACACGTTGATGACGACCGGCGAGTTGTACATGTTCCACGGCGTGATCAGGATCCCGATCACCGCGGAGATGAGGGCCGCGCGACGGAAGTTCAGGTGCCGCGGGAACAGGTTGTTCAGCGCGTAGGTCGGTGCGACGAAGTTCGCCATCAGGTTGACCGCGATGGTCAGCGCGATGAGCGCGAGCGAGGCGAGCACCAGCAGGAACGTGTTCGGGATCGCCGCGACGACATCGGCGGGCGAGGTGATGAGCTTGCCGTTCAGGCTGAAGCTGCCGCCGGTGATCACGACGACGATCACGCCGAAGAACAGCATGTTGATCGGGATGCCCCAGAAGTTGCCCTTCACGATCGCCCGGCGGGACTTCGCGCCGCGGGTGAAGTCGCAGAAGTTCAGCACGAACGTGCCGTAGATGGAGACCCAGAGCGAGGCCGCGCCGAGCATCTTCAGCCACATGTCGCCGCCGGTGGCCGCGGCGGTGGGCGCCCAGTCGATCCGGAAGCCGGACTGGATGAGCACCCAGACCGCGAGGATCACGAAGGTGCCGAGGATGATCGGGCCGGCGAAGGCCTCGTACTTGCGGATCATCTCCATGCCGTAGCTGACGATCACGACCTGGATGATCCAGAGCACCACGAAGGTGAGCCAGCCCAGCGCCGACAGCCCGAGGAAGGATCCCTCACGCAGGCCCGACATGCCGGGGAAGACCGCGAGCAGCACGACCTCGAGCACCTGCGAGGCGAGGAAGGTCTGGATGCCGAACCACGCGATCGCGACGACGCCGCGGAGCAGGGCGGGGATCTGCGCGCCGTGGATGCCGAAGGCGATGCGGCTCATCACGGGGAAGGGTACACCGGTCTTCTCGCCCATGAACCCGGAGAGGGTCAGCAGCAGGAACAGGAACAGCGCGCCGAAGGCGAGCGCTCCGAGGATCGCTCCGCCGGAGAGCCCGAGCGAGAACAGCCCGATCGCGAACGCGTAGTTCCCGAGGCTGTGCACGTCGTTGGCCCACAGCGTGAAGATGCTGTAGGCGCTCCAGTGCCGGGTGGACCGGCTCGTCGGCGCGAGGTCGTTGTTGTACAGGCGCGGGCTGATGCCGGCCTGAACCGCGAACACACCCGAGGGGGCGACATCGAGCCCTTCGGATCCGCGGCTCGGGATGTGGACGTAGTCCTCAGTGGTCATTGTGATTTGAACCCCTCTCGACGGCGCCAGTGCCGTCGACACTCGATTTCACAATCCGGAAGAATGATTTCGGATACAGATACAGTCCCCCTCGGGCGCGGAAGTTGCAACACCGTTTGCACAATTTGGGCCGGCTTCCGGCGCTCGACGTCGCCGGCACCGCCGGGCCGGGATCACGAGGCCGGCCGTGCCCCTGGCGCCGGCCGCCCGGTCGACGCGCGCTCGACCAGATCGAACTCCAGCCGCAGGTGCGAGGTGAGCGGAGCCGCGCTGCTCAGCCGACGCTCGAGCAGCCGTGTCAGCTGCGACGCCCAGACCTGCATGTTCGCCTTCATCGCCGTGATCGGAACCACGGCGCGCTCGGCGATGACGCTGTCCATCATGTTCGCGACGAGCACGTCTTCGGGCACTCGGAGCCCGCGCGCCCGCGCCGCCTCGATCGTCCCCACCGCGAACACGTCCGACGAGGTGAGGAAGGCATCGGGCGGCGTCGGCGTGCGCAGCAGCGACTCCGCCGCCGCCGCACCGCCCTCCCGCCCGCGCACCGGGTCCAGCTCCCTCACCAGCACCGGGAGCCCCCGCGCACGCATCTGCTCGACGTAGACGCCGGCGATCGATTCCAGATACGTGTTCTGCGTCGAGCCCACGATCAGCGCCGGGTGCCGCGCTCCCCGTTCCAGCAGGTGATCGAGGAGGGTCCGCGCGTTGGCGACGTGGTCGGCGCTGATCCACCACGGGAACTCCTCGTCGTCCGGATCCCGATCCAGCGTCACGGTCGGGATGCCCCGCCGGATGAGCGCACGGAGCACCTCGTCCCCGCGGCGGGGGTGCAGCAGCACGAAGGCGTCGAGCCGGCCGATCTGAGCGCCGATGTCGTCGAGTGTGAGGAAGGAGGAGACGGAGAAGCCGGCGCTCAGCAGCGCCACCAGCACCGCGCCGACGACGGACGTGTAGGCGTCGGAGCCGGAGGCGAACCCGGGGATGGCCTCGGGCGGGCGCAGCAGAAGACCCACGGTGCGCTGGCCGGCGTCACGCTCCATCACGAAGCCGAGGTCGAACGCGGCCTTGAGCACCGCGGCCTTGGTGGCGGGCGACACCGGGCGGCGCCCGCTGAACGCGTGCGAGGCCGTCGTCGGCGAGACACCGGCGCGCGCGGCCACGTCACGCAGGCGCGGGCGCTCGGTCATGTGCCCACCTCACTTGGGAGACCGTTCACCACATCCTCGCGATCGTTCGCTGGCCTCCGATCCTACGCGGGCGGCCACGACGGTGACCCCATCACGACGACCGTCCCGGTCGCGGCGACGAAGGCCTATCCCGGCGCCGACGGTCCCGCACTCGGCGACGGCGGTCCCGCGCCCCGCGCCGGCGCTCCCGCGGCACTCCCGCGCCCGGCGACGGCGGTCCCGCGCCCCGCGCCCCGCGCCGACGGTCCCGCACTCCGCGCCGGCGGTCCCGCGCCCCGCGCCGACGGTCCCGCGCCCCGCGACGGCGGTCCCGCGCTCCGCGACGGCGCTCCCGCGGCACTCCCGGCGAGGAAGGCCGATCCGGGCGACGACGACCGTCGGGCGTTCAGCCCTGCGGCACGAGAGCGCCGAGCTCGACGCCGATGCGCCGGCCCACCTCGGTGAGCAGCGCGACCGCCTCGGCCATGCTGCGGGCCGGATCCGGCTCGATCTCACTGAGCGCATACACGCGCGCGAACCCGGCGGACGCCGCAGCTTCGGGGCCCAGCGTGGAGCGCCCGCACACGGCGATGACGGGGATGCCGGCCGCGCGGGCGGCCGCGGCCACGCCGAGCGGGGTCTTGCCGCCCAGGCTCTGGTCGTCGAGGCTACCCTCGCCGGTGATCACGAGATCGGCCTTGGCCTCGCCGGCGCCCAGGGCCTCGGCGAGTCCGGTGAGGCGCTGCACGACCTCGACGCCGGGCTCGCGCCGTGCGCCGAGCGCGGCGAGGGCGGCATAGCCGACGCCGCCCGCACCGCCCGCGCCCGGGAGATCCGTGGCGGCGCGGATGCCGGGCTGCTGCTCGAGGAGGGACGCATAGTGCGCCAGCGCCGCGTCGAGCGTCGCGACGTCCGCGGGGCTCGCGCCCTTCTGCGGGCCGAACACGGCGGGAGCACCGCGCTCACCCAGGAGCGGGTTGTCGACATCGCTGGCGAGCACGATCTCGGCGCCGGAGATCCGCGGATCCAGTCCCGCGACGTCCACGGTCGCGAGGGATGCGAGGGCTCCCCCGCCGCCGGTCAGCTCCCGGCCTGCGGCATCGCGCAGCGAGACGCCGAGCGCCTGCAGCATGCCGGCGCCGCCGTCGGTGTTGGCGCTGCCGCCGATGCCGAGCACGATGCTCGTGGCTCCGCGGTCCAGCGCGGCGCGGATGAGTTCACCCGTGCCGCGGCTGGTGGCGCCGAGCGCGTCCTTCACGCCGCCGGGCAGCAGATCCAGTCCGCTGGCCGCGGCCATCTCGATGATGGCCTGCGCGCTGCGGACGCCGAAGCGCGCCTCGACGGGGCTGCCCGTGGGCCCGGTCACCGTCGCGGTGACGGCC
>JAFDWK010000025.1:12234-17633 GCA_018268515.1 Actinomycetota bacterium
CGGAGATCCCCGCCGCGAGTGCGGCGGCGACCTCCGGCCCCGTGGCGGAGCCCTTGAACTTGTCCGAGGCGATCAGGATGCGCATGGCTCTACCCTTCCAGTCTTTGTGCGTACCTGCGCCGTGCCAGGTCGTAGATGTCGCGCCCCGTGCCGCGAGACCCCCTCTTCTGCATGAGACGGCACGTGGGGCGTGGTGTCTCGCACGGAGAATGGAGCCTCGCGGTCGGGCCGTTCAGTCGAGCAGCGCGTAGATCGCCTCGGGGGCGTCGGCGGGCGACGTCGCGAGGTCCTCGAACTCGTTCATGGTGTCCAGATCCGCGCCCATCGCGATGTTGGTGACGCGCTCGAGGATCACCTCGACGACCACCGGCACCTGGAACTCGTCGCGCAGGCGCTGGGCCTCGGCGAAGCCCGCGGCGAGGTCCTCCGGACGCTCGACGCGCAGCGCCTTGCAGCCCAGCCCCTCGGCGACCTTGACGTGGTCCACGCCGTAGCCCGTCGCGATGCTCGACGAGTCCTGCGGGGTGTTCACGTTGTCGAACGCGAGCGACACCTCGTAGTCCATCTCGAAACCGCGCTGCGACTGCCGGATCAGGCCCAGGTAGCTGTTGTTCACCACGACGTGGATGTACGGCAGCTTGTGCTGCGCGCCCACCGCGAGCTCCTCGATCATGAACTGGAAGTCGTAGTCCCCCGAGAGCGCGACGACCTGCTCGCCCGGCTTGCCGCGCACGACGCCGAGAGCGGCGGGCCCGGTCCAGCCCAGGGGTCCCGCCTGGCCGGCGTTGATCCACCTGCGCGGGCCGTACACGTGCAGCAGCTGTGCGCCGGCGATCTGCGACAGGCCGATCGTGGTGACGAAGGTGGTGTCGCGGTCGAACGCGGTCAGCATCTCCTGGTACACGCGGTGCGGCTTCATCGGCACGTCGTCGAAGTTGGTCTTGCGCTGCAGGCGCGCCTTGCGGTCGCGGCACTCCTGGGCCCAGCCGTTGTAGTCGGGCAGCTCGGCGACGCGCTCCCGCGCGGCCTCGAGCAGCGCATCGATGAAGGCGCCCGCGTCGGAGACCACGCCGTAGTCGGGCGCGAACACGCGGCCGATCTGGGTCGGCTCGATGTCGACGTGCACGAAGGTGCGGCCCTTGCGGTAGGTGTCCAGGCCCCCGGTGTGGCGGTTCGCCCAGCGGTTGCCGATGCCCAGCACGAAGTCGGACTCGAGGAAGCTCGCGTTGCCGTAGCGCTGCGAGGTCTGGATCCCAACCAGTCCGGCCGCGAGCGGGTGGTCGTCGGGCAGCGCTCCCCAGCCCATCAGGGTCGGGAACACGGGCACGCCCAGGGTCTCGGCGAGCTCGACGAGCTTCGAGGAGGCGCCGGAGTTCACGATGCCGCCGCCGGCGATGATCGCCGGGTGCTTCGAGGAGATGAGCAGGTCGAGCACCTTCTCGGCCTGCGCGCGGGTCGCCGCGGGCTTCGCCACGGGCAGCGGCTCGTAGGTGTCGATGTCGAACTCGATCTCGGTCATCTGCACGTCGAACGGCAGGTCGATGAGCACCGGGCCCGGGCGGCCGGAGCGCATGATCTGGAATGCGCTCTGGAAGACGCCGGGCACCTGCGCGCCCTCGAGGACCGTCTTGGCGAACTTCGTGACCGGCTTCGCGATCGAGGCGATGTCGACCGCCTGGAAGTCCTCCTTGTCGAGCTTCGCCACCGGCGCCTGGCCGGTGATGCAGAGCATCGGGATGGAGTCGGCGATCGCGGCGTAGAGACCCGTGATCATGTCGGTGCCGGCAGGGCCGGAAGTGCCCAGGCACACGCCGATGCGGCCGTCGCCGGTGCGGCTGTAGCCGTCGGCCATGTGGCTCGCGCCTTCGACGTGGCGGGCGAGGGTGTGCCGGATGCCGCCGCTGGCGCGCATCGCGGAGTAGAGGGGGTTGATGGCGGCGCCGGGGAGGCCGAAGGCCTCGTCCGCGCCTTCCTTGATCAGTATCTGGACGATCGCGTCGACTGCACGCATGCGGGTCATGGGAGTTTCCTTAGGTTCGGTTCAGGGGGAGTCGCTCGCGCTCTTCGTCTCGTGGCTCCTGAGCGAGCGGAGCGAGACGAAGGAGGCTCCTCGCTCAGGGATCGGAGAAGGATCGGTTCCTGAGCGAGCGAAGCGAGACGAAGGACGCTGCGACCCCGAGAAGGGAGAGTGATCAGTCGCGGCCGGAGAGCTCGGCGGTGAGCTTGAACAGACCCGAGTGGTCCAGGCCCCCGTCGCCGCGGGCGACGAGTGCGTTCACGAGCTGTGCGACGGCGGCGCCGAGCGGGACGGTGACCCCGACCGAGCGCGCAGCCGATGTGACGATGCCCAGATCCTTGTTGTGGAGGGCGAGGCGGAAGCCGGGCGCGAAGTCGCGGTTCAGCATCTTCTGCCCCTTCTGGTCGAGGACCTTGGATCCGGCGAGTCCGCCGCCGAGGACTGTGAGCGCCGCGTCGGTGTCGACGCCGAACGCCTCGAGGAACGTGACCGCCTCGGCGAGCGCCTGGATGTTCACGGCGACGATGAGCTGGTTGGCGGCCTTGACCGTCTGGCCGGCGCCGGCGGGGCCGACGTGCACGATGGTCTTGCCGATCGCGTTCAGCACGGGCTCGGCCTTCGCGAAGTCGTCGGCGGAGCCGCCGACCATGATCGACAGGACCGCGTCGATCGCACCCTGCTCGCCACCGGAGACCGGGGCGTCGACGACGCCGAGACCGGCGGCGACGGCCTCCTCGGCCAGCTCCTTGGCCACGTCGGGGCGGATCGAGGAGTTGTCGATCCAGAGCGCGCCGGCCTTGGCGTTCGCGAAGACCCCGTCCGGGCCCTGCACGACGCCGGCGACGTCCGGGGAGTCCGGCACCATCGTGATGACGACGTCGGCGTCCTTCACGGCGTCGGCGATGCCGGTCGCGGCGGTGCCGCCGGCGGCGACGAGCTTGTCGATCGCCTCCTGGCTGCGGTTGTAGCCGACCACGTCGTAACCGGCGGTGACGAGATTGGTGGCCATGGGCAGGCCCATGATGCCGAGGCCGATGAATGCGATGCGGGTCATGTCTTCGCTCCTTCGCGGAAAAGTCGGGTGAGGTCAGGCCTGGGCGGCCGCGGTGGTCGTGCTCTTGGACCGGCCGAGCCAGGCGAAGGGATCCGCCTGAGTGGCCTTGTACTCGAGGCCGATGACGCCGGTGTAGCCGCCGACCTCGGCGTCGGCGATCCACTGCGCGAGCGGCAGGTCGCCGGTGCCGGGCTCGCCGCGACCGGGAGCATCCGCGATCTGGATGTGGCCGAACTCGGCGGCGTGCCCGGCGATCACGGCCGGCACGTCGTCGCCGTTGACGGCGAGGTGGTAGAAATCGGCGAGGAGGCGGACGTTGTCGACGCCCTCCTCGTCCTTCACGCGCGCGATGATCGCGAGCGTGTCGGCCGCGGTCTTCAGCGGGTAGGCGGGGGTGCCGCTGACCGGCTCGAGCAGCACGACGCCGCCGATCGCCGCGACCGCGCGTCCTGCCGCGGCGAGGTTCTTCACGGCGAGGTCGTCCTGCGCCTTCTCGTCGACGCCCTCGAGGCGGTTGCCGTAGAGCGCGTTGAACGCGGTGGTGCCGAGGCGGCGGCCGATCTCGACGACGACATCGATGTTGGCGGCGAACTCCTCCTCGCGGCCGACCCACGACACCAGGCCGCGGTCGCCGCCCGGCATGTCGCCGGCGAAGAAGTTCAGACCGGTCAGCTGCACGCCGGCGTCCTGGATCGCGGAGACGAAGGCGTCGACCTCATCCTGGGCGGGCACGGCGACGGAGAACGGCCACCAGAACTCCACCGCGTCGAACCCGGCGGCCTTGGCGGCGGCCGGACGATCGAGGATCGGCAGGTCGGTCAGCAGGATCGAGGCGTTGACGGTGTAGCTCATGAGATCGTCCTTGATGTCTGTCGTAGGTTCCGAACTATTCCAAATTATGGAAGAACATTCTTGATTGATGAAAGTTTAGGCCGAGACGTTCCGGAAGTCAACGGGTCGCGGGACCTGGTGCGCTGGAATCCGCGCAAGCAGGACCGTGGTGCATGCCGCTATGAATCCGTGAGCGAGCAAGCGGTAGTCGGCCTGGCACGCACGGGGGTGAGTCAGCTCGCCACCAACGCGGCTCGCAAGTCGTCCGCGAGAAACGAGATCCGACATGAGACACCACAGCAGCAGTGGTGTCTCATGCAGATTGTGGTTTCTCACGCCTGAGGACCAGGCCGGTGCGCAATCGGAACGCGCGGGGGCCGTCAGGTCAGCGTGATCTGGCGGTTCATGTCCTTGTACAGCAGGTACCGGAAGTCCTCGGGGCCGCCGGCGTAGCAGGCCTGCGGGCAGAAGGCGCGCAGCACCATGTAGTCGCCGGCCTCGCACTCCACCCAGTCGTCGTTGAGACGGTAGACGGCCTTGCCCTGGAGCACGAAGAGACCGTGCTCCATGATGTGCGTCTCGGCGAACGGGATGGATCCGCCCGGCTTGAAGGTGACGATGTTCACCTGCATGTCGTGCGCCATGTCGCTCGCGTCCGAGAAGCGCGTCGTCGACCAGACGTCGTCGGTGTCGGGCATCGAGACCGGTTCGACGTCCTTGTCGCTGGTGACGAACGACGCCGGCGCGTCGATGCCCTCGAGCCACTCATAGGCCTTGCGGATCCAGTGGAAGCTGGTGATCTCGTCGCCCTCGTTCGCGAGCGACCACTCGGCCCCGGGAGCGAGGAAGGCGTAGCCGCCCTCCTCGAGCACGTGCGTCTCGCCCTCCAGCGTCAGGGTGAGCCGGCCCGTCGTGACGAAGACGACGCCCTCGACGCCGGCCTCCACCTCGGGCTTCGCCGCCCCGCCGCCGGGGGCGATCTCGACGATGAGCTGCGAGAACGTGGTCGCGGAGCTCGGCGTCGGACGGGCGAGGATCCACGCCCGGGTGTTCGTGAACCCGGGCAGGCTGCTCGTCACGATGTCGCGCAGCACGCCCTTCGGGATGAAGGTGTACGCGAGCTTGACGACGGCCCGATCGGTGAGCAGATCGGTCTGGGGCGGCAGGCCGCCGGCCGGGGTGTAGTAGGTGCGAGCGGCTGAGCTCATGAGACGACCTCCAGGGTCTTGATCGGAGACGGAACTTAGTCGGTGACGGAAACGGCGAGTTTCGGGTGCGCGAGGCGGATGAGCTCCGCGGGCTCGGATCCGGTCCCGGAGCGCACCTCTTCGGCCGTGAGCGCGCCGCACTCGAGGCCGCGCACGACGAACCGCGCCAGGGCGCGGGCCGTCGCCGGCTCGTCCATGATGGTGGCGTCGCTGCCCGGAGAATCCCGCAGGGGGCGAGAATCTCCGGGCCGTTCCTTCTGGTCACCCGCCAGCAGACGGGTGACGCGCA
>JAFDWK010000025.1:17741-26885 GCA_018268515.1 Actinomycetota bacterium
ACCAGGCGGGCATGCAGCGTCCAGGCCTCGATGACGTGATCCGGATCCCCGACCGGGATCACGTTGGTGGATCCGTCCGAGATCCGCACGCCGGTCTCGGCGACGGCGACCTGCATGACCTGTTTGGCGTAGTCGGCGGCGGGGTGCTCCATGGACTGGTACGCCGCGGCGATCTGCAGCGAGGCGCTGTAGTCGTACGTGCCGTAGTGCAGGGCGGACACCCGGCCGTCGGCGCGGTGCAGGAGTGTGGCGACCGGGACGGATCCGTCCGCGGCGACGATGAGCTGCGGGGTCTCCATCTGCACCTCGAAGCGCAGCCGGCCCGCGGGCAGGCCCAGGCGCTGCTCGAACAGCTCGCAGAGCACCACCATGGCCTCGACCTGATCGACCGTGGTGACCTTGGGCAGCGTGAGCACGAGCCCGTCCGGGAGGGGCCCCGCGGCTGCGAGGGTCGTCAGGAACAGGTCGAGCGTGCGGATCCCGCGCCGGCGCGTCGGCGCCTCGAAGCACTTGAACCGGATGCCGATGAACGGCGGCGCGACCCCGGCGGCGACGGCTGCCGCGACCCGCTCGGCGGCGAGGACCGCATCCGCGTCCTCCTCCTCGTCGGGGCGGGTGCCGTAGCCGTCCTCGAAGTCCAGGCGCAGGTCTTCGATGGGCTCGCGCTCGAGCTTCGCGTCCACGAGGGGGGCGAGCTCGGCGGCGAGGTGCCCGAGCCCGACGGCCTGGGCGAGCGCCACGGTGCCGCCGAATGCGGCCACGGCGTCGGCCGCGGCCCGACCGGAGACCGTCGGCAGGTCGAGCCGGAAGCGGTCCGCCGGCACGTACAGGGTGTGCACGGGCTGGCGGGATCCGTCATCGCCCGGGTACTCGGTGCGCAGCAGCGTGTCGGTGCCGGAGAGGCGGGTGTCGATGTCGGCGAGGTCGGCCTCGCCCAGCGTGCCTGCGGTCATAGGGCTGACTCCTTCGACGACTCGACGACGCGCACGATCGCCTCGGCGACGGCGCCCGCCACGAGCGGGTCGAACACGCTGGGGATGATGAAGCTCGCGTTGAGCTCGTCCTCGCCGACCCGGTCTGCGATCGCCTGCGCGGCTGCGACCAGCATAGGCGGGGTGATGTCCGACACGCCCGCGTCGAGCAGGCCCCGGAAGAAGCCGGGGAACGCGAGCACGTTGTTGATCTGGTTCGGGAAGTCGCTGCGTCCGGTGGCGACGACCGCGGCGTGCTTGGACGCGACGATCGGGTCGACCTCGGGGGTCGGGTTCGCCATCGCGAACACGATCGCGTCGTCGGCCATGGCGGCGATGTCGCCCTCGTCGAGCACGTTCGGGGCGCTCACGCCGATGAACACGTCGGCGCCGACCACGGCCTCCTTGAGCGTGCCCGTGAAGCCGCGCGGGTTGGTGGTCGCCGCGAGCTCGATGCGGTGCGCGTCGGTGTACTGCTCGCCGCGGTGGATCGCGCCGTTGCGACCACACGCGACGATGTCGTTGGCGCCTTCGGCGAGCAGCAGCTGCACGATGGCGTTGCCGGCCGCGCCGACGCCCGACACGACGATGCGCACCTCGCCGATCGTCTTGTCGACGACCTTGAGCGCGTTCTGCAGGGCCGCGAGCGTGACGATCGCGGTGCCGTGCTGGTCGTCGTGGAAGACCGGGATGTCGAGCTCCTCGCGCAGCCGGGCCTCGATCTCGAAGCAGCGCGGGGCGGCGATGTCCTCGAGGTTCACGCCGCCGTAGACGGGGGCGATCGCCTTGACGATGGTGATGATCTCCTCGGTGTCCTTGGTGTCCAGGCACACCGGCCAGGCGTCGACGTTCGCGAACTGCTTGAACAGGGCGGCCTTGCCCTCCATGACCGGCAGGGCGGCCTCGGGGCCGATGTCGCCGAGGCCGAGCACGGCGGTGCCGTCGGTGACGACCGCGATCGTGTTGCGCTTGACGGTGAGGTTGCGGGCCTTGCTCTTGTCCTCCGCGATCGCCATGCACACCCGGGCGACGCCCGGCGTGTAGGCGCGGGAGAGGTCGTCGCGATTGCGCAGCGGCACGCTGGGGACGACCTCGAGCTTGCCGCCCAGGTGCATCAGGAAGGTGCGGTCGCTGACCTGGCGCACGGTGACGCCCGGCAGGGCCTCGACCGCGCCGGCGACCTGCTCGGCGTGATCCTCGCCGGTGGTGTTGCAGGTCAGGTCCACCACGATCGTGGTGGGGTGCGACTCGACGACGTCGAGCGCGGTCACGACGGCGCCGGCGGCCGCGGCCGCCGCGGCGAGCTCGCTCGTGACGGTGAAGTTTGACGGCGCGTCGATGCGCAGCGTGATCGAATTCCCGGGACCCGGATTCGCCATGATTCCTCCTCATCGAGGCGTCCCGGGCGGAGGGCTCGGGCGCTGTGTGCGGTGATGAACTCTTTACAACTTTCGTATTGTGGACACTATTATCTCTATCGTGGAAGTTTTACGCAACCTGAGTCTTCCGAGGTTCTCGGATTTCCGGCGTGGGACTCTCGCATGATGGAATTACCACAAGGACGGGAGCCCACATGACGGAGATTCTGACCACCACCGACGCCAAGGATCCGCGCGCGAAGGCCGGCAAGGCCGCGGGATCGGGCGTGCAGTCGGTCGAGCGCGCGTTCGAGCTGCTCGAGCTGGTCACCGATGCGGGCGGCGACGTGACGCTCAGCGAGCTCTCCGTCTCGACGGACCTGCCGCTGCCGACCATCCACCGGCTGCTGCGCACGCTGGTCTCGCTCGGCTACGCCCGCCAGCTGCCCAACCGCCGCTACGCGCTCGGCCCGCGGCTCATCCGCATCGGCGAGGGCGCGTCGCGCCAGTTCGGCGCGCTCGCCCGCCCGCAGCTGAAGACCCTCGTCGACGCGCTCGGCGAAAGCGCCAACATGGCCGTGCTCGACGGCGACATGGTCGTGTACGTCGCCCAGGTGCCCTCGCAGCACTCGATGCGCATGTTCACCGAGGTCGGCCGCCGCGCGAACGTGCACGACACCGGCGTCGGCAAGGCGATCCTCGCGCAGCTCGACGACGACACCGTGCGCGGCATCGTCGGGCGCACGGGCATGAGCACCCCGACCTCCTACAGCATCGGCACCGTGGACGCCCTGCTGGCCGAGCTCGACCTCATCCGCGAGCGCGGCTACTCGATCGACGAGCAGGAGCAGGAGATCGGCGTGCGCTGCTACGCCATGGCCGTGCCCGGCGCCCCGACGCCGACCGCGGTGTCGGTCTCCGGCCCGATCGCCCGCGTCACCGAGGAGTTCGGCGAGCGGGCCGTGCCGCTGCTGCGCGACGCCGCCGCCGCGATCGCCGCCGACCTCGACGCGTAGGCCGGGCGCGGGGCACCCGGCTCCAGGTTCGGCGGGGGCGGGGTTCGGAGTAGGACGCATCCCCACCCCCGAAATCCATCCCCACCCGGGAACGGATCTGGCCCCGGGATGGAATTCACCGCCCCGCCGCCACCGCCACCACCGAAATCCATCCCCACCGGGAACGGATCCGGCCCCGGGATGGAAATCACCGCTCCGCACGCGTCCCCACCCCCGAAATCCATCCCCACCCGCGAACGGATCCGGCCCCGGGATGGAATTCACCGCTCCGCCGCCTCCGCCACCATCGAGATCCATCCCCACCCGGGTGCGGTCAGCGCTGGCGGGACGTGATCGCGCGGCGGATCCGATCCACGAGCGCCGCGGCGCCCTCGGCAAGGTCGAGCTGGGTGAGACGGATGATGATCCAACCGCGGTCCTCGAGGTCGCGCTGGCGCTGGATGTCGCGGCGCCATTGAGCGGCGTCGGTGCGGTGCCCGTCACCTTCGTATTCGATGGCGACCCGCCACCGCGGGTACGCCAGGTCTACCCGCGCGATGAGTCGGCCGCCGTCCCGCACTTCGTGCTGCACCTCCGGCTCCGGGAGCCCCGCATCGACGAGGAGCAGTCGGGTCTCGGTCTCCTTCGGAGATTCGACGTGTTCCCTTGCCTGCGCAAGTGCGCCCAAGACCGTTCGTCGTCCGGGGAATCGGATCCATTGCCGCAGTCGCTCTTCGATGTCCGCGCGGGTGGCCACCGGACGACTCTCCAGCAGCTTCGGATAGTTGTCGGCCGTCGTGAGGAGGGCATCGAGCAGCACCACCGCTTGGTCGACGGTCAGCTCTCCCGCGACGCTGAACACGGCCGCGATCGGATCCACAACCGGAACGGCTCCGACCTGCCACGTCGACGCGTGCCGTTCGACGAGCCGTCGCCCGACGATACCTGCCGTCCTCGGTGGCGTCGCGTCGCGCGGTACCGCGACCTCGAGCGGCTCCTCGGGTGTCCATCGTTGCGGAATCGGAAGACCCCAGAGTCGCGCGGCGGTTCTGCCGACGAACCGCTGCCGGGGCTTCAGCCGTCGAGCGCCGCAGCGGACGAGATCCGCGAACGTCGCGGGTACCACGGTGGAGCGGACCCCGCGGAACGGACGATGCAGATCGCCCGCGTCGGCCCGCCCGCGACGGATACCCGCCGCGGCGGCCTCGCCCAACGTGAAGGATTCGCCCAACGAGGTCGGCAGCGGGATCCGGTGATGCATCCTCCGATGCTCTCGGGGCAGCGGGGGTCATGGGCCGCCGATCACGCAATCGGTGTAGATCTCACGGATCCTGCGTCCTGTGGAGGACGGAGCACGACGCGGCTGGAGATGGAATTCGCGACTACCCACCTGTGCGTAGGCGCGAGTTCCATCCCGAGACCGTTCGCCGCAGTCATTCCTCCTCACGCGCTGAACACGCGGGCCGGAGTACCGGATCCACGGAGATGGAAAACGCGATCCACACGCCGACCCCACCGGCGAAACCCATCCCCACGCCGCGGCACCGCGCCCACTGGAGATGGAAACCGCCGCTCCGGCTGAGTTCGGAGCGACGTTTTCCACCTCCACGGCACCCGCGGGGCGCGCACTGCGGGCGCGCACTGCGGGCCGCGCACACCGGAGGCCTCGAAGCCCCCGGGTCGAGCGTCACTCCGCGTCGGAACCGCTGGTGCCGGCGTTCACGTCGAGCAGGCGGTAGCGCTCGGCGGCCTGCACCGGGACCGACGCGTCGATCTCGCCGCGCTTGGCGAGCAGTTGCAGCATCCGCACCACGACCGAGGGGCCGTCGATCTTGAAGTACCGGCGGGCCGCGGCGCGGGTGTCCGAGAAGCCGAAGCCGTCGGCGCCGAGGCTCGCCCAGTCGTTCGGGACGAACTGGCGGATCTGGTCCGGCAGGTCCTTCGCGTAGTCGCTGACCGCCACGATCGGGCCGTGCGCATCGGCGAGCTGCTGCTGCACGAACGGCACCCTCGCGCCGCGCCCGAGGAACTCGTCCTCCTCGGCGGCGACCGCGTCACGGCGGAGCTCGGTCCAGCTGGTCACCGACCAGACGTCGGCCTGGACGCCCCAGTCGTCGCGGAGCAGCTGCTGGGCCTCCTGGGCCCAGGTCACGCCGATGCCCGAAGCGAGCAGGTGCGCCTTCGGCACCTCGACCGACGCGATCCGGTGGATGCCGCCGAGGATCCCGGCCACATCCACGCCCTCCGGCTCGGCCGGCTGCACGATCGGCTCGTTGTAGACCATGAGGTTGTAGATGTGGTTGCGGTCGGTCGAGTCCGCACCGTACATGCGCTCGATGCCCGCGCGCACGATGTGGCCGATCTCGTAGCCGAACGCCGGGTCGTAGGTGACCACGGCGGCGTTGGTCGCGGCGAGCAGCGGCGAGTGCCCGTCGGCGTGCTGCAGGCCCTCGCCGGTCAGCGTGGTGCGCCCCGCGGTCGCCGAGATCAGGAAGCCGCGGGTCATCTGGTCGGCGGCCGCCCACAGCGAGTCGCCGGTGCGCTGGAAGCCGAACATCGAGTAGAACACGTACACCGGCACGAGCGGCACGCCGTGCGTCGCGTAAGCCGTGCCGGCAGCGGTGAACGCGGCGATGGATCCGGCCTCGTTGATGCCGACGTGCAGGATCTGGCCCGCCGTCGACTCCTTGTAGGAGAGCACGATGTCACGGTCGACCGCGAGATAGTTCTGCCCGTTCGGGTTGTAGATCTTCGCGGTGGGGAAGAACGCGTCCATGCCGAAGGTGCGCGCCTCGTCCGGGATGATCGGGACGATCCGCTTGCCGAACTCGGGGTCGCGCATGAGATCCTTCAGCACCCGCACGAACGCCATGGTCGTCGCGGCCTGCTGCTTGCCGGATCCGCGGGCCGCCACCTCGTACGCCTTCGCGTCGGGCAGGGCGATCTCGCCCGACGCGTTCGGACGACGCTCCGGCAGGTAGCCGCCGAGCGCGCGGCGCTGCTCCTGCATGTACCGGATCTCCGGGGCGTCGGCGCCCGGGTGGTAGTACGGCGGCCGGTACGGGTCGGCCTCGAGCTGGGCGTCGCTGATCGGCACGCGCAGGTGGTCGCGGAAGTCCTTGAGGTCCTGCAGGGTGAGCTTCTTCATCTGGTGCGTCGCGTTGCGCGCCTCGAAGCGGGGCCCCAGGCCGTAGCCCTTGACCGTCTTGACCAGGATGACCGTCGGCTTGCCGTTGTGCTCGAGCGAGCGCTGGTAGGCGGCGAAGACCTTGTGGTAGTCGTGACCGCCGCGCTTGAGGCCCCAGATCTGATCGTCGGTGAGGTTCTCGACGAGCGCCAGCGCACGCGGATCCTTGCCGAAGAAGTGCTCCCGGATGAACCCGCCCGACTCGGCCTTGTACGTCTGATAGTCGCCGTCGCGGGTGGTGTTCATGATGTCGAGCAGCGCGCCCGAGGTGTCACGGGCGAGCAGGTCGTCCCACTCGCGGCCCCACACGACCTTGATCACGTTCCAGCCCGCACCGCGGAAGAAGCCCTCCAGCTCCTGCATGATCTTGCCGTTGCCGCGGACCGGGCCGTCCAGTCGCTGCAGGTTGCAGTTCACCACGAAGGTGAGGTTGTCCAGGCCGTCGTTCGCGGCGAGCTGCAGCAGTCCGCGGCTCTCCGGCTCGTCCATCTCGCCGTCGCCGAGGAACGCCCACACGTGCTGGTCGCTGGTGTCCTTGAGACCGCGGTGGTGCAGGTAGCGGTTGGACTGGGCCTGGTAGATCGCGTTCATCGGGCCGATGCCCATCGACACGGTCGGGAACTCCCAGAACTCCGGCATGAGGCGGGGGTGCGGGTAGGAGCTCAGCGCGTGCCCCTCGCGGGAGCGCTCCTGGCGGAAGCCGTCGAGGTCCTCCTCGCTGAGGCGGCCCTCCATGAAGGCGCGCGCGTACATGCCGGGCGAGGCGTGGCCCTGGAAGTACACCTGGTCGCCGCCGCCCGGGTGGTCCTTGCCCCGGAAGAAGTGGTTGAAGCCCACTTCGTACAGGGTCGCGGCGCCCGCGTAGGTGGAGATGTGCCCGCCCGCCCCGATGCCGGGGCGCTGCGCGCGGTGCACGAGGATCGCGGCGTTCCAGCGCATCCATGCGCGGTAGCGGCGCTCGAGCTCCTCGTCGCCCGGGTAGGCCGGCTCGTCGGCCGCGGAGATCGTGTTGATGTAGTCGGTCGTGGCGCTGGGCTCGGGGGCGTAGCCGGCGTGGGCGGCGAGCGAGCGCACGATGTGCTCGCCGCGTTCGGGGCCGCGCTGGGCGACGAGCGCATCTAGCGACTCGAGCCATTCGGCGGTCTCTTCGGGGTCGTGATCCAGGGTGTCGGATCCGAGGGCGCCCTTCGTCGCGCTGCGCTCGCTCAGGAACCGAGTGCTCTGTTCGTGCATCTTCGACCTTTCTGTGGGAAGTATCGGGGGCTGCCGGTCACGCAGCCGGGCTGATCTGCTAGATGTAGGTGGCTGCGGATTGCGCAGCGGGTCTGAGGTTCGAGGAGTGACGATGAGCAAGCGCATCGCCGTGGTGACGGGTGCCGGATCGGGGATCGGGCGTGCCGTGGCACGCACCATGCTGGAGGCCGGCTACCGCGTGGCGCTCGCCGGGCGGCGCGAGGATGCGCTGGCGGAGACGGCCGAGGGAAGCCCGCACGCGCTCGTGGTGCCGACCGATGTGACGCGCGAGGCGGAGGTCGACGCCCTCTTCGACCGTGTACTGCGCGCATGGGGCCGGGTGGACGTGCTGTTCAACAACGCCGGCGCATTCGGCCCCGCGGTGTCGGCGGCGGACATCGCCCTGGACGACTGGGAGCGCACCCTCGCGGTGAACATCACCGGCGCGCTGCTGTGCGCACGCGGCGCGATGCGCGTGATGCGCGCGCAGACCCCGCAGGGCGGGCGGATCATCAACAACGGATCCATCTCCGCGCAGTCCCCCCGACCGCTCTCGGTCGCCTACGCGGTCAGCAAGCACGCGCTGACCGGACTCACCCGGTCCATCGATCTGGACGGCCGGCCGCACCGCATCTCCTGCGGGCAGATCGACATCGGCAACACCCGCACCGAGATCATGGACGAGCTGGGTGTCGGATCCGGCGCGCTGCAGGCCGACGGCACCCGGAAGGTCGAGCCGACCTTCGATGTCGAGGCCGCGGCGCGCACCGTGCTGCTCATGGCCGATCTTCCGGCCGAGGCCACCATCGGCGCGCTGACGATCACGGCGAGCGGGATGCCGTTCGGCGGGCGCGGCTGACCGGACGCGGGGGTTCGCGGTCATGGCGGACCTCCTCGTCGCGTCGATCCCAACCGAGATGATTTCACATCATGAAATATAACTTTCATGATGTGTAATAGTCTGCGAGTTGAAGGGCGTCCTTGTCAAGGTGCGCCCACACGATGACGCGCACACACGGTAAGCATCCGCCGGCGAACCCGGCCGCGCCATGCGCCGACGCGCACGAATCGCGCTATGCGCCGACGCGCACGAACCGCTCGCCGACGGGCGCGGACGCGGGGATCACCGGATCGAGCCGCGCGGCATGCCGACGGGACCGTCGCGTATCGACGGACTGCACCTCCCGCGGATCCGGGAACGGCGCTCGAATCGCATCCCGCGCCGGAGCGGATGTCAGAGCGCGGCCCGGCACCGGNNTCCTGTGCCGCGACGAGAGCCCGATCCGGCATCGAATCGGGCATCGCGTCCTGCATCGAGACAGGGGCCGGCCCGAGCAACTCCTCGAGCGTCGGCTCGGCCGCCGCCACCGCCGGCGCGGCCTGGTCATCCGTCTGGTCGT